>CAZBTH010000034.1:0-2226 GCA_964494885.1 uncultured Gammaproteobacteria bacterium | reverse complement strand
GGTTTTTCCTTTCAAGATTCTGGGAGTACAAAATGATAATGGCTCTGAAAATCGCGGCGTGTTCCATAAGTATCTTGGTGAACGAGGAATTGCCCACTACTTTATTCCCAAATCTTCTCCCAACTGGGATGGTGCAGTAGAACGAGCGCATGGAGTCATTGATCAAGAATTCTATCTCAATCCAACAAGGCCGTGGAAAACACTGGAAGAATATTTACACTGGTACAACTATGAACGTATTCACTTGGGTAAATACTTAAATGGCATGATTCCGATTGAAAAGGTCGAGCAATATTTATCCACAGTGTCACCCCTTGAGGTTAACTAAAGGCTTGCTGCATAAGGCCAGATACATATTGCACTCCGTAAAGCCTCCCGCCTAAGGCGGACAAGTGAGCTTTATGGAGTTTTTTCATCACATAACATCAGATATCAAAGGAGTAAGAGGCTTTATGACCGTCTACCAAGATGCGTTACGCTACCGGTATATGATTACGGAAAAAGCTCTTAAGAAAACCAAGATTGTAATTTTCTTGGAAAAACACGGTTTGGCAACAACTACGGAAGCATTCGGAGTAAAAAGACGCACTTTGTTCAATTGGCAAAAGAAATGGAAAGCGGGAGGTAAGAAGCCCGAAGCCCTTAATGAGAAGAAAAGAACCCCTAAAAACAAAAGGAGAAGAATATGGGATTTGGAAATATTATCCGAAATCAAGCGTCAGCGCTGGGAACACCCAAATCTCGGTAAAGAAAAACTTTTTCCAATTCTCAATCAATTCTGCAAAACAAAAAATATCCTATGTCCTAAACCACAAACAATCGGACGCTTGATCAAGGATATGGGAGGTCTCCGGATGTTTCCTCAAAAAATATCCCACTTTGGTAAAATCAAAAAGATAAATCGTCAAAAAGTCCTTAGAAAACCGAAAAATTTCAAGGCTCTCTACCCCGGGCACTGTGTATCGCTGGATACGATAGAGAGGTTCGCCAATGGCTCCAGAAGGTATGTTATTACTTTTGAAGATATTTATACGAGATTCAGTTTTGCTTGGGGGACGACCTCCCATGCTTCCATTGCCGCGAAAGAGTTCTTTGAGATTTGTCTTAAAGTATTTCCTTTTCCGATAACCTTTGTTCTCACCGACAACGGTTCGGAGTTCAAAAAACATTTCTCTGAAGAACTTAAAAAATTACATCTTACTCATTATCATACTTATCCCAGAACTCCCAAGATGAACGCCCATGTTGAAAGATTCAACCGAACCATCCAGGAAGAGTTCATTGATTATCATGCAGGAGATTTACTTAACCTTATTGAGTTCAATAGAAAATTAGTTGATTGGCTTGTTTGGTACAATATCGATCGCGTGCATCATGCTTTCAAAAACAAGATGTCACCGGTACAATTCATGTTATCATTACCGGCAAACAAACAATTACAAACTATTAATTCGGGCGAGGAGTGCAAAAGTGGGTGGCCTCATACACGAACTTGCAGCGATTATTGATTCATGCTAAGATAGCGAGAGAAAATAGTTTGGAGAACGTTTGACGTTCGGAGGTTTAGATGGAGCTTAAAAAAGGATGGTTTATTAGGGATAACATTGAAAAAACTGTAAAAAATTTAATTAGAACCATGGACAGGCAATACTTGGATGTTCTTGAAGCAGAGATGCATACTAAATTTGCGGAAGCGACTATTGATGAATTAAATATGATCCCTGTTTATTCTACCGAAGAAGAAATGGACAAGGTGCGCTCGTTTGTTATTACGAACGCGACAATGTTGTACAAATTCGCAAAAAGAACCACAAATCCTTTGTAAGAGCGCCCATCCGCCAGTTGGCGGAGGCGCTTTTTTGTTGGTTTTCCACAGGCACTTGACCTGGGTTGACAGCGTTTTTGGGGCGAGTATAATGGAGGTATTATAGGCTAATTTAAATTTATGGAGCCGACTTGGCCACCGAAAGGCTAAAATTTTGAAAAGTTAGTTATAGTAAATCCGCGATAGGATCTTTGGGGGGTCTTATCGCGGGTTTATTTACACCGAGCGAATGCTCACTTTTAGTGAACATGAGTCGAGGTGTTTTGAATCTTGAACCTTGATAACAAAATGACAATCGATGCTGATTTTTGGAAATAAAAAAAATAGCGCTAGTTAGCTGCTATTAATGGACTATTGTATGATATGAACCAGTGATTATCTGCATTCTTCAATAACGGAGA
>CAZBTH010000033.1:0-7969 GCA_964494885.1 uncultured Gammaproteobacteria bacterium | reverse complement strand
GATCTTAAAAACCTTTATCCATAATTAGCATACTAAAAAGGGAAAGTCAGGAAAAACAGTTCCTAAATCCTCAATTGTGGCAATATCCATACATCAGTAATTCTAATACAAATTTAGACAAACCGAAAGAGACGGGAACATCTCAGATAAATCAGAGAAGCCAGAGAAGGTCGGAGGAAGCCAGAGAAGGTCGGATAGATCGGATTAATCAGAATTTATACGAACGCCAATTCTTGTGAAGCGAATTTAGTCTTTTCGATAGTATTTTATATTTTTCTGCAAGTTCGAGGAATTCAAAGGACATCATGGGGAGTGAAATTGCTAAAGTTCTTAGATGGGTAATTACTTCGTCGCTTGAGCCCAAAGCAACTCTAAGATGAAATTTAAACGTTGCTTCTGATGACTTTTTTGCAAAACCCTCAGCGGTGTTTGCAGGAATTGATTGTCCAGCCCTGTCACAATTTCGAACGATATCTCTGCTAGAAAAAGGTACTTTTCTTAGAATATTTTTGAGTTCTTTGTAAAGCAGGAGAGAAACTTTGTAAACTTCTAAATCGGATACGTCATATATCATTATTTAATAATACCAGATCGATTCTCCGACCTCTCCGATCTATCCGACATCTCCGAATTCTTCTGAAATTTTCGGATTTATCTGGAGCCGGAGCAAGCGTGAATTATACTGAGGGAATAGCAAGGGAGAAGATGTCAATCTTAAAGAAAGTATTGATTAAAGCAACTATTGCCCATGCGGCAAAAACTATTACAAGGCCGACCAAAGCTGCTGTGATTTGATTTCTGGCTGCTTCCGTCTGAGCTTTATCTCCACCGGAGGCAATCCAACGAATTCCGCCGACTACCAAAATAAAGAAGAAGACAATTGCGGCCACAACCACCGTGAGCCTGATGAGAGCAGAAACAATGGAAGGAACCGTAAGACCACCAAGCTGAGCAAATTGGGTATTGCTGGGCGGCTGTAAGTTGATTGAATCACTCGTAACTGCTAATAAATTTGTCATTATGTATATTATTGAATTACCAAGGGACCAATGTCAAGGGTCAGAATATTTATACCGAAAAATGTCTCAACGATTTTCAATAGAGCAAAAGCGGCAAGAAGAATCACAATTCCAATCACGGCGCTTGTAATTCTACCGCGTGCGGCCTCAAGCGCTTGCTTGTCTCCGCCGGAACTTATCCATTGAATCGCACCTAAAATAAGCATGAAGAAGAATATTAAAACTCCGGCAACGAGAGCCAGACCGATGAAATTTGGAATAAATGTTGACAAAAATGCGGTTGGACCGGAGGAAAATACACCCTGTAAACCCGGTCCCAAAATCGGATTGTTTATTGAATAAGTAGAACTTGCGATTAAATTGTTTGCCATGGGTTATTTAATAAGTCCGGTCAATTTACCAAAGAGTAACGGAAAGTTTAAAATATCAGGGATTCCGATCAAGTAGCCAACAAATCTGACTATAAAAATCCCGAAAATACAAACCATTAAACCGATAAGGCCATTTATAATTTTTTTCCTCGCAGTTTCCAGTGATTGTTTATCACCACCGGCGGTCATAAAGGCATAAGAACCGGTAGTCATCAGAAACACAAACCATATTATTGCAATAAGGGTGATAAGACCAATAGCCGAAGAAATAAAATTACCAAAAATGATATCGGACATTCCTGCAGAATCAGTTTCCAATCCCAGTTTGCCAAAACCTTTGTACCCACCGGCTGGAAATAAATCTAAGGCTAGTTTGTTCATATTCTATAAATTCGGGATAGATGGACTAAGAATAAAGTCCCAACTGCCAAATACAAATTGTCCAATCAGGGCGGCTAGAACAAATGCCCCGGCCGAGAAGGCAAGTCCGATTATTGTCTGATAAATTTTTGCCCAGGCACCTGCAACTTTTTTGGCATCGTCTCCGGCAGCCATAAAATCGTATCCGGCAAGCACCAAATTAAAGAGAGCATAAATACCGGCCCCAACTATAAGAAATTGGAGCACTTTTTCAATTAGACCCCCAATGGCAGGACCTGCATCTGGTCCATACTGTGAGAGAGCCGATGGGGCATTAATTGTTCCGAATATGTTTCCTGCTGCTAATAAATTTTGCATTTAGAGTATTGGCACACCCGTGAGTGTACCTATCAATTGTACTATCCAGTAGGACGCAAATACAACAACAAAGCCGATAATGGCGCTTGTAACGGTTTTTTTGGCCTGCTCTGCCTTTTGCGGGTCAGATTGCCCCGCGCTTGCAATCATTCCTATTCCGCCCATGATAAAGAAAAACAGGAGGATTAAACCGGAAATCACAAAAGCAATATTTAAAAAAAGGGAAACCAATTCTCCAATCTTTCCGATTTCTCCAAAAGGCGATTTAAACATTGCATTAATATTCATAAATTTTATTTATTAAAAGGTTCGCCGAACCCTCCTGTACCGGTCGATTTGAAAATCTGTGCAAGTATCTGAACGATAAGAAATGCAGTTATAACGATAACAAAACCGATTAGCGCATTTGTAATTTTAGCTTGGGCTCCTTGCATGGCTTTTGGGTCACCACGGGATGTCATCATTTGCAGGCCGCCCATAACTAAATAAATTAACAAAGCAATTCCTGCGGCGCCGAAGATGTAAGGAAGAATGGCGGATATTACCGATCCAAGATCGCCCCCACCTCTCCCCCAGAAAGCAAAGGTGGGTGCTCCAATGGCCTGAATTCTGTTAAAGTCTAATTGTGCCAACATGTTATTGTCCAAAACCAAATTTGTTTAAACCCAGTATATCAATTCCTATGAATTTGAGTATGAATATTGAAAAAATAAGTAAAATCAAACCTGAAATGGCACTAGTTAGAAGTTCCTGGCCGGCCTTAAGGCGTTCGGGGTCGCCCGCAGATGTCATTACCATAAACCCCGCGTAGACAATCAAAAGAAACGCAATTCCGCCACCGATGCCGACAGACCATTTGAGGATGTCTCCCAAAAAAGCTTCAGGTCCGGAAAGTACATGTATACAGCCGATGGCTGTATTTATCCCGGAATCACCGTCGCACAATTCGTCCCCAGCCGCATATATAGTTTTGGGGATTTGCCAAAACATGGCAATAATAAGTAAGGCCATTAGTAATTTTTTCTTCATCCTAGGGATATTTTACCATTTTTGGCTGGTATAATGAAATATGATTAAGTACAGAGTGCATAGTACAAAGTACATAGTTTTCCTACTTCTAATTGGATTTGCCGCCCTTCTAAGTACTAAGTACTCTGTACTAAGTACTATCTTGGCCCAGGAGTGTCCTGCCTCCGATTACGATTGTCAAATCTCCCAAATTCAAAGGGAAATAAACGCTCTCTCCCCAGCCCAGGAAAAGAACAAGGCAGACCTTGCATCTTTGAATAAACAAATAGCCGACCTTAATGCCAAAATTTCAAATTTAGGAAAACAACTTGTGAATCTTGCCAAACAAATCGATAAAAGGGAGGAAGATTTAGCTTATACAAAAGAAATATTTGAAGGAAAAGCCAAAAATCATTACACTTTTATGCGTTTATACGACCCAATTACCCCCTTTATATTTTCCGATAGTGCCTCACAAGCATTCCAGGAAATTAGTTTCCGGCAAAAGGCGGCGGATGAAGACAGGAAAACCATGGAGCAATATGGAACAGACCTCTCCAAACTTAAAACTGACAAGCAAAGTTTAGAAAAAAATAAAGCAAGTCTTTCTTCTCTCCAGACACAAGTTTCCGAAAAGCAAAAGTTTTTGGCGGGAGAAGTAGCGAAAGTTGATACATATCTTTCAACGCTTTCTGCAAAACAGGAATCGCTTTTGGCGGCAAAAAGCGGAAGTTTTATAACAAGTGTGGGCGATGTCGAGTTAGCTGATGATTACAACGCTTCGATTAAAGGATTTAGGGATGCGGCCCCTGCGGGATCTTTTGCTGTATTTTCATTTGGCGGATATACACATAGAAAAGGAATGAGCCAGTATGGAGCGCGCGGTAGGGCTCAAAACGGACAGAATTACAAACAAATATTAAGGGCGTATTACGGAAAAGAACCGGTTAGTAAAGATACCGGGGGAACAATTTCTGTTTCGGGTTATGGATCGGTGGATTTTGAGACGAAATATCTTTATGGCATAGCTGAAATGCCCTCAAGCTGGAATACGGAAGCTCTTAAGGCCCAGGCAGTTGCTGCAAGAACTTATGCCTATAGATACAAAACTGCGGGTACGACAATCTGTACCACACAGACTTGTCAGGTATTTAGCAAATCAAAATCAGATAATTCTCCTTCCTCCTGGAAACAGGCGGTGGACGATACAAAAGGACAAGTATTGGAAGATGTTGTAACTTATTATTCATCAACAACGGGTGGTTATTCATTAACTTCAGGGTGGGACACAACCGATGGATCGGGTGGATCCACTTTTATAGACAAAACGTATGAAAAGTTGGGGGGGTCTCCTTGGCTTTATAAGGCATGGTATAGACAAGGTTACACAAGTAGTGGCGCCACCTGTGGAAAAGGAAATCCTTGGCTGACTAATGAAGAATTTACAGATATAGTTAACGCGGCGATAGTTTTGAAAAATGGGTCAGATAGTCGAATTGTTCCCACAACACCTTGTGTTGGAGGTGGTGGTGGTTATAGTTACGCTGAACTGCGAGAAAAGGGAGGGGTTAGTGGCACAACAAGCGTCACAGTTACTCAAGGTAATGGAGTAACCACAAATGTGATAATCAATGGAAACATAAACCTTACAGGTAATGAATTCAAACAGGCCTTTAATTTAAGAGCCCCTGGTTATATAAGGATTCCCCAGGGTGTACGTTTTGGAAGTTCTGTCGAATTTGCATTTTTTAATATTGAAAGAAAATAATTTAGTAATTGAAAATTCCTTGTAAATTGAAAATTGTAAATTGGTAATTTGCGGACTATAAATGTTATAATCTGCGTAAGATGCCGGATATATTTACTTCAAAGAAGCAAGATACTCTTATTTCCCCCGAAGAACCAAAGATCGAACCCCAGAACATTCCTCAGGAACAGTCTGGCCTCCCAGCCGACCCTCCAAAGACCGAAGCACAAAAGATAGGGGTCCATGGACACTCTCATAGCAGGTGGTCTTCCTTTAGCCTTTACCCCGACGATATTGATTTTGAGACAAAAGCCAGCAAGGAGCAAATAATTTTAATGCTTAGACAGCACCCCGTTGTCAACTTAAGGTGGATCGTTACTTCTATCTTTTTACTATCAGGGCCAACTCTTCTAAATCTTTTCGGAGTATTTACGCTTCTGCCGGAAGGGTTTTCGCTTGTAATAACACTTTCTTGGTATTTGGTGACAAGTGCTTATGCGATCGAAGGATTTTTGGATTGGTATTTTAATGTTTATTTTATTACGGACCAAAGGATAGTCGATGTCGACTTTTACAATCTTATAAATAAGAGAGTTTCAAATGCCGAGATAGAGAAAATTGAGGACGTAAGTTATACAACGGGTGGCGTGATACGAACGCTACTTAATTATGGAGATGTTTTTATTCAAACCGCCGCTGAAGTATCTGAGTTTGACTTTTACGCTGTTCCCAACCCTGAACGGGCAGTTAAGATATTGGACGATCTGAGGTCAAAGGTTTAAACATGGAAATACTATTTACAGATATTAATGTGTGGTTGATAGCAAAAATATTTGCTCTGTTGTTGTTGGGAATGTATCTGGTGTTTTCTTTGGTTGTTGTTAGGCAGGTCAAAATGATGACGGATACATTACAGTTGGGTTTTGAGAGTTTGGCAAAAACATTAAGCTGGCTTCATATGGGATTTGCTATTTTGGTTTTTTTGACAGCTTTAGTTATTCTTTAGAATGTTTGAGATTGTTAGCGCAAAATTAACAGGAATTCCGAAAGGACCCGGATGGGCTGAGTCCTATGATTTTGTACCCGAAGGTGCTGAGCAGAAATCCCTCCGCGGACATTTGTTTGTCGTCTTGTCAACTTCGCAAGTTGAAGGTCACAATGTTGAAACCATTTCTGCGGGACGTATCCTGATATCAAAATTCAAGGAGGATTATTTTAATGACCTTTCGGTCAAACCGTTTAACGCCCTCAAGTCTGCAGTAGAAAATTTGGCTAAGGGTTTTAAAGAGTCATGGGGAGATGTGGAAATTGCGGCAGCAAGTGTTTGCGGAGACGTTGTCTACTCTGCTGCGGTTGGCGGGGCAGAGGTAACAATCTGTAGAGAGGGGTCTATCGGAACAATTCTAAAGAGCGTCGGTGAGGAGACAATTGTTTCTTCAGGTTTTCCAAAAAAAGGTGATGTGATGCTTATTGGAACAAAATCTTTTTACGATGGGGCTTCTCCGAGTGTTATTAAGGCCGCGCTTTCCGCCGGGAGCCCCGAAGAGGCAATAGAAATATTTTCTCCCGAGTCTAGCGGCGAAAACACTACCGGAAATATGGCTGCGATAGTTCTCCGGTTTTCCCAAGAACAGGCAGAATATTTTGAATCCCCTCCGGTTGCAAATGGTTTTAGTTTTCCACAGCCGAGTTTCAAACAAAAATTGTCTAATATTGTCGACGGGATTTTAAAGAAGTTGCCCCAAAAACAAATTTATGTAAAAAATGAAGTTAATGATGAATACTCATCGCAAAGTAAAAAATTGACCTTTTCCGTGGCTTTAATCCTTATCTTTGTTCTGGCTGTAAGCATCGGGTTTGGAATTAGACAGAAAAAAATCAATGACGTTAAAAACAAGTATCAAGGAATACTTCAGCAGGTTCAAAGTGAGATAGATGAAGCAATCAGTCTATCCAGCGTTAGTCCGGAAAGATCAAGAGAACTTTTCTACGATGCCAGCAATAAACTTGCGACGCTTGAGAGTCTTCATATCAAAGATCCGGCATATGATGCAGTTAGAAAGAAGATCGATTCAAGTCGGGCCTCAATTTTGGGTGAATTTTTGGCTACTCCCGAACTTTTCTTGGACTTGGGTTTACTTTCTTCAGGGTTTAAAGGGGACGCTTTAACAGTGTCAGGGGGAAATATATTTATTTTGGATAAAGCCGGAAAGAGGATTGTAAGTATTGCCATTTCTACAAAGAAAAGTAAGGTGGTGGCAGGTCCTGGGGTAATTGAAGAGGCCTTCGACCTTGCCTCCTATGAGGACAGAGCATTTATTTTGGCAAGCGACGGAGTTTACGAAGTTGATAAGCAAAAGAACAAGGTTATTGAAAAAAGTTGGGAGGGAAATGTCTTAATAAAAGCATTTGCGGGAAATATTTACATATTGGACGAGTCAGGTAATCAAATATACAGGTACGCCGGAGTGGGGGGGGCTTTTCCAAACAAAACAAACTGGCTTTCGGCGAGTACCAATGCAGATTTTTCCGGAGTCAGACAGTGGGTAATTGATGGAGCTGTTTATGCCCTTTTCCCCAATTCGAAAATTTTGAAATACAGCCAGGGAAGCCCTCAGAACTTTAAGATTAGTGGTGTTACTCCCGAAATTGGCAATACGGATGCCATATTTGCCGGGGATGACACCCAATACATCTATTTGCTGGATCGTGCCGGTAAAAGAGTGGTGGTTACTGACAAAAAGGGAACGTATAAAGCCCAGTATATAAGTGAATCTATTTCCGCTTCTTCCAACATAGTGGTATCTGAGGCTGATAAAAAGATAATACTTCTGATGGGGGACAAACTATACTCGGTTGATATTAAGCACATGTAAAGCCCCATCTTCGTATTAGGCACATTTGATGTACAATCTTAATTATGAAGATATTTAATAAACGTGCCAGATTTGAATATGAACTCACGGGAGAAGGAGTTGAGGCCGGAATTTCCTTAAAAGGGGCCGAGGCTAAGTCTATCCGTGAGAACCGCGGAGATATCTCCAGGTCTAGCGTAAGAATTCTAAACGGTGAGGCTTATTTAATTA
>CAZBTH010000032.1:0-8560 GCA_964494885.1 uncultured Gammaproteobacteria bacterium | reverse complement strand
ATTTTTCACACCAAAGTCAAATTTCTATGCTACAAACTGGAGGAAGAGGGGTATACAGGAATAAAATCAAACCACGTGTGTTTTTATACTTGTTATACATGTAATACTTTTATTACTTTTGTCTTACTCTCCGTAGTAGTCTGCTTTTATTGCCGGCAAATATGCTGTAAATCCGTTATCTCCCTCAAAAACATAAATGGGTTGGAAGAAATCGGTTATAGTGTCAGGGTCAAAGTAAGCAAGGTAAACCCTTCTTATTTTTAGCGTATCACCATCTTTTGTTAAACCCATGTCTGCTACAAACGCATTTCCGGCTGTAAACTCGGCATACGCCTCGGTTGGAGTTTTAATCGGATAAGTCGAGAATTGAGTTTCGTCGACAGGAAAGTAATGATACTCAGCAGCAATTAGTTGTTGTCTTTTGTTACTGGAACCACTCACTATTGCCCAAACATTGGCCTTATTTGGATCACCGGTCACGCTCGGCAAATCGTCGTATTGTTTTCTGAATAAGTTGACTTCTATTAAATCGCTTTCGGATAAAGATAACGCGCTAATTAATTTTCCGTCTGATAACTTCAGAAAGTTATGTGTTACCGGTCCGGTCAAGTCTGCCGGCAAAACTCCGGCGATGGAAAGAGCCGACCGATACTCCGATGCCGCCACCTCTGCAATTGGTGGTTTGGTGACAATCGGAGATCTGTCCGCTATTAAATCGTAGCTTATGGAAAAAACTCCGGTAATGATATTAATTTCAAGGATTGAAGGAAAGTTGGGACTCCCAAATTTGTAGACAGTGTCGGATACTTGTACTGGATCTTTTGTAAATTCAAGTACTTTGGCCTTGTTTTTCGCTACATCAAGCGATAGTAGGTTTGCACTGATTTTGGGCATGAAGAAAACTTTTGCCTGCCCCGAAATATTAGTGGGAAGCCCACCCTCAGGAGTTTCTAGAACGTAGTTTATTTTTGGCACAGGAGAGCTTGAAGGAAACGGAATCTTTGTAAGTTTTCCAAATTTTACTGTGGGCGGGGGAGGGGGGGCAGGGAAAACTTTTTTATATATGGCCACTCCGGAATCGAGCAAAAATTTTCCCACAATTATGAATATTATGAAAAAAATTCCGTATCGGATGCCTTTTCTGGCATTTATAGCGACTTGGGTCAGGCCAGTCATTGTATAGAGTATAAGAGCAAGAGAGCATGAGAGTGTAAGTCAGAACTTCTACTCTTTTACTCTTCTACTCTTCTACCCTTTCAGTATATCTTGGCAGAGCTTCCCGTTCAACCTGATATGATGTAGAATCAGATAATTATGTCTAATGTACGTACCCGTTTTGCCCCAAGCCCAACGGGATTTTTGCATATTGGTGGTTTAAGAACTGCCCTCTACGCTTACGCATTGGCGAAACATGGCGGAGGAGATTTCCTGCTTCGCATAGAGGATACCGATCAAAAACGTCAGGTTGAAGGGGCCACGGAAGCTTTGCAAAAAACTTTAAAAAAATTTGATTTAGTTTGGGATGAATATTACGTTCAATCGGAAAGACAAGAAAAGGGACTATATCGCGCGGCGGCCGAGAAACTGGTTAAAGATGGTCATGCCTTTTACTGCCAATGTAAATCTAAAAACGCCAAGGAGGAGGGATTTTCCAGCGTTCTTCGCGATCAATGCAGAGACAAAGGTTTAACTGAGGGCGCTATTAAATTAAAAGTTCCGGAAAATGAAATACTTTCCTATCGTGATTTTGTTCATAAGAAAGAAATTTCATGGAATAGTGATTCTGTTTATGACGCAACTTTATTAAAGACGGATGGTTTCCCAACCTATCATCTGGCCGTAGCTGTTGATGATATAGATATGAAGGTAACTCATATTCTAAGAGGTCATGATTGGCTCCCTTCCACACCGATTCACCTTTTAGTATTTGAATATCTGGACGCAAAGGTGCCGGAAATAGGACATGTTACAGATATCCTTTCTGCAGAAACCGGTAAAAAATTATCAAAACGGCGCGATTCAGTTTTCGCCGAGCAGTTTTTAGATCAAGGATATCTTCCCGAAGCGCTTCTTAATTTTGTCATGCTTTTGGGGTGGGCACCAAAAGACAATCGTGAACTTTTTACACTTCCGGAATTTGTCGAGTATTTTGATATTGACGGTTTCCAGGAAGCAAACCCCAGGTTTCTAGTGGATAAACTGGACTGGTTTAATGGTCAATATATCAGGCAAATGTCAGACGGAGATTTGAACTCAAAATTTCAATCCATATCCCCCCAATTTACCCAATTATCTCAATCTGCCCAATCAGCCATTACGGTTTTACTTAAGGATAGAATTAAAAAAATCTCGGATATCAACGAATTTGCCAAATTTTTCTGGGAAGCGCCTGTTGTGGACAAAAATTTATTTGGAGAAAATTACAAAGAACATTTGGAAAAAGCAATGGAAGCAATCAATAAAGAAATTCCGCTTGATCAGGTTCCTAAAGATAATAATTTTAAAGTCGGCGACTTCTTCATGGACCTTAGAATCGCCATCGCAGGGAGTAAATTCACTCCGCCAATTAATGAATCAATTGAAATATTAGGGAAGGAAGAAACACTTAAGAGGTTGAGAACACTTACATGAAAAGATTTCACTTAAGACATTTATGGTATGTGTTGGCTGCGTATGGAGTTTGGTTTGCTATCCTTTCTGGTTTAGAAGAAATTTCTCAAGAAAAACTATGGAAAGTAATTACAAGTTTTCTTTTGGGAATTTTGATTTACTACATTATTGAAATTAGAAATAAAAATTGATTAAAAATTAAAAATTTATAATTAAAAAATTTGCCAATGTCCCACGATCTGCCCAGCACAACATACAAAATAAATAGAGAGAGAGTTGATACTGAATTTCTTCGCAACAAGCTCAAGCTTAGAGCAAATGAAGTTAAGAAAAATTTTGCCGAGAAGTATCCCCATGTAGAAAAGTTTTTCTCGGATCGTGGAATTGATCTATCCAAAATTCGCGAACATTCAGCTAAAGTTGTTGCAACGGGCGCTCTCACCGGAACACTCCTTTTTGCCCCACCCATGGGTGCCAACAACTTACCTCAATTGACTCAAATAATAAAAGACGTATCAGATGGACAGGCAAACAGCCCTAACATTCCTTACCAGGAACTTCTTTTGAATAATCTGCACGCAATTCTTCCTCAAAAAATAGGACCCCTGGACAGGTCAACCGAAAAGAGTTTGGAACAAGTTTTTCAACAAATTATCGGGGTAAATGCGAGGGCGGGTTTGGAAGGTGAACACCTGAACACAACCTACGGTTATATAGGAGCGGAACAGCACTTAATGCGTTACCCGGGGGACACAATGGCAACTCACCCCAAATTGCCGGAAAAGGATGAGGGCATGGCGCCGGGAAGAGGAGCATGGGGTTATGTTCCCGCTGAAAACGAAACATGGTATGCGGTTGTCCAAACACTGTATTTACCCGATTGGGGTGTGCGTCAGCCATACTTAAGGGATTGGTACAAATATAGAAAAGTCCTGATTGTTAATACCATGAATGGAAACGCGGTTGTTGCGGATATTGCAGATGCTGGTCCTGCCGCTTTTACTGGAAAACATTTCGGGGGCAGCCCTGAAGTCATGAATTATTTGGGAGGACCCAGATATAAAAAAGGGCCTGTGATAGTATTTTTTGTTGACGATCCGGATAATAAAGTTCCGCTTGGACCAGTGGAGTACAATATAATCAATATGCCTGGAGTAGAATTAAAAGAAGCATGAGTAAACTATTTTTCGACCACCTACTTGATTTAAAAGAAGTGGATAAACAAATCAAAAAAGTTGCTAAAACTCCAGAGGAAAGGGAAGAGCTTTGGGGATTAATTGATGAAATAGTTCATCATAAAGTGATGGGATGTGTTCTCGATAACCTTCCCCGCGAGCACCACGAGGAATTTTTGGGGATATTTGACGCTTCCCCGCACGATGAAGATCTACTATTTACATATTTGCGTAAAAAAGTGGGTGACAATATCGAAAGTCTTATAAAACAAGAAATCGGAGGTCTTGCCTCCGAACTTCTGGAGGAAATTAAAGATTAGATTTATGGATAACCACTTTGGAGGGGTAATTTGGACGAACCACGCACTTGATCGATTACGCGAACGCGGAATCAAACAAGGTGATGCATGGGCTACCTGGAGGAGGCCGGATCAATCATATAAAGGGAGTCTTCATAAGGGAGATGACGCTTGGAGGTATTACAGACAATTTGGTGACCAAAGAATAGAGGTGGTTGCAAAACAAAATGAAAAAAAGGAATGGATAATACTTTCGGTTTGGTCACAACGTATTCCCCGAAACTCCCCAGATTCCAGATTCAAGATTCAAGATTCTAAGGTTTCCTTCTGGCGCAAATTATATAATTTCATTTTTACTAAATAAATAGTAAAATTCACACTTGGTATGCGAAAAATATTTAACTTCTTAAATAATTGGAGACTCAAATGGGGCAAGTGGTTTTGGATTATCCTTGGAGTTGTTGCAATTATTATTTGGCGGATTGTAGTAAATTTAAACAAGCCCGTCAAAGTTGAAACGTCAAAAGTTATACAGGGAGACCTGGTTCAGTCTGTGTCGACCTCGGGAACTGTTAAGGCGGACCAATATGCTCCTCTTACTTTTCAGGGCGGAGGACTTGTAGCTTGGGTTGGCGTAAAAGCCGGCGATGTTGTTAAAAAGGGACAGGGAATTGCCCAACTTGACGCAATTTCACTCAATGCCGCATATCAGCAGGCTCTAAATAATTACAGGAACTATCAGGCGACTGCAGAAAATGTTTTGGATCAAGTTAAGGACCATGCAACGGATGAAACTTTTGCGCAAAAAGCTACTCGCACTACCGCAGAGGTAAACCGCGACAATGCGTACAATGCTGTTTTGGCTGCAAGAGACAACTTAAAAAACGCCACAATATATGCTCCTTTTGCCGGAATTATTGATTCAGTTGTTCCAGCTTCTGCCGGAGTTAATGTTTTGCCTGCAGCCGCCAACTACACAATTGTTAATCCATTAACAGTCTATTTTGACGCGGAAGTGGAAGAAACTGATTTGCCAAATGTAAGGGTTGGACAGACAGTTGATATCAGACTTGATGCCTATCCCGACAATTTGTATCAGGGAAAGGTGGAAGTGATTGGGATGATTGCTTTTACATCCCGTACAGGTGGAAACGCTTATCATATTCGCATCAGTCTTCCGGATAATATTGATCAAAAATTCAAGGTGGGGATGGGTGGGGATACTGATATAATTTTCAATACAATTAATCAGGTACTTAAGGTTTCATCTTCTGCCGTTGTGACTGACACGTCTAATTACGTTTGGATAGTCGAGAACTCTAGGGCTAAGAAAGTCAAAGTGGAGATTGGGGCAACGAGCATTGATGAAACCGAAATTAAATCAGGTCTAACGGAAGGCCAGACTTTCATTTCCCAGCCACCCGCCCTCCTCAAGGAGGGACAAAAACTAGTAACTAGTGACTAGTTGCTAGTTACTAGTCATATGTCTGTTTTAATTTCCCTATCCAAAGTTACAAAAACATATAAGTTGGGGGATGATGTGGAAGTCTCAGCTCTCAGGGGAGTAGACCTCAATATTAACGAGGGTGAATTTGTAGCAATAATAGGTCCTTCAGGGTCGGGAAAATCTACCTTGATGCACATGATTGGGATACTAGACCAACCGACAACGGGGACGGTTGAACTGGAAGGAAAAAATATAAGCAAGCTAAGTGAGGAAAAGTTGGCGGAATTAAGAAATAAGCACATTGGATTTGTGTTTCAAGCCTTTAATTTATTGCCAAGAACTTCAGCTTTAGAAAATGCAGAGCTTCCATTAATTTATTCTGGAAATAATGCAAACGAAAGGAAGAAAAAAGGAGAAGAGGCTCTCAAAATGGTAGGTCTTGGAGAGAGAATGGACCATACTCCATCTCAACTCTCCGGCGGCCAACAACAACGAGTAGCAATTGCCCGCGCGTTAATTACCAAACCAAGTTTGATTTTGGCCGATGAACCAACAGGAAATCTTGACAGCAAAGCCGGGGATGAAATAATCGGGCTACTGAAAGACCTCAACAAAAAAGGCAACACGATTGTTTTGGTTACTCATGAAAGGGAGATTGCGGAACAAACAAAAAGGATAGTTGAGATTAAAGACGGCCAAATAATCAGTGATCGCAAGGTTTAAATAATAAACCAAATGATACCAATTACCGAAATCATAAAACTGTCTTTGCAGAGTTTGTTGCGAAATAAAACCCGTTCAATTCTCACGATGCTTGGAATTATAATTGGAGTTTCGGCTGTTATACTTTTGGTCTCAATTGGTCAGGGTTTACAAAACTACATTACCCAACAGTTTGAGTCTTTGGGAAGCAACTTAGTAATTGTCCTTCCCGGAAAAGTTGGTGGGGGCGGAGGCGGGTTTGGACCTCCGAACATCGCCGGAAGCAAATTAAGTCTCGGCGATGTTGATAAACTTTCAAGGGTTGGAGGAGCGGTTGAATCGGTCGGGGCGGGAATCGAAATGCCATCATCGGTCTCGTACCTCGGTAAAACAAAATACACAACAACGGCAGGCCTGACTGCGGAGTACCAAAAAATGAGAAATTTAACGGTGTCTTCCGGGCGAATGATGACAGAAAGCGATAATAGAGCCGGTAGAAACGTTGTAAATATTGGGCCGGGGATCGTTGACTCGTTGTTCGGCGGAGCAAATCCTATCGGTAAACAAATAACTTTAGGTGGGCAGAAATTCCAAGTTGTCGGTGTATTAAGTAAAATCGGTTCCGGAGGGTTCGGAATAGATGTGAATAGTTTTGTAGTTCTCCCCCTAACAACAGCACAAAAATTGTTTGGTATGAAGAGCGTCCAGGCGATTGGGATAAAAGCTAAAGATAAAGACAGTATTCCGGAAGTAATAAGACAAGTAAAAAAAGAATTGAGTAAAAGGTTAAAAGAGGATGATTTTTCTGTTGTAGACTCGTCAAGTCTGGTCGCGACAATTAATCAAATACTTGGGGTTGTGACCCTTGCCCTTGGTGGAATCGCCGCAATTTCTTTAATTGTCGGCGGTGTGGGAATTATGAATATAATGCTTGTTAGCGTTACCGAGAGAACCAGGGAAATTGGACTTAGGAAAGCAGTTGGGGCTAAACCGCAGGATATACTCGTTCAATTTATTATTGAGTCGGTTACCTTATCTGTTGTTGGAGGTGGAATCGGGGTTCTTATCGGATACTTGGGCGCCTTGGCAATAAATCAGTTTATTTCTACGACGGTAACTTTCTGGTCAGTGGCCTTGGCTTTTGGAGTTTCTGCCGCAATCGGAGTAATTTTTGGCGTCGCCCCCGCCGCGAGTGCTAGTAAACTTAATCCCATTGATGCTCTCAAGTACGAGTGAGAGCTGAAATGGTGAGCTAGTCGAACCATAGATGCTATTAAGTATGAGTAACTAAAATTCCAAAAGTTCACAGTAAAGAATTATTTTTACAATAGAACTTGTTGGAAATAAATTATATGTCGCATGTGGAGGAACAGCTATTACATCTCCTGGCTCGACATTAAATTTTTCACTGTTAATAATAAATTCGCCAGTACCATCTAAAATATAATAAATTCTAGAGTTGTTTCCAATTGTTCTTTCTCCATGTTCACCGGTAAATTCTGCGTAAGCAACAGTCTTCCCGCCGTCCGTATCTGGAAGTTGGTAGTAGGTACCTTTGACCCCCTTGCGTTCATGCATAATGGCATCTTTCTTTGAAATTTTAAGCATGGTCTATTATACCATACGTTACTAAAAGCTTGGCAGTATTTACCCTGTTTGTAGTCATCAATCCGTAAAACTGCGATTAATCTACTTAATTAGTTTAAGGACATAAAGAATATTTATTCTAATTTAGACAAAGTTAGAGTAAGAGAGAAACTCTTGCCGCCAAAACCTGTTAATATTATCCGAATAATCGATTAATCGGATAGTTAACGAAGAGATTTTCTGGCTAACCTTTTTCTCGAATTTGCTCTTTTTTGTTTAAATTCTTCTTTCCAGTCGGAATGACGTCTGGGTGGAATTTTATCTAGAATTTCGTCTATTTTATCAAATAAGGCTTCCCAGCTTTTTTCTTTGGAAATGTTTTCTAAAAGTCTTTTGGTTTCAGGTCTTGCGTTCTTAACCCAAGAACTCACATTTGTAACTGTGGTGAAGGAGACATTTAAAGATGCTCGAATTTTAGTCATATTTTGACCTCTGGTTATTAGAATGGCCGTTGCGATTCTCTTCGCCAGCATAAGGCGTTCGGTTTGAGACAAAAGATCTGTATAAAAATCGGAGGCCTTTGTCGAAGCATTTATTTTTCCAAGCGAAAACCATAATTGATTGAATAGTTCACTTTCTAATTCTTTGTCTAGGAATTTTTTAGATATCTGTACCACCAATTTATTATACATGTAATTGTTACATTATCCGAATAATCGATTAATCGGATAATATGAAGT
>CAZBTH010000031.1:0-8702 GCA_964494885.1 uncultured Gammaproteobacteria bacterium | reverse complement strand
AGCGCGGGTGGCGGAATGGTATACGCGCACGCCTAAGGAGCGTGTAGAGCAATCTGTGCAGGTTCAAGTCCTGTCCCGCGCACAAACAACATACCTTCATTGTTTTGCGGGGTTGAAAAATATGCAAAAAAAAAGCTTAATCATGTATTTTTTGCATTTAAAACACATGATTAAGCTATATCGTCGTTTCAGTACTGTTGGGACTCTATCTAGTAATAATTATTTCCTTTATTTTTCCACCTCCGACTTCGAAAGTTCGTGTTTCTGTCCATTTCGGATCATCCGGGAAGACGGTGTGGATGTGATAAAATCCGTCCGGCAGTGAAACGGAGGCCGAATTTTCACCTCCACAAGAGATCGAACCCGAGGTTAGTGTGCCCCAAAGAAAATAGAATACGTCAGATTCGTAACCAAAATCCATATCGGAAGGTGGCGTATCCAGGGCTTCAATGAAAAAATCTAACCTTTGATATTGACAGCTAAGCACCTGTGACCCTTGCGGAACAACCGTAACCCTGCGCCAACCACCATCAATGTACACCCAAGTGCTGGTGAAAATGGTATGGATTGCGGTACGAACTGATCGCACAAAGACAGCATTTGCTTTAATACTGACCTTATCACCAGCATCTTCTAAACATCCAGCTGTGACTTGGTCACCCTGCATTTCGACGGATACTACACCGCGATCTAATGGTATCCAATCGTTTGGCCATGTTTCGTTAGTTTTTATCGAAGTAAGATCTACCGAAATTGCCTGTATCGTAAATATTGTTGTATCGCTTGATACGACCCCGTTGTAATGTAGATCATTTTGCAAGATAATGGTTATCTGCAAACCACTGGACATTACCTCGCAACTTTGTGAATATTCAACCACAGACGTCGGCATTGTCGGTGCGTCTTGTGTTGTTTGGTTGCAACCAGAAAACACAAGCCAGAATAGCAAAGACCAAGCAAGCATTTTTCTCATGTGGAGTCTCCTTGTATTGAGAGCTAATACTAGTTGTATGAACTAGTTTTGAAACCAAATCACAATATTAAATTAAAGAGCTTCAAATACGGTTATTTGACCATACAAAGGCAACCCATTACAGTTAAAAAAGGATTGTACATTACAAACCTATAGCATGCAAATATATGGGTTTGAGTGGCGTGGATGACTAATGTCTTGGTATCCTACTACGAATCTGGTAAAATTACATTGTTTGTCGCTTTGCAAGAAAGAGCCTTTTAGATATCAGGTCGATTAGCTCAGTTGACTACCTGCCAGCATTGCTATGCAAAGCGTTGCAGGCGGGGAGCGCCATGAACCCGTGGCTCAGTTGGTTAGAGCGTCTCGTTTACATCGAGAAGGTCGCAGGTTCGAATCCTGCCGGGTTCACAGAAGAGGTCGCGGGTTTGAGCCCTGCATGGACCACATTCAGATCGATATTTCGGCACGAAGCTTATCCAGGCCTTCCAAAAATCTTTTTTTCCGATTTTCAAACATTGCGTGGCTCCAATCGAAATAAAAACCTCTTTTTGATCTCAATTTTAAATAAGTTACAGCTGCCGCAAGTTTTCTATCTACCCCAAATTTGAAGTTGTTGAAACCTTTTTTGAACCTCTCGATGTTAAAAAACTCCAATTCATCCAAATCAAAAAGCAACTTGGCCTCGTTTGTCCTTCTCGGAAAAAGTGTGCCGGTTGAGTGTTTTGTAATTGCGTAGGAAACATTTTCGATAACATTCCTGTCAATATTAAAATTATAAGCATACCCTCTGTAAATATCGGCCGATCGGGAACCTTCAAAATATTCTTCAAAAAGTACTTTCAAAAAATATTCCGAACGTCTGGCCTGGGTCTTCCAAACGTCATGAAAAACAATTGCCTGGGCCATGACCCTTTTGTCCAACTTTATTCTTGAAGAATGAGCTTTTTTAAAAGCCAAATAGGAATCACGCAGTGTCATAACGTGTTCAATTCCGTGCACGATATCCTTGGAAGTTATGGCTAAATGCAAACCCTTATGTAAAATTCTCTTGTCCTTTACGGTCATCCAATTACTTTCCAATTTTGATAAAAATAAGTTTTTCATATATCTATACTCAAAACCCGGCAGTTTTAGTATAATACAATTGTTTTTGCTGAGGTAGCCAAGGTGGTCACGGCGGGCGCCTGAAGAGCGTCAAATATGTGTTCGACTCACATCCTCAGCACTACTTCGCCAAGGCTTCGTAGTGCGTAGCACCTAGAAGAAGTGGCAAAGTAGCCCCTCGTAGCTTTAGCGAAGTGGGGCTATACAAATGTCATTTTTCTACGTTTATCTTCTTAAGTTGTCAAATGGTGATTTTTATATTGGAAGATCCGATAATTTGAAACGTCGTATCGGAGAACATAAACAAGCTGCAGACAAAACCACTAGGAAATTTTTACCACTAAAACTAGTCACATATTTGGCGTTTGATAATAAAACGTGTGCAGTAAAATTGAAAAATATCTAAAGACAGGGTCGGGGTTAGCTTTCAGGAAGAGACATTTCGTTTAAAAGAACTATCCGTGGCACAATTTGAGTAACACTTTCGAATACTTGCATACTTGATGTATACTCTTTTTAGAGTTACTATTAAGTAACTCTTGAAAAGCTTTTAAAGTGAATGCTCTAAAATCTTCCCATCTTCAAAGGTCAAAATCTACAAATAGGGATAGACCGGATATTGATTTAATAAAAATTCAACACGATCTGGAGGCTTCCGAAGTTCGATACCGCAGGTTATTTGAAACGGCTCAGGATGGAATATTACTCGTAAATTTTGAAACAGGAATGATTGTAGACGTCAACCCCTTCTTGATTAGCATGTTGGGTTATTCAAAAACCGAACTGTTAAATAAACATTTATGGGAGATCCGAGTTTTTAAAGATGTTGCGGCTTCAAAAGGTAATTTTAAAACCATACAAAATAAAGGATTTGTCCGTTTTGAAGATTTACCAGTTGAAACTAAAGACAAAAGAAAAATAAATGTGGAATTTGTGGCTAATGCCTACAAAATAGACGGAGAGAAAATTATTCAATGTAATATCCGCGATATTACCCAACGCAAAGAAGCAGAAAAATTTCTTCTGGAAAGCGAGAATCGTTTCCGCCAAATGTTTGAAAACGGCCATATCGGTATTTTTCTTACAAATCGCGACTTCCGTTTTGTTAAAGTTAATCCTGCAATGTGTAAATTGCTTGGATATACCGAGAAAGAATTATTAAATAAAAAATTTACAGACATAACATTCGGACCAGCCGTCCAACAAGACATAAAAGCCGCTGCTGAAATAATTGATGGCAAAAAAGAAGTCTATAGAACAGAAAAACAATATATAAAAAAGGGCGGAGAAATAATTTGGGTTAAAATTGTGGTATCGGCCCTCAGAGACCAAAAAGATAATTTTTTATATTTTTTGGTAATGGTTGAAGATATTAATAAAGCCAAACACATAGAAATTTCTCTAAGAGAAAACGAAAAATTACTCAGAGAATCTCAATTAATAACAGGTATAGGTTCTTACTCGCTTGATATTGCTAAGGGTTTGGTCAGGATCTGAAGTTATGGATAAAATTTTTGGAATTAAAGCCACCCAGCCTCACACTATCTCGGCATGGTTAAACCTTCTTCATCCCGACGATAAAAAACTGATGAATGATTACTTTCAAAATGAAGTTCTTGGACGGGGAATACCATTTGATAAAGAATACAGAATTATCCGTCCTTATGACCATGCTATTCGTTGGGTGCATGGTCTGGGTAGATTGATTTTTAATTCAAAAAAACAACCGGTCAGTATGATTGGAACTATACAAGATATAACTACTGAAATAACAGCGAGGGAAATTCTCCGCAAAAGTGAAAAAAAGTTTTCAGACCTTTTTAAATTTTCTCCATATGTTCTAACTATTACACGACTAAAAGACGGTAAATTTTTAAATGTAAATGACGCCTTTGTTACGTTATCCGGAATAACCCGCAAAGAAGCCCTGGCCGGGACTTCTATTGGGTTTGGTGTATGGTCTGTGAAGAAAAATCGACAAAAAATAATGCGCGAGATTCAGTCAAAAGGTTTCGTAAACAACCGTGAATTCCCCTCTAAATCTAAAAAGTCCGGAGTCCTTACGGGCCTTTATTCAGCCAAACTAATTATGGTAAACGGCGAATCGTGTATATTATCCAGCGTCGCAGATATTACCAAGCTGAAGCAAACCGAGTCAGCGGTATTGGAATTAAAAAACAGGGACGAAGCAATGTTGGCCTCAATAGGCGATGCCGTCTTTGCATGTGATTTAAACGGAAATATTTTGTTATTCAATAAAATGGCCGAACAAATGACAGGTATTCTGTCGGAAGACGCTGTAGGTAAACATTACAAACAAGTCTTAAGTTTTATCAGGGAAACTGACGGAAAACCTATCCGAGATTTTGTTGCCCAATCAATAAGGTCCAATGCTGTAACAAAAATGACCCGTAATACACTACTAATTAGAAAGGATGGAGTAAAAATTCCCGTTGCCGATTCGGCTGCGCCTATCAGAAATATTTCGGGTAAGGCAGTCGGTTGCGTTGTGGTTTTTCATGATGTTACCAAGGATCGTCAGATAGATAAAGCAAAAACCGAGTTTGTTTCTTTGGCTTCACATCAACTGCGAACACCCTTAACTGCTATTAACTGGTATTGTGAAATGCTTTTGAATGATGAGAAAAACAAACTTAACTCAGTTCAAGAAGTCTATGCAAAAGAAACTTACAAAGCCAGTAAAAGAATGGTAGCTCTAATGAATGCTCTTTTGAATGTTTCGCGTCTTGAAACGGGCACCTTTGCAGTAGAACCAAAACTTATAAATATTATCCACATCGCCAAAAACTGTATTAACGATCTTGAATCCCGGATTATAAAAAAGAAAATTATTCTTGAAGAAAAATATGGAACAGATAAATCGGAAATTTACTCGGATCCAAAACTAACGGGGATTGTATTCCAGAACCTTTTAACTAACGCAATCAAATATACGAAGAGTGGGGGAAAAGTGAGTCTGGAAATAAAAAGGGTGGACAACTCTATATTAATTACAGTTTCCGATACCGGAGTTGGCATACCCAAAAACCAGCAGGACAAAATATTTACTAAACTCTTCCGCGCGGACAATGCAAAAAAAATGGACCCCGATGGCACGGGGCTTGGTCTTTACATGGTTAAAGGTATTATGGAAGCCTGCGGAGGAAAAGTCTGGTTTAGTTCAAAGGAGGGTGAGGGAAGTGTGTTTAATGTGACCCTGCCCATAGGAGGAATGAAGAAAAAATCCGGTACTAGTCAGTTAATCTAATATGAAAAATATTTTAATTATTGAGGACGAATTAACCCTGTTGCAAGTTCTCGCAAAAAAATTCAAACATGAAGGGTTTCGTGTTTTTCAAAGCGTAGACGGGTTATCGGGATATAAGTCTGCCATTAAAAACCATCCGGATCTGATACTTCTGGATGTTATTATGCCCGTCATGGACGGCATGACAATGCTTGAAAAACTTAGGCGTGACAAGTGGGGGAAGAATGCTAAAGTAATAATTCTTACCAACCTTTCAGATGCAGGCAAGTTGAGCAAATCAACGCTAGAAGGAGTCCGTGATTATCTAATCAAATCCGACTGGAAACTTGACGATATAGTTAAAAAAGTGAATGAGGAACTTGATATTTCAAACTAATCTCCATTGGGAATAGGAAGCCGCTTTTTACCCAGCGCATCACGGAGTGTGTTTAATATAAGACGTTTAAGAATTTCTATAAACGGTACGGCGTAGAGATCCAAAATATAAGACATAGCACAGTCATTTTCTTTAGGGCCAAAAGCGGGGTTTGCATTCGAATCAATAAAAAAATATCTTCCTGACTCATCTACCCTTATATCGAATTTTCCGTAATCATACATTTTGACTACATCAAAAGCTTTTTTTATATATTCCTTGAGTATCGGATCTTTATATTTTTTGTATGTAAATGTGGCTAACCCTTTTTTCACCCACTGATCTTCAAATGTGGCAAATATGTATTTTTCATCTGCCTTATTAAATATCTTTTCAGCCAAATAGACCTTTTTATTTAATCCTTCCAAAAGTATCCCTGTTATTTCCCTTCCTACTATAAATTCTTCCACGAGAACAGATTGTTTGTATGTTTTTATTAGATATTTTAAACGCGACCTGAGATGTTTTTCATTTTCGGAAATTGCGTCTTTGGTAATCTCTACACCGCCGTGAATTTCATTTAGTTTAGATATGAGTGGAAATCTGAGAGTAGAATTAAGGCTTTCGTTATCCGTATTAAACAGTTGATAGTTGGGGATAGGTATTCCGTTTTGTTGCAGAAGTTTCTTAATTAAAAATTTATTTGTATCGAGAGATTTACCTAAAATATCCGCACCTGTATACGGAATTTCTAAAAGCTCTAAAACGCCGGGAATAGATGAAGACAGATATTCATTACCCTTAAATGAATCCGCAAGATTTATTACCATGTCTACTTTTTCGGAAGTTAATTTTAAAGGCAGTTTGTTGTTAGCCGGTATCAGAACCGGCTTCATGTTCAATTTAGAAATATAAGCGCCCACACGGGAAGCGTCTTTAATGGCATCTTTTTCGGTTATATACTGCGCACGGGTGGGGAAATACTCTTCTTTTACATGACTATGGACGACTCCGATTTTCTCCGGTAATTTGTATCCCTTGTGGTTTTTCATTTCCAAGCTGTAAATTAGATGATTTTTTGATAAAATACAAGGGAGAAGAAAGAAGGAGTTATTCGCGGCGGTAGTTCATCGGTAGAACGTCTCCTTGCCAAGGAGAAGGTAGCGAGTCCAATTCTCGTCCGCCGCTCATTTTTTAAAAAACTTGACACCACATACCCATTTATGGCATTCTGACTTGATATAAATGGAGACAAGTATATTTGATAAAGAGGAAAATATCGGTTTTTGGAAAAATTTAATTTTAGTTGCAGTTTTTTTTACAATCACTCCTATTACACTTGGGGTAAGTGTCTTTTCACTTTTTTCTATTAAAAGCGGATTACTTTCGAAAAACATTTCCGGAACAAGTCTCGTTTCTTCCCCACAATCCGGTGTCCGCGTCTACGCCTCCCTTCCCACAAAGCTTCCTGTAGTTTCCGGCGAAGTGGAACTTGCCGATGCAAGGCCCGAAATAGTTAAACAATATCTGGAATATTATCATTCCCCGCTAGTTCCATATGCAAATTTTATAGTCACCACAGCTGATAAATATTCGCTGGACTTCAGGCTTATTACGGCGATTGCTCAACAGGAGAGTAATTTGTGCAAGATTATTCCACCAGGTTCGTACAACTGCTGGGGTTGGGGAATCACAAGTGTTGGAACTCTGGGTTTTGACTCGTACGAAGACGGAATAGAAACGGTTTCCAGGGGTCTTAGGGAAAATTATTTGAACAAAGGATATATTACAGTTAGCGATATAATGTCAAAATATACGCCCCAATCCAATGGCTCATGGGCCAACGGAGTCTCCCAATTTATGTCTGAAATGGAATAGGTTTGACTATCTTACGCTTTATTGCGAGGTATGATTGACATACCTATAATTTCATGCTATAGTACACATACATTCCGAGGCTTAGTCACGGAAACGTGAACTCGGCGTTGGAATTTATATTTGGGGCGTGCCTTACGGTACGCCCCTTTTTTGGCAAAAGCAATGAAAAATTTGATTAAATTGGTAGCTGTATTTGTACTTATAGGTATATTTACAAATACCGTAAAGGCAGAGGAAGCGGTTGTTTCCGGATCTGGAGCAATCAGACTTGGCGTGGCTAAGCCGCAATTTGATTACCGTGTGGAAAATCTAAGACACTATCTTGATAGGTTCAACTCTCCGCTTGCACCCTATTCCGAAGATTTTGTTACGTATGCAGATCTTTATGGACTCGACTACCGTCTGGTGCCTGCAATAACAGGGGTTGAATCAACTTTTGGTAAGCATACCCCATATAAATCATATAACGCCTATGGCTGGGCCAATGGAAAGTATAAATTTTCGTCCTGGCCAGACTCCATTAACCACGTTGTTATGACTCTGAGGAATGAATATATCAACAAAGGAGCCACCTCTATTGCCAAAATTTCCCGCCGATACGCCCCACCTTCAACAACTTGGGCAGGTAAAGTTTCATATTTTATACGCAAAATTGATTCACTCCCTGTTTCGTATGATATATAGTATTCATTGTTGTGGCGGGAATCGAATCGGAAAAATGGTTACACTCAATAGTAAAAAGGGTGGAAGAGCGGGCAAAAAACGGTGATTTCTCTGATTTTGAAAATTTAGATATACTTGACAATATATCAAGCGGAAACCTGGATGACCTACTTGCCGACTTTGCAAATCTAACCACCAAAGAGCCGGAAAGTATGCTTCTTAATATATTTTTGCTTAAGAGAATTTACGAAATAGTGGAGAGTGACTCGGTAGATAACTCAACAATTAAAAAGGCCGTTGATTCTATGTTAATTTTAAGAGACAGAGGAGTAATTCTTTAAACCTTTTCTTCTGATATAATTACGATGATTACAAGCCTCCGTGGCGGAATTGGTATACGCGTACGGTTTAGGACCGTATTCCGTAAGGATTAGAGGTTCAAGTCCTCTCGGAGGCAC
>CAZBTH010000030.1:0-9613 GCA_964494885.1 uncultured Gammaproteobacteria bacterium | reverse complement strand
CATTTTTGCCAAATCTGGTTCCAGTCCCGCTTTTCCGTCACGGCCTGAAGCAAAAACTACAGGGAAAAACGCTTCTTCTTCCTTTGCTCCGAGTTCTACAAACAAATCAAAGGTTTTGCCGTGAACCCAGTCTGGCCTGGCTCCTTTTTTATCAACTTTGTTTACTACTACTATTATTTTTATTCCCAGCTTTAAGGCTTCACGAAGAACAAATCTGGTTTGGGGCATGGGGCCTTCCTTGGCGTCAACTAAGAGGAGCGCTCCGTCAGCCATAGAGAGAACACGTTCTACTTCCCCACCGAAATCCGCATGACCTGGCGTATCGATAATATTGATTTTTATGCCTTTATATTCAACTGAAGCGTTTTTGGAAAAAATCGTGATTCCTCTTTCGCGCTCGAGCTCGTTAGAATCCATAATAGCCTCTTGGCCTTCATCTTCTTTCTTCATCTCGGTGTGAGATTGACGCAAAAGAGCGTCTACCAGGGTGGTTTTACCGTGGTCAACGTGAGCAATGATAGCAACGTTTCTAATTTCCATAGTTTTAGGGCAAAGATAACTCCGCCTGCGCGGAGTTGAAGCCTATAGCTTTGATTATACTCCTAATTAATTAATTTATCCAGTGGACTCGGCGGGAATATGAAGCAAAGTTTCATATATCTTACCTCGCTTGATTTCTCCAACTCAGTTGTCGAAAGTCACGAGGGGCGCTATTGAATCCGCTGTGGACTTGAGGAGAATCGAACTCCTATTCCATGACTGCCAGCCACGTGTCCTACCATTGAACGACAAGCCCTTGCAAAGAAATGTTGTGAAATGGCAAGATTCCTTACCATTGAACGACAAGCCCTCATCGCGTATGATTATATCATCAAGATATGAACTTTATCCAGGTCTTAATTCTCTCTGCAGTTGAAGGAATTACCGAGTTTTTGCCTATTTCTTCCACCGGACACATGATCTTGGTTAGTAAACTTTTAGGTATTGCTGAAACTGATTTTGTTAAGACTTTCGAAATTGTAATCCAACTTGGAGCGATCATGGCAGTTGTCGTACTTTTCTCAAAGAAATTATTGACAGGGTCGGACCTTGTCAAAAAAATTGCGGTAGCATTTATACCTACAGCTATCGTAGGTTTCACCCTTTACCCTCTAATCAAAGGGGTACTACTGGGAAGTAGCTCAATAACTTTAAACGCTTTATTCTTTGGCGGTTTAGCTCTAATTGGAGTCGAGTATTTTATCAAAAAGCGAAAAGCGAAAAGCGAAGAAGGAAAAACTATAACTTATCGACAGGCATTAATTATTGGAACTTTTCAATCTCTATCGGTCATTCCGGGAGTTTCCAGAGCTGCGGCGACAATTGTAGGTGGACTTTTAACAGGGCTTGATCGCGAAACCGCAACTGAATTTTCGTTTCTTTTGGCGGTTCCTACGATGTTTGCGGCGACAGCTTTGGATATTTATAAATCTCGGACCATGATTGCCCAAGGTGGCTTTCTCTCGCTTTTTGCAGGGACTGTCCTTGCTTTCATATTTGCAACCCTCGCAGTTAAGTTTTTAATCGGATATATCAAAAAGCACGACTTTACAGCATTTGGAATTTACAGAATTGTTCTTGCGGCAATTTTTTGGATTTTTGTAAAGTAAAACATATGATAAAAGCATTGGTTTTTGATTTTTCCAGAACTCTGTTTTTCCCTAAGGACAAGGAATATACCGGAGAACTGAATGCCCTTCACAGGAAACTAGCCGTAAATCCAAATTACGATATCTTGCAAAATTTCGAATTTAACGAGGAGTTGATGATTTTTCTCGGGCATCTTAAAAATAGGTACAGGCTTTACTTATTTACGTCCGGAACTATTCAGGATGCACCCGAAATAAAATATAAAACAGCCTCACTATTTGAGAAGATTTTTTCTGCTGAACAAATGCAAGTTTCCAAGAAGGATCTGGAATCATATAAAAGAATAGCCCGGACTTTAAAATTAAAGCCGGAGGAAATTTTGTTTGTGGATGATCTTGAAAATAATGTTTTAGCCGCTAAATATGCTGGTTTAAACGTAATTCAGTATAAGGATAATCATAGCCTAATGGACTATATCGATCTTTTGGAATAATTACTCATTCTTGCTACAATCCTCAAAAATGGAAAGATTAAGATCTGAAATTATTGAAGAATACTTTTTTGATGTCCCGGTGTGGGACGCGGAAGGGCATATTTGCCCCGCCCCACCTGAAGTAATTTCAAAGTTTGAAGAACTAAAACATACCTGGATGGAGACTTTGCCGAAACTTCCACAGGAGGTTCCAAGCGTTGCTCTTTACCCCCTGTATAAGGGTGACAAACAAGGTTATATAGTTGCAACTCAGATTATTTATAAGCCTTCAAGTATTCCTGAAGAAGACTAACTAGTGGATTCTACAGGACTCGAACCTGTGACCTTCTCAACGTCAATGAGACGCTCTAGCCAACTGAGCTAAGAATCCGCAGCTGAAATTATACCACATCAACCTGCCGATCTTTGAAGGTAATGGTCAGGAGAAAGGAGGAAACTGCTACCTTTCTTTTTGTACATGTTCCAATAATTTTTCTTTTGCGCTCTTTTGTTGGAGCTTTGAAGCCATGTTGCAGCGTTATCAATTTTAGCTCTAAATGATTGAAGAAATTCCAAAACTTTCTCAAAAAATATTAAATGGTAAACTCCTGGTGAAGCAGGTGCTTGAATCATAGCGACCTGAGTTGCCTCGGCCAGGTTCCCTGTACTTTGGGCCACTTTTACAACTTCTTGGGTCAAAGCCTGGAGTTGAACTTTTAATTGGTTTGATTTTTCCTGAGACAGTCTGATTTCGTCATTGGACATCTGTCTTTCCAAGCTGATTTGGGCTCTAAGTTTTTTGTTTTCTTCCTCTTTGCCGTTTAAAACTTGGCTCATTTGTACCGACTCACCCGGACCGATTTCTCCGGATCTTTTAACCTGAGCACTACCAATACCCATCAGTTCTCTGAAAAAGTCTTCCGAAGTGGATTTAAGAAGGTCGCCTGTTTGATCCATAGCACCACCACCCAAATCTTTCAAAGATTCAAGGATGTTCTGTTTAGTAACTAATTTCTGGCCTTTCTTTTTGCTGTCTGTCATCTGGCCGATTTTACCCCTATGTGGGCCATAATTCAAGTTAAACCAAACTTAGTAGGAAGTCCAGAGCCTTGCGGCGCTTGAGGATTGACTCTATCAGACGTTTACGTTCGTCGGAGGTATCTGACGAGCCTGAAATTTTTATTGCTTCGTCAATTTCTTTAGGCTCGATTTTCATATTTTGATCGACTGCGATTTTACTTAAAATCAAATCTATTGCTATGGCTTGTTTTGCCTGTAGGGCGTATTCCGCACGTAGGTCCTCCGGCTTTTTCTTCATAGAGGCCAAGTAGCCTTCCAGGGCTAAGCCTAATTTTTCAAGTCTGGAAAGAAGACTGCTGAGCCTGCTATCGGCTTCTTCTTCAATTAAGATTTGAGGGATTTCAATTTTAACATTATCAATTAGAGCCTTAATGACAACTCCCTCTTTTTCTTCCCTGCCCGCCGTAGCTTTAGCGGAGGCTGGGCCGGTAATAATAGAGCTTGCCCGAAGTGCGCCCTGCACAAATTTCTTGTAATCTCCCAAAGTAACTTCCGGCAGTTCACAAGTAAGCCCCATTATTTGCCAGGGCTCGTTTTCTTTACCGCTAATGAGCTCAAATTTAGGGTAAATGGCAAGTTTTAGGTTATTTTTTTCCACCGATTCGCCTAGCGCAGGAGGCAGAAGGTGACCGAGAGCGTGTTCTATAAGCCTGTTTTGCGGAATTTTTTCTGCGACTTTTGCAAGTGGGGCCATGCCCTTTCTAAATCCGGGGATCTCAATATCTTTGGCCATTTCGGCAATTGTTTCTTCTTGTGCTTTTTTGATAAGCCCGAAAGGGATTGTGAAGGTAATTTGAATATTACCTTTGTTTTCCCGTGCGATTACGGAAGTTATTTTGTCTGACATAGATTGATATTATAGCTTTAATTTTCTTTAGTTTCCAGTCTCCAATTTCCGTTCTCCAATGAGTTATCAAATTTCCAATTTATAAATTTGGGGACTTGAAATTCATTGGGGACTGGCAACTGGAAAATTGAGATTCGAGGCTATTTCCCCCCCGCTCCCTTGCTTTGTGTTACACGAACAACAGGAGGAATGAACCGGCTCCCTGGCGATTTGGCCTGAAAACCCCTGCCTTCGGAAAACATTGAAGGCCGCTTCCCAATGTTAAGTGTGGGTATCTTTAATATCTTTTCGTCGATTTTTGCCTTGTCGTTTGCCATATCGCAATTAATATTATATAATACTTTTGCAGTTTTCAAAGGGAAGGTAGTTTGAGTGTTAGAAGTAACTGAGTAATCCTCATAATTCTTCGTAAGCTCTAGCCCCCAGAGAAAGACTTAATGAAAGGAGGTGACCACAAAAAATTAAACTAACGCAAACTAGTTTTTGCGTGGTTTAAACTTACAAAATGCAAAATTCAAAACTTTTTATTGGAAATTTAGATTTTACAGTAGTTGCTGAAGATCTTAAGGCTTTATTTGCTGATGCCGGTACAGTAACCGATGCAGCAGTTATCTCGGACAAAATGACAGGCAGAAGCCGTGGTTTCGGTTTTATAACCATGAGTACCGAGGAAGAAGCAAAGGCTGCAATTGAGAAATTCAATCAATTCGACCTTAAAGGAAGAAAGATTAATGTTAACTTGGCCAGACCTATGGAACCAAGACAGTAATTTACTTTCTTAAGTAAAAGCGAAGAAGGAAAAGTGAAGAACTAAGAAATTAGTTAATAGCTTTTCCTTTTTCCGTTTTAGTTAGTCTTGAGCTAACGAATGAAGAAACCAGCTAACAAGAGAGAGAACAATGGAGGCGATTACTGCTGTCCAAAAACCTGCAATTACAAAACCCGGGACAATCATAGAAACACCCCAAAGAAGGAAGACATTAATAAGAAATGCCGCAATACCGAAGGTAAGGATAGAGATTGGAAGAGCGATTAGTTGAAGAATAGGTTTAATAAAAGTATTTGCGATACCTATTACCACGGCCGCTACAACTGCGGTCCATAGGCCTGAAAGCCTGAACCCAGGCACTAAATACTCAACTATAAAGAGTGCAAGTACGTTTAGAGCGAGCCTGACAATAAGCTTCATTAACTAAGTATCGATTTTATAACGTAAAAAGTCAAGATCTTCAGGATTTTAGGTTTGCAAGAAGCGCAGAAACCCGTTGAAGCTCCTCTCTGAAATCCTTAATAATTTCTGCATCCTGTCTTCTTTTTCCCGAATTCACAACAAGTACCAACTCATTTCTTTTAAAATCTTTGCCATTTTTGACTTCACGCACACCAAAATCCGAACTTTTAACTTCCAGGGGCAACATTTTTCTTCCATGTATCGGTTCGCGGAATACGATCCAGAAGTCGGTATTCCACTCACGGTTTTCACGGCTTGTGCCTGGATCAATATGCTTAATCTCCGGAATTTTTTTGCTAATACGCACAAAATTGCTTTCGGATTGCCTACCCTTTTTGTCTGTTATCCTTCTTTCAACCTTGTCTGCTTCGGCATCCAAATCTTGGGGCTTAACACCGTTTGTAAACGCCTCAATTTTTGCATTGATTCTGGCTATACTTATAAATCTGGTTTTGTGTTCCTTCATCTTTGGGATGTTATTCTACTACTGTTGACGACTTAAAGAAAGTCAGACTATTTTCTACAGCCTTTTGCCACGATGGAGTCAGATTATGATCCGCTTCGGGATATTTGAGATATGATATGTTCAATTTTAAATCCTTCAACTTTTTGACAAGCGAGTCTGTCCATACGACAGGTACAGCGTCGTCGAGAAAACCGTGGTGAATCTGTATTTTTGTATCGGAATTAATTTTGTCCAAATAACTCCTAACAGAGTATTTTGTAACATCGTAATCATTCATAAAATCGGCTAATTTTGTTATAACTAATTTTCCCTCATCGCCGGCTTCATCTAGGTAATAAAGAATCGAATAGGGAAATTTGGCGGAATTTGGAGCCCAAAGAACTGTGGGGTAAGCTTTGCCTGTAATTTCGAGTACGGCTAGGGCGATTTGTCCCCCATTTGAATGCCCCCAAATATGAACCTTTTGTGTATCAATATTGATATAGTTTGACCCCCCCTTTAAAGGATGATCCTTTAAAGTCTCGACGGATTTAAGAAGTGTCATTGCTGTTGTATAAGTTTGGAAACGAGACTCAAAAATATCATTGGCTTCGGAATCCGAATTGCCATATCCCAGAAAATCCGGCGCAATTGTAATAAATCCGTTTTGAGCGAAAACCTCCCCCGCATGCTGGGTTCCGGTTCCTATTACATATTGTCTTTGATCCACATACCCACGGAACATTACAATTACAGGAAAAGGACCTCCGTCTTTCGGAATATTAATTAGGCCCGAAACTTTCTTTTTTGGACCGTTTGTAAGGGTCGGGTCAAAATTAAGACCAAATTCATAGGACGTAAATGTTGGGTAATCCTTGACCACTCTACCAATTTCTATTTGAGAAGTTTTGATGGAAACAGAATTCAGGTTTTCGATCGAGTATTTATCTAAAGGCCGCGGCTTGATCTCGCTTATAATGTTTTTTTCATCTCTTGGTAATTGCCAAGCTGTGTTAGCAAACCAACCAATCAAAATGAAGGTGACTAGGATTAGTATATAGTATATTGAAAAAAGCAATTTTCTCATTTATTTATTGTACCATTTCACTTATTGACTTCGTATTTTATTCGGGTGTAAATTGAAGTATCAAATGTTGCAAAAAATATCTGAACCAATTTCAGTCGGGGTAAGTTTTGATCATACTAAAAGTAGGATTTCGCCACGTTGGGTAGTTTGGAACGGAAAACTTCACGCAATAATTAACATTGGGTTGCATCACTCATACCGCACAGGACGTACTCTTTATCATGTTTTTTCTGTAGCCAGCAAAACTCTGTTTTTTAAATTAATTTTGGATACGGACACTCTGAGGTGGAAGTTGGAGGAAATATCAGATGGAATGGCAGACTAGATTGAAAGGTAAAAGTCAAAATACAAAAGTCAAAAGCGCAATTCAAAATAAAAAGTTTCAAATTTTTAACTTTTAATTTGTATTTTTAAATTTTGACTTTTGATTTTTGAATTATGGAAAATTCACATTTTAATTCCTTGCCTTCTTTTATAATGCATATCGACCTCAACTCTTGTTTTGCAACCATTGAACAACAGGCCAACCCCCTTTTGCGGGGAAAACCCGTTGCAGTTGCCGCATACACTACACCCAACGGGTGTATTCTTGCTGCATCAATCGAGGCCAAAAAATTGGGAATAAAAACCGGAATGAGGGTACGCGACGGGCACGAAATATATAAGAATTTAATAGTTTTATCTCCCGACCCTGAAAAATACAGGAATATTCACATAAAACTCAGAAATTTGATTTCGGACTATACCAGTGATTTCGTTCCCAAAAGTATTGATGAATTTGTTTTAAATCTTGAAGGCTATCCAAAACTAGTGGCAAGTAATATGCAATATGTAGCAAGAGAAATAAAGAGAAGGATAAAAACGGAAATCGGAGACTGGCTGACCGTTTCGGTCGGCATCGCCCCAAACCGCTACCTGGCCAAAATCGCAGCCGGTCTTCATAAACCAGACGGATTGGACGAAATAAATTCTAAAAATTTTTTAGACATTTACTCAAGTCTTAAACTTACCGATTTGACCGGAATAAAAAATGCCAATGCCGCCAGACTTAATTCTGTAGGAATTTACAGCGTTCTCGATTTTTACAGGGCTCCTGTCTGGAAACTCAAAGCTGCCTTTCATTCCATCACCGGTCTTTATTGGCATACCAGACTTACCGGTTATGAAACCGACGATGTGGAATATGCCCGTAGAAGCTATGGAAACTCAGTGGCTCTGGGCAAAAACTTGAGTACAATATCAGACCTTTCACCCGTCCTTGCCAGACTCACGGAGAAGGCCTGTAGTAGATTAAGGAGGGCCGGATACACTGCGGGCGGCATTCACCTCTTTTTAGCCTACAAAAACGGTAAATGGTGGCACAGGGGTAAGGCTATCGGCAGGCAGATGTTTGATTCAAAAGATCTTTATAGGGCTGTTTTTAGACTTTTACTTGAGGCCAGTCCCGTTTCACCTGTCTTGAATATCGCAGTTTCTTTCTTTAGCCTCAAAAGTAACACGTCAATACAATTGGATTTTTTTGAAGGTATAACTGAAAAACGCGATTTAATAGCTGCTATCGACGTTGTAAATAAACGCTGGGGAGAGTTTACAATAGGATCGGCCAGGGGTTTTAGCGGCGCCAAAGTAGTTCAGGACAGGATAGCTTTTGGTGGAATCAAAGAACTTGAAGAATTTACTCTCAACTAAATTCAATCTTTATATTTTTGAAAGGTCAACAGCGTCTCCAACCAGTATGTTGTTATTGACCGAATAATTGGCGTTTACTTCTAATACAAAATCTATTGGTTGCCCGGGGTTGTAAACTTGCAGCTTTGAATCACCAGCTCCTTCAGCCTGGGGCTTTACGTTCTTATCAATTTTTACAATTTTACCGTCATTTATCCAAATTATATCGATAGCGATTTTCATGTCTTTCATCCAAAAACTTGGTGTGGTATTTTGGGATTCAAATGTAAACAGCATTCCTGAATTTTGTTCAAGAGAAGTCCGTCCCGAAAGTCCCTTGGCACGAAGTTCGGGGGTGGAAACAACCTCTACCGGAATAATTCTATCCCCTATCATTAATGTTTTTTTGGTAACTCCGGCCGAGGCTTGCGGAGAAGCAGCAGGTGAAACCGGATTGGATGATTTTTTATAATAAAAACCCACCAAGGCTATAAAAACCATTACTGCTACAAGCGGCAATATTATTTGTTTAACCATATTAAAATTACTGCAACAAAAACCAAGATGGGAATTGCTAAATACAGCAAACTTTCGAAAGTACTATTTTTTCTTTTCTGTAGGTGAATGGCATCGGTCTTCATCTAAATTATTATATACTGTTTAGTAGCGCCGTACATCATCCTCAGTTTTTTGATGTATTTTCAGTAATTCACCATTTTTGTCATATATCCAATTATCAAATTCTTCTTTAGATTCTGTTTCGGCATGCCTTTTTGCCAGTTGTTCGAGTTCTCTGGTTTTATCATTAGTTGTAGGTGCTTGACGAAAATTTGGCATATCAGTTGTAGAAAATGTTTCAGTACCCATCCGCACCCAAAAGTGCCGACTTGAGGGTGAAGTTAAAATGTTGCAGTCTTCGTCTTTTATGCCACTCCTTAATAGGACTGCCTTAATTCTGGGGGCTGCATCGTAACATGCGTAGGGTTGATAATTAAGGACAAAAGCAATCGCTTCTCTTGTTTCTTGAGATAATTCAGCGGTTTTTGTCTGTACAATTTCGTCCTGTGCTGCACCGAGATTGTTGGTAATCCTATCCATAGTGCCTCCGAGAGGACTTGAACCTCTAATCCTTACGGAATACGGTCCTAAACCGT
>CAZBTH010000029.1:7233-9978 GCA_964494885.1 uncultured Gammaproteobacteria bacterium | reverse complement strand
TTGACCGGACCTGAAGAAGTCCCGTTTACTTTTTTGCCTCTTGACCCCCTGGGCCTTAAAGAACTCAGGTTTCCCCCGCCCCCCCCCCCCCTGGCCTGAATTTCTACCGTCATTGTGATGTTTTCCATAATCCCGTCACGACTGTCTTTGGGAGACGGAATTACATAACAGTTGTAATAAGTTACTTGATAAGGAGTTCCTGCGCCGGACAGAATGCGCCCCGCCGGGACGAAGTTAAACCCGCTCATAGCCTTATAAAATTTTTCTTCCCAAACTTTCCTCAGGGCTGGTTTTTCCTGTTGGGAAATTCCCCAAGCCACCCTTTTCCACATTTGTTCCGGATACTCCTCAAGCGGCTTACCATCTTCATTTTTGAGTGAATATCTGTCAAGAAAAACATCCTTCCTTATCCCGTCGAGTGTAGTAGGGTTTGCCGGAGCTTCAAAAACAAAATTCGCATTAGTTAAATGTTTTTTACTTTTCCCGTTTGTATATTTCTTTTTTGGTTTTTGTATTTGTGCTGTTTCTAGCATGTTTTTGTCATCTCCACGAGCCTGAGGCTCTCAGAGCCGTAGGCCTGAATTTGTTTCAGGATCTCATCCTATTTTTCTATTAATTTTTCAAAATCGCTCAAATCTTCAAACTCAAGGTAAACACTGGCAAATCTCAACCAAGCAACTTTATCTAATTTCTTAAGTCGCTTTAAAATGGCATTGCCTATAGCTCTACTTTGAACCTCAGCTTCCTCAGCTTTAAGCATTTCCCGTTCAACATCTTCTAACACTCCCTCAACTTGATCCATCGAAACCGGACGCTTAAGTATTGCTCTTAAAATTCCCCTTCTGATCTTTTCTTTATCGAAAGGTTCGCGTCTGCCGTCTTTTTTAATTACCCAAAGAAAAGTTTTTTTTACCTCTTCAAAAGTTGTAAACCTCTTCTCGCATTTGCTGCATTCCCTTCTCCTCCTGACTTTCCCATCAACAGTCCTACTTTCAAGAACACTCGTATCTGCCGCTCCGCAAAATGGACATTTCATAATTATAAATAAAGGGCAGAAACTTCTTTCACGAATGGAAAACATTTACTCTACAACTAGTGACAAAGGTGATTATTCAACACTACCCCTGCACTATCAACTACCAACATTTATAGCAAAACATATCACATCAGGCGTGAGGTGAAGCCATTTTTTTTGAACTTATTTTGCTCGCGGGTATTCTTGCGGAAATATAAAATTTGAAGTCATAAAGAATGGTTCAAAAAAGATAAACAATAGCGACTGTTATGGCCTATCGAACGGATCAATTGGAACCGACCTGCCCTTTGAATATAACGCGTCTCTCGCTGATTTATATGCATTTTTACTGTAATTCTCAAGCCTGATAACCTCCGGCTTTGCGTCCTCAGGGGAAATTGGCAGTATTTCTTCCTCGATAACCTGCCTATGTTTGATGGAAGCAAGCGCTATTTTCCCCAAAAACATCGAAGTATCAACTCCCTCTTTTCTCGCTATTTCTTCTTCACTAGTCGCAATTTCCATATACCTCTCGCTTTTACTTAATGTAGAAAGCGCAATATCCGGTTTTTTCTTTTCAAATAAAATTTTTGCTGAACCCAAACGCTTGTCAGAAAAAAGAAGCGCTAACTCGGCTTTCTTTAAATGGGAAAATGACAATCCGTACCACACCTTATCCCTAATAACTTTAAACACCCAAAACGGGCTATCCGGTAATACTTTGCCCGGAAACGGAAGTTCGTAGGCTACTTCCAAAGTTTTATTTAACATGGGTGCAGGAGACGACAAGGGTGTTGCGAATACGTAAGTCACAGCCGTAGATCGCATAACTGAAATTGACAAAACTGCGAAAGCTAGGACAAAAAGGAGAATTCCGTACAAGTATTTCTTAAACATCGGGTAATTGTAATGTTAAGACTGTGCGCGACTGAAGTCAAATATTTCCAAAAACTACCCTGGAAGCAGTTCAAAACCAGCTTTTTTAAAGTCGGTATCAAATGCAAACACCTTTTTAATTTTTAGTCTCTTCATTACAACAAAAGAAGTGCAGTCAACCATGGAAACACCTTTTCCGTCTAATTTCTTAAAGAGATTCCAAGCATTCTTTTCATCATCAGGGGAAATCTTGACAACACTAATTCCATTGCCTGAATAGAGTTTTTCTCCTAATTCAATGGCTTTATTTTTGCCAAGTCTGTATCTTACCCAATTTAGAATTTCGATTATCACTAAATTTGTAACAATGAAATTCTCTTTTTGGTGATCCGAAAACCATAGTTCCGCGCGTGAATGAAACGAGTCTTTCGTAAAAGTTAAGGCAACTATCGCTGAGGTGTCTACAAAAATCATTTAGAGTGCATTTTCTTATCTTCAAATTCGTAAAGATATTTATCATGATTTATCGATCCGTCTTTTGGACCACCTTTAAACACAACCTTTGTTCCAATGTCAAAAAATGAATGTTTGCTCTTAATTGCTTTTTTACCGGCTATTTCTCGGGCAGAAAACCTAAAAAATTCATTTAGACTCATACCGTTTTTGTAGGCATACTCCTTATATAATTCATGTTCTTCTTCAGGAAGTCTGATTATTGTAGCTACCATGTGATATCATGATATCACATTTCAGGGAGTTGTCAAGTTTGTGGCTACCTAAACAGTATAATTGGCCACTCCCAAAGGACATGAAGGAATATTGAACCAAAAATGTTTTTGGTCCTGCCAAAAATG
>CAZBTH010000029.1:0-7223 GCA_964494885.1 uncultured Gammaproteobacteria bacterium | reverse complement strand
AGCCCCAAATAAAAAATGCGATTGGTACGTGGATCCCCGTCCAAAGAAGAGTCTGGATAATATTTGCCGACCATTCATTTTTAAGAGCAAAAGAGAGCCTGCTAAAAATATATCCCCTAAAAGCCGCCTCTTCAGAAAAAGCTGTAATAAAAGAAAGTCCAAGCGACATCATAAGCGGAGTGCTTCCAGTATTTGCTCCAAAATTTAATTTCCCGTATTTTACGAAGTTCGTTAAAATCCCCTCCATAACAAATACTGCCCCCAACCCTATCGAGAGATAGATTGCAGGAAAAAGATTTCTAAAAGTAAACCCAAGTGAAGAAATTCCGAATCCCTCCTTTTTAACGAAGTAAAAAAGAGGAATGAGCCAGACAATCGGTTTAATAACTAACTCCTCAACATCGTCCGGGAGTCTGAAAAGGAATCTATAAAACGCCCAAATTATGATCAGATACGTAGCATAAACCGTAACGTTTTTGACTATCGAAATATTTGATGTTTTGGCAGTCATCTTATTATTTAATATTACACTCTTTGAAAGCATGGTCAATCGCCTCGATTATCATTTCGATTCTGACCCCGGATTCCTCAAGAGAAATTGCGTTCTTTTCATTTGGAAACCAATGAAAAATCAGGTTTCGTGACTGTTTCCAAGCTTCCCAAAGCCTTTCAGCAAGTTCCACCCCTCCACAATATTTAACTATTTTATCGTAGACCCCATTGTGCCTGAATTCCCTCGGCAAAGATGGATTTAGAGCCTTCCCTATCCTGAAATGCTTTCCATAATAATCTATATCTGTAATAAAACCGAGGTCCAAAAAAAGCTTCTTTAAAAAACCTTCATATGCTTTGGCGGCCGGAAAAACAACAAATGAATAATCGTCAAATTCCCTCTTTCCCCCGGGAAGGTCGGCACCCCAGCTTCTTACTGTAGAATAAATAAATTCCGACTCCTTGAGAAGTTTCTGAAGATCTTCCTCCAGATAGCTCCACCATATTTTTGCTGATAATTGCTCTATTGTTTCCATTTAGTAAAAAATTGTCATTAATTGATATACTTATTATATTATATAATCCTTCGATAAATGAAAAACATACGTAAAAAAATCTGGGAACATCTTTCGATTAGACGGAATGTTAAACGTATCATATTTTTTGGAATCTTTGGAGGGACATTTTTATATCTTTTCTGGGGAATCCCCTTGCCCACCAGGCTTGCGTCTCAAGATCTCCCTGTCTCGACAAAGATCTTCGACCGCAATGAAAAATTAATTTATGAAATTTACACTGATAAAAAGCGCACTCCTATTAAATTGTCAGAACTTCCTAAATATATTCCTGAGGCAACGATATCAATTGAGGATAAAGACTTTTACAGACACCAAGGCTTCTCTTTAACGGGAATAACCAGGGCTATATATAGTAACATTTTCAAAAGAGAGATCCAAGGAGGCTCAACTATTAGCCAACAGCTTGTTAAAAATGCCCTTTTAACACGAGAGCGGACAATAAGACGCAAGGCCCAGGAAGTGATTCTTACTGTAATTATCGAGGGAATTTATACAAAAGACCAAATACTCGAAATGTACCTTAACGAAATCCCCTACGGGGGAACCGCATACGGAATCGAAACCGCAAGTGAAACATATTTTGGTAAGTTGGCCAAAGATTTGAATCTTGCCGAAGCGGCCCTTTTGGTAGGTCTTCCTCAAAGGCCCTCAACATATTCTCCCTTTGGAGCGCATCCGGAACTTGCAAAGTTACGACAGCAAGAAGTTTTAAAACAAATGGTCGCAAATGAATATATTTCACAGGAGGAAGCGGAAAAAACCGGCAAGGTAGAATTAAAATATGCGAACATTAAACCCCCTGCCGCCCCTCACTTCGCCCTTTGGATCAAGGAACAATTAACCGATAAATACGGTCTGCAAAAAGTTGAACAAGGCGGTCTTAGAGTCTATACAACACTCGATCTCGACATCCAAAATATAGCACAACAGGCGGTTGCCTCAGAAGTCGGAAAACTTACAAAACAAAATGTCCATAACGGCGCCACCATTGTAACAAGACCTTCAACTGGAGAAATATTAGCAATGGTGGGATCAAAAGATTATTTTGCAAAAGATGAAGACGGGAAGGTAAATGTCATTTTGGCCCAAAGGCAACCGGGAAGTTCTATCAAACCTCTTAATTATGCCCTAGCTATCCGTGACCGAAAAATAACTCCGGCCACCGCTTTCGCCGACATTCCATCGTGTTTTCAAGTCGCGGGCCAACCACTTTATTGCCCTACAAACTACGACGGTAAATTCCACGGCTTGGTCCAAACCCGGTTTGCGCTGGCTAATTCGTACAATATCCCCGCTGTAAAAGCTCTTGCAGTCAACAGTGTCGACAACTTTGTTGGTTTTGCAAACCAGATGGGTATTTCGACTTTTATAGATCCAAAAAACTATGGCCTCTCGCTAACTCTTGGCGGAGGCGAGGTAAGACCATACGATATGGCTGAAGCTTTTGGGGTTTTTGCAAACCAAGGAATCAGAGAGCCTCTTGTCGCCATCACAAAAGTGGTAGATTGGAGAGGAAATACTCTCGAACAAACCGATGTCAAAAAACAAGAATTGACAGGAATCAGAGTACTCGAACCGTCGGTAACTTTTCTTATTTCTCATATATTACTTGATAATGGGGCAAGAAGCGCTGCTTTTGGAACAAGCTCTCAACTTAACGTAAAGGGACATTCCGAGGTCTCGGTCAAAACCGGGACAACTAACGATAGACGCGACAATTGGACCATTGGTTACACAGCCGACGCAGTGGTTGTTACTTGGGTAGGAAACAATGACAATACACAAATGAGCGGAGCTGTGTCGGGAATAAGCGGAGCTTCACCAATTTGGAATAAAGTAATGAAAGCTGTACTCGATAAAGCTGAGGCTAGTACATACGATCCGAGTAGGAAGGGTCACGCTTGGCCAAAACAACCCGAAGGTGTAACGGGAGCAAATATTTGTACCAGCACCGGAGGCTTTCCATCCTCCAGCGACCCAGCAAATCCCGGATGTCCGACAAGATTTGAATATTTCCTAAGTGGAACCGTTCCCACCACCTCCTTAATTGCGAACCAGGATATTCCGATTTTCAATGATACCGGTCAACAGGCCCCGGCTAGTGCTGATCCTGCTCAGGTTCATATTGAAAACCGTCAGGTGTATACGGACCCAACCGGTTCAATTTATTGCTTGGATTGTCCGGTGGCAAGCACCTCCGCTACGATCAGATACCCTCTTTAGATTGTATTTCACTTTCTTTTAAAAGTCTGCCTTGGCTGATACAATACCCCGTAATGGCGAAGCGGCCTAACTTTAAACTAAATGAAAAATCTGCCCAAAATAGTAACTTTGCTCCCTTTCGGACGTTTGGGGGGGTATTAATACTTATCGGAAAGCCGTTCTACTTTATTCTATCTCGCGCAACCGTCGGAATAATTTTTCTTCTTTTTGCAATTGGTATAACAACCAGACTAATTGTCACTACTGTAATTCGAATTATAGTAGTGAAAGGAAATATAAAACAAAAAAGACTAAGAACTCAAAAAACACCAAGGAAAAAATTAAAATTACTCAAAAAGAAATTCTTTACAATACAGCGTCCAAAATTTAGTTTTCCCAACATCAAAAGAGTCTTCAAACTGGAAAGTCTGAGAATATCTCTATTTGAATTAAAAATACTTTTTAATTTTAAAAAAAATGTCGCCAAGATTGTGGACTCCATCAGAAAGTACAGGTCAAATTTCAAATCCAAGCTTTTTATCGTTATCAGCGTTCTAATATTTTTACTTTTTAATTTTTACTTTTTAATTTTCAAAGACCTCCCCTCCCCAAAAGATCTTGACACCAGAGAGCCTGAAGTCTCAACTAAAATCTATGACAGAAACGGCAATTTGCTTTACAAAATTTATAAAGATAAAAACCGGACAATTGTCCCTCTAACCCAAATTCCCCAACAAGTACGTCTTGCCACCCTCGCCGCAGAAGACGCCGAATTTTATTCTCATCCGGGTTTTTCTATTAAAGGAATTTTTAGGGCAGTAATCACCGATGTCCGCAGCGGGTCTCTACAAGGTGGCTCAACCATCACACAACAACTTGTAAAAAATACACTTCTTTCCCCTGAAAAAACAATACTTAGAAAAATAAAAGAAATCATATTATCAGTCGAGGTGGAGTATTTGTACACAAAAGATCAGATTTTAGAAATGTATCTTAATGAAGTTAGCTACGGCGGCACCGCTTACGGAATTGAGGAGGCCAGTCTTTCTTATTTTGGAAAAGACGCCAGAGATCTAACTCTTGCCGAAGCGGCTCTACTCGCCGGACTGCCAAAAAGTCCGACACTATATTCACCTTTTGGACAAAACCCGGATCTTGCATTCGAAAGACAAAAGGAAGTTCTTCACTTAATGGTAGTAAATAAATTCATCACAAAAAGCCAGGAAACTGAGGCTGTGAATCAAAAGCTAAGATTCCTACCTAAAAAAACTGAGATTAAAGCCCCACATTTTGTTATGTACGTCAGACAAATGTTGGTGGATAAATATGGCGAAGATATGGTAGAAAAAGGCGGACTTGAAGTGACGACTTCATTGGATCTCAATATCCAGGATTTGGCAGAAAAAGTAGTATCACAAGAAGTCGATAAGATTAAAAATCTTCATGTAGGTAATGGTGCCGCTTTAGTTGCCAATCCCCAAACAGGGGAGATCTTAAGCATGGTAGGTTCAAAAAACTATTTTGATACCGAAAGTGACGGTAATGTAAACGTTCTTACAAGACTCAGACAACCAGGAAGTTCAATAAAAGTTGTCAACTACGCCTATGTCCTGGGTAATGGCTTTACTCCTGCCACAATTATCAGTGACTCGCCAATCACTTATATAACTCCAGGTTCTCCTCCTTACACGCCTCAAAACTATGATGGAAAATTCGTCGGCAACATCCCCCTCAGAAACGCCTTAGCACGGTCACGAAATATTCCGGCGGTCAAAACCCTTGTAAGCTACGGTGTTCCCAAAATGATTGAGCAGGGTCGTAAGATGGGTATAACTTCATGGGACGACCCTTCACAATATGGTCTTTCGTTAACACTGGGAGGAGGGGCTGTTAAGGCTATTGACCTGGCAAGGGTGTATGGCGTTTTAGCCAATTATGGCAAACGCATGGACTTTATCCCGATTTTAACGATCAAAGACTACAAAGGAAGAATCTTGGAAAAAAACCTCCCCAACGGGGAACAGATTCTCGACCCGAGAATAGCATTTTCCCTAACAGATATTTTAAAAGACAACTTGGCAAGGGCTCCTGAATTTGGATTAAATTCATATTTAGTTATTAAAAATCATCCTGAAGTGGCGGTCAAGACCGGAACAAGCAATGACCTAAGAGATAATTGGGCGGTGGGATACAACCAAAACATTTTGGTACTGACGTGGGTTGGAAACAACGACAACTCACCAATGAGCCGTATCGCCTCAGGCGTGACCGGTGCGTCCCCAATATGGAATAAGATCATGGTGGGGATTCTGGGAGAGGAGCCATCAATTGACTGGAATGCGCCTGGTGGTATAAGTAGAGTTAATATCTGCACACTCACCGGAGGCCTCCCTTGCAATGGTTGTCCAACGCGACAGGAATGGTTCTTGGATGAGAAAAGACCATCCTATCGAGTCTGCGCCACACCTGCGCCAATTATCCAAGAGGGTAATATTCTGAATTCGGGCGCATCAACTCAAAATTAATAGCAGCGTTTTTTAATTCCCGCTTTTTCTAATTGTTATAGTTTCTTCCTTAAAGAGATTAAACGAATTTAAATCCACTTTTGGAAAATTAAAATTGAGTTTAGAAAAATTCAAAAATTTTCCTTTTTCTGAAGTGAGGGTAAGTATTCCTGAAACAACCACTGTCACCAAAATTACAATTAAAAGTGTAAGTCTTTCGCGCTTGCCCCAAGGCTTGGGGGGTTCCTTCCTTTTCCTTTTGTTCTCCGGTTTCAGATCTCTCAACCTGCGTCTGGGAAATTCACCTTTGCCCTCCGAAGCCTCGGCGAAGGATGGGTCGTCATCAAGCTCTTCTTCGTCTTTTTTTCTTCCAAAAAGTGCCATGATTTATTCTAACAGAAGAGAATTAAATACTTAATTCCAATTGTATATAGTTGATTCAACTATCGTTCCACACCTTCCGGTAACGAAACCAACGGGTAATTTTTATTTCCAAACCAATGGGGATGATCAGAGTACCCCCTGCCTCTATAGACAGGTATATCTTTCACGGGAGGCGGCTTATCTAATAGGTAGCAGCTATGAACAAGGATGGCGGCGTATTTACCAGGATCGTTGTATCTTTCAATAACTTGTTTTATATCAACACCGTTAACTGCCCGCATTTTGTCTCCCGAACCGCTGTAACCTTTTTCGCTGACCACGTCGGTAAAACCACTGTGGCCATGGACAATAAGAATCTCGTTGCCCTCCGAAATATTAAGTCGTTCAATAAACTTTTGCGCCTCATCGCTATTAGAACCAAAAACGTCTTTGAATACTCCTGTCAGAGCATTCCCCCGCTTCAAAGATGTATTGTAAAGACCAAAACCACTTCCTATAAAACCATGTTTATTATCCAAAAGTCTATCAATACGATTGGCTAAAATTAGATCGTGATACCAACCTCTAGGAGACTTAATGTCAGCATCTCTCAACTTCCTGGGTAAGGTGTTTTCCTGAAACGAAAGGTCTAAATAAGTTATCCACTTTATAGATTCAGGGAGGGGAAACTCATGATCAATGAACCATCCCCCTTTACCTTTACGCTCCAGGTCTTTTTCTAAATTTCGTCCCTCTAGTGATATCGCTTGTTTTTCAGACAGTTTCAGAGCTTCACTTTTAGCCACATCCTTAATCACATCAAATTGCATCGGAATTTTAACCTCAAGCCCCAAACTGAAAAGGCCATCTTCTTGTGGAAAAACAACCATTCCAACTCTTATTCCCTTAACCCAAGCTTTATCAACCCCACTCTGCTCTACTCTTTCCACCCTCCTGAACTCTATCTCTCCTCTAACCGCCTCCGAGAAAGTGGCACTATTGGGATCAAAAGTGGTTTCAGTTGTTTCCATATACCCCTCTTCCTCCAGTTTGTAGCATAGAAATTTGACTTTGGTGTGAAAAA
>CAZBTH010000028.1:0-12266 GCA_964494885.1 uncultured Gammaproteobacteria bacterium | reverse complement strand
GCGGGATTAGTTAATCGGCTTAACAACAGCTTTCCAAGCTGTGAAGAGGGGTTCGACTCCCCTATCCCGCTCACAAAGAGAGTCTTCAACTTTACAAATGTGTTTCAAACTGGTAACTTTAATTGATGGAGGAAGGCAAGAAAAAAACCGTATTGATAATTGAGGACGAGGTGACATTGCGTGATCTTATTGTTAAGAAACTTGAGGATATAGGTGTTGGGACAATAGTTGCAAGCACGGCGCAGGAAGGTGAGTTAAAGGTTAAAGAAAAGCACCCAAATTTAATACTTCTAGATATAATGCTTCCAGGGGGTTTAAATGGATTCGACCTTTTAGAACGCCTAAAAAGCGATCCTATTTTGAAATCCATTCCTGTTGTTGTTTTAACCAATCTCGGCACAGAAGACAAGACGGCTACGGAGATTGGCGCAATCGACTATATTATTAAATCCAATATTTCTTTGGATGAAGTTGCCCTCAAAGTTAAAAATCATCTTCAGTAGTCCCCAGCCAGCTTTATTTTTGCTATAATACAACCGTCTGCCCCGATGCTCTATACATATGTGTTGCTAGACAAAAAGAGGAACTTTTATATTGGATATACTAGTGATCTCAAAAAGAGATTTAAAGAACATCAAGATGGGCAGGTGTTTGCAACAAAGAGAAAATTGCCAGTTGATTTAGCCTATTATGAATCGGGGCAAAACAAGTACGATTCACTTGCCAGAGAAAATTTCTAAAAAGCGGGCCTGGAAGAAAATTTCTCAAAAACAGATTGCAAGTGGAATATTAAAATAATTTTTGTTTGATAAGCAGTGTATTAACTGGCCGAGGTGGCGAAATGGTATACGCAAGGGCCTTAAGAGCCCTCGAGTTATTACTCATGCGGGTCCGAGTCCCGCCCTCGGCACTACTAAAATAATAAACTCTTATATGTCCTATAGTTGACTTAACATTTATATTTATGTATAATTTTTTCATATGAAAGAGTTTCAACCTAAGCCGAAGCAATTGTTCAGCAATGTTATGTTTGCTTTACAGGATGGAGGAGTAATAGACAAAAAGCAATCAGATATTTTACCGGTTCTTGAGGACGCTACAGCTTATTTGCAGCAAGCTATTTTAACGAGTAAAACAAATACTCGGCTATACTTTATTGATGAAGAAACAAATAAACAACTAGATATGGCACTATCAGAAATTGCGACTGATGAAAAAGGAATGCCTGTTTTTTCCTCCACTATTGGCGTCAAGCCTTATAAGAACGACTTAATGGAATATGCACTTTTTAGCTGGCAGACAACTGATGGGCGGAGTTATTCAGCACATTATCCCTCTTTTGCCTTTTATACACTTGAAGTGTAGGAACAGAATACTTCTTTTGACAAATAATTATTCAGTGCTTCGAGCTGTTCTCCCAGAACTACAGCTTCAGGTGTGGTATTATTGAAACAGATTAAAAGTTTGGCAGAATATATCATTATGAATATTAAATCAACCGTAGGAATTATTTTACTTTCGGCCATAACTGGGGCTGTGATAGCATCTTTGATAACTTCCAATTTAATAAATACCAAAAAGCCGACCACTCAAGACCTAATTAAAGATTTTTACCAAATTGAAAATGCTGTTCATATTAGTCCTCATAGTCTAAGGAAAAAGATGGATGCCGGTGAGACTAACTACATATTGGTCGACGTGCGAAGTCCGCAAGAGTATGAAAAAGAACACATAATTGGAGCAATAAATATACCTGCCTATAAGGATCCCAATACCTCAATTTCTATAGAATCAGAGAAGGAAGAAAAAGACAGAATAATAAATTCTTTTCGGGAACTTGGGAATGAAAAGGAAATTATTGTTTATTGTTATAGCATGCCATGCATGACGGGAAGAAAGATAGGAAAGCTTCTTTCGGAGAACGATATTTATGTGAAGGCACTGGGCATAGGTTGGAATGAATGGAGATACTATTGGGGTTTGTGGAATCACGATGGGGAAAATCCTACAAAAGTAGAGGACTATATTTCATCGGGTAAAGAACCGGGTAAGCCTAATATCAAAAATGTTTTTTCTCCGTGCAAAGTTGGGGAACTTGGTTGTTAAGTCTTTCCGTGATTTTTAATCCGATTCCCGACCTCGGCACCGATATATTAATTAAGGTCCTTACTGGTTTTGTCCATTCTAATTACCAGCATCGATAATCCTCGTTTTTTTAACGACTCTATTACCTTATTTTCCATTTTGTCATTACCAACTATTATGGCCTTCGTCATGTCGACAGTAACCCCCGTCTTCAATCTTGCCTCTGGACCTACAACTTCATATTCGTCGGTTTTTCGTACTTCTGAGTCGAGCACAATCACATAGCCTTCGCTGTAGGGGTTAAAAATATCACCATAGTTTCTCTGAAAAGTCTCGGAATCTTGAATTACACTGTTGCTGTTCAGGTAACCACAAACAACAGCCGGAACTTCTGCCAGTCCTTCATTAATAGGAGTTCCAAATGGTTCAATTCCGTTGTCTAAAAATTTATCTATATTTCTCCTCCTTCCAATTGTATGAGTTCCTTCTCTATTAATGTCGTATGCATCATTCCAACTCGCCGGACCTGTAAAGATAACATTTCTAACACTGAAATGATTCTCCTTAAAACTACCATCAGAGTTGCGGACAATTTTGTCTTGCTGTTCGATTTGAATGTTTAGTCGAGACATATAAAAATCCTTCGGGTCGGTACCCATGGTTTCCTTGACGTCAACTGGTGTCACATCTGACATTACACAATTATAGCTGAAGTTTCACTGAAGTACGGATGGAGGTTTGAGTATAGTCCGACATTTGGTACAAAATTTAGCTTTCGATAACCTTTTTTAACGATTCCCAGCGTTTTAGAGAAGATTTTTGAAGCTTATCAAAATCCATGTTTTCTTCAATCTCTGTACGGGCGCCGTTTTCTAAACCAACAATAAATGATGGAGAACGCATCATTGCCATTGCCAATTGTCCATATAATTCGTCTGTAAACTTAAGCAACAAGCGAGACGGTTCACGAAAAACAGATGCAGGTTTTTTGTATATAACTGAATAAACCTTTGCCAGACACGCGATTACTTTCATTTCATCTTCCTCCTCCTTGGCGGTATCAAGTTTTTCATCCGCGAGTGCAGCCTCGTATGGATCAAAACCTAAACCACTCGCAGTGCTTATTGTTCGAAAAAATTCAATTCTGGCATTTCTTCTTTCGTCATCTGATAACTCTTTATTTCCTATTTTTCTCTTGGCAACCATTGTACGGTAGGCACTAACTTCATTTACTCCAAACATAAGTTGAGTCAGTTGTACTTCACAATCAAACTTAGCTTTTTGGTTATCCTGAAATTTGTATTTGATGGATTGAATTTCCAGATCTGCAAGTGTAGCGGGGTCAAATGTTTCGTGTCATTTTAGCCTTTCCATACCTTACGAAAATAATCCCGTTTCAATTAATTGTCAAGCAGATGAATTAGCACAAATAGGGTATAATAAGCATATGCAAAAGGAGGAATTCACCCGTGAAGAAGAAGTTCCCTTATCTAGTTTTGCGCGGGTCACGCCGCGCTATTGGTCAGGCGATCGGTGAAAACTTTCGAAGTAAAATTCAGGAAAGTGTACTTCTGCGTCAGGAATCCATCCCGAACTATAAAGATCTAAAGAGGCAGTCTCAGAACCACTTTTTGGAAACGCTCCGTTACTTTCCCAAATTGATAGAAGAACTCACAGCAACCGCTATTGCGGCTAATGTAAGCGTGATGGACCTGTTTTTCGCTAATACCAGGTCGCTTTATGATACTGGTGTGGCCTCGGAAAAAGGGGAGCTTGTGGTTCACGACAGATGTACAACTGTTGTAAGTTTTGGCGCAAACGGTGCAATTGTTGGCCACAACGAGGATTGGGATATTAAAAATACAGATGATTTATATATATTAAAGGCCACAATCGGAGAAACTAAATTTATGGGAATTAATTACGTTAACGAGCTCCCAGGCTCCGCCGCCTCGATGAATAATTGGGGGCTTGTGCAGGGAATAAACGAGGTTCACCAGAAAGAAACCGTGGGAATTCCTAAGAATTTTCTGGCCAGGGCAGTCCTGGAAAGCCCTACTTTGATTGAGGCCGAATCAATGATTAGAAGGGTAAAGCAGGACACAGGATTCAATCATCTTTTGGTTCAAAAAGACAAAGTAAAAAACATTGAAATTGCTGAAAGAAAAGTTAAAACGACTAATTTAACGAATGAGCCTTATGTGCACACCAATCATTTTTTGACAGATTTGAAAAAATATGAGACTTACAGAACAAAAAGTTCGGAACATAGGTATGATAAGGCTGTTAAATTGCTTCGCAATGATATGAATGAGGACGAAATTATTAGTATACTAAGCGACCATTCGGACGCAGAGTATCCAATTTGCAGGCACGATTCAACTATGGCATCTTTAATCTTTAAACCCAAGTTAGGGGAAATTCTTGTTTGCTACGGCCCACCCTGCAAAGGAGAGTTTGAAAAATACAAGCTATGATCAAATCTGATAAAATGTAATCTGCCGTCGCTTCGCAACGCCGGAGTGTAGCGCAGTTGGTAGCGCGCCTCGTTTGGGACGAGGAGGTCCCCGGTTCAAATCCGGGCACTCCGACAAGATATGTGCGCCCAGCAAGACTCGAACTTGCAACCTTCTGTTCCGAAGACAGACACTCTATCCAATTGAGCTATGGGCGCCCTTCGACTTCGCTCAGGGTAAACTGCTACAATTGTACCTCAGATGTTAACAATTGACCAACAAATCGAAGAAATTGAGGCGGTTTTACGCAAAACTCCTCATCACAAAGCCACAAATGGGGTTATTGGAGCAATGCGTGCAAAAATCGCCAGGTTGCGAGATAAACAAATGGACGGTGGCGCCCTCCTTCGCCAAGGCTCCGGCGGGCAAGGGGGTGGTTTTACAGTCAAAAAACAAGGCGATGCAACGATAGTATTGATTGGTCCTCCTTCTGCCGGTAAATCTACTTTAATTAATAAACTTACCAATGCCGAATCCAAAGTTGCCCCTTACGCATTTACCACAGTCACAGTTGTACCCGGAATGCTTAAGTATAACGAAGCCTATATTCAAATATTGGATATTCCGGGACTCATTGAAGGGGCTAAAGAAGGAAAGGGTAGAGGCCGTGAAGTTTTATCTGTCGCCAAGGGAGCCGATCTTCTTTTAATTATGACTGACGTTAACCGTATCGGCGCTTTTGCTCATATGTACAAAGAGCTCACAGGAAGCGGAATCAGAATTAATGTGGATCTACCCAAAGTTTTAATTGATAAAAAAACAAGTGGGGGACTGGAAGTTTTTTCCAATTTTAAACAAAATATTGATAAAGAAACAATTAAAGAAATTGCCCGTGAATTCGGCATTAAAAACGGTACCATTACTCTAAACGAAAAAATAACTCAAGAAAGGCTTTTCGATGCCTTTTCCGTAAACCGTGTTTATGTTCCGGCAATTTTTGTTATAAACAAAGTGGACGAAGATTCGGATTATAAAGACAAAATCGACGGACAGTTTGTGGCCATTAGTGCAGATAAAAATCTTGGAATAGATACACTAAAAAAAGAAATTTGGAAGGCTCTTAAATTTATAACAGTATATTTGGTTAAACCTTTTGTGGAACCAGATTTTAGCGACCCTATTGTTATGGTTGAAGGCGACACATTAAAAGATGTTGCAGAAAAAATAGGTCCGGATTTTGTCGCTAGCAAAAAGATAGTTAAAATTTGGGGAAAGTCTGCAAAATTTCCGGAGCAGGAAGTATCTTTTGACACACCCGTAGCCGAAGGAATGCAAATTAGGTTTTTGTAAAAAGTACAGGATCGCTTACCTCTTGCATAAGCAAGCGATCCTTTTATGCTATTCCATCAGGAAAGTCATGGTTTCATCAATAAAATTGATGAGTTCCGTTTCCCGAATCTTACACTTGAAAATCCGAGTGCCCTCTTGATTGTCTTGGATGCTAAAAGTGAACCAGCCCCATGCTGTCTTGGTGACAAAGAGAGAAAAATCTCCGTTCTCGGCACCACTGATGCCATCCAATCTCACTTCGTCGAAGGGAGGAAACCCTGCCCTGCCATTAACTAGTTCAATCAACCCCAATCTAAATGTTGCAAAATTAAACATGACCAGAGTGATCCAGAACTGAGCCTTCCATGTTTTGGGCCCTATATTCTCCATGAAATACAGGTGCACACCATCCGACTTTGCTTCAATATTTAGCCGTACACCACCACCGTGATCGATACTTGATTTGACGCTTAACATGTTATTCCTTTCTGTCCGAGGTTTTTTGCCTGGGAACAAAGCGGGTCTGATTGATTTTCCTTTTACAAGGTGCAAGAGAAGCGATTATATAATATAGACTGGTTTTAGTCAAGTTATAGGGTATCGATTCAAGCTAGGAGTGATGTATACTTAAGCGATGAATTATGAATTAATAGACAGCGGAGACGGCAGGCGCCTGGAGCGGTTTGGGGATTATATTCTGGACAGGCCCGACCCAGAGGTTCTATGGAAAAAGACATTGGATGAAACAGAATGGGGTAAGGCAAATGCCAAATTTGATCAAAAATGGATAAACAAGGACGTACCTGAAAGATGGGAGATGGAACATAACGGGGTAAAATTTTGGACAAAATTAGCCCCGTTTAAACACACGGGTGTTTTTCCGGAACAGGTGGAACAATGGGATTGGATAAATCTACAAATAAGCAAATCTACAAATAAGCAAATTAACGTGCTCAATTTATTTGCTTACACTGGGATTGCTACTCTTTTTGCTGCGAAAGCAGGAGCGAAAGTTACACACGTTGATGCCAGCCGACCGGCAATCACTTGGGCAAATGAGAACCGCGATTTAAATGATATGAAAGATGCACCAATCCGTTGGATTATTGATGACTGTTTAAAATTTGTTGAAAGGGAAGCTAAAAGGGGAGTTAAATACGATGCAATTCTTATGGATCCACCTGTTTACGGGCATGCCCCAAATGGGGATGTTTGGGATTTCGGTAAAGATTTTTCCAACCTGCTGGAAGCCTGTAAAAAAGTATTGAGCGACAAACCCCTTTTTGTTCTTGTGAATGCATATGCAGTTTCTACTTCATCGATCACTTTGGCAAACACAATTCAGGGATACTTTAGTGATCTTGGCGGCAAAATTGAAAATGGGGAATTAACACTTAAAGAAACTTCAGGAGGCCGTCTTCTTTCCACAGGCATCTGGGCAAGGTGGAGTAAGTGAACTAAAGTTTTTTTGCTTCGAACCAAATTATAGACTGATTTATACAAATTGTAAGGAATTGACAGTTAATATTTGGAGACACCACTCTAGCGGTAACTATCCATTAATTTTCTACTCAAATTGAGGATATAATTGGATATATGAAGAATAACAAATATGTAGTGCTATTTACACAAAACATTCATGACTTTTTAATTTATAGAACAAGGCTATTTATCACCGTTATTTCATCGTTTGTTGCTCCAATGGTAATGTTGTGGATCTTAAGTGGTTTACCTAATCAATTTGTAAATGGCATGAATAAAAATCAATTAATTTTATATTACTTAACTACAAGCATTTTGTATTTGTTTATGAATTCAAAGATTGATTCCTATGTAAAAGAAAGTATCCAACAGGGTGAAATTGCAAACTACTTAGTTAAGCCAATTAATTTTTGGTTCGTTGCTTTTGTAAAAGATGTATCTGGGAGATTTGTAAAACTAGCTTTCGGTTTACCATTATTCGCGTTTTTGATATTTGCATATTCGATACCCGTCAATATTAATTTAACCTCATTTGGCATAACAATAATAATGTTAGCAATTTCGTTCCTATTGGCCTTTTCATTATCTTTTTCTTTAGGTTTGCTAGCATTCTGGTTAGAAGAAGTTTGGGGATTACAAAATGTTAAAGAAGTCTCTATTGTCCTACTTAGCGGTATAGCCCTACCTTACAGTTTCTTTCCGAATATCTTACAGAAGATTTTAATTTATAGTCCATTTCCGTACCTGGTGAACTGGCCATTACACGAAGGGTTTAGTGGGAATATTTTTTTGGAGTTCTCTATGGCAAGTTTATGGTTAGCTTTATTTTTAGTGTCAAATTTTCTATTGTGGAAAAATGGAGTTAAAAAATATAGCGCTTTAGGTACTTACTAAAATGAGAAAAATTAAAAAATACTATTCAATTTTTATAATCTATTTTAAAAACACTCTATCGCGTGACATCTCGTTTCGACTAAGTTTCTTTATGAGCATAATCGGATCGTTCTGCTTTGTTGCGCTCAATTTTTTTATCATTTATTTTTTGATGCAAAAAGTGAATATTGGCAGGTGGTCATATGACCAAATGGTTGTTTTGCTTGGTAATTTTTACATTTTAAGTTACTCAATATTTTTTCTATTTTGGCGTGGCTTTTTATATTTAGTGAGAAATATCAGAGATGGTACTTTTGATTACAATCTGGTAAGACCCGCAGATAGCCAATTTTTGGTATCTTTGATTGGAGGGGGGTTTCATAACCTCTTGGCTATAATCTTTGGTTTGGTAGTAATTCTCTTTGGAGTTCATAATTTACAAATAAATCCATCCTTGTTGCAAATAATCGCTTGGATTGTATCTTCTGTTTTATCAATTTTTGCATGTTACAGCTACATACTCCTGATTATTACCTTGAATTTTAAATATGGATACCTTGAAGAGGTAATAAACCTGGCCTTTAGTTTCCAAGATTTCTCAAGATATCCGTTAGACGCATTCACAAAATTACCATTTTATTTACTCTTCTTCGCTATTCCATTTAGTGCGTTAACTACTATTCCAAGTACCATACTTATTGATACAATATTCCCAGTTAAATCATTCCTTATATTTTCGATTCTCTGCATTTTATTTATTTTGTTTGTAAGGAAAGTTTGGCTTATTTCTTTAAAAAACTATACAAGTAGTAGTTAAATTTATGTATAAAACAATCATTGAAGTCAAAAATTTAAAGAAATATTATCAGGTTTATAAAAAAGAGCCTGGTGTAACTGGATCATTAAAATCAATCTTTAGTCGCAAATATTTTGATATAAAGGCAGTAGATGATATTTCGTTCAAAATCAACGAGGGTGAATTGGTGGGTTTTATCGGGCCAAATGGTGCAGGTAAAACTACAACCTTAAAAACACTATCAGGACTGCTTTACCCATCGTCTGGTGAAGTAAGAGTTTTAGGAATTAATCCAAGCGACAGAAAACCAGAACTTCAAAAACAGTTTTCATTAATCATGGGGCAAAAGAATCAATTGTGGTGGGATTTGCCAGTATGGGAAAGTTTGCTACTTAATAAAGCAATTTACGAAATACCAGATGGTGAATTTAACAAGAATGTTGATGAATTAACTGATTTACTTGATTTAAAGGATCATTTACATATTCAGGCAAGAAAACTGTCACTTGGGCAGAGAATGAAGTCTGAGCTTTTGGCAGCACTTCTTCATACCCCAAAAATATTATTTCTCGACGAGCCGACTATCGGTTTAGATGTAGTTGCACAAAAGAAAATGAGGGATTTCATTAGAGAATATAACGAAAAGCATAGTGCAACAATTTTATTGACATCGCATTATATGGAGGATGTAAAAGAGTTGTGCAAAAGGATAATTGTTATAGATAAAGGTTCAATTGTTTATGACGGATCTCTGGAAAAAATTGTTAAAAAATACGCCAAATACAAGATTATTAAAATAGATTTTGACGATCAACCTGATGCTAAGAAGCTCTCCGAAATTGGTGAAGTTAAAGAATTGAATGAGTTTCATGCCAAAATATATGTACCAAGGGAAGAATCTATAAAAAGAGCCATTCATTTACTTGAACACTTTGTTATTAACGATTTTGTAGTTGAGGAATTGCCAATTGAAGATATCATTAGACATATCTTCAATAATCAAAGTTCAATTTAGATTACTTAATAGTTCGAATCCACCGAGGGTGAGCACAGAACAACAATTCTCTGAGGCTAAATTTTCTCAATAACTTTGTGAGCTCAGATGGATTCGAACCATCGACCTTTTCCTTAAGAGGGAATTGCTCTACCGCTGAGCTATGAGCCCGAAATATAGGTATATTTTACCATACTTCTAAATTTTAAGAAGATTTCTTACATACTTTTGAATCCCTGTCCAATAGTTATTTATTTGATTTTGGTCAATTTTAACTACGTATGCTTCAATTGAAAAACTGTTGGTTATTTTTTTATTTTCCGTATCCACTAAGAATAATGATTTTGTATAAATTCCGGTATTTTCGGGGGCGGCAGCTTTAAATACAATTAACCCCAGCCGGGTTGGCTCAATTTCTTGAAATGATAAAGGTTTAATCGAAAAATCAGAAGTTTCGCTTCCTATGGAAATGTTATTTTGCGACCAAATAGATTGCCCCGTATTTTTGGCCAAAATAGCACCTACATATTCGGATCCGATAGGAATAATCGGTTGGGCGAATGCTGCGAAGATATCTCCTTTTGTTATTTGTTTTGGAGCACCTGCAATCTTAGAAAGATTCGAAATTGCGGTATAGAAAGAATAAAAAGATTCATCCGCTTTTTTCCATGAAAATTGGGCAAATGGGGGATTTGTATAATTCAAAATAAAAGGAGTAATTGCAACAATTCTGCTATCGTTCCAAACATTTTTGTATGCATATATTAAGCGTGAGGCAATTTGATCTTCGGAAGCGTCAACATCGGACCACCCAGTCTCGGTTATAAATACAGGCAGGCTCTTTGCTATCCCCAGGGTTTGAAGGTGGCCCAGTTCCCAATTAAAAGTATTTATTGTTCCGCGGCCGATGTCTGTTTCTTTGCCGGAAAACCCCGGGTTTGGATATGAGTGGGAATTCCAGCCGTCTATAAAATTATAAACATCGGGTTCTTTCTTTAACATTGCGCGAATAAATTTTGTTTCTTCCATAGTTTTGGCGGAGTTATTGGCCGAAGCATCAAGACCCGCAGGCAAAACAAAGAAATCGGGGGATGCAGTGTGGAGTGCCTGCGAGAAATTTTTTAAATATGTTGCGTACGCTTCCGGATCGATTTTGCCACCCCACTCAGCAGCATGGTTTGGCTCGTTAGAGACGATTACGTATCTGTTTTCGATAACCCAATTAAGTGAATTTAGAAAAGCAATCCAATTGTTTATTTCCTCGTTTTTGGGAATTTCCCAAGTGTCCCCGCTGGCTTTGGTTGCCAGTCTGACGATTGGGATAAGATGGTCACGCCTCATTTGGTCAAAAACCTTTTGCCACCTGTCGTGGTCACGTTCACCTTCGGTAATAACAAAAGTCACATAACCCCAGTCGCCGTTTGTGTTAACAAGTTTTTGGGCATCCGGCAAGTCCTTTTCACTAAAAATATGAATTCCGAATTTGTTATTGGGAACGGAAAGGGGATCTGAGATTGCCAAAACATCTTTTGGAGTAACAAATAAAAGACTTAAAATTAGAATCAAGAAAATTGAAATGTGTTTAGCCATCAAACATTCATTGTATCAAGATCGGCATAAATGGTAAAATGTCGCTTGGTCGGCCCCTACAGCTTTGCTGAGGGGCGAGCGTAGCGAGCCCCTATAGCTCAACGGATAGAGCGCGCCCCTTCTAAGGGTGAAATGAAAGTTCGATTCTTTCTGGGGGCACCCGGACCTCTTTATTTGGTATAATGCGGAAGTGGCGGAATGGCAGACGCGCAGGCCTCAGAAGCTTGTGGACCTAATACGTCCTTGGAGGTTCGACTCCTCTCTTCCGCACTAAAAATCGTGAAACAATTTTTAGTGTAAACACTTTAATTGATGCGCGCGGGTGGCGGAATCCTGCCTGCCGGCAGGCAGGGGTATACGCATAAATGTATTACATTTATATTTTGAGGAGTTTAAAAGACGGTAGTTATTACAAAGGAAGAACAATCGATTTAATTCGTAGACTAATTGAACACAATAAAGGGAAACTCAATCAAATAGAATTAAAGACCTTTTATAAACTTATTCATGTGGAATTGGTTAACTGTTTAGAGGATGCAATAGAAATGGAATTGTATTTTAAATCAGGAACCGGTCGAGAGGTGATTAGAGAGATTGATATTGATTAGCGCGGGTGGCGGAATGGTATACGCGCACGCCTAAGGAGCGTGTAGAGCAATCT
>CAZBTH010000027.1:0-12290 GCA_964494885.1 uncultured Gammaproteobacteria bacterium | reverse complement strand
AGAAAAAGTTTTTTCGGCGGTGGCTGATTCGAATACTTTCAAAATTGTGGGTGGTGGGGACAGTTTGGAGGCAATACGGATGTATCATCTGGAAGATAAATTTAGTTGGATTTCCGTAGGGGGCGGCGCAATGCTGGAATTCCTTTCTAAAAAAACTTTGCCGGGAATTGAGGCACTTAAGTAAGAGTAAGGGTAAGAGTAAGACTAAAAATATGTTTAAATTTCAAACATTGGACGTTTGGAAAAAGTCCGTTGATTTTGCAGACATAATGATCGCAATTGCTGAGGATTTGTCTAACAAGTATCAATATTCATTTGGCGATCAACTTAGACGAGCTGGTCTATCTGTTCCCAATAATATAGCCGAGGGAAATGGGAGAAAATCTTCAAAAGAATCAAAAAACTTTTACAATATTTCCAAAGGATCCGTTTATGAATGTGTGAATATTTTAGTGATCTTAAATAAAAGAAAACTGATTAATTGGAAAAAATTTAATCGAGAGTCAATATATAAGCTAGCAGAGGAAATTGCAAAAATGCTATCGGGATTAATTCGATCCGTCTTGTAATCTCTTACTCAAACCACTTACACTTACTTCTGTGGAAAAAGTTGTAATTGAACCTCCGTTTTTATCTCCCATAATTGCCGATCCAACCTTTTTAGCCCCAAAAGATTCTCCCGACAGGAAACTTCATCTTTTTGCCCATTCAATTTGGGGCATTCACCATTACATATCTTCTGATGGCATAAATTGGAAAAACTTTAAATTTGTAAAAGCGTTTTCTGTCCGCCCATTCATATTTAAAGAAAAAGATATCTATTATCTTTTTTACGAAAAACTAAAATTTATTATTCCGGGAACATCAATTTATTTTTCCGAACTTCAGGTTGTCTCATCAAAAGATTTGAACAATTGGAGTAAACCGAAAACCATTCTAAAACCAACACTGCCATGGCAGGGGACAAGTGTTTGTAATCCATGTGTGGTCAAAAAGAAGTCCGGATTTAGGCTTTACTACAATGCCAATCAAAAATATTTTTGGGATTGCTTTTTTTCTGAACCAAGATATTCGGGACAAGCGATATCAAAAACCATTGATGGATATTATCGAAATGTTACAAATGCTCCAGACGAAACCATTCATCATGTTTTACGTGTCGTCGAAAACAACATATTTGAAACGAAATGGTATAAAGATGAAAAAGGACAGAGTAGATCAAAAGTTTTTTTGAATGGGAAAGATTTCATTAATCCTGGTCGGGGTTTCAAAAAAAGCTTTGTATATGTTTGTGACGGTAAAAAGATAGGAAATAAAATGTTTGTTTATTTCAACTCCCGCGACGGCTGGTTTTGGGGGAGGGAGAGGATTGGTTTAGTAAAAAAGTTTTAATTACACGGGCCGGGTATTCTGTGAAAAAAGACTTTGGCTTGCCAATTATTCTTCTTGCGGAGCTACTTACTATTAATTTTGAATCATAGCCTATGGTTCCACCAGCCTTAACAATATTGATAGATAAATCTAAATCTTCATGGACTTTTGAATCATCCAAACTCACAGAGTGTCTTACCTTTTTCCATATGTTTTTTGTTAACGACATATTCATTCCAACTAAATATCTATTTCCTTTAGAAAGAAGCCTTAACGACTCCAGGTAAACCCTAGATGGAAAAGGAGAACTATTTATTAAAGGGGAGTCGGTATATGCAACCGGACCTGAAAGGGCATCGATATCTTTTTTACTAAAATTTATCTTAATTTTCTCAACCCAATCGTGGGGGACGACAACATCTGCGTCGCATCTTGCGATTATATTAAATTTGGCTTCGTCAAACCCTCGGTTCCTGGCAAAAATCATACCTTGTTTTTTCTCCTTAACAATTTTTACACGAAACCTTTTTGCGATTTCTGCAGTTTTATCTGACGAGTTGTTATCGACAATGACGATCTCATCAGCCGGGATACTTTGCCCAATGACACTTCCCAGGCATCTGCCTATAAATTTTTCCTCGTTGTAGGCTGGAATTACTACAGATACTTTCATTTTTTTAGATTGATAGCCTCCTCTAATTTCTTTTCATACCATTTAATGTGGTTTTGTATATCTCCATGGCTTTTTGCCCCAGTAATTACCTTTTGCCAATTTAATTTTATGCTTTTTGGTTTTGGTACAAATTTATCTTCTTCTGCAAAGATGCTTAAAACTTTACCTTCGGGGGGAGTGAGATCGAGGATTTCCTGAAGTTTCGGAGTCCCCGCTCGGGTTTCTTTTATAGTTGGGCCAATGAAACCAAATAACCTTGGGCTTCCATTAAATGGTGTAGCTACTGTAATTATTTTATTTATATTTTCCCACCCATTTAGTTGTGCCCACCGCAAAGCTACAAATCCTCCAGCACTCAGTGCTAAGATGGTTGGTTTATCCCACTTTTTTATTTCTGCATCCAATCTGGGTAGATAGTGGTCGATGCCTTTAGTTAGAAAGTCCATAAGCAACAGCCCGCCTCCAACGCCATTTTTTTCCATAAATGTGCGTAAACCGTCTTTTGTCCAGCCGCTTCCCACCGCACCGTGGATGCCTATTATTGGCCCATTCGGACCGTCAAAATAATATTCTCTCCTTGCGTCACCTAGTACGGTTTCGTAAATAAAACCTAGATCTTCCGATGCCTCTTTTTTTAGATTCATACATTGATTATACTGTATCTGTGCTGCCATGCTGAAAATAGGAATCAACGGTTTTGGTCGAATAGGTAGACTTGCTTTTAGAATTGGAGTCCTCAAACATTCCGATGAAATTGAATTCGGAGCAATAAACACCCCCGGATCAATGAATACGGCGAGTTGGGCACACCTTACAAATTACGATACGATGTATAGGGAGTTTCAGTACAAAGTTAAGAGCGAAGAGCTAAAAGCGCCGGAACAGGCAACAGATGAAGATCCTCATATGGGGAATTTAATGATTTCGGAAAGAAATGTTAAAGTTCCGGTTTTAGCTCAAAAGGATCCTGCAAAAATCCCCTGGAGTAAATATGGAGTCGATGTGGTAATTGAGGCCACAGGGCACTTTATTGATGAAGAGGGGGCCAAAAAACATGCAGTGGGTGGGGCTAGGCGGGTTGTTATTTCTGCTCCAGCTAAAGGAGGTAACGTTGGAACTTATGTTTTAGGGGTAAACGAGCCGCCTGCGTCGGAGACTTCGGCGAGCCAAGGCCCACAAGGATATGTTATTTCTAATGCATCATGCACCACAAATTGTGTTGCGCCGGTTGCTGCAGTTATGCAGGCAAAGTTCGGAATTGAAAAGGCAATGATGACTACAATTCATAGTTATACCGATGATCAGGTTTTGCAAGATAGTAGCCACAAAGATTTAAGACGGGCAAGAGCTGCCGCGCAAAATATTATTCCGACAACTACCGGTGCCGCAATTGCCACAACGGAAACAATACCCGAGTTAAAAGGACTATTCGATGGAATGAGTTTAAGGGTACCGACAACAACAGGTTCTTTGACCGACTTTACCTTTCTTTTAAAACGGGATGTGACAAAAGAAGAGGTAAATCAAGCGTTCAAAGATGCTATAGGAAATCCCATCTACAAGGGCATATTGGCTGTTTCTGATGGATTTTTGGTATCAAGCGATATCATTGGTAGAAGTGAGTCTGCAATAGTGGACTTGCCATTGACGCAGGTCGTTGCGGGAAATATGGTTAAAGTTTTTGCCTGGTACGACAACGAGTGGGGATATGCTAATAGATTGGTAGAACAGGTGATACGTGTAGGTAGGACTTTGGAGGGAAACTCTGTGCCAACGGATCCGATTACACTGTCATTTAAGACTCCAAGTTAAAAGTCAAAAGTTAAAATGCAAAATTTCAAGTTAAAATTAAAAAGAAAGGTCTTTATACTTTTTAATTGTCCTTCGGTTGACTCAGGATCTTGAGCTAGTCGAAAGATATTTTTGATTTATTATCATGCCCGACGATAAACACACATTTGATTACAGTCAAATTACCGACAATATTTTTATCGGTAGTGATTTGTGCAATGGTATGAGTTGTCAGGTTCATGGCCCCGAATTTGAAAAACTCGGAATATTGGTTGAGATTAATTTGTCTGTTGAAAAAAAAGAAGTTCCTCCTGATGGAATTGATATTTATTCTTGGATACCCGTTGCCGACAAACATGGTCCTACCCAAGACCAGCTTTATATCGGAACCGCGGTTATCAATGAAGCTGTGATGCGCGACAAAAAAGTATATGTTCATTGCAAAAACGGACACGGGAGAAGCCCGACCATGGTTGCTGCTTATCTCATACGCTATCATGGCAAAAAGGTTGATGAGGCGGTTTCCATGATTCTCCACAATCGAAACGAAGTACATTTGGAATTTGACCAGAGGGAAGCATTAGGTAAATTTGAGGAGACAATTCAATGATTAATATTATTCCCGCAATTCTTACTGATAATCTTACGGATCTTAACGATAAAGTAAAACGAATTAATGATGTTTCGTATGTTGAGGGGATAACTGTCAGGACAATTCAGATAGATGTAATAGACGGAGTGTTTGCGGATAACCGTACGGTGGATCCGGTGAATCTGGTAGGACTAGACACAGATCTGGGCATCGACTTTCATTTGATGGTCAAAGAGCCGGTCAATTGGATCGAAAAATGCGCCAATGCGGGGGCGGACCGCATAATCGGTCAAATCGAAATGATGAAAAACCAAGTCGAGTTTGTGGAAAAGGTGCAAGAAACCGGACTTTACATAGGTTTAGCCATCGATCTTGAAACTCCCATTTCCGAACTTAACGCACTTATTTTAAATAATGTTGATGTTATACTTCTGATGGCTGTAAAAGCCGGTTTTGGCGGACAGAAATTCGATAAACGCGTTCTTGATAAAATTAAAGAGTTGGATGAGATAAGGGTAAGAGACAGAACTCTTTTCAAAATTTGTGTCGATGGAGGGGAAACAGAGGATGTTATTGATAATACCCACCTTGCCGGGGCAGATGAAGTTGTGATTGGGAAAAGGTTATTTGACGGAGATCTGGCAGAAAATATTAAAAGATTTGAACAGGCAGCCCTTACTAGTAGCTAGTTGCTAGTATCTAGAATCTAGTTTATGCCACAAGACTTTTTAGATAAAAAAATCAGACAGATTTCTTATTTGGGTTTTGCTGATGCAAAACCCGGAGATCCGTTGTTTCAAGAAGCATATGAATGCGCGAAGTTTTTGACGAGTAAAGGCTATGTGGCAATAAACGGAGGGGGACCTGGGACAATGAGAGCGGTTTCCGAAGGGGCTAAGGCAGTTAACGGAACTGCGGTGGGTGTCACTTTTTACCCAAAAGATGTAGCCAACTATGAGGGCAGAGATAAAAACAACCCTTTTGATATCGAAATAAAAACAAAAAATTATTTAGAAAGGACTTTAAAACTTTTAGAGATGGGGGATGCCTATGTTATTTTTAGAGGTGGAACGGGGACGATCTCGGAGTTTGGAATGGCTTGGGGGCTTGCCCGCCTTTATTTTGGACACCACAAACCCCTCATTCTTTACGGCGAATTTTGGAATAACATAATTAAAGCTTTTGTTGAAAATATGAGGATTAGGCCGGAGGAACTTGAAGTTTTTAGGGTGGTTTCTACCCCCGAAGAAGCGTATGCAGCAATTCAGGTTTTTGAAGGTGCGTTGAAAAGAAAAGAGGGTGCAAATAACGAAGAAAGCCCGTTCCAAATCAAAGCGAGAGGTTAGATATTAGAAACTAGAAGTTAGTAAGAAAACCAATTACTAATATCTAATTTCTAACGACTATATGAAGTTAAATATAAAAGAACTTGAACTAAAGGCGAATACAATCAGAGAAGACATTATTAAAATGCTTGTCGAAGCAGAGAGCGGGCATGCGGCTGGGCCCTTGGGAATGGCTGATATTTTTACGGCGCTTTACTTTCATATTTTAAATCATGATCCGCATAATCCGATGTGGGAAGAGCGAGACAGGTTGATGCTTTCTAACGGTCACATTTGTCCGGTCTGTTATGCGGCAATGGCTGAGGCCGGGTATTTTCCTGTTAGCGAACTAATGACTCTTCGAAAATTAGGGAGCAGACTTCAGGGGCATCCGGAGAGATTAAGGCTTCCGGGAGTGGAAACAACTTCGGGCCCACTTGGGAGCGGATTGGCTCAGGCTGCCGGTTATGCATATGCTGCCAAAATGGATGGTCAAAAGTTCAGAGTGTATTGCATAACGAGCGACGGCGAACACCAGGAGGGGAATCATTGGGAGGCGGTAATGTTTGCAGCTAAATACAATCTTTCGAACCTGACCGTGATAGTCGATCGTAATAATATTCAAATCGATGGCTATACAGAAGACATAATGCCTCTTGAACCGATGGTTGAAAAATACAAGGCGTTTAACTGGAGTGTTATAGAAATTGACGGGCACAATATGCAGGAAATTATTGACGCTACGGGTAAGGCCAAGGCCATATTTGAAAATCCGACTGTAATAATTGCTCACACCATTCCCGGAAAAGGAGTGGACTTTATGGAGGGGGATTATAAATGGCATGGAAATCCTCCGGGAACAAATATTCCTGGTGAGCCGTCAAAAGAAGAACAGGCAAAAATAGCACTACACGAATTAAGAACTCTGGGAGGAAAAATAAGATCGGAACATGAGTAGCTAGTAGCTAGAATCTAGTTATTAGCATCTAAACGTATGCTAAGTCCCAAACCAAAATTGAATCCAAAACTTTTTGAAAAAGATGTTGATCAACTTCCAACCCGCCAAGGTTACGGAGAAGGACTGGTGGCGGCGGGGGAGAAGGATCCAAATGTTGTTGTTTTATGTGCAGATCTGACTGAATCCACTAGGTCCAATCTTTTCAAAGAAAAATTCCCATCAAGATTTGTGGAGGTGGGAGTTGCCGAGCAAGGAATGGCGACGGTAGCTGCCGGAATGGCCAACTACGGAAAAATTCCTTTTATCTCATCGTACGCAGCATTTTCTCCGGGACGCAACTGGGAACAAATAAGAACAACAATCGCACTTAATGATGTTCCTGTAAAAATTGCCGGGGCGCACGCCGGTCTGACTGTTGGGCCGGATGGAGCAACTCACCAGATGCTTGAGGATATCGCTTTGATGCGGGCAATGCCGAATATGATTGTTGTTTACCCGTGTGACTCTGTCGAAGCCAAAAAGGCCACTATCGCAGCGGCCGCAAACGGAAAGCCTACGTATATTCGTCTTGCTCGAGAAAAAACTCCGGTATTAACTACCGAAGCGACTCCGTTTAAAATCGGTAAAGCAGAGATTTTTTGGACATCCAAAGATTCGCAAGTTTCCATCATAGCTACCGGACCACTTCTTTTTGAAGCATTAATTGCCGCTCAGGAACTTGAAAAAACAGGAATTAATGTAGAAGTTATTAACTGTCATACAATTAAACCTCTAGACGAACGGACTATTATATCTTCAGTCAAAAAGACCGAGGCGGTTGTAACAGTTGAAGAACATCAAGTTACGGGAGGGCTAGGTGGGGCTGTTGCCGAGCTTTTGTCCAGAAATCTACCGACGCCACAGGAATTTATCGGAATGCCTGATCGCTTTGGTGAAAGCGGCCAGCCCGACGAGTTATTGGAAAAATATCACATGAAGGCGAAAGATATTGTTATAGCTATCAAGAAAGTTATAGTGCGAAAAAACTCTTGACAAATGTTCTAACGTGTTATAACATATAAGAATATACAATTATGCCAAAAGCATTAAAAATAGGTAATTCATTGGGCGCAACTTTTCCTAGCGATTTTGTGGCTAAAAATAAGATCAAGGCCGGATCAGATCTTGTGATTACACATTCAAATGGGTCGATCACTTTTGATACAAAAAAACCTAAGAATACAAAATATGAAGCCATCTCCGATACTGAATTTTTAGATTTACTTAAAGATGTCGAGGTGAGATACGGGGACTTATTGGACGAACTGGCTCATCTTGAATGAAAATCTTAACTCTTAGGCAAATTCTTCTTTTGCACGAAGCTATGATTGAAAAACATGGTGGATCATCTGGGATTCGAGACAGGGGAATGTTTGAGTCAGCAATACACAGACCTTTTGCCACATTCGCTGGAGCCGATTTATACCCAGATATTTATTTAAAGGCTGCGGCGTTGGTTCAATCAATTGTTAAAAATCATCCTTTTGTCGATGGAAACAAAAGAACGGCTTTCGTAAGTGCGTTTATGTTTTTAAAGAAAAACGGAATTGATTTAATTGTAGAAAAAGCGGCGGGTGTGAAATTTGTACTTAATGTCGCAAATGAAAATTTATCAGTTGACGAAATTTCCTTGTGGCTTAAAAAACATTCAAAGAAGATTTAAGGGCAAGGAGCAAATTCACAGTTCGGACCGATTCTGCCCACATAGCTTCCATCAGAGCAAAGTTTGGCTTCTTGGGTACAAGCCTTTGGAGTAGGGGAAAATTTATCCTCCTTCGCCGAGGCTTCGGAAGGACCAGTGAACTGGAAAGTGGAGAGGATTTGATCAAAAATACTCTCAGCAACTTTTTGATTTGAACTATCATATGTAAAATAAATTGCGAGGTTATTTTTGGTCTTTGGTATTGCTACAAATATCAACCTTTTTGATCCAATGTCCCCATTTTTGTCAGCTCCGGAATAATATTCTAGATTCATTTTTATACCGTTGATAATTCTTGTTTTAGATGTGACTTTGAAATAATATTCAATACCCTGTCTTTCTGCAATCGAGAGAGACATGGTTGTATCATCTGACTGGAGGCTCTTATCTTTTTGCTCTATCCAGTCGCTTGGAAATTCGAAAGTAAAGTCTGATATTCGCGAGTCTATTTTCCAACCGGTTTTGGGGTTGATTGCGAATGCTGGAGTAGATGTTGATGTCGGAGATGGGGTAGGTGACACAACTGGGGCATTGTAATTTGTCAACATTTTCTTTAGTTGTTGGTTTTGGTAATAAAGAAAGCCAACAGCGGAGAGAGACAAAAGGACAAACACAGCCATGCTTATTACGGTGACGTTGTTTGTGCCATTTGTTAATTGAGATTTGTTATTTGGAATTTGATCTTCAATTGGTACTTGGGGATCCATATTCAAAGTATACAACATGCAGTTGAACTCCCCAACTGATAACTGGTAGACTTAACAAGAAAGCTGCCTTATGGAACAAACTATTAAAAAACTTCTCGCTCCCGGAAAGGGATTTCTTGCTGCCGACGCAAGAATAAAAAGTATGGGTAAGAGATTAGAGGCTGAAGGCATTGAATCAACTCCGGAAAACGCCTTAAAATTCAGAGAGATTTTATTTAATACACCCGGAATAAATGAATTTATAAGCGGAATAATTATTAATGATGATACAATCCGGGCCTCTCTGGGTGGTAAACCTGTTCCCAAACTTCTTGAAGAAAAAGAAATAATTTCAATTATTAAAGTCGACGAAGGCCTGGAACCTTTTGGGGAAGGGGATGAGGAGGCGACAAAAGGGCTCGAAGGGCTTCAGGACAGATTAAAAGAATATTACGAAATGGGAGCAAGAGCGGCAAAGTGGCGGGGTGTAATTAAAATTACGGACAACTACCCGACAGACCCTTTCCTGGAAGAAAATTTAGGAAGAATGGTTAGGTATGCAAAGATGTGCCAGGAAGCGGGAATTGTACCCATTGTTGAACCCGAAATATTACTTGACGGAAACCACACGACAACCAGATGCGAACTGGTTGAAACAAAAGTTCTTCAGGTTTTGTTTGAAAAATTAAAATCAGAAAATGTTGATATAACAAAGACCATTCTTAAAACGAGTATGGTTTTACCTGGCAAAGACAGTAGTGTTAAGGCGGAGCCACTTGAGGTTGCCGGAGCAACAATTAGGACACTTAAGAATTCAGTTCCCCCGGACGTTGCCGGAATAGTTTTTCTTTCGGGAGGGCAGACTCCCGATGAGGCCACAAACAACTTAAACGAAATAGTAAAACTTAAAGGGGATTCGCCTTGGATAATGTCGTTTTCTTACGAAAGAGCACTTCAGGGAGAAGCGCTTTCTACTTGGGCGGGGAAGGATGAAAACGTTTCAAAAACCCAAGAAGTATTTTATGAAAGAGTAAAGAAAAACTCACTGGCCTCGAAAGGAGAACTCTAATGAATTCAACAGATTTACTTTCCATCGGAGATGCTTCAATTGACACGTTTATGACACCTCTTGAAACCGAGACTCTTTGCACGGTTGACAAAAGACAGTGTTTGATAGCGTTTGCATATGGGGAAAAGATACCTGTTAAGAATCTGGAGTTTGCTGTGGGTGGAAATGCCGGAAATAATGCAGTTGGGGCAAAAAGGCTTGGTATAAATCCTTCAATTCTTTTAACCTTGGGGGACGATAGTATTGGAAATTTAATTGTTGAAAAGTTAAAAAGCGAAGGGGTTGATATGACTTATGTAATTCAGCAGCCTGGGACAACCTCAAATTATTCGACAATAATTAACTATATGGGTGAGCGCACAATTTTTGTGTACCATGCGCCTAGGAGTTACGAATTCCCAGTACAGCTTCCTGTTGTCCCGTGGGTTTATTTAACCAGCATGGGGGAAAGTTTTAGACCTTTTTATAACCATCTAACTGATTGGGTTAAGAAAAACCCGACCGTCAAACTGGCCTTCAATCCCGGAAGCTGGCAACTTCGGGCGGACTATGACTCTATTAAAGGGATAGTTGAGTCAACTCATATAATGTATGTAAATAGACAAGAAGCAGAAAAGCTTACAAATTTTGGAGAATCAAACGGACGCGATCGCGATTTACTTATCGCACTAAATAAACTTGGTCCAAAGATTTGCATTATTACAGATGGTGGGGATGGTGCATTTGCCTACGACAGCATTAATGGTAAATTTGTGCGGGTTGGAATTCTTCCGGTTGATGCATACGAACGGACCGGGGCAGGGGATGCATTCGGAAGTGGTTCTCTTTCTGCAATAATTCACGGCAGAACCCTAGAGGAGGCACTTCTTTGGGGAACTGCGAATTCAGCATCAGTCATCGGCTATACCGGCCCGCAAAAAGGCCTTTTAAAATTTGAGGAAATGGACGGATGGCTTATCAGGTGTAAAAGTAGTGGTGTAGTAGTGCAGCCATTATAACTTTTATAATTGTTATAATGATTATAAATATTATATGCGAATTTTTATTACAAGAAAAATCCCAGGAGACTTTATAGAACGCTTAAAAATTGACGGAAATGAAGTAACAGTCTCCGAATTTAATAGACCGCTCACCCAAGAAGAGCTTATTAATATGGCTCGTGGGGTAGACTTCCTTTTATCTCTTTTGACTGACCGAATTGATGGAGACGTGATGGATGCTATCGGCCCACAACTTAAAATGGTAAGCAATTACGCAGTTGGATTTGACAACATTGATATCAAAGCCGCTAGTGATCGCGGAATTCTTATAACAAATACTCCCAGCGATGAAGTAAATGAGTCGGTTGCGGAACATACATGGGCTTTAATGCTGGCTTTGGCCAGGAGGATTGTCGAGGCAGATGAAGCAACTCGTCGTGGCGCCTATCGCGGTTGGGAACCGGATGTATTTTTGGGACATAATGTGATGGATAAGACGTTGGGAATTGTGGGACTGGGAAGAATCGGGTCGATGGTTGCCAGGCGCGCGCAGGGTTATAAAATGACGCTTCTTTACAATAAACGCGGACCAGATCCGAAGGCGGAGGCAGAGCTTGGTGTTAAATTTGTATCTTTAGATGAATTATATGCACAAAGTGATTTCGTCTCTTTACATGTGCCTTTGACCGATGAAACTAGACACATGATAAATAAGGAGGCTTTTGCCAAAATGAAAAAAGGGGCATTTTTGGTTAATACCGCCAGAGGTCCGGTTGTCGACGAACGCGACTTAGTTGATGCTCTGAGAAGCGGGCAACTTGGCGGTGCCGGCTTAGACGTCTTTGATAACGAACCAAATATTTCTCCGGAGCTTTATGATGCACCGAATGTTATAACAACCCCACATATAGCATCCGCCACTTGGGAAGCCAGAAATAAAATGGGGGAACAAGCAGTGGGACAAATTTTAACGGTCGTCTCCGGACAAAAGCCTGAAAATTTGGTTAACCCAGAAGTGTGGGAAAAGCGCAGGAAATGATAACTCTGTTATATACCCAACTAACTCCAGTTTGTAGCTTTTAAGTAGGAAGGAGTTGAAAATTA
>CAZBTH010000026.1:0-12504 GCA_964494885.1 uncultured Gammaproteobacteria bacterium | reverse complement strand
AGTTCTTCCATCCAGCATATTTGGAACTTGGTCTTTTCCGCCTACTTCCAAGTCAACATCCATTGCTACCGAGTCCCATCCCTGCATGAGCGGATATAAAAATTCATGAAGTCCGATTGTTGTTCCGGTGGCGTACATATTTCTATATGTGGATCGGTTCATCATTTGTTGTACGGAAAAGTTTGCGGCCAACTCCGTTACGTCTTCAAATGTGAGTTTAGATAGCCTGTCGGCATTATTCCTCAATGTTATTTTGTTTTTTGCAGTTGGTGATAAATCAAGTATTTTTCCGGCCTGCTCAACATAATCGGATATATTGCTTTCTACTTGTGCTCGTGTGAGCTTGATTCTGGTTGCGGTTCTGTCGCTGGGGTCTCCGATGGTTGCGGTAAACCCACCGAAGAGCAAATTTACTTCATGACCCAATTCCTGGAACTGTCTTAATTTTCTTAGAGGCACCGTATGACCTATATGAAGTTCAGGACTTGTTGGGTCAATCCCAAGATAAAGCCTAACTCTTTTTTTGCCCATCAACTCTTCTAAACCACGGGAGTCTGGCATGACCATCCTTTTCCCTTCGTCATCAACGGCAACCGATCTCGTTAAAGTTTCTCTTACCGAGACTGCTTCTTTTTCTGATTCTTTTATTTCGTTTAATAATCTTTCACTCATATCTATATATTATTTTTAACTCATGGGCATTGTACACCTTTGGGGCAAGTTTTCAAGAAAACCTTACTTTGTCATTTCTTTTTGATATCTATAGATTGCTTCAGACAATTTAACAAGGCTGTCAATATCTACCCACTCATTGCTTGAGTGTGCTCCTTCGGTAATACCTGAAGTGACAAGAACTTGCGAACCGTATTTATAAAAATGTCTTCCGTCTGTAGATCCATGCATATGTTTAAAACCAACTTCATGCCCAATAATGGGCTGGATAATCCCTTTCCATGTTTGAACAAACTTAGAGTTTGGATTTGTGTAACACCCTTCGCCGAATCCATGATCGTCTTCCAGAACAGAAACGCCATATTTTTTTGATATTTTTTGTAGATCTGCCAAGCCTGTATCATATGTTGCCTTTTTGTTGTCAATCTCTATCTCTAATGGCCACCTCCAGCCGAACCAAGCATCTGCCCACTCAGGAATTCCGTTCGCGGCATTCTCAACTTCAGGTCTGCCGTTTTCATTGTCACCATTTCCGGTTTTTATTACAGTCATTTCAAATGTGGATTTCCATTCGTCTGTTGTTGTCGCTATGGAATATTTTTTCCTCATCTCATTGTAAACTGTCAAAATTTTATTAACAGGGTTGTCTTTTTTAAAGGCTAGAGATACGTGTCCACCTTTTGTTTCGCTTCGTGCTCTAACGTGGAAGTGGTGTGGAGCTTTTTGAGAATCAACAATATCAAACGAAAACTCGCCATCAGGTATAAACACGGTATTGGGTCTCAATTTTGCTTGCTCAATCACGTACCGTGCGCCATCAAAACCCCCTTCTTCTTCATCCGAGGTTAACAGTAATCCAACTCCTCTGGGCGACCCGTTATCTGATAGCCATTTTTTATACGCAAGAAGCATGGAGGCAACGTGACCTTTCATATCGCCAGCACCTCGACCATATAGTTTTCCATCACTCTCTTCTGGCACAAATTGCTTTTGAGAGGCTGACAAAACATCCAAGTGGCCGGACAAAAGAAGCTTGGGTGTCAAAAAGGTGTTTTTGTCACCCCAAAGTTGAGAGACAATTGTTTGCCCTTTTTTATTTACATGTTCGTAAGTTTGCGAAATTAAATTTTCTTGAGTTAAATAACCATCGACGAATTTTAAGGCTCTTACGGCTTCATCGTAAACTCCCGTAACAGAAGGGATTTCTACCAAACTTTTTGTTAGATTTACAATTTGATCTCGTTCAGTAGACATATTATTTTTGAATAGATTCTTCCAATAAGTCAAACAACTCATGAACATTGTTCTCTGTGCTATAAGGGTGCATGGCCAAAAATCTGAATATCTTTCTACCATGTGTTATTTCGTCATCACTGGAAATGTAATATCCCCGCTCTCCCGCGTGATTTATGGCTTGATCAACTAGAAAATTGTTTTGTTCGTTTGTTAATGTTCTGTTATTTATTCCAACCAAAAGTGTATTGAGCTCGGGCTTGTGTAGTGGGAATAAAACAGGTGATCCATTCACTCTTTCATAAGCCGACTCTGTCAATTTCAGGGTATGATCAAGTATTGTTTTAATTCCCTCATTTCCCAATAATTTCATGGTTGCCCACGTAGAGATTGCGCCAGCGGAACTCATTGAACCGGAAGATCTCGATGATCCATAACTTCGTCCTCTTGCCATTTTTGTACCAGCTTTTCTATACTCTTCATTTTCAAGATATCCTGCGTTATTTAGGAAATCACTTGTAATAATTGCATGTCGATTTTTATCTTTAAATAGGACTACTCCTGATGCATAGGGGGTGTAGAGCATTTTATGGGGGTCCATGGTTATACTGTCTGCGCGGTTTATTCCGGCGAATCTAAACCTTTCTTTAGTCAAAATATAAGGACCGCCGTAAGCCGCATCGACGTGGAAATGTGCTCCATATCTTTCAGCAATATCTGCCAAAACTTCTAAATTATCTATCATTCCAGTTTCGGTTCCTCCGGCAATGCCCAAGACTAAGGCGACTCTACCTGTTTTGTAATCTAATTCAGAAAGCGTTTTTTGCATTTGCATGACGTCGGTTTTGAGCCCTTTCTCTGGAATCTGAACATAAGTCATTCCCAACTTATTACAGGCTTTGACTACTGAATAATGTTTTGCTTCTGAACCAACAACGTAAAGTTTAAAGCCATTAGATACACTATCTTTTAGATGGAATTGGTTAATTGCCCATTCTCTGGCAACCCAAAAAGCTGTTTCATTTGCTTCTGTTCCTCCGGTAACTATATTTCCACTAAATTTATTTCTGTCGTATCCAAACATATCTGCCATCCAATCAAGCGACTCTTCTTCCATCAAGTTTTCCGCCTTTGATACACCGTTATACACTGTGTTCGTGTTCATGTAGGCTGCTATAAAGTTTGCCAATATTCCGATTTGACTACCCTGAGGGTGGATTTGTCCAAAAAATTTATGATCAAATCTTCTTGTTCCAGCTTCGCGCGCGAGAATCTGGCCCAATACCTTTTCTAAACTCCCTGTTCCATTTGTGTCTCTCGAACCGCCATGGGCATTTTCTTTTAGCCACCGTTCTGTCATTTCCGGCATTTTTTCAATATTTCCACCAGTCGCATAAATTTGCTGCATAACATCAGCGGCAATGGATGCGAGTTTTGACAACTCAGGTCTTCTTTCTCCTGTTGGATCCACGAAAAGTTCCCTTATCCCTTCAATAGAGTTCAGTTTTTCTTTATCCTTTAAGTTTTTTTGTCTTTCCATAATTTGATAATAAAAAAAACGCGCCTCGTAGAGCGCGTTATGCGTTATCCCTTGACAGGTAATAATAATATTCAGAATTTAACATCCCAATGATTTGGATATTAATCCCGGATACACAACTTGTCAAGTATTTAAGTTTCGAAGAAACGAAATTGGAATTTGAAGATTGTGATTTGAAAAAACCAAAGTTAAATTTTCACTACCGTCATATTTAATTTCAAATCCTTCCAATGGTTTAACAAACGCTGGTTTATCGAATTTGCCACCAAAAGTTTCGAATAACTCAGATTTTATTTTCTCATCAATTGTTAATTTACCTTTGGTGTAGGCTAAGGTATGGCCTAGGAACGCCATGATGGGTGGAACATGAGAAATAGCGATAATTTGTGTATTTGTGTTTGTGTTTTTGATTTGCTCTAAGGTAAACTTGGCGATTTTTGCTGCGAGGAGTTTAGTTGCCTCATTTACGGATAACCATTTTAGGCCGGATAATCCTAGTTCTTCTATATGTTCGTCTGTGTAAGGAAACTCTGATAGAATTGGGTCAATTTTTGGTACTAAATTCCCCAATTTTTCACCGAGAAGCTTACCTGTGTGTTCAGATCTTCCTATATCGCTTGTAAAAATTTTAATTTCGAAACCATCAGGAATTGCAAAATCGAGAGCCCTTGCCTTGACAATTCCCTCGTCGGTTAAATTTCCATCCTTATCTTTGAATGAGTGTCTTAAAAAAGTAATTGCAGGTTGGCCAACCCCTATTTGTTCTGTCTTATTTCTATTTTCTTTCATTTTGTATTGGGTTTGACGATACTCTTAAATTTTTTAATTGCATCATAAGCAGGTTTTATAGAGAAATCTCGTCTTGTTAATCCTGCAAAAGGAATAAATCTACTTCCAATGTCTTCGTGAATACCATTGTCGGTAATATCCCACCAGGTAATACTTTTGGATTTTGGTTTAGAAGCAAAAAGTGTATAAATTTTCTCAACAAATTCTGCTTGCAGTGTTTCGTCCCAACCCCTGTGCCATCTGCCTGCAACTTCCGGGTGATCGGCGGAAAAGAATGATTCGGGATCAACATCGTGCATTGAGGGCCAACCAAGCTCTGAAAAATGAATACTCTTTCCGAATTGAGTAAAAGTATCGACGGTCTGGCTGATGTTCAAGATTTCTCTGCAAGCGAACTCTTTTTTCATTCCCATATAAAACTGTAAACCGATGCTTTCATATTCGATTCCCTTTTTCTCACAGAGCTTTAGAAAATGAACGGGAGGAATACTTGGTCTATCTTGAACAAAACTCCCGGCCCCAAAAATTTCGGAAAAGTTTATTATTCTCTCCGCTTCAGGTTGAAGTTTTTTGACCAAATCCGATGTCATTTTGGTAATTTCTAAAAGTTGTTCCATTGTAAAATCAAAACCGTTTGCGTCTGCCGCCGGAATTTCGTTTACAATATCCCACATTTTAATCCTGTCTCCATATCTTGCGATAACCTCTGTGATATGTTCTTTAAGGAATTTTTTAAGTTCTGCAAAAGTTAGAGACAACATCCATTCAGGCCTGGCATACTTGTGCATCCAAACAAGTGGATGTCCTTTAATAGGTCTTTTTGTTTTAACAAGCCAATCAATAATTTTGTCTGTTAATTCCCAATTCGTTTTAGTTCTGGAATCAGGCTTTAAAAGGAAAAAATATAGAGGGGCAATTCCCAACTCGAATAAATCTTTATGAACTTTCTGAAATTTGGGTCCTTTTTCAATACCAAAAGCTTGGCCGCCAATTAGAAAATCATTTGTTTCTCCAAGCTCGATTCTTTTTATCAACTTATTTTGAGATTCTTCGATTACGACTTCTTCTCCCAACCACATAAGTTTTCCCAATTTTTGTTTATCGGATTTTATAGTTAATATCTTTGATAATTTTCCAGCGAATTGACTTTTTTTATCAAGTTTCTTAAGCTCCGTCTTGATTTGATCAATACGACCCATGACCAATGATTTAAGGAGATCTTTTTGCGTACCATTGGCTGTTTCCACCTTTGTCCTTACCACAACTTTTCCAAACCCATCTGTTTCAAGAAGTGCGTTGTATGAAAATTGTTTTTCGGTAGATTCGCAAACAACTTTATTGTCAAAAATATTTATTATTCCATGGCACGGCTGGCCGTTGGCATCGGTTAAATAATGCCATGCAGTTGTAAATTGCCACTCGATTAAATTTTCTGTATTGAAAATAAGTTTATTCATATTTTTTGAGAATTTCTCTGACAAATTTTACTACACTTTTAGATCCTCCGGGAATATGTTTATCTGAACCCTTAATTTTCGATTCCCCAACACATATTGATAAATCTGAAAATCTGAAAATTTCGCGATCTTGTTCGCTATCACCTATACCGACAATGAAGCATATTTTTTTATCGAGTTTCATCTCACTAAATAACCTTTTAATCCCTAGAGTTTTTGAAACACCAATTGGCACGATATTGAGTGAACTACCACCTCTTTTGAATTGTAAGCTACCAATTTTGTTTCCAAGTATAGATTTAATTTTAGACTCAAGTTTTTTGTAAAGTTTTATGTCTTGTGATATTAGACCGACTCCTTGTTTGTCTTGAATCCTAAATTCAATACTTGAAAATCTGTTTAATCTAACAATCAGGTCGTACCCCTCATTTAGGATAAACTTTTTAAGAACTGGATTGAGAGGCTTAATTATTTTTCGTACGCGATCTAGTTCGATATGTTTAGGTTTACTGACCAAATTTTTAAATTTACCTTTTGAATATAATCCTCCTCCAGACTCTACTATGATTGGAAAATTTGATAATTTAGAGATTATATTTAAATTTGGATCGTTGAAACCTCTTGATGTCGCTATAATAAACGGTACTCCAAGCCTTTCAAACTTTTCTATTAACGTTACCAGTCTTTTATTAATTATGGGTTTGTGGGAATTGTCTTTTTCGTTAAAAACATATTTATTGGCAAGTGTATCGTCAAAATCGGATATTATAACCAACTTTTTATTTGTAGTTTTCATATCTGTTTAGAAATAATATTCAGTAGATTATTTTTCCTTCGTTCTGGACCTTCAGACGGTTTTTCTTTTGCAAATTCATATACAATCGCCTCTGGTAGCCAGGCAAGTTCTGCTGTGTCTTTAAGAAAGGTCAACTCTTTCGGGTCTATGGTAATTCTTAGGTTTTCCTTAACGGTTGAATTGAAACCCTCTGCAAGCATTGTTTCAAATTTGCCGACGTGTTCGGGTTTCTTCTTAATCCAAAACCAATCTTCAGCTGCCCATTGAAGTGCCCTTCCGATTCCTTCAACCAAAGGATGTCCCACCCCTATAGCCTCTAGATCTAGTAGACTCACCTTAAAATTTTGCGGAGATCCGGTAATGTGCCAGTTTACAGGAAACGGGTCCAAATGGACGAGGGAATTTTGTTGGCTGTTTAACAGTTCAAGTCTTATGGTTAAAGACCTAGCAATTTGAACTTTTTCGTTTGTAGAAATGATTTGTTTATTTTCGAGAAAATTTAGGAATGGTTGAAGCTTTTCTATCAAAGATGGTTTTGATTTTTCTTTAAGTTCTTTGGGAATTGTAAGACTTGCTAGTTGTCCTATTTGTTTCCCAGCCTCTTGAAAAACCAATGATGATTTTTCAGGCCACCTATCCATAAATTTATCAGCAGAAGTTCCCGGAATAAATTCCATAAGTATGTAACTTCTTTCACCTCTTGTACCGAAGTCATAAACTCTCGGAATATTAACCCCGCCCTGCTGTATTTCGTTTATGAATGACACATTTGCAAATTTATTCGAGTTCTGCCTTTCCCAGTTATCGGTGTTTGCGTTTTCGATTGATTTTTGAGGCCCTAATTGGGCAATAAAAAGTTTCCCGTTATTTTTGAATAAAACGGTAATACTGTTTGAACTTCTTGGTATCTCACCAACTACTTCGGCAGATGGAATACTAGCTTGAGCAATTTCCACTAGCATTTTTGTTTCACCTTGGTTATGTGAAGTTTTCCATGAAGATGGTAGTGAGTCTCGGGAAAAAACACCATGGAGTATTGGAATTTCTTTTTGCATGGTAATTTAATAATTCCAGATTTGTTTGTGAAGTCGGTCTATTTCTTGCTGAGTTGGAACTCTACCGTTTGCTAAAAGTAATTCATGTATTTTTACCATCCAGGCAATCCCATCTTTCTTTGTTTTAGAAAGTGCTTTTCTTACTGTTTGGTGAACTTCAGGTTGGAGTGCAAATTCAATAGCGTTCTCCAATTCGTTTGGTCTACTTGGGTCAGCAATGTCAGCAAGTAAACCATTTATAATTTCACTCGAAACCCCTTGTTTTTTTAGCTCTTCCACGAAGAGGGAAACATTTGTCGCCCTCTCTCCAGAAACTTCAGTTAAAAACTGAATATCGCCTATGTCTCCCGAACCCGGGACAGTACCCGGTGACATGAATATGGGCGTGATACCTGAAGCTACTACGTCTACAATTTCCCCCCAGCCTCCTCTGATAAAAGTCACATCAGCACTAGGGATAACATCCATCCAGTCTCCTCTAAATCCGATAGGTACTATATTAGATGGAAGAACTTTATCTTTTAATCTTTTATCGGTAATTTCCAAAGGCAAAATTACAATAACATCGTTCCTGTCTTTTGCTACATTTGTGACTGTTTTAAGCCTCTGATCAAAAAGTCCGTCTTCACTGGTTCCGGGAAGCAAAATGATTTTAGTATTTAAAGGTATCTCTTTATTGATAATTTTTTCTAAATGCTTTCTTGATTGTTCTCTATTAAACCTTATTTCAGGTATTGGGTGTGGTACCTGAATAATATCAGTATTCCCAATTTTTTCAGGTAAAGTTTTATCAAATGAAAAAACTCTAAATAACAAAACCTGAACATTAACTAATTTTTCGTTAGTTAATCTCCACCAATCACCTTCTTGGACTTTTCTACCTGCTATTTTTTCCAATACTTTTGGTGCCATGTTTAGTGAATTCTGCACTCTTTCAAGCATCCTGACTAACTTTGGTGAATCTTTGTGCTTTCCCAGCCTCTCTCCCGGCCGTCCGTTCAGAAAAGTAAAGTTAATTCCGGTGAGGATGACATCTGGGTTTATGAGTTTTAACAAATTTCCTTCTTGTTTGAAGTTGGTTGATACAATCTTAAATTCACCTTTTGCAACTTTTTTAACAAGTTCTGAATTTGCTGCCAAAAATCCTAGAACACTTTCAAAACTTTCAGGTTTTCTAAAATCAGAAGGTAATTCTTCCGATTCTGGTCCGTATGTCCAACTCATAGTTACCTGGTTACTGGGGATTCCTTTTTGGGTTAAGCCTGTTTGGTTTTTAGATCGTTGGGTGGTAGGGGGTAGCCCAAAAAACCATTTGTCTACTAGTGTACCGTTTTTGTGTGCAAAAATTTGCATGTCGCAGGCGTCTTTTACATGTCCTAATATCTGAGTAGTGTGTAAAATCTTTGCTTTTTTCCCGGGTTTTTCTATGCCAATCGGTTCGATCGCCCCCTTTTGCATATCAAATAAGGAAATTTTAAAAGGTATGCTAGATTTCGGATCTTGAACGATATCAACACGAGAAACGATATTTCCGCCGATTATATTTTTAGATAAGATCAATCCGGAAACTTTTCCACCTTCATTTTTCATTACGATCAGTTTATTTTGATCTGTATCCACAAGACTAAGGTCGGTCATACCACCATGCCTTTTTCCGAGATTCATGGGATGGTCAGAAAAATCTTTGATGACCAGTTGACCTTTTTCAGTTGCTATGCCAAACGATTCAAATTGGTTTTGAGGGATATCTATTTTTTCGCCATCAACATTAAGGGAAATAATATTCCCTTCGGGATTGATTACCGCACTCAAATTCCATCCCGTTTCGTTGAGATTAATCTCTGCTAAATTATTTTGTAATCTTTCTGACATATGTTTTGTAAACTAATATACTTAATTATTTATTTTGTCAATAAAAAAAGCCCTTGCAAAGCTCCGATACTACGATCAGAACTATGCAAGGGCCTTATTAGGCGGTACCACCTCGCTTTATACTCTTTCGAAAGCTCCTTCCTTCAACTGTGCTCAGGATGACACTTTCTTTGCGCTTTTACGGGCGCTCTCGTGTTAGATTTCGTCTAACCGGCTCTGCAGGGTAATTCGTTAATTTGAGCTTGCGAGGTCTTGCACCGACCGCCTCGTCTCTATTCTTCCGCCTAAACTAACTACTTCGCTGCTTCACAGCTTTTGCTACTGTTGTAAAATATACGACCAGTCTGTGTTTTTGTCAAGAGGGTTTTTAAAAAAGTACGAGGGGCATTGAATAAGTAGAAAAAATTGTTTTTTTCTAGTTACCCTAGCCCCTCATAATTAAGTTAAACGTGGCGCGTACGGGAGTTGAACCCGTTATCCCGATTTTACAGACCGGTGCCCTACCACTTAGGCGGACGCGCCGAACGTGAGAAAAATTTTTTTCTTCTCGCAACTGAGAAGTAGCAAGTTTAACTCGATCAGGATTGTATACCCGAAAAACGAGTCAGTCAAATTTTGTCTCGGTTTTTTGATTTTTCTTACTTTCGATGTTATGATCGCGCAATAGCTAGAACAGCCAAATGTCCCTCGAATTCAATATTAATCAGTCATTTAAAACCAACCTTCATTCCTTTCCAGAGGTTGCAAGTTTCTTGAAGGGAAATGTTTCGAAAACAGAGAAAAAGGAAGCAAGGAGAGAAATTTCTATTGCAAATACATCTGAAAATTTGGGATTCATGCATGCTGTTTTAATTGAAATTGATAAAAAGAATTATCTTCTGGCAGGGCCATCCGGAATTGGAAAAACAACATATTCGGAGAAGTTCAAGCAAGATCACAGGGTCTCCATAGTCGCAAGAGATTGGGTTGCAGTTGAGAAGGAAACGACAAATTTTTATGCAAGCGATCTGAATTTGTCCGGAAGTTTACAGAAGAGAGAACGCAGCCTTATTTCGGGAATAATATTTTTAACGAAGGAAGATCGATATAAAAGAGATGCCTATGTTCCTAATCAAAACGAGCTTAAACAGTTACTTGAAGAGACTTTCGATACGGTGACTGGGCCGGATTTACAAAAACTCTCATCTTTTTGGTATATCAACCAATTCGAATTGCCATTTTTATGTGCTGTTACGGCCAGAGGTGCTTCCGAGGGTAGAATTTCAGGAACTCTATCAAATTTACTTAAGAGACAACAATCTTTGAATAATACCGAGGTCGGTATTGTAGGTCTCGGTGCGATTGGTGCTGAGTTAGCCTCACAGTTGGGTGGACTTCCACCTATTGATAAAATTCATTTATATAGTAAGTCAGTAGATAAGGCCGTGGGTTATGCGGTGGATATGAATCAGGCTTTAAATGGGGGCAAACACGATCTTTATGTTGCACACTCTAGATTGGAGGATTTGTTTGTTTCCTGCTCTTCTATTTTCTTAGCTTTTAGAAATGAAATAGGCGGTCAGTTTATCGCGAATCTGCCAGAGCGATGGCAAAAACTTCCCGGTAATCAGGATATTGTTAATAGATTGGCTCAGGAGATTAATCTGTCCGGTTTTGATGGTACGTTTTTTGTTATTACCAACCCTGTAGACGTTTTAACCTATTCTCTTTATCAGGCTTCTCGAAATTTGCGAACATATCAGGTTTACGGTATTGGTTTGGAGGTTGATATGGCTCGTGCTTTGTATTATGGGAGGGAGATTTCACCAAATTTGGAATATAAAGATTTGCTTCTTTTTGGTAATCATTCTGATGAGCTTGTTTTAAAAACACCCTTGAGTAGTCGAGAAACTGCGCAAATTTTTAACAAAATGAACGAAGCCTCTAAAGAAATTAGAAAATTTATACCAAGAACTGTATATGGGCCTGTCGGGGCAATTATAAGAACTTATCGTGCATTTCTGGAGAATGGTCAAGCGCATGCAACGGTATTACAGGAAAGTTCTTATATTGGGAGAAAGATCTATTTTCGTGATAACTTACCGATGTTGCCCGAAAATATCGAAGACCCCGATTATCGAAAAATCATTGACAATAACAAATTTCTTATTTCGAAATTTTTATAACTTCCTTCCCCATCCATTTCTGAAGAACTTTGGGGATTGCCACACTTCCGTCTTTTTGTTGGAAGTTTTCCAGAATTGCAATAATTGTCCTACTGGTTGTGGTTATTGTTCCGTTTAGGGTGTGTACAAATTCATTTTTCCCCTCTCTTTTAAATTTAATATTCAACCTTCTTGCCTGGAAATCTGTAGTATTACTTGTCGAGGTAATCTCCCTATATTTATTTTGCGATGGCATCCAAGCTTCCAGATCATATTTTCTACTTGCCGCATTGCCCAAGTCTCCCGTTACCATTTTAACTACTTGGTAGGCAATACCAAGTTCCTGATAGACCTCTTCCTCAATTGCAAGCAGTTCCTCTTGGACTTTGTCCGAATCTTCCGGTTTGCAAAAAACCACCATCTCGATTTTTTTAAACTCGTGAACTCTAAGAATCCCACGGACATCTTTGCCGTAGCTTCCAATTTCTTTTCGGTAACAACTTGAATAGCCAACATATTTTTTGGGTAAATCTTTTTCTTCAAAAGTTTCATCTGTATGCATACCTACTAATGTAATTTCTGCTGTTGCTATTAAATCCAAATCCTCGTTTTCCAACGAGTAAATCTGACGTTCTTTATCACTTCTTGCCTGGAATCCGCAACCAACTATATTTCTTTCTTTGGCAACGTTGGGGGTAATTACCGGAGTAAAGCCTTTTTTAGACAATTTCTCAAAAGCGTATTGGGCAAGTGCTAACTCTAAAAGTGCCAAATCATTTTTAAAATAATAAAAACCCGATTGAGCAACTTTTGCACCTCTTTCAAAATCAATGCTGTCTGTAAGTTTTCCTATATCCAAATGATCACGAACGGGAAAATCAAACTTAGGAATCTTCCCCACTGTTTTTACAATTTCATTCTCCTCCGGCGTTCCAACTTTTACATC
>CAZBTH010000025.1:0-14997 GCA_964494885.1 uncultured Gammaproteobacteria bacterium | reverse complement strand
TAGACGAATTCCCGGAATTTCCCAGAAATGTTTTGGAATCGCTCCGTCAGCCCATGGAGGATTCTGTTGTTTCCATCTCAAGGGCAAAAGGAAGTGTTACATACCCTGCCAACTTTCTACTTGTTGCGGCAAGCAATCCCTGCCCATGTGGATACTACGGAGACACAAAACGGGTATGCACCTGCTTACCTGGGAACATATCGCGTTATCAACATAGAATTTCCGGTCCAATTTTGGACAGAATTGACATTCATGTAGATGTACCGTCGGTGGAAACACAGAAACTGATAGCGAAAAGCGAAAAACGAAAAAGTGAGAGCTCTGGCTTGATACAAAAAAGGGTCCAGAGAGCCCGGGACATGCAACTAAAACGTTTTGAAGGAACTAAATTAAAATCCAATTCAGAAATGAATACACGCAATGTTAAAGAATTTTGTGATTTATCCGAGGACTGCCGTGTAATTCTCACTAGCGCTGTCGCTACAATGGACCTCTCCGCCCGCAGTTATTTTAAAGTAATTAAAATCGCGCGCACCATTGCAGACCTGGCAGGTGAAAAAGAAATATTAACTGTCCACATTGCGGAAGCTTTGCAATACAGACCAAAAATCGACTAAGAAATGTTGACTTTTACAGTTTCCACGAATAGACTGCAAAATATATGACTCTTGAAATAGAAATTCCTCAATGGATGTCCAGAACCGGTAGAGCAGTGATGGGCAGAGAGCACAGACAGATCGTTTCGGGCGATCGAAAAGCAGGAGTGGAAGTTAAAAAAGAAATGCTTATCAAAACACTGGATAGATGTCTGTATTATTGGAATTTTCTAAAAATAGATAATGCTTTGGAGGGTGTTGCAAAAGCGTTTGATATGAGGATTGCTTATAAACTTGTGAGAGGTTACAACGCGGGTATATCTGTGGAAAAACACGACACAGCAGAAGCACTTGGCACAAAAATATTATCCGCTATTAATTTAAAAGATGAAGACGTTAGAATGATTGTAAATACGGGCATAGAAACCAGACTTATCAGTCGAGATAGCTCTCAAAGATTTACAGAATTTAGCTTAGCTCTATATAACGATTCAATTTTTGTAGGTTCTACACAACCCGAGCCGAGTAAAAACGACCCCAGTTATTTGGTTAGTGTTACCCAAGATTTAGGGAACCCAGCCAATATTAAAAATTCTGAAGTTTTCAGATATGGACTGGATGGATATTTGTCGAATCTTGTTGCAAACTATCCGACCTTTTTTTCAAAGAAAGATTAACAAACTTCGGCATCTATTTAAAAAGGATTAATATTAGGTACGGTGGTACTTTGCTTTGGATTTTTTCTGGGATAAACGCTAATATATCTTATATTTGTTGCAATCGGTGAGTGTTTTTCTAAATAAAGGATGATTTGAATAAAATGAGGCTTGTAGTACAAAGAGTAAAAAAAGCAAAAGTTTTAAAAGTTTCCGATCAAAAAGTTGTCGGGGAAATCGGTTTGGGTCTTTTTGTTCTTGTTGGCTTTAAAAAAGGAGACAGTGAGACAACAGTTCAACAGTTAGCAGTTAAGCTGTTTAAACTGAGAGTAATGGCAGATGATCAAGAAAGAATGAATAAATCAGTATCAGAGGTCGGGGGAAAGATACTTGTTGTTTCCCAATTCACACTTTATGCAGACACAAAAGGAGGGAACAGGCCATCATTTATAAATGCGGAAGAACCTGAGAAGGCAAAAAAATTATATGAGTATTTCATTTCAAAATTACGTGAACTGGGTGTGGAGATCGAGACCGGCAGTTTTGGAGATTATATGGAGATAGACGCCAGTCTCGATGGCCCCGTGACAGTCATCCTGGAGTCCTGAAAGGACGATGGGACCTTATCAAGATCATGACCAAGGTAGTACTAATCATTGCCAAAGTTTTTAGCAATATTGTTTTAGTTTTTACTTTCCTCGTTGTTATGTTAACCGTATTTTTGACCGGATATGCCAGAGGGTATGGCTATGGTTGGAATGGTGCAGTTGAAGAGTATCAAAAATTATTGACTGAAAAAGTTTCATCAACTACCAAAACAACTTCATCTACACCCTACCCCGCAAAGCCTAAAGCATATACCAATGTGGCTTGGGGTGGTCCCCAGCTTTGGGACGCAGTTAATAAAAGCAGAGTTGAACATGGTGTTAACCCTCTAAAACAAAAGGATGAACCTTGTACAATAGCTTCTATCCGTCTAAACCAACTTTTAGAACTTGGGAAGCTTGACGGGCACGAGGGTTTTTCTAAACTGCCAACCGACAGACCGGATTTAAAATGGATTTTTGAGGAATATGATATGTCAGAATTCTTGGTGTCGGGAGCAACGTCCCCTCAAAACGCGGTAGACCTTTGGTTAAATACATTGGGGCATAAAAAGTTATTAACAGGTGGGGAATACTCATTTGGTTGCATCTACGCCCAATCCGGCTTTGGAGTGGCTATTGCGGCTTACTAAATCAATTTTTTTGTTCTAAGAAACTCCTCCAACCTTTTCTTTGGTGTAAACTGGCGGCCTATACTTACAAACAATCGATTTGTTTCAGGCCAGTATTTTTTTGGCAATATTTTTATCAATTCGCGTTCTGTCTGTTCAGGTGTTTTTGTGTGTACCCATCCAAGCAAATTGCTAATTTTATGCACATGGGTGTCTACTGCAATGGCGGGGATTCCAAAGGCCCTATTTAAAACCAGATTTGCTGTTTTTCTGCCAACACCGGGGAGTGTCATTAATTCTTCACGGGTTTTTGGTACTTTCCCTTTATACCTTGTAAGGATGGTCCTTGCAAGCCCTTTGAGATGCCTTGCCTTGGTTTTGTAGAACCCAACCGGATATATCAGTTGTTCAATTTCTAATTGGTCTAATTTGTCCAATTGGACAAATTTACGTGCTTTTACGAATAAACGTTTTGATGCCTCCAGTGTTACCTCATCTTTTGTTCGAGCAGACATTAAGGTAGAGGCCAACGTTTTGTAAGGGTCATCTCCAAAAACTTCCAGGGGAATTTCCGTGTAGTTTTTTCTAAACACTCTGAAGACTTTGTCGATATTCATAGTAGGGAACACAAAAGGGGCCCTACCACTGGGTGGGTGCCCTTTTGCTTTAAGTGTTCAAGATCGAGTTATCCCACTTCGCACCAAGCTTCGCGGGATTTCGCCTTCTGAAGGCTTATTTTCCTCCGATTTTGAACATGGTTGTGCCACAAACTTCACAAATTGCTTTCGTGGCTTTCTTTCCATTTTTCATGGTAACCTCTTGAGCATCTTTACCTTCTCTTTTAGCGCGGCACTTTACACAATACATCATAAATTTCTCACCTCCAGTCTTAGGGCAAACCGCGTTGAACGCGGTGCAAGGCTAAGTATACTACTACTTCCAGGATCAAGATGAAGCTGACCATGACTAAGCTCTTAATTATGTCCTTTTTGATTCGGGGTAAGTTGTCGTCTTTAGCCAAAAGATTGGCTCTTTTTGCGTGGCCTTGACCAGCCTTGAGTGTTTTTTCCGGTAATTTCGATTCCCCCTTGACATGAGGCTTAGAGGGCTGCCAAGAATACAAAAAATTGTAATGTGGTCTCTCTTTGTTTTTTCTGATTCTGTGAACTGCCATATCTGGAATCTATACTCAAGAAGCTTGAGTTTGCATCTGCAAACGAAAATTTCGAGTATATGATCTCTTGCGAGAGTTGCAAACTCGAATAAGAGGAGCATATCTCCTTGACACTTACTTTTCAAGATGCAAAAATGATTGAGTTCAAACGGAGTACCATTGTTACTCAGGTTTGCTTGCCCTTATAAATTCCAATGCAAACACAGTTTTTTTTGTTTTTAACGGTATTAACGGTTTGGCTGTTGGGAATAAGCTTTGTTGTTTACAAAATATTTGCTCTTTTTAATATACTTACAAAGGGTGTGGCTGTAACAGATCTTAAAAAGGTTTTGGAAAAGGTAATTTTGAAAGAGGAGGAACACGGAACTCAGATAGCGGGAGTTGCCAAGAAAATTTCCATCTTGGAAGAAGAAGGACAGCGCCATATTCAAAAAATTTTTATCGTTAGGTTTAATCCATTTAAAGAGCTTGGCGGCGATCACAGTTTTAGTTTGGCTATTCTAGACGGTGAAGATACAGGTATAATAATTACTAGCCTTCATACGAGAGATAGAACTAGGGTATATATGAAGGATATAAAGAAAGGTAAAAGCAGTTTTGAGTTGTCGGCCGACGAGAAAAAAGCTCTGGCTGGCGCCCAGAAAGGTAGATAAATATGTACAAATTTAGAAAATTCGGTGATATTTTAAGTTCTAAGAAGTTTATAACCGTTGCGAGCTTTGTCGGACTTTTTTTGGTTTCTGTAGGACTAAGTCTTCTTGTTTTTTATTTGATTTCTCCTAAAAGTGTTGGAAAAGTAATAAATAAGGTTGCTCAAAAGTCAAAATTTAATTTGAATCTTCCCAAGACAGAAGAGTGTCCTATAAATGGTCAGAAATATACCAAACCCGAGGCGGATGTTTGGAACACTCGACGTCCGATTGTCCAAATGATTGAAAATCATTTGGATGCACGCCCGGAGTCAGGTCTTTCACGCGCTGATGTCGTTTATGAGGCTGTAGCCGAAGGGGGAATAACCAGATTCGCGGCCGTGTTTTATTGTGCGGCGGTTGCAGAAGATGTCAAAGCAGCACCACTACGAAGTGCAAGGGTTTATTTTATTAATTTAGCCGCAGGTTACGGTAAGAATCCCTTATATTTACATCAAGGTGAGGCCAACAATATTTGTAACACCTGCCCTGGAGGAGTAAAACCCAGGTCGCAGATCGATCCTACTGTTAATGCCCTTCTCCTTTTTGATAAATTGGGTTGGCAGGGTGGAACGACGGGCAATCGTCTGGACGGTGGCTACAATATCGGTTTCCCGATGGTTGTACGCGATCAATACCGTCTAGGAAGCACACCAGCCGCTTGGGAACATTCTGTGGTTGCAGACCTGGATCTTATTTGGAAAGAGGCAGATAAAAGGGGACTTGGATTTAAGGATAAAAGCGGGACTCCTTGGACACAAGGATTTAAAAAATGGTTATTCCAGGATGGAAAGACGGCGGCTTCTGCATCAGCGACGGATGTGAAGTTTAACTTTTGGGAAAGTATGCCGGGCTATGATGTTGAATGGAAATATGATTCTACATCAAACTCATACAAACGTTTCAATGGTGGTAAAGAACATATCGATTGGGAGTTTGATAAACCCCAACTCTCTGCTAGTAATGTGGCTGTAATGTTTGTCAAAGAAACGGGGCCACTGGACACAGAACATCATATGTTTTACGCCGTTATCGGTACAGGAAAAGCAATAGTCTTTCAAAACGGAGAAGCAATAACCGGTACATGGAGCAAAGCATCAGCGCTTGACAGAGAGGTATTTTACGATGAAGCCGGAAAAGTGATACAATTCGTCCGCGGTGCCACTTGGATTGAAGTGTTGCCGGCAGGAAACCCTGTCACATATTAACCTGCCCCGTAAAACGAATGGCTAATTTTGGTGACATCATTACTTCAAAAGTCAGAATAAAAATTTTGGAGCTTTTTTACTCCAATTTAAAGGAGCTTTATCATGTCCGTGGAATTGTGCGCGAAACTGACGAGGAAATTAATGCAGTAAGACGTGAGTTAACCAAACTGGAGAAGGATGGGATTTTAAAGAAAGAGCCAAGGGGAAACAGAGTCTATTATTTTACCCGTCCCGACCATTCTTTTTATGGCGACCTAATATCAATTGTTGCAAAAACCACAGGTTTGGGTAAGGCCTTAATTGAAAACAAAAACAAAATCGGTAAAGTTTCTTTTATTATGTTTTCCGGTAAATTTGTTCGGATTAAGGACAGAAAAAGGGACGAAGATGTCGATATACTGGTCGTCGGAGACGTAGTCCTTCCGGAACTTGCTTCCATAATTCGCGTCGAAGAGAGTAAGCGTGGCAAAGAAATTAACTATACCGTAATGAGCAGAGAGGAATTTGATTTTAGAAAAAAGAGACGTGACCCCTTCTTGGGCGGGATTTTAGGAGGATCCCGTGTTATGATTATTGGCGATGAAGAAGATTTGGTTAATTAGCTTCATATTTATATTAACTGTAGCCGCAACTTATATAAGTTTGCCTCCTAAATTTTCAATATTTGGAAAAAATTTTTCTCGTCCTGATTTAGACCTCAAAATAGGAAACTTTTCATTGTCTCGCAAATTTGATCTTCATTTAGGTCTTGATCTCGCAGGTGGTAGTCAGTTAGTTTTTGAGGCTGATATTGCAAGCATTCCATTGGATAAACAAGTTTCCGCACTGGATGGTGTCAGAAATGTGATAGAGAGAAGGGTTAATTTGTTTGGTGTTTCGGAACCCACGGTTCAGACGTCTGAGTTTCAAGGAAAGCATAGAATAATTGTGGAGCTTCCTGGAATAAATGATACAAAAGAAGCAGTGGATCTCATCGGCCAGACAGCGCAGTTAGTTTTTTTTGAGGTCAAAGATATACCCGCCACCAAAAACGCATCTGCGTCTGCACAATTGGTACCAACCGACCTGACGGGCGCAGACTTAAAAAGTGCATCTGTTCAATTTGATGGTCAAACCGGAAAACCCGCAATTTCTCTACAATTTACAGATGAGGGTGGAAAAAAATTTGAATCTATTACGGGCAGAAACGTGGGCAAACCAGTCTTTATTTTTTTGGATAACGAAGTTGTATCAAATCCCACAGTCCAAGAAAAAATAATCGGCACAAGTGCCCAAATAAGTGGTAGTTTCACAATAGATGAGGCAAAAGCCATCGCTGTTCAGCTAAATGCCGGGGCTCTTCCGGTACCTATTAAACTGGTTCAAGAAACAACTATCGGGGCAACTTTAGGAGCGGAATCGATTAATCAAAGTATACTTGCCGGCGTTGTTGGGATATCCATAGTGGCTCTATTTATGTTTTTGAGTTACGGAAAATTGGGATTAGTTGCCGACGTGGGACTCGTTATTTTTGGCGTAATAACCCTTGCCCTTTATAAATTAATTCCAATTACATTAACTCTTCCTGGAATCGCAGGATTTATGCTTTCAATTGGAATGGCGGTGGACAGCAACATTCTTATATTTGAAAGATTTAAAGAAGAAAAATTAATAAGATCAATTCCCAATGCTTTAGAAACTTCTTTTGGTCGCGCTTGGGACTCAATAAGAGACGCAAATATTGCGACTTTGGTTACATGTTTTATTCTTTGGAACCCACTCGATTGGTCGATATTGCCTTCGTCCGGACCTGTACGAGGTTTTGCGATTACACTAGCACTAGGAATTGCCGTAAGTTTATTTACGGGAATATTCGTTTCGAGAAACTTGCTAAGAGTCTTTATTCGTGAAAAAGCTACTAGTGGCTAGTTACTAGAACCTAGTTTCTAAATATTATGAATTGGATGAAATTTCGGCTTTTATTTTTATCTATTTCTGCAATTGTTATAGTTGCCGGAATGTTCAGTGTTCTAACATGGGGCCTAAAAATCGGAATTGATTTTAAAGGTGGAACCTTGATTGAATACAGGCTAAAGGACGGCCAAAAGAAGATTGAAAGATATGGAACATTGAAAGACGGGGGTATCGAAAAGATTAGAGCCGATTTGAAAAACCAGGGTGCGACCGAGGACAGGCTGGAGACAGTTGGGCCAACGATCGGACCGGAGCTTGTAAAGAAAACCATTTATGGACTACTTATATCAACATCTGCGATCCTGCTTTGGATTGCATATCAATTTAAAAGTATTAAATTCGGAATTAGTGCGACAATTGCGACACTTCATGATGCTTTGGTTGTAATCGGGGTTTATTCGATTCTTGGTCACTTTTTTGGAGCCGAAATTGATTTTCTTTTTGTAACCGCACTCCTTACTATTATTTCTTTTTCAGTTCATGACACGATTGTTGTTTACGATAGAATCAGAGAGTTGCAAAAAAAATCAAATGAGAACTTAAAAGATCTGGCCAACAAAGCACTCTCAGAAACAATGGTTCGGTCAATCAATAATTCTTTTACGATTATATTTATGCTTGTTGCGCTTATTCTTTTGGGTGGTGAGACAACCAAATGGTTTGCGACTGCTCTCCTGATCGGAACAATTTCAGGAACTTATTCTTCTCCCTTCGTTGCGGTCCCAATACTTGTTACATGGGACGAACTTCAGAAGAAATTAAGAATTAAGAACTAATAATTAAGAATGGGAAGAAAAAAACTTTTTATGCTTCTTGGGGCGATTTTAATATTAATAAGCTACGTTTTTGATCACCTTCAAAATAATCAAATTAGTCAGATTGTTCCAATTGCCCCAATTAGTCGAATCTCTCCAACCCCCTTTGTTCTTTCCGCTTCCGATTCCGCGAAATTCGTTAAAGTAATTCGTGTTATCGACGGCGACACAATAGAGATTGAAGGCGGACAAAAAATACGTTATATCGGCATTAACGCGCCCGAATCGGTGGCGCCGGGTAAACCTCTCGGCTGTTACGGACGCGAATCATCCGCTAAAAACAAAGAACTGGTGGAGGGAAAAATGGTTAAATTGGAAAAAGACGTTTCTGAAACCGACAAATATAATCGCCTACTTCGCTATGTTTATGTTGAAAATCCTGAACTTGTTTCAGGATCTCTTTTCGTTAATGATTCCTTAGTTCGGGAAGGTTTTGCCCGTGTTTCCACTTATCCACCTGATGTTAAATATCAAAAAATGTTTTTGGAGTCAGAAAAATATGCTCGTCAAAACAATTTAGGACTTTGGGGAAAGTGTCAATAAACTATGCTATTTAATAAACGTTATGGGAATGTAATCTTCCTCGCTGGAACCCTTCGGTGGATTTTCAGATCTTTCAAACTTGTACCTACCAACTGTTTTAAGATTAACTTGGATCCTGCCATTTTCTTTTTTGATTTCCATACTCATAGTTCCCGCCGGCGATTCTTCAAACGCAAAAGTGCCGTTAATCGCTGCCGACCCATCGAGTTTGACCCAAACACTCCAAGGAACTGTGTAGGCAGTTTCTCCTACAATTAAATCCTTGATTCCTACTGCATCAAATTCTTCGGGTAATATTTCGAGTTCGACAGGTTCAGACATTCAAGAGAATTTTATCCAATCTCTCTCTCTCTTGCAAGATGGAGTTTCCGAATTCCCCCCATTGTGTCAAGGCCTGTTCGTACTTCAATGATTCGAATTATCGAAGTTCTTTTAATAACTCATCTTTCTCATTTTCAATCTCTTTATTTACAACTTTTTCAAACAGATCACTGAGGATTTTTCCAACCTCAGGTCCGGGATTTAGATTCAACAATTTCATTACATCGTTGCCATTAATTTTTAAATCTTTAATTGAAAATGGTTGTTTTTGAACTTCTATCAAACGCGCTTTAAATTCTTCCAATCTCCAACTGGTTTCGCGGGCACCGCCGCCTAGTCTATCAGCAACACGAAGGGCCAACATATCGTCCATATTTTCCAAACCCACATTTCGGAGGACCCTTCTGATTGCTGAATCTGTTTGATGTTCGTCTACTGTAAACTGGTGCCATCTGACCAAAACAATAAGCTTGTCTTTTTCTTTTTTGGAAAATCTGAGCCTGTCTGCAATATTCTCTGCAATTTTTGTGGATACCATTTCGTGGTTGTAAAAAGTTATGGTTCCGTTTTCCAATTTCCTATAGGTTTGGGGTTTGCCTATATCGTGAATTAGTGTGGCGAATCTGGTAACCGTGTCTTCACTTTTACAGAATTTGAGTGCCATCAATAAATGTGTTCCTACATCGTAAATATGGTGACGGCCGGGGGATTTTTGTTCCACTCCAAAACATTTCTCAAGTTCGGGTAGAATTTCCTGCATGAGTCCGGAATTTCTAAAAAGAAGCATTCCGTCGTAGGGATTGGGGGAAGCAATCAATTTAAAAAGTTCTTCTTTAATCCTTTCTTTGGCAATTTTTTGGATCAACGGAGAGTTCTTTTTAATAGCGTCAAAGGTGTCACCTTGAATGCTAAAACCAAGTTCTCCGGCGATCCTGATTGCTCTCATCATTCTTAGGGCGTCTTCACCAAATCGCGCATCTGGGTCTCCAACTGCTCGAATTATTTTTGCGTCAATATCTTTTTGCCCATTAAATGGATCTATTAAAGTGCAAGAGTGCAAGAGTGTAAGAGCTTGAGTTTTACTTATACTCTTATACTCTTTTACTCTTTTACTCTGTAACGCCATTGCATTGATAGTAAAATCACGTCGCGATAAATCATCTTCTAAAGTTTTTCCCCAGGATATTTTGTCTGGGTGTCTTGCATCGGAATAGCCCTCCTCGGTTCTATAGGTTGTAATTTCAAAAGGTTCTTTGTAATCTTTGACTGTAAATCCAACAGTTCCGAACTGGTTATCATAAAAACCCTCGGGAATTACTTTTAAAATTTCTTCCGGAGTTGCATTTGTCGTAAAATCCCAGTCGTTTGTGAGCCGACCCATTAATAAGTCACGAACGGCACCACCAACAATATAGATTTCGTAGCCAAATTCATCAAATTTGTCCAAGATGTCTAATACCGGCTCGGGTAAGTCTATTTTCACCTTGCTTTCATTATAGAAGATACTAAGATATTAGGATACTAAGATATTATGATAAACAAAAAATGGGAAATCCTTCACAAAGACCCCAAGGATATAAAAGTTATAAACGATATAATTGATATTCTCCTCAAAAATCGTGGAATAAAAACAGAAAAACAAAAAAAGGAATTTTTTGAACCAACAGATCCTATGGAAATAAAAATTGAGACACTAGGTATAAGTAAGTTAGAAATTAGTAAAGCAATAAAACGAATAAGACAGGCAAAAGAAAAAGATGAACATGTTATTGTTTATGGCGATTACGACGCAGATGGAATCACGGGAACTGCCACAATGTGGGAAACGTTACATGCCCTAGGGATTTTTGTTCTTCCCCATATCCCTGAGAGATTTTCTGAAGGGTATGGTTTGAATGCCGAAAGCATTCAAAAATTAAAAATTAAAGACGAAAAATTAAAATTAATTATAACTGTCGATAATGGGATAGCTGCCACCAAAGGTGTCAAAAAAGCAAATGAACTCAGGATTGAAGTAATTATTGTTGATCATCACCAAAAAGGAAAACTAGTGCCTAATGCCTATTCCCTAATCTACTCCGACAAAGTTTCCGGATCGGCCTTGGCTTGGTTTTTTGCGCGCGAGGTTCTGAAAAAGGTCGGACCCTTTACAGAAGGGTCCGACCTTATCAAAGAGAAGCTTCAGCTTGCTGCAATAGGAACGGTTGCCGACCAACTTCCGCTTACCGGACCGAATAGATCTGTCGTTAAATATGGTTTGGAAGAATTGAGAAATACAAAAAGACCCGGCCTGCTTGCCCTTTTTGACGAAGCCGGATTGACAGGGTCGGACCCTGTCAAAAGAATCGGTACTTATGAAGTTGGATTTTTGATTGCCCCAAGAATTAATTCGATGGGACGCCTTAAGCACGGGCTAGAATCTTTACGGCTTTTATGCACAAAGGATAAAACTAAAGCCATGGAAATTGCCGGAAATATCGGAAGAACCAATTCTGAAAGACAAAAAATCGTTAACGATGTAGTTTCGCATGCCCGAAAGTCTTTTGCTGAGATCGAAAAACAGTCGGTAATTATTCTGGCTCATGAGAGTTATCACGAGGGTGTGATTGGTCTTGCAGCCGCAAAATTGGTAGAAGAGTTTTACCGGCCAGCGATAGTTTTGTCGATAAAAGGAGCCATTGCTAAAGCCTCGGCGAGATCAGTTTCCGGATTCAATATTATCGAGTCAATTAGAAAGTTTGAGGACTTATATATCGAAGGAGGGGGGCACCCAATGGCTGCAGGTTTTTCGATAAAAACAGAAAACATTTCAGAGTTTTCCCGCCGTTTGAATAAATTGGCAAAAGGAATATTGACGGATGAGCTACTTCAAAGAAGACTTAAAATAGACCTAGAACTTGATTTTGGAAAAATCAACCCTGAGCTCGTCGAATGGGTTAAAAAATTTGAACCTTCCGGACTTGGAAATCCGTCACCGATTTTTGTGAGTAAAAATGTAGAAATTGTCTCAGTCAAAACTGTGGGAAGGGATTCAAAACATCTTAAGCTTAAACTAAAGCAGAATGAACATATTTTTGATTCAATATTCTTTGGTGGGGGAGAAATGTACTCAAATTTACCTATCGAAACAAGAATTGACGTTGTTTATCGACTTGAAGAAAATGTGTGGAATGGAATCGTTAGTCTCCAACTTCAAATACGGGATATCAAAATTTGACAGACAGATTTTTTCTTATATAATGGAATCAATAGCGTTGATGGCGTTGACACGCCGAAGCTGAAGGAAGAAAACCTTTTAAGGTGATTAGAACCTTCCGGGTGGGGCCCGTAACAGCTATAAATTAAGAAAAAATAAGGGTGGCACCGCGAGAATCCTCGCCCCTATTCCGAAATATTCGGGATGGAGGCGAGGTTTTTTTGTTGTAGAATAAATATATGGAAAGAACACTGATTTGCGAAACACCAAAGAAGATAGGTGACAAGGTCCGACTGGAAGGCTGGGTAAATGCCATCCGTGACCATGGAAAGATTACTTTCCTTGATCTAAGAGATAGGAGTGGCATAGTCCAATGTGTTGGCAAGGATCTCGAAAAAGTATCATCTGAATCTGTTGTCGAGATAATTGGATCTATTGCAGAAAGACCCGAAAAGTTAATAAATCAAAATCTAAAAACTGGAAAGGTTGAGGTCCAGATCGAGGAATTGAAAATAATCAGCAAAGCCGCAGAGCTGCCTTTTGATATAGGAACAGAAGACTTGAACCTTGAACTTCCCACGCTCTTAGATTTTAGAAGCCTCACTTTGCGCCACCCCAAGATAAAGGCTATTTTTAAAGTTCAAGAGGTAGTAATCGATTCTTTCAGAAGAGCATTGCAAGCAAAAGATTTTTTTGAATTTCAAGCGCCATCAATAATTTCCTCGGCCCCCGAGGGTGGAGCAGAAATATTTGAAGTAGATTATTTTGGACATAAGACTTATTTAGCCCAAAGCCCCCAACTGTACAAATCGCTACTGGTAAGCATTTTTGAAAGAGTTTTCAGTGTCAATAAAGTATTTAGAGCCGAACCAAGTGTTACCACGCGCCATTTAACTGAAGTCGTAAGTTTGGACGCTGAGTTTGGTTTTATTGAAGATTACTTGGAGGTAAAGGAAATGGCTGAATATACGATCAGGTTTGTTTTAGGTCAGGTTGCTGAAAAATGCGCCAAAGAACTTGAAATGTGGGGAGCTACGATCCCTAAAGTTTCAAAAAGCATTCCGATAATCAAGTTGAGAGAGGCACAGGAGATAATTTATAAAAGAACCGGAAGAGATTGCCGTAAAGAAAAGGATTTGGCTCCTGAAGACGAACGCGAAATTTGCAAATGGTCTCTGGAAGAAAATGGCTCCGATCTCGTCTTTGTAAGCCACTACCCTACAAAAGCAAGACCGTTTTATACATACCCGGATCCGGAGGACCCCGAATTTAATCAAGGTTTTGATTTGATTGGACGTGGTACGGAATGGATGACCGGAGGCCGCAGAATCCATGATTATCAGATGCTAATGGAACATGTCAAAGAATGGGGGATAACACCTAAAAATATAGAACTTTACTTGCAAGCTTATAAATATGGAATGCCTCCTCTTGGAGGATTTGCATTTGGGGCTGAGAGGATAACAATGCATATTTTAGGACTTAAAAATGTCCGTGAAGCATCTCTTTTCCCACGCGACATGGAACGAGTTGACTTTAGATTCTCACAAACCGAAGAGGATTCTCCAAAATGAATTTACTTACAAAAAAAGACCATTTTTTGTTTTTGGTAATCTTGGCTTTTGTTTTTGTTTCCTCAGCCGCGCTTGCCCTATCCCGATCTTTCGACACTACAATACTATATAGTATTGTAGTGAAAGGCGGGGATAAGAAATATCCTCCAATCCCCATTCTAAAACAAAATTCAACCTTTCCGGTTCTTTCCGCTCAGGGAGTCTTGGCGGTAGATTTGGATTCAGGCGTGACTTTGTACGAAAAAAATGCCGATCAAAAACTTTTGCCGGCATCAACCACAAAAATTGTTACCGCCTTAGTAGCTTTGGATTATTATCCGTTAAATCAAGTTATAGCTGTTGGACCCGAGGTTAAGATTGTTGGGCAAAAAATGGGTCTTTTTGAGGGTGAACAAATGAAGGTTGAAGACTTGTTATACGGACTTTTAGTTTACTCGGCCAATGACGCGGCGATGGAACTGGCAAATAACTATTGTGCCCCAAAGGGACCAGAACTGACCCAAACCGGTGAAACGTTGTTTTGTGGATACGATTCCTTTATTTATGCCATGAATAAAAAAGCAAAAGACCTTTCTATGATTAACAGCCATTTTGACAATCCCATGGGTTTAGACACTGAAGGTCAATACGCAACTGTTCGGGACTTGGTGAGGGTTTCTGAGGTGGCAATGAGAAATCCAACTTTTGCAAAAATAGTTGGGACAAAACAAGTTACTTTTAAAGATGTAACCGGTAAATTTGCGTACAATCTTAATAATATTAATGCGCTTTTGGGGAGTGTCCCAGGGGTATTGGGAGTAAAAACGGGCTGGACAGAAAATGCCCGCGAAAATTTGGTGACCTATATTGATCGAAACGATCACAAGATTATGATTGCAGTTTTGGGAAGTCAGGACAGATTTGGGGAGACAAAAGAACTTATCGACTGGATGTTTTCAAGTTACGAGTGGCAGGAAGTAGTGCTACCAAGGTAGAAAAAGTATAACGGGTATTACAAGTATTATACCCAACTAACTCCAGTTTGTAGCTTTTAAGTAGGAAGGAGTTGAAAATTAT
>CAZBTH010000024.1:0-15327 GCA_964494885.1 uncultured Gammaproteobacteria bacterium | reverse complement strand
AGATAACAACTTATGATAATCTTTCCCTTAAACCCCTCACCCTCTCCTCCCTTTTCTCCTCTGTCTCAACCAGTGATGCGGATGTGATTGCTGACGCTAATGTTACTTTAACCGCAGGGACACAGGCGGGATTGGTCTTGAATTTGGATGATACAACTACTCCTGCTAACTTTATTATTGTCTATCATGACGGAACTTACGTAAAAGTAGATGAAGCCGTAGCAGGCGTTTATACCAACAAGCAATCAACTGCTGTTACTTACTCGGCAGGAGCAACTTTAAGAGCAATCAGAGAAGGCACCAAACTAAGAGTGTATTACAACAACGCTTTAGTAGGAGCAGAACTAACCATGACTGCCAATACCAACACCATTCATGGGTTATTCTCTACCTATTCAGGTAATAGTTTTGATAACTTTACTTTGTGGCCTAGGGGAAGTGGAACTACCAAGTTTACAGATGCACCGTTTGAGGAGTTGACAGCTACAAGAGATACGGGGACTAAATATGCAGGGACAGCCAGTGCTAAGTTAGTAACAGGTGGAGTGGATGCTACTTTCCTACAATCAGTTAATGTAGGAGATACCTCAACTTATACTTTAATTGGCTATGCTTACACAGACGGCAGTGCAGTAACCACCGCAGACCTTAACCTTTATTACAACGGAGCGGTTATATCTACAAGTTTTACAGATATGGGGGGTGGCTGGTATAGATTGACAGGGACTTTAACAGGAGCTAATGAAGCAAGGGATTATGGAGTCAAGGTTAAGGCAGGTAAGACTGTGTATGTAGACAATATGAGTGTCAATAGATATGAAACAAGTGGAACTTTAACTTCATCGATTTTTGATAGTGGGCAGGGCAGTAATTGGGGAACTTTGACATATTCTGCAACAACTCCCACTAATACATCGGTAACTGTTAAGGCAAGATCATCCAACGACTCAGGTATGGGCGGGGCAACCGCATTTTCATCATGTAATGCAATTACAAGTGGTGTTGATATTTCTTCCAATAACTGTATTACAGATACAGATAGGTATATTCAGTATCAGTTGACTCTCGCAACTACCGATACCACAATTACACCGACATTTTCGGATATCTCAACTACTTTTGAAGTCTCCGATGCTGATGCGCCTGGTATTTCTCTAACTGCACTAACTCCTGATCCAAATACCGATACAACCCCTACCATTTCCGGCACTGCTACTGAGTCAATTGGTACAGTTAGCACTGTCCAATTCCAAATGGATTCTACAACTGGCTCTTGGACCGCATGTACTGCAGATGACGGAAGTTTTGATGAGGCCAGCGAAGCATTTACCTGCACCTCTTCCGTCCTAGCTGATGGTTCACACACCATGTATGTGCGTGCCACGGATAGCAATGGCAATACCACAGGATCAGGGTCAGAATCTTCTGATACCTTTACGATCGATGCAACAACCCCTGTTGCTGTTGAACTGGATAGCCCGGGAGATAATTCATACAATAATAACGAACGACCAACGTTTAAATGGAAAGCAACTACTGATGCAACGGCTGGACTTTCTAAATATGTATTGGAAATTGATAATCCTTCACTTGGTTCGGGGCAGCCGTCGGGAGACTTTAGTGTTGATAATATTCCCACGTCTGGTACTGAAGACGTTATTAACAACCGTTATGTAATTCACTTCGAAAACTTTTCTGATTCTGATGCTACCAATAACTACATATCCGTTTACACGAGATCATCATCTGATTGGAGCACAGACTCTAACTCAGGCCAAAATGACGGGAAACTGCGGGGAGGGATTGCACACTGGACAGTAAAAGCAGTAGACAACGTGGGAAATGAAACATCTAGTTCAAGAACTTTGTTTGTGGATAGGACAAATCCAAGAGTTGAGTTGACACAAATTAATGAAACGCCTTTCACAACCCATGAATATACGACAACTGATAAAACCCCAGCTATTTATGGAAAGATAACAGATCCGTTGGCTGGTGGTGATTCTTCTCAAACCCAAGATGAAAATGAGCCAAGGGTAGCTTCTGGACCAAAACAAGTTGAAATCAAAGTCGAGAAGAAAGAAGGATTACTATACAAACTCCATACCACCTATACGATTAACATGGACAGATCTTGGTATACCTGTGACAACACAGAGGTAACTGACAATACTAAACAAAAATGTGACAAATATTTGCCGTTTGAATACATACAAAAAGAAAATCTTGATCTGGGAACGTACAGAATAACAGTGACAGGGAAAGACAAAGCGGATAATACAGCCGAGATCCGTCTGACTCTAAATATTACTACTTTGTCTGAAATTGTTACCCCAGAAGAAGAACAGGTCATTGATGAAGAGATCCTGAAACAAGTTCAGGATGACGGACTAACTCCCGAAGAAGCAAAACAGGTCAAAGAAGAATTGGATATAACCAAACCTATTGAGCCAAGTTTTTTGGAAAAAGCGAGCGAAAAAATTTCTCAAACGTCACAAAATATTTTTACATCCATCGGTAGCTTTATTAGCAGTGTATTTAACGGAGTTGGGCGAGGGATAAGATATGCATTTAATGCAACAGGAAAAGCAATTGCCTTTGTGGGTAGAGGGATAGGAAATAGTGCTAATACAGTCGGCCAAGGGTTGGCATTTGTAATGGAAAAGATCGGAGATGGAATATCAGGCGTTGCTCAGAGTGCAGGAAATATGTTAGCCTCAATCGGTCAAGGCATCGGGAATATCGGAAAAGCAATTGGAAATGGATATAATCGATTGGCGAATAATGCACCAGGACTTGCAAAAACAATTCTTACCGGAATTGGAAACAGATTATCAACTACATCCAACTTTATCGCGAACGTCGCGAATACAGTTGCGACCACAACGTCTAGGATTGCTCAAAATACGGGAAAAGCTATTGCTAGCGCAGCACATTACGTGGTTATCGGCACCACCACTTTTACGAAAAATGTTGGCCTAGCTATTGCAAGTGCCACACAAAATTGGATTAATAATACAAAAAATGGGATAGCTAACCTAGCCTTTTCCATTGGAGAAAGAACAGAGGATATATCTCATGGAGTTGGGACAACGATTATCAAAATCGGATATCTCTTTGTATCAGAGCCAACCACAATTGCTAATGTAAAAGTTGCGAAATCGACAGCTACTACGATGACCGTTACATGGGAAACCAATCACCCAGCAAATGGCAAAGTAAACTACGGATTGACTGCTGACTATGGACAAGATGTGCAGTCAGAAAAGAGAATAACTAACCATGAATTTACTGTTTCAGGACTAGAGCCAAATACTACTTATTATTATGAAGTGATGTCTCATAACAGGAATTATGTCTACGACGCAAATCATACCTTTACAACGCCTGCAGAATAATATGAAAACTACCCACCAAGAAAGAAAATCTTTTCGTGATGTGATGGAAAAACTCAAAAAAGAAAATAAGCTGAAAGAAGAAAAGCTACCTTTTTACGAACTCCTGAAGAAAGCTGTGGTAATCAAGAAGAAGCCATCTGGACGTTGACCACTTGGTTTAGGAGTGTGTAGAACATATTTCTATTTTGTTTTCGATAGTTAAACCTAAATGAATATTCGTCTATATAGGCTTGGAGATATTTCTTAGATACGATCCTATAGACGCCATAAATACCTCTTTTGATAATTGACCAAACATTCTCGATATTATTGGTGTGGATATCCCCAATAACATAGGTTTCAGAGTGGTTGACTACATCATGGAGCATATATCCATGTTTTGGAAGATTTTTGTAAGCGGCTAGTTCATCCGTGATTAATCTAGCTACGGGGTCAACATGTGCTTTGATTTGTTCGATCAGATACCATTTGCCGCTACCTTTGATGTGTTTGAGATACGTTTTACCACCTCTTTGGAGCATGCCCATGACAACCAGTTTTGGAATTTCGTTAAAATTTGGTTTAAATCTTCGGTTCATACCTTTTCCACCGATATAAGTTTCATCTATTTCCACATCACCATTTAGTGGGGTAATAGAGTTTTCAGCCATTATAGTCCTAATCTGTTTATACATTCTCCAAGCTGTTTTGTAGGTGACCCCCAGCATACGTTCAAGCTGTTTAGCAGATGTGCCACTCCTAGTTTGAGTGATTAGATACATTGCATAAAACCAGTCTTGAAGCGAGGTTGACGACTTGTGAAAAATAGTACCTGCAAGTGGGGATACTTGTGTACCACAAAACTCGCAGGAATAGACTTTCTTGTTGTTAATCTTGTAGTGCTTAGTGATCTTATTGCCAGAATTGGTGGAGGGAATCTATGACGCTGGAAATTTGGTTATCAATGACGGGAAAGATGCGTATGTGGTCTCTGGTACTCATTATGGTCTAGATGAGTCTTTAAGTAGGAATATGGTCGCAAATGCAAAGAGTAACAAAAGGTTTAAATGTGAAACGAAGGACGAAAATGTAGTGAGAATCGTTGTTAAAAAGTCTAAGTAGAAATAAAGATTTTGTTCGTAGTTACTTCATAAATAAACTTATTGTTATGCCTACCTTAACATTTGCCCAATTTACGATTTGAGTTGACCAATATTGGACTTCTTTTGTAAAAACCGTGGCAATCGATTCCTGTGGAAGCGAAATGGTTTCGGCGGCAAAAACTTCTGGTGCTGCCGACGGATTAACATAAAACACAAAGTATATGTAACCCAGCAATATCAACAAACAGAAAATCGAAAAATTTTTGATCAGCGTTCGCATACTTCCTCTTTTCTTTTAAAGAACGTTCAAATTTCGGACGGGCTGTTATTTTTTGATACTTATTTTGCTTTTTGAGTCAAATCTTTAATTAATGGTTTTCCTAAAAAAGATAGATTAAATATTGCCGCACGATCTAATTCTGGCCCGATGCCTAACGTGCGTCTGGAGCCAATCCCGCGTGATTCCATTCCATAATGTATCGTGTTTAGAGTATTCCAAAGAAAGCCGTTTATAATATAACGAGTAGCTAGAGCTGTGGCGACGGCAGGTAAATGGGGGTGGCTGATGTTGTCTCTTGTAACAAAATATATGCTCCAGCCATACATCCATAAAAATCCAAAATAGTCCATTGGGATCATTTGTAATAGTTGTTTATTGCCCGCCTTTCTCAATTCTTTATGCATAATATTATTTAAATCGGGTGCCCATGCATTTGGTTTTGATACGACTTTGTCAGTGTGGAGCAATCTTGCTTGCAATTCTTCAGTGTTGATTTTTATGGCGATGTCTGCCCACCTGGCATTGTGATCTTTATTTCTATCTTGTTTTATATCGAGGCCGGAGATGGGTACGTATTCGGTTTTTATTGCGCCGCTCATAGCCGAACCGTCACGATTCATGCCTACAACCGTAGGAACTATCTTCGATTTTTCACCTGAAGAGTCATTTTTAATCGTAACGCTACGAATTCCGCCCAGTTGTGCCAAGCGCTCTGTTTTTTTGACATTTATGCCTATTTGTTCTTCCAGATGAAAAGGTAACACCAGTCTTGATCTGATGCTTTGCGATTCGATTTCTGGTAGCGAAATATAGCCCTCTTTTGACATGCAGGAAGTCTATCATAATATAGGTTACTTTTCCATAAATTGCTAAATCCTTTGACTTAATTCCAAAATATCCTATAATGGCAGTATGGAAAAGGCTTTAGTTGAATTTGAGGCAGGCCCAAAGGAACTTGTAGAAATGGCAGTGGGCGAATTGCTAAGAAAAAGCCCAGAATTTTTTTCTGTGGATGAGCCATTAAGAAATGGTTTTATGTTTTCTTTTTCGGCTACAGGAAATCTTGTTTTTGATGACGGAGCTATTCGTTTAAGGGTATCCCTTTCAAAATACAAAAGCGGTGATGAAATTACCCAGGAAATCTTACTTCGCGACCCGTCGGGCAATATTTTATACAGACTAGACATTAACTCAGGATCAAAAGTTGAAGAGGAAAAAGGCCGCATTTCATCAGTCGAGACCGGGAACGAAGAAGTTAAAAAGGCGATTTCCAGAATGCTGCATGATTCATATGGGGTTTCCAATGGTGTCACAGTTTCTCGCTATGACAATTGGGCGGAAACGGAAATAACAACGGAAAGTGCGCTGAATTTTATCAAAAACGGAAAATTGGAACTTCCGCTGAATACAACGATTACATTAAAAGACTTCTTGCAAGAAATGGGTGACAGATTTCCGTTATTGAGATAAAGTTTCGTATTTGCATAGATGATCAGTAAGATTTGTTAGCTGTGTTACAATTACAAATATATGGCAAATGAACATACTGGCAGGATACATGGGGACGGGCATATTCTGTTAGACGCTTTCGATAGATCACTTAATCCAAAGGAACAAGTTGAATATAGTGATTTGCTAACAAGTCTTTTGGAAGGTGTCGGGTCTGAACTAAAATTTGAACCAGACAACACAGATTTACCTAAAGTTCTCCTGACCTTAAGGCAGCGAATGGAGATAGGGTTTTCTAACGGGTGTCCGTTTCCGGAAAAGGCTATTAAAGAATTTTTGCTTGAACAAAAAAGTTTGCCAAAGTCATTGAGCGAATTGGCAGAGGCGCTCAGGAAAAGCTCAATTTTTGACGGAAACCATAGCATGCTTTTTCAACTTTTACTGGAAAATGCACCCGATTCTCTGAAAAATGAACTCCAAAGTTATCATTCCCCTTGGACAAAATTATCTGATCAAGAAAATAGAAATTTGCCAATGGATATAACTGAAAAGAGTGGTAGAGGCGCTTATGGAATGGCTTATGATCCGCCGTATTTTAACTCAATTATACCTTTGAAGTACATTAAAGATGAAGATAGAAAATCAACAGATACCCGTGAGGACAGATTTTGGAAAGTAATTGGATTTTTTGAGACAAAGGCTATCAATATTAACTCAATAGACGAGTTGGTGGCCAAAACACAAGGGTTTCTTGATGAGGAAAAGCATCTGATAGGCGAGGAGTAGGACTTCGGTTAAACTTATTTCGCCAATTCTATGTGGATTTTACCGTAGAACTCAGGCAAATGACATACAAATTTAACCCATATTCTTAGGGATCTGAAACCTTTACAACAGGTGTATGATATAGATATGAGTCAAGAAAAAGACAAATTTGCCAGAAATAATTATGTGAGTAGGGTAGATGAAGCCAACAAATTAATGGAGGGCTCGGGTGTTAAGTTGGAGACAGATTTTGGCAACTGGACCGGGCAAGATAACACTTTAACTAAAACAGGATATGCATTAAAGGTACAGTCCGATTGGGCTAAACTTGGCTATTCAGAACAGGTATTAAATAGTACAGACAGTGACGGAAGAACTTTGAGAGAAAAGATGGATAAACTTGCAAGTGATCTAGTAAATGCAAAAACAGAGGTCGAAAGAGGACAGGTTATTATCAATGCGACCAAAGGAGATGGTCATTTGCAACCACTTGTAGATGCGGCAGGCATCGCCAAATTGGCAGTAAATAAATTAGTTGAAGGCAGTACCCACGATCCGGCTCGTAATTTAACACTTCATTCTAATATGCAAGGTGGGGACACTCGAGGCCTTGCTCAACAAAGTGGACTACATACTCCAACAATGGCAGAAATAGTAGCTAACGCTAAAAAATCTAGTCAGACAGGAGTCATTTTTGATACCAATAGTGGCAACATGAGACAAATAGATCCATTAGCTCCTCATTTTGATTTGAGTGGTGAAGTTCCTAGGCCCGTAAGTCCTCTTAAGCCCGGTCCTAAAATAAGTGGAAATGGATAGAATTAGAGTTCTATTTTCCCCAAATTCACTTCTCTTACATTTTTGATCTTCTCGAAAAATTCCGGCAAGTGGCTTACAAAATTTGCCTTTCTTTTTTGATTCTGTCAATATTCGTTAGAGTGAAAAAATTTACAGACTCCGAAATATCTGATGTTTTTATTGACAAATTTGCTTCAGTACCCGAAGTTCAAAATGCCTTACGTTATATTAAACAAAATGAAAGTGGTATGTTTTTAAATCTTCTCAACTCATACCTAAAACTTACAAACGATTTGGTAAATCTAGACGAAGTCGACCTGAAAAATATTAAGGAAATTCACGGCAATTTTAAAAAATTAGTTACGGCAGGTGGAGTCGAAGAGCCAAGCGCGTATTTATTTGTTACGACTCTAGGTAAAAATAGGCTTCACTACATTACCGAGGCAACGATTCTTATGGCAAATCCTGAATCGCAATTATTTAACTTTGGTTTGTCGGAGTTGGCTGTCATGATGGGTAAAGCTTACAAATTAAAGGCTCAAGGAAAAGTGTTCAGTGATACTGATTTGGCGTCAGATCAAGTAATCTGGACACAAACAAAAATTACAAATCCCTATTCAATAACCCATATCGTAATCGCCCATTTTTTTGAAAGATGCATCTTACACTATCTAAAAGAAATGGATCCCAGTTTAACATTTACAAAGGATTATTTCCTAAACATATTAGACGACGTTATTTTACTTGAAGCAATTAAGACTCCTGGGAAGTCCGTAGTTTTTAATATATGGAATAAATCCAGAGAAGAGGGCGGTTTAAGTTATATCAATCCAGACAAGGTTAAAGCGTATAAAAATAAATACCTTAATTTTAAGATAGTTAATTAGTCTTTCCCCAAATTTATTTCACGAATATTTTTGATCTTCTCGAAGAACTCCGGCAAATGGCTAACGAAAATTACCGGGCCTTCAAACCCATCAATAGCTTTAGTTATTACGGGAATATGGCGGAAATTTATGTGATTTGTAGGTTCGTCTAAAATCAAAAGGCCGGGTTTTTGCATTACAAGCCGTGCGTAGCAAAGGAGTCCTTTTTGGCCTTCGGATAATGATTCGATTTTGGTATTCAAGATATCGCTATTAAGTAAAAACCTTGCTCCCGCTTCATAAATTTCTTGTGGGAGGGCGGTAGGGTCAACAGATAAAATTGAATCGTAAGCGGTTTGATTGAAATCAAGTTCAGAAAAATCCTGGCTGTAATAACCGACTCTGATTTTTGGATTAATGTCCGCCTTTTCTCCTGCTAAATATGAGCGGAGAAGTGTGCTTTTACCAATTCCGTTTGGCCCTTTGATCAAAAGTCTCACGCCTTTAACAAGTTCTGTAACAATCGGTTCCTTAATTTTGGCAATATAGCCAACGTATTCCTGGCATGGAATTGTAAAATCTGGAATGGTTTTGTCTTCGCGCCTTATTTCTACCGCGGTTTCGCGGTCTTCTCCAATTTCTTTTCTAAGTTTTCTGGCCAGATGGCTCATGGCAATGCTTTTACCCCCTAATTTATTAATTTTAAGAAACCTGTCTTTAATGCTTTTTTCCAGAAGTGCGTTTTGCCTTCTGTCTCTTTCCAACTTGGCTTCGATTTCGTTAATTACGTCGTAATAATTGCCCACAAACTGTTCAACTTTGTGTGTATGAACATCCAGGTTTAGTACTCCGTCTGTAAAGCAGTTCAGAAAGTCCGAATCGTGGGAAATAACAATACAAGTTTTTTCATAATTCATTAAGAAGATTGTCAACTCGTTAACCCCTTCTTTGTCTAAGTTGTTGGTGGGCTCATCTAAAAGCAAAACGTCGGGGTTCGTGATTAAGGCATAGGCAAGTAGGAGCCTGGCCTTTTGGCCGCCGGAAAGCTCTTTGACTTTGCGGTCTAAGGGAACGTCTAAGTTGACACTTTTGAAGATCTTCTTAATGTCTCCTTCTATTCCATACTCAACATTGGGCAGGGTAGACCTAAAGTAGTCAACAATGGTTAGCTCAAGTTTATCGGGTGAAACCATCTGTTCTGCTATCCCAATTTTTGTGCCTATTTCTAAATTGATTTTTCCTCCTGTTGGAATGAGTTTGCCTAGGAGTAGCTTAAAAATGGTGCTTTTACCCGCACCGTTCTGGCCGATAATGGTTACAATGGAATTTCTACGCACGCTGAAATTGGCCTCGTCGAGGATTACTTTTTGGTCATTATATTCAAACGACACGTTATCAAAACGGATTACTACATTGTCTTGAGTCATTGGCGGAAGTGTCTATTTTAACATATAGAAAGAAAATCACGGGTCAGCTCCTGTCAGATCGACGGAATTACTTTTATCATGTCTTATACCTTATAATCTTGCGTTTTACTAAGTTTTGCTTATAATACACGCTATGTCAGCAGAAAATCTTATAGCTAATATTGATCTCGTTCGGTACCCTAGAGACAGTGGTGTACTTTTGGCCAGAAGCAAGGAGGTAGTAAGCATTGGGCTTATACTTACACCCTACGAAAAAACGTTAGTGGCCGCGTTTTCACGAGACATCGAAGAATTGAGTCTTTATTCCATCCAAACTTTAAGATTAGCTTCTTCTATTTCTGTCTACATCTCTACAGGTGAATCTGATGCCATGTCTTTCGCGACCCATTTAATAAACCAGTGGTTTATTGACCATTCTGACGAAGGTGAATTGGCCCGACGTTTGGTTGAAGATGATTTTACGGAAGTTGTTAAAGACGCAAAACCCAATGAAGCTTATATGAATAGGCTTGGCGGAGACCCCCTAGATCTTAGTGAACAGTTGATTCGTGGACAAAAATTGGGTAAGGTGCGTGACCGAGGGATAGTTGTGCCATTAAGAGATATTGTTGATCCGCTGCGAAACGTTTTAGTTTAAACCCTAACTAAACGGCCCTCTTAATTCTAATGGAAGTATCTCGGCAATTTTTGACATGATTTCAATAACTGCGGCCCCCTCTTCAGTGGAACCGATAAAAAATGGGGTACCGATTTTAATATAAATTGTACTTTCTTCACTCCAAATTGAGGTGGGAACTACCGGTTTGTCAAATTTTTTTGCCAATATTGCGACTGCTCCTGCTCCTTTGTGGAAAGTATTAACCGGAGAAATCTTATTGTCAATTTCCGTATGACCCTCAGGTGAAATTGCCACAATTTCGCCTGACTTTAATCTTTTTATCATATTTCTGGCTGCAATAGCTCGACCCGAAATAAAATCCTTTCTTGACTCGACTGTGGGAGTTGAAATTATATTATCCGAATAAAGAGAGTGGAATCTGGTAATAAATTCTATAGAACCGGGTAAGGCCACTTTATCGTTATACTTTCCGGAAAGTACAATTTCAGAAGCCATCAAAAATGATATCTGTTTGTTTTTGTGTTCAGATATTTTAGAAGCAATTTCCAGAAACGCTGGTATCAAAACCTCATTGCACGGATGATTAAAGGCAAGTATTCCACCATCAGGAACATTTTCCAGTCCTTCCAGATTGATATTAAAATTTTTCTTGAATTCGATCAGCAACCTATCCCCGTCTAATACCAGGTTTCGATCACTACGTTTTAGAATAAGATCGCGAAGAATTTCGGAGGTAAGTCCGGCTTTGGTAAATCTGAGGGCAATACCCGGGATTTCTTTGAGTTCGGGCGAAAGTGGCATTTGTATTTGAGGTATAATATTTGCTATACTTATTGTCAATGCCACCCGATAGATCCAAACAAAGTAGAAGAATGGTAGTTGAAGAAGTTGATGTAGAGAAAACGCCAGAAACTCCAGAAGTGACTGAGTCCTCGGAGCATGTAGAAGAGATCAAGGAAAAGGTTGGCGAACTCCAAGACATAACGGAACACATATCCGACGATATTGAAAAGTCTACCGAAGTTCAGGAACAAATAGTAGAAGCTGCAGAAAAAGTAGAAGAAAAAGTTGAACCAAAAATCGAAGATTTTGCTCCTGTCGGAAGCGGAATAAAAAACGGTCCCAGTCCTCTTATAATTTTAATTCCCGGTGTTCTTCTTTTGGGCGCGCTCCTTGGAGGGATTTACTTTTATCAGAAGAATATAAACATGGTTTCCCAGCCAACTCCTACACCGGAGGCAATTGGTACGCCAACCATAACACCTTCAGCCTCTCCTAGCGCTAAGCTTGTTCTAACAAAATATCCTATCAATATTCAAAACGGCTCGGGGATTCCGGGGGTAGCGGGGGATGCAAAAAGTTTACTTACAAAAGCAGGTTTTTCAGTCAGCGGAACAGGCAACGCAGACAATTATGATTACACGGACACAGTTATTAAGGTTAAATCCGATGTACCAGCCGAATTTATTTCTAAATTGATTACAACCCTTTCCGGTATCTACAAAGTATCCACAAAAACTGAATCCCTCCCCGATACTTCTAAAGATGAAGTTGTGGTAATAGTTGGAAGCTCCAAATCCCAATGATGAAAAATAAAGCGGTAATTGCGGTAGTAGTAATTCTTCTTCTTGGTGTTGGCGGTTATTTTTATTTTAATAAATCTAGAAATGTCGAAACTGCCGGTGGAATTTCCTCCGGTGTAAAATCGCTCAAAGAACTTTTGGCTTCGGGTGTTCCTCAAAAATGTACATTTGCAAGCGACGATGAATCGGGCAAAACCGAAGGTACCTCCTATATCGCGGGGGGTAAAGTCCGTGCTGATTTTACAAGCACCATTAACGCTAAAACAACCGTTTCCCATATGATTTCCGACAATAAAACCAGTTATATTTGGACTGACGGCGACAAAACCGGATTTAAGATGACGATAACGGAAACTGACACAAATGCAACTGACTCACCCGTTACGGGAGAAACAGCGTCCCAAGGGAATGAGGCTGATTTGGATCAAAAATCAGATTATAAATGTTCCGTTTGGGTTCCGGATAATTCAATGTTCACCCCACCTGCAGATGTTAAGTTTACGGACTTCTCCGAGATGTTTAAGCCAAGCCCGGCCACTTCAGGAAGTGGAAGCTCTCAACAATGTTCTATTTGTGACTCCCTTAAGGGTGACGATAAAACTTCTTGCCTCTCAGCCCTCAATTGTAAGTAACTTGTGGTAAAATATTGCAATGGAACCAAAGCATGATCCCCGTGAGGAAGCTGAATATGAATCCTATGTACACGACTTAGATTCAACCGATTGGACAACAAATAATGAGGCGTGGCAAAATGCTGCCTATATGGTTGGCAAAAAAGACAAAAAACCTTATCAACAAAAACTCTTAGAGGCTGCTCTTGGTAAAATTCAAGCTGGTCCGGCGACAGAAACCGAAGGCCCCGTTATTTATTTTGTTAGACAGCTTGAAAAAAGATATTCAAGTGACTCCAACTACACAGACTTCGAGGACATTGACAATACTTTGAATCGGATTGTGTCAATGGAAGATGCCAATATGGCTGCCAGAAAAATCGCGATGGGTATAATATTTGATGTTCCTATGAGGCTGAGACAGGGAATCACGGATGTAATTCAAAAAGCATATGAATCGCCAAATAGATTTAAAAAGGATTCGTTTGAGCGGAAGGCTATCGAGCTATGTATAAACGCCGTCCAAGATAATCCCCAAATGAGGACCACAGAAGGTTTACCCATAAACGATTTATACAAAATATTTATCGAGAAAACTCTAAACGGAGATAATGACGAAGGTAGTGTAAGAAGATTTATGAGGAATTCAAAGTATGAGTGGGATTTAGATAACACTATGGAAATCGATTTCCTTACCGGCATTATGAACTCCGATAAATTACCGGAGGATATTAGAGGAATGGCTTCTAAGGAGTTGCACTAAAAATAATTAAGTATGAAATGCCCAAAATGTGACAGGGAAATGAAAGTAATTAAGGAGGATGTTTCAAATAATGGAAAGGATGACGCCGACTTCAAAAAATATAGAAGGGTAGTTTACTGGTGTGAACAAGATGACGCTTGGATAAACTACGAAACTCCATGAGAGAAATAAACCCGTGTACAGAAATCGGATGTCCTGCTGCATGTTGCAGGAATATCAGCGGTGAAACTGCGGGCAGAAGCAGGTTTTTCCTTGAAGCATTTCCCGAGGCCAAACCGGTTAGTTCAGAAGATGAATTAGCGGATAAACTTAAAAACCAGGAACACGGTGTTTACTACATTGAAAGCAGGGGTTGGACTTATTTTGCAATAAGCGGGAATTGCCCTAACCTAATGCCCGATTTTACCTGCAAAATTCATGATGAAAAATATTATCCCAAACCATGTGTGAATATGCGTGTTAGTGGCGATTCCTGTAAACGTTCCCAAGATCTTTATGTTTCAGACTTGGCTGTCACCCGTTAATTGTTGTGTGGTGTAATATAAGATAGTAATGGTAGGGATAACAATTTTAATTCTTGCTCTAATTACGCTTTATGTTCTCTCCAGAATTTTTATTCGAAAGCTATTTTACGTATTATTTCGAATAACACGAAGCAGGGAGAAGGCAATCATCCTTTTGGGTTGGATATTTTTGCCCGGGACTTTTATCCACGAAATTTCACATCTTTTGGCAGCACTTGTCACAGTCGTTCCTTTTGGTGAATTGAATCTGATGCCGGAAGTGGAAGAGGACGGTGTAAAATTGGGGAGTGTGCAGATAGGCAAAACCGATTTTGTTCGCGGATCTATAATCGGGCTTGCGCCTATTTTGGCTGGTGGCGGGATAATATTTTGGGGAATTTCGTTTATGTTAAGTGGAGGATACCTGGAAAATCCTTGGATAGTAGCTCTAATTATTTATTCCATATTCCAAATTACTCACACGATGTTTTCCAGCAAAAAAGACTTGGGGGCGGTTTTGGAACTTGTAGTTTTTATTGCCATAGTTTCTATTACCCTAATTTTGCTTAAAATATACTCCCCTTTTATTTATATTTTTCAGAAGATTGTGGAGGTAGAGCCAGTCATTGAAAAATTCGCCTATTTATTATTTATACCAATTGGTATTGAGCTGGGATTCCTGTCAATATTTAGAAAAGTGAGAATTTAAAAGTTAATTTCTTGCCCGACCAAGAAACAATATGCCAATTTTTTTGCTTCCAAGAAACAATTTGTTCATTTCTTTGCTTCTCTAAAGAAATGAACCAAAGAAAGGAGCCAGCAGCAGAAATTTGTTAGCAAGTAGTTTCACTCATGATTTGTTTGCAAGACTTCCCGGTGCGTCAAGCACTGGGGCAAACATTTGCAAACTTTTTAAAGGTATTCATTCAACTTCTTGAAAACAAATTTCTGAAGCTGATTTAGGAGCGTTTTGAGAGTAGTGGAATCATCAAGTTTGAGGAGAAACAGTTTCATGGTAAAATGCATCTTGTCCCTTCCAAATTGCAGAGCAATTTGAGAGGAGAAATGATGGAGCGATAAAGCTTAAGCGTAAGCGGATAGCTTGCAAGCGAAATCCATTTCGACGACGCGGGATTAGTTAATCGGCTTAACAACAGCTTTCCAAGCTGTGAAGAGGGGTTCG
>CAZBTH010000023.1:0-15637 GCA_964494885.1 uncultured Gammaproteobacteria bacterium | reverse complement strand
TTTTTCACACCAAAGTCAAATTTCTATGCTACAAACTGGAGGAAGAGGGGTATATACTCAGGACTCTAGCCTTCGACTGCGCTCAGGGCTATAAGCTCTGTGCAATAGAAGTTCATCGAACCGGCAATAATACCACATCTGAAGCTAAAAGTCAAGTTATAGGATATTTACGTAATACTTCACTAGCTTTGCAACACTTTTTGTACAGCTTCCGAACCTTGTCATCCCCAACTCGATTGGGGATCTATTCAAATAGTTGTTTATATAGATTCCCGCATGCGCGGGAATGACAAATTGATGTTGCAAAGGTAAGTAACTAACGACGACCTGGGAGGTATCCTCGTCTGTACTTGCAGGCTCTCTACTTACAAGTCAATCATCCGTGCGTATAAGAAGATTCTTTCGGGGCCACTAAGAGTCTCGCATGTATAAAGTATCAGGTCAGCCGTATAATCGGTGATTTCCCTGGCTTTGTCTACCTTGTAAACTTCATAGGTGTATTTCCTCTGCCTCCATACAATTTGGATTGTATCCCCTGTTTGAACCTTGGGCAGGTTAAAAAAAGAATTTTTGTGCCTGAAAGAGTTAGTCCAAGCCAAATAGCCGAACCTGTGAGCAGCGAGAATTACGGGACTGCCGGTTTCGTTTGGCACACCAAAATCCGACACTCTCCAAACACCGCGCCTTAAGGCCTCTTCATAATTATCATAAGTAGCCTCCTGAACGGGCGTATCAACTCCGATTGAAGAAATCGTCAGGTGGTTAATAATAGGCAGCTTAGAATCAAAAGGGGGCATATACTTCCTTTGACCGGTCTCTCCTATCACATTTAGAATTTTGATCTCGCTTTGCGAAAGTTGAAAATTGGCAGTTTGACTGCCCACCTCGGTCTGAATCCAAAACCAAATGCTTGGCGAGTATGAAACCAGAATCAGGGTAATTCCGGCCACAGTAAAAAACCACGCAAACTTGGAAAAACCTGTTTTTGGTGGTTTGGCTTTTACCGGAGGAGAATCACTTTTGAAATTTTTGTATTTATGATATAAAACGACTTCGGGCATTTGACCGATAGTTTATCACAAAGAGGCAAACTTTTCCGACTTCGAGGAGCGCCCCACTTCGCACTCTGTGCTTTGAGGGGTTTTAAGTCCGATTTCCTGCCCCCATACAATTTCAGATTTCCTTAAGGAGCGGGTAGAATTCCTGCCCTAAATTCCACCCGTCCCCTAAAGTAACCTGAACTCAAATTGTACGGGGCAAGCCTAAAATCTTTACCCCGTTAGAAGCTGAAAGCTTCCTAATGGGGCACCCGTCCCTTCCAGAAACAAACAAGTGCTTTCTCAAAGGCCCTTGACAACTTACAGTATCCGATTTAGTCTGATTACGATTTGTCTTACGATTATCTTTTGTAAGAAAGATGGTCGCCTGTCCTTCCCACGTCGCTTACGCTATGTGGGATAAACAAGACAAATCCCGTGTCCAAACGTTTAGTTACGTTTGGTTTAGTTTTTAAAGAGCATCTCTATTCGTGGCGAGTCCCTTTAATCTTAGAGGAGAACCCAACGATGGCGATGCTCTTTTTTTGCATTTCAGTGCTCTGCACTGAACGCAACCCCGCGTAGCTTTACGCGAAGTGGGGTTAAACCCCAAAAAATTTTTCGAAACCCTCCCAAAATCGCTCCGCGAGCCGTGTACGAATAGTACCTGAAGGCGAGCGGTAAGATTGGGATGGGTTACCCATTAACTTAGTCGAGCTAAGTTCAACACGGGTAACTTCTAGCTTGATTTCAACGTTCAAAAAGATGTTAATACTTTTAACGTCGGTTGTCAAATCCCATAACTTATTTGCTTGATGAAAATGGCATACCTATAATCTTTTTAGCTTCATTTTTGGCCGTATTTTCGGGCAATTTATTTACTCAAAATAAAATGTGGATATCTCGTGGACAACGTCCACGAGCAGCGGTTGACTGATGACTGATTACTGTTTACTGTAAAGAAGATGTTAAAACTGGCAGAGATTCAGGCATATAAAACTGCATCTGAGCTGGATAAAATCGTTTGGAAGGCTGTAGAAAATTGGCCGGTAACCGCGAAGAAAACTATTGGAGACCAATGGATTCGTTCAACAGATTCAATTGCTGCCAACATTGCCGAAGGTGAAGGAAGGTTTTTCAAAAAAGATAAAATGAAGTTCTTTTATCAAGCCCGCGGTTCCCTTTTTGAATCAGCTCATTGGACTGAAAAAGCAAAAGAACGCGAGCTTATAAATGAAATAAAATACCTGGAAATCATGTCTTTATTAAAAAAATTACCAAAGGAAATAAATTCATTAATCCTAGGAGCGTCAAGAAATCTAAGACGATAGATTTGCTGATTACTGTTTAATGTTGACTGATTACTGAGAGACTGTAAACAGCAAACTGTAACCAGTAAACAGTCAACCGTCATCTGTAAACAGTTATCTCAAAATCTTTATCGCTTCATTCACATATTTAACTTCCTTTGAACTAATTGAAGTGGTAAATCCCATTCTTCTGGCTTCTTTTAATCTTTTATCCTGAGCCACCACCTCCCGGATTTCGCCGAGAAGTCCAACTTCCCCCACTGCAATGACTTTAGGAGAGATCGGTTTGTCGTAATATGACGAAGCTACGGCCAAACAAATTGCCAAGTCGCTCGCCGGTTCTGTGACTTTTAACCCCCCTGCGACGTTTACAAAAACGTCGTGGTCGTACATCGGCAGCCCACTTCGGCGGGTTAGGACAGCAAGTAAAAGCTCCAACCTTCTTGAGTCAATTCCTTGCGCAACCCTACGGGGAATGGCCAATTTTGTGGGAACAACAAGGGCTTGAATTTCTACCAAAAGAGGGCGTGTTCCCTGCATAACCGAGGTTACAACACTACCCGAGACATTCTTAATTCCTTTCTCAAGAAACGCCTTTTCCAGATTATCAACCGCAATTAATCCCTTGTCCTCCATCTGAAAAACTCCGACCTCATCAGTTGGTCCAAATCTGTTTTTGACAGCCCTTAAAATACGTGTGGTGAGGGTCTTGTCCCCTTCAAACCAAAGAACGGTGTCAACAATATGGGCTAAAACTGCAGGCCCGGCAACCGTTCCCTCTTTGGTAACATGTCCTACGAGAAATAACGGAATATTTTTCTCTTTGGCCGCATGAAGAAGGCGGTTTGCACACTCACGGACTTGCCCTACACTCCCAGCCATGCCGGAAAGATCGGATGTCGTCATGGTTTGAATAGAATCGACAATCACAGCTGATATCTGCTGACTGTTTACTGCTGACTGATTACTGTTAACTGTCTTTGATTTTTCAGTAATCAGTAAACTGTTATCAGTAAACTGTTGAATTGTGTTTATTATTGAATCCACATCCGTATCCTCCAGCATTTGAATCTCTTTTGATTTAACGCCTAGTCGCGATGCACGGATCGCCACCTGATTCGCCGATTCTTCACCGCAAACATAAAGAACACAACCTAAAGTATCGGATATTTGTGTCAGAAGCGTACTCTTGCCAATCCCCGGTTCCCCTGCAATTAATACTACCTGTCCCGGCACAAGTCCTCCACCAAGTACCCTATCAAGTTCGGAAATTTTTGTTGAAATACGTTTTGTATCTGCTTGTTTTATGTCCGAAAGGTTGACTGGCTGACTACTGTTTGCTGATGACTGCCTACTGTTTTTCCTATACTCTCCAGCTCTTTTACTCTCCCGCTCTGTCGAAACGACTGTTTCAACTAAGGAGTTCCACGTCCCGCACTCAGGGCATTTTCCAGCCCACCCGACCTGAGAATAACCACACTGTTGGCAAATGTATTTTGAATGAAAAACCATTAGCCAATAATACCAATACTACGAATTAATACCAGAGCATAGTGCCCAATATTGAAACTACTAAATTATAGGTTACAATCCCCCTTGCGTGCTTGTTCATTAACAAAAACCCAAAAAAGGAGGCTCTTGTGAGTAAAAATCGCAAAACCTTTTGGAAAATTATTTTCATAATCAACTTGATTACGCGGCCTTTCAATATAATCATGTGGTCTCGGATATACGAGGCAAAAAAGGCAGCTGCACCCATAGAACCCCCCATAGCTTTGCCTGCAGCTATGACAAATCAAGACGGTCTCTATGAATATTGTGTGATCGATGAAAACTCATCTGATTCAAGCAAGCGTATGGCCGGAACTGAAATTCCCGATATGCCTGTTCCCATTAATCCGACGGGGACACCGGAGATGGTTCAGGAAATTGCGAATTTTCCGGACCCAACCAAACCGGCGAACAAGATACCGATATCCCAATCTGATATTGAAATATCTAAACGGTTTTCCCAAAAAAACTTTCATATTGTGATTGTTGGGTTCGGCTTCTCCAAAACCGGAATGCCAGCAGTTATGACAGGGTTGATTAGAAGGGCACAAAAAAACTTTGAGGGAGTTAATATAGATTTTTCATATCTGAAAATTCCGATGGAGGCCGAATTCGATCACCTGGGTCCGGAAATATTCTTTAAAGACGAATCATACAAACAAAACTTGTTTGATTCTATCAGAGCCGTGTATCCGATGGGCAGTATGATCTCGGGTATCAACACACGTCTTGGATTAGGAACGTCTCAAGGTGCATCTGCCATATTTACGATTAACGACGTATCCGTTGCCACTTTCATAATGACCCATGAAATTGGACACCAGTTCGGAATTGGTGATGGCTACCCTTATTCATATCTACCAGAGGCTATTCCAAACAGCGAACTTTTTTATCTGGACCAAATGCCCCCGAATTTGGCTAAGGCCATTAAAGAACTTGGGTACACTCCGCCGATGTATCTTATGGGTACCTGCAGGGGTAAATCTGTGTATCAGTTTTACGACACAAGGTACAACATCTATGGAGATTGGGGACCTACCGGACCTAACCCCTGGGGGGATTCACCTTTCACTCCGCTACAGATACTGATCATGAATAATTTCATCCATGACCGTTAAACAAACATGCACCCAGTGGGCCACCGAAGATTAAAACCTTTGTGGCCCACCGGAATTTTTCACGATAATCACCTACCGTAGACATCTTTTAAACGACTGCTTATTTCCGACTCTGGGTCAAAAACCGAACCCATTCCGCCAGCTTGAGTCCGCCTGTCCAATTCGCTCATTAAGTCTCGTCCTTGGATTTGAAGAATAATTCTGGCCTGACCAACAACCTCACTTATAAGCTCGATCTTATGTATAATTTGTGAAGGAGAATAATAAACGTTTCCAACAACTACTCCATTATCCCCATTCGCCAAAGCTAATTTCATTAGTCTGTTATTTTCAAAAACCAATTCCCACACGAAATCTTCCCCTACCCTAGCAACTCCAAGTGCAACTTCGGCAATTTCGGCTTTTTCCCTATCGGTAAACGGATATTCTCTTTCCGGCATACGCAGATTTTAGCCCTAAAAATTTGATAGTCAAACTTATACATTTCCGATTCCGATGAATACCATCTATTGCCTATCTTTAAATTCGTCAAAGAAGCCGTCAGGTTTTTCTGTTTTAAACGAGACCTTTAACTCATTTAACTCTTCAGCTGACATGACTCCCCCTGTATCAACCACCACCCAATTACCCGTTCCTTTTTCGATAACTACATTGCCGGCAAAATCTGGTATAAAAATTCCTGCCGAGACCGCCTCTTCCTTAGCTTTCCTCGACGCCGCAGTGTCAAGTTCGTCTACAAGCTCACCATGGATTCTCAACTGAACGGCATACCTTTTTGGTCCCTTATTAACGAATGTCATTGGAGCTACGTGATCAACTTGGTTTTTCTCTGCAAAAATCTGATCACCGTGCACATTATTTATATAAGGCTCATATGCATCTTCCCTTTCTAATTTCACCGCGTACTCTTTATCTTTGAACTTATAGAAAGCCACATAAGAACTCATTGGTTCTTTTACCAAAGGTTTTTCTAATTCTTGATTTCCGAACCCACCAGAGGATTCAAATTCGTCGATTATCTGTTCAGCCATTTCATCGGCAACATAGTACCTGGATTGTTTTAATTCCTGTTGAAGCTCAGGCCTTTCTTTCCACCCCGTCTCGGTACCAGTCTCAGTCATGTCAATATCTTACACCAAAATTATTCGAATATAATGCTGCGGCGATAATTATCACTCCTACCAACACCAATAACCACCCCATTAAACGCGCAATTTTCCCTCTCCAATGAAAAACCATGTAATCCCCGGCGATAATTGAATATTTAATGGATAAATACCCCACAGCGATCAAAAAAACTCCCCCCGAAATCATCAAGGCGATCTCTACCGAGGAAAAAACAAATATACTTACTATCATCAAGGGTAAAAGAAGAAAGAAACATGCGGCAAAAAGCTTGCGATCATACTCATCATCGCTAATTACCTTTCGTTTTTTCATACTTGTTTATTCGTCCGTTCTAGAGTCGGTGAATTAAGATTTTTGGATGTAATCTTTTAACACGTCATTATATTCATTTATATTGTCAGTTTTTACCAAAGGTTTGAGTTTTGTTTCGAAAATGGTTTTACCGGATAAGAAAGTTTGTAAATTGGATTCTTTCTCTGTAACAAACTTCATTGATACATATAAATCCATAACATCCTTTTGCTCCATGTATGAAGCCAGGTCAGTTTTCTTCTGTAAAAAACCAAATTCCCGGGAGCTTTTCAAATCTGCAATTTTGGAAGTATCATTGAGGCCAATTGCCAAGTAGGGTATCGCCTCCCTAAGACCCAAGCTTTGGGGTGAAAATATTGCCTGAAATCCTATTTTTTTAATTTCATTCCAAGTGAACTCAGCTTTTTGAGCCCCAACCGATAGAGTTAATCCGGTATCATCTATGACCAACCCGTTCTTGTATGTCTTAAAAAAAATGACCATCGCCCATACAGACAACGCCCACCATGGTGCCAATATGCACAACCATAACCACCCACCCCACCCAAAAATTTTAAATACAACAAAAAGAAGTAAAGTGAATAATACAAAAAGAAAAAATAAGGGAATAAATGATACTTTCAACTCCCGAATTTTGTAATAATTTTTCATTTTTGTTATTTGTATTTTTCAAACCTACCTTTTAAATAAAAATACAATTCAAACGGATCGACTTCCATGTAAGCATAATATATCAACACATCCGAAGCAACTGTTTTTGCATCCAAATTAATTTTCCACTGAAGATATCGGTTTTTATTCCGCAAAAATTCCTTTCTGTCCTTCAATTCCAAGCCAATATGATTCATTCCTCTAAACGCATCCACTATCGATTTTCTGGAATGCGGAAACATTAATTTTTTATTGACAATATTTCCGGCCGTCGTGGCAATATCATTTAGATCAAGCGCATTCTCCCCCAACAATGGTTTAAGCGCTTGTTCCAGTATTGCTTCGGTTTCCTCATCCGGCGCCTGAATACTTTTTATACTATCCCAAGAAATAAACCCCGTTCTGGAAATTGGAATTGCGGAAAACCTATCCCCAACCCCTTTCTTACCGATAATCAGAACCGGATCTTTCCTGAAAATCTGAACCAAAAAAAGAGGCGTACCCGCTGCAAAGAATGTCAAAAAGATTAAACTAATCACTCTAAGAAGCAGATCGTCCTAGCTGATAAAAAAAATTAGTCCCGTAAAAAAAATGGTAAGCACAGAACCAAAAAGCATCTTGATATAGACGCTCTTTTTTGCATATATCTTAATATCAAAATCTCTTTTTTGTTCAACTTTTACAATCATAATATTTTGAGCAAATCCATAACTATCCTTGCCCCAAACTCAAAACCATACCTTTTTGAGTTTTCGTCAGGATATTTTATAAAGATTTCGTATAACTTTCCATTTTCTATTTTCCAATATAGATGCGCTTCTGTATTCGAACCAATCGTGGCCAAACTTGAGACCTCTTCAAAACCTTTGGGAGCTAACTTTGGAGAAACGCCGATATACTCATATTGTGACGGGCCGGGCACAATCGGCAACCCGCCAGCTTTAATTTTATCCTGTTCATCGGATTTAATTATTCGAACGTAGTCTTTGATCGATGCAATCTCGTTTGAAACCAAACTTGATGTTATTTGAACAAAACCACCTTTATTATAATCATTTTCTGTATCTGATACTTTTCCTAAGGAGATAATCTGACCATTAAAATACATACCTCTCATTTCTTGATAATGCCAACTGCGAATAAACAACACCACTGCAAAAATAGCAATCGACAACAAGACCAAAATGCCAACGACAACCCTCCTTATCATTTCCCCATTATCCATTTGACTTAACCTGTATGCAAGTCCTAAGATAAGTCTTACAGACATGCGAATCGAATCATGAAGGACAAAAAAACCGCTATTATAGTTGTCAAGTGGTTGTTTCTAGGTATCGTCGTTGCATCCGCTTTTATATTTTTCTTCAGAGTCGTGATGTTTTTAATCATTGACTCTATTGACAAACAAACCTATCCAAATACCGGTGACTCAAAACCCAAGCGTATTGTCTCAATAAAAGCACCGATTTGTCCCGGACAAAATGAGATTTTGAAATTAAAAGAATATACTACTGATATTTTTTCGATTAAAATTCCAGAAGCTTTGATAAAAAAGGATACTTCTTTCTTTGCCACACCAACGTGGCTATTTGCCTGCAGAACTTCTTCGGATGGTCCAAAAGACGCCGAAAGTGTAAGGATATACATAGAAACCGGAGGGCCGTTTGACATAAAAACGTTTCAAACCAAAGCAGATTGTTTATCTTATTTTGACGAGCTATATGAAAAAGATGGTTCAAAATTTACAGCAAGTCTCATTGAGACCGATTTTAAAAAATATTCTAACGAATTTAATCAGTGTTACATAAAACATTCACTAACCATGCCTAACGGAAAGGGTCTTATTTTCGAAAGATTGGTTCTTCTACCAAACTCATTGACGACCAAAGCGAAACAATACGATGTCTACACATATTACCCCTCAGATACTCATCAAAATATCACAGAGGCCTTGGGCGAAAGTATAAATAGTTTTAAACTTAAATGATGAGTTTTAAGAACCCGAACCTACCCTTTTTTGATTAAATAGCAACCCTCAGGATTTTCAAAACAAAAAGCAGTACAAATCCAATAATAAATGTTGCATAGACTAATAGTCCTACGTAAATATTAAAAAGAGAAACCCATGCTGTTTCACCTTTCATGGGCAAGTCAAAATCTATGTGTGAGTCTTTATTAAGCACTTTTTTTATTACCGTAATCACATTTTCAACTCTACTTTGATAATCTTTTTTAACTAAGTACACTCTAGAAGCCACACCTTTAATTAGATATCCGTATTTTTTAGACACCTGGATACTCATCAACCAAAGATAGCTGTCATTTACATTCACATAACAAATCGGATTTGTGGTCTTAACATAAAAAGACTTTTCGCCGGATTTGTCGGAATTAACTATTCGCTTCAAATCGGGACCATCTTGAATAATTGAAAGTGTGTCGCCGACTTCAATTTTATACACCCCGATGCCATCTGATAAACCGCTTCTTAATAACAAGATAACATTTTCCTGACAAATAAATAAGTAGCCCCACGTGCTTGTATTGAGTTTGAGATCATAGACTGTAAGCCATATCTGTCGCCTGAATTTTCCTTTGAAGTATTTTTTGGCAACAAAATAACCTGACCAATCCCAAAATGCTATATTATTATTGAGCAATTTCATCAACTTATTATATACTATGACTGGGCCGTCTCTATCATTGCGGGGTTATTTGTTGTCTAATAATCGTGGCTAAAAAAACTAAACAAAATTTATTAAAATACATTTTAGCCGGATTTTTATTTGCTTTTTCGATTGCCTTTTTGATAATCACTCTAAATCTGCAAAAGTTCCAGCGTGATGACAATTGGAAAACTTATCAAAACAAAGAATTTGGTTTTAGTTTTAAGTATCCTTCTTCCGTTTCAATCTCCTCAAAAAAAGAAACTGCTTTTAATCTGTACTTAAATCAAGACAATGAAGAAGTTTTAAGAATCCATATCTATAAAGAGACCAAGAAAGAGGAAAGTGAGCTTAAAATTAAGACTAAAAAAGTAGGCAATAATTCGTTCGACGTTCTTTTGATACCGGCAGGACTTGACTCGGGAGATTTCAAACTCACCCAACCCATACTTTACTATATTCTCTATCGAGACGGGATCAAGTTTTCTTTCCAATTCAACAACCGAATAACACCGACCTCACTGCAAAAAGATATTTTATCAACACTCGAGTTTTAATTTTACTTGTACCCCACAGGAGCCGTGGTGAGGACCAGACCGAGAGCAATACGTTTGTCCTTTACATTTACTTCTTCAATATTGCATTTAACTTCCTGCCCCAAGGTTAATTTATGAGTGGGTGGAATTTTAGTGATGTGGATAAGGCCTTCTACACCGGGTTCCAATTCAACAAACACTCCGAAGTCGCTGATGCGGACAACTTTGCCCGTGACTTTTGCTTCCGGTTTAAATTTATCTTCTACTTCACTCCAGGGGTCACGTCCCGCGTGTTTAATAGAAAGGGCAAGTTTACCTTCATGAGCGGCAAGAACCCTGACCTTAACTTTATCGCCTTCTTTGATGACATCGCTGGGCAAATTAACTTTAGAGTAAGAAAGTTCTGAAACGTGGACAAGGCCCTCGATATATGCTTTCTCTTTTTTGACAGGAACTTCGATTTTTACGAAGGCGCCAAAAGAAGCAACGGTAGTAACAATTCCCTCGTAAACTTCACCTTCTTTTACCTCTTCCATCGCTTTTTTGGCCAAGGCAATATCCCCTGCTTCCGACACTTCTTTCTCGGATAGAACAACTTTTTTACTCGCCTTATTGACTTCCATTACCTTTGCCTTGAAGTACTTTCCTACCAGTTCTTGGGCATTTTTGCTGACTTCTGCTCCCAATTGTGAAGTGGGTATAAAACCCTCTATTCCCATAACATCAACTACAAACCCTGCAGTCCCGACGCCTTTACCCAGTACGAGTACTTCCTCACCGCTCTTTTTGATTTCTTCCAATTTATTCCAGGAAACGTCGTGCATGGCATCCTTTAGTCCCAAAATTGTTATTCCGTCACGGGTTTCGGGAACTAAAATTGTGACTGAAACACTATCCCCGACTTTTAATCCCTCAATATATTCTTTTGTGTCTGTGTAGCCTTTTTCCTTAACTATTCCTTCACTCTTACCACCAACATCAAAAATTACGGATTCAGGAGATTTTGAGAGTATTGTGGCCATAACTCTTTGCCCTTTTGTGAACTGCTGAACACGATTTTTGGCACCAGCCAAAAGCTCGGCCATAGTAATTTCACCTTTTGGAGCTTTAACGTCAGAAGTTGATTTTTTTGCAGTCACTTGTCATATCCACCTTTCTTTTGAATCCATTCATTTAGTCTGGTAAGGGTATTATATATTTTAGTAGCCTTAAGGTCAACAATGGGTTATTGTTGGGCCTTAAGGCTATTTTTTAGTATCCGGAAAGCAACTGCGTCAAGGTTTTCGGAAAAGTCCGAGTAAATCTGCCCAGAATGGCCAACCTCCGGCGAAAATTGCGATTAAACCAATTGTGATCGGGATCAGGCGTGCCGGCATCGGAACATACCCGAAGGCAATAATGGTTAAAATTAATCCTCCGCCTACAAATACTCCAACTCTCGCCTGATCGTCCATTTTGCCTACAGAACGTTTCCACATCTCGGTCCAAAGCGGCCAACCGCTCACGATTGCTGTTGCCGACCCAAAAACCGCCAGAAATGTGAAGGTCCCCCTGTTGAAAGGCTCAAGTGCAAGATTTACCAAGCCGACCATCAACCCAAAAAGCCCAAGCCCTAGAATGTTCCATCTGTTTTTGGTCATTTTTGACTCCTTAATATGTTTGGCAGGGAAAGAAATTTCACTACCAAAAAACCGACAATCGCAACTAACTCGATCACGCTTCTAAGTGTATCCATTCCTGTCTCCTGTTTTTTGAATTTGAAAAAGAACCTCGTTTAACAACGATTGAGGGAATTTTAAGCCCTATCAGCTTTCAAGTCAAAAAATTGACAACCCGAATATGCCGTGTTATTCTACCCCATAGCCGTAAGCAAACCATGTTTTCATCCTAAAGGAGTATGGTAAAGATGCGAGGATATAGCAGGCACATTTACTATGTTTGGCAACAAATTGAAAAGCTCCCCGCGGAGGAGAAAGAGATCGCCACAAATTGGAGAGATTTAACGGTCCAAGTGAACGAAGCAAGAATGGGTGGACTGACCGAGGGATATCTTATTGGAGCCATCACTTTTGCAGCCGCATGGGTAATTCTGGGGATCGCCGGAACACTAAACGATCAACTGCTTGTCGTGGCTCTCGTTTTGTCGGTTGTTCTTGGACTGATTGCCGGGGTGTGGATTCATCGCAAGAAGTACGTTTCCAAAACCGACCAAGCAGTAAAAGATGTGAAAGCCAAGTTGGCAGACCCAGTCTACCACAAATGGTGGAACGAGAGAATGAAAGAGTACGATCACGAGGGGTACTGGATTATCGCAAGCGTTGCTAACGCATCAGAGTAAGGATACGGGAGGTATAACTCACTATAAAATAGTGTGCTATACCTCTTTTTTTTTGTAAAAAAGTATTTTTCCACAAAAAATCCCCCGCTCAACTTTCGTCTTCTTATTTTTTCCAAGGCTAATTTTGTACCATTGTAACGTTACAGTGGTACATGTTAATTCTGGGTTTCAGCAAACTGAAATTAAGATTATGATAGATAGGTAGATAGATATGAATTTTCTTAAGAAAGTTGGGATTGGGATCGTTATTTTGACTTCACTGACCTTAAATGGCTACTTTTTGATCTCGAAAAACCGCGATATGACAGTTACGGAAGTGCACGACGGGGACACTTTTACACTCGGCAATGGGGATCGAATCCGTCTACTTGGAATCGATGCGCCGGAATTGGGAAATTGCGGAGCGACTGAACTTCCCTACTAAAAAACCTTGTGTTGAATAAAATTGTAAAGATAACGGAAGAAAAAAGAGATGCGTATGGCCGACGAATGGGTCTTGTTTGGACTACAGGATTGACAGGGTCGCACCCTGTCAATGAGAAAATGCTGGAGGCGGGATGGGCAAGGCCAAATTATGATCCGAATTCGAAATCGGAAGATCTAAAAGCGGCATATAAGGACGCCAAAGAAAATAAGAGGGGGATATATTCAAGTCTGTGCAAAAAGGTGAACCCGACTCCCCCATCTAAAAACTGTGTTATTAAAGGAAATATTGATACTGCAACCGGAGACCATTTTTACCATCTCCCGAAATGCCGTCATTACAATCAAATAGTTTTGGACTTGGATATTGGTGAGGGATTTTTTTGTAACGGGAAAGAGGCTGAAAATGCGGGGTTTAGATTGGCGCCGGATTGTTTGAGATAAAGGAACTTAGAGGAAATTAGAGGAATCTAGGGGAATTTGTTTAAAACATTGTTCCCCACTTCGTCCATTCGACTCCTTCGATTTCACTCAGGACAAGTTCGCTCAGGACTTCGCGGGGTAAACTGGCTACTGTGTCGGCCAAAGCCTTGGCGAAGACTGATGGGCTCTGTTTTTCAAGACAATGTTCTGGCGATGACGTATTTTCGCGGTAGGTTGCCCCACAACTATCGTCCGCGCTGACCCGTTTCACTTCTGTGTTCGGAAAGGGAACAGGTGGTACCAGGTCGCACAAATCACCAGAACAATATCTTGAAAAGAGCAGGAGAGTGAAAGAGTTGAAGAGTAGAAGTTCGCACTTCTCTCTTATACTCTCCTGCTCTACAGCACTTATACTCTATTTTTTTAAGAAGAAGGTCGCGTCCCATTCACCCCGTTTAACGGGGCATGTGAGGGATCGCAAGAAATCGACCAATTCGCATTAGTAGCCTTAATCCCTTACGGGACTTCCAGCGCTAACCGATTAACCCGATATTCTGTCGGGGGTCTGCTCCTGAAACAAGTTCAGGAAGGAATCCTAATCTCGGAGGCGGCTTCCCACTTAGATGCTTTCAGCGGTTATCCGTTGGGAATGTAGCTACCCGGCGTTACAGCGGACGCTATAACCGGCACACCAGGGATTCCCCCAGGGAGGTCCTCTCGTCAATCGATCTCCAATTACTTGCAGTGAAATAAATTCACCGTCCCGTATTTTAGTACGGGAGAGGATTAGACTATACCTTCATCCTTCATAGCTTTACGCGACGAAGGAGCTAGCGTTATTATGAACTATTTGTTCATCTCTCCTTTCACTTATGTGATCGGATCAGTCGTTACGGGGGTATATCTATTTAATGAATTTTTAACAAACTCTGCAGTATATCGCTTTTTCGTTGTGACATAATTAACTTCAGAAATCCCGTCAGATATTTTAGCAAGCGCCAAAATATCATTTGGGTTCTTTTTTAGAACTTTTAGTGCTTTCAAAACAAGATAAACTTGCTTTTTCTTGAAATGAACATAAGGTTTAAGAAAGATTAATATTTTTTCTACCGATTCAAATCCTTCGATTTTAAGCTCAGTCATCGAATCGTTTCGATTATAAATATAACCTATTCCTAACTTTTCTTTTATCCATCTAAGGCTTTCGTCGTGCCCTGTTTTCTGAGCAAACGAAATGATAGTCCTTACACGAAAACCTAACTTGGGGTTTTGTCTTGGTTGCAATTGCAACCTGACACTTCCATCACCATCGAAAAAACCGGCGATATAACTTGCTACTAGTTTATTCATCAAAAGGAACCTTCCCTCGGTATTGTCCTGTACTTAGATAGGACCATCATTACTGATAATACAGGATTTCACCGATTTTAGCTAGTGTGACCACGCTCATTACTGAACATGGCAGCAATATTTACTGTCCCCAGCTCTCCTCAAGATTCCAACGCTTCTACAGGATAGAGTCCGACATAATTGTTTTAAACCGAGAAACACACTCCTGTGTTTCAGGGACCTACGATCGCTCGTAGGATCAGGCCATATCTTCCCCAATCGTAGCTCTTTATAAGAGCGAAGTGGGGTTTGACGTATGGTCGTTGAGGATTCCGTAGTAAAATCAAAAATTAAAAATCAAATATCAAAAATGCAGATTGGAACTTTTGTCCCAATATTTACTTTTTAATATTTTATATTTGATATTACCATGGTCTTTCCTGCTGATTGACCGCACTTGATGCATTTTTACCCGTTCGACTCCTTTGAGTCGCTCAGGGTAGCACAAGATTCACCGGTGTTTCCAGCATATAGCCCAACTACGTCGATCCGACGCTCCTTCAAAAGGAGCTAAGGACGACTTCGTAGGGTCCACCGTAGCCTTTTAAGGCGTAGGCGGATCAAATTTATTTCCTGAACTGGTATCAGGATTCTATAGGTATAACAAAATATACTAAACCTCTACTCCTGAAATAAATTCAGGATGATTCACAATATCGCATAGAAAGACAGCTTAGATTGTCGTCTTGATATGTTTCAGGACCAACTGTCTCACGACGTTCTGAACCCAGCTCGCGTATCACTTTAACGGGCGA
>CAZBTH010000022.1:0-16529 GCA_964494885.1 uncultured Gammaproteobacteria bacterium | reverse complement strand
AACTCCAAGCCCCGCAACACAGTAGGAATAGAAAAAAAAGAATCTTCAGATAGTACCATAATTTCGGCACTATTTGAAGGTTCAACCATTCTAGCAATAATTGGTGTCTGTTTTTTCATCTTTTCAATCTCCAATATGTATTTCGGGGCGTCAAATTGGACTTTTCTGTCATGCAATGTTAGGTTCAACCCTAACCCCATAAAAATATCTCTTTTAACTTTTAGATCGGTTGCATCGTTAAATCTTTCTTGAGCCCTTGTGGCAAAAGTGAAGGCTTTTTCCGTTTGGTCATTGGCTTGAATCATTCTGTTATCAACCTCACCAAGCTGTCTCTCTATTTTTTTAAGTTCTGTTTCTAATATAACTTTTTGAGTTTTGTAATCTGAATCATTCAGTAAACTCCCATCGCTATTTTCTGGCGATATTCTAAGTTGTAACAAATTATCAAGTCTTATTCTAATTTGGTCATGACTTTTCTTGATATTTTCAATAGCTTCTTCTCTGAAATCTATTTCCTTTTTATTGTCTTCAATGATTTGTTTTATAGCCCACTTCATAAAAACAGGGGCAACAGCAATTTTTGAGAGTTTATCGTCTACTTGTTTTTCAAGCCTATCAATCCTAACTGATTTTTCAGTGCAATTGGGATTTAATTTTCTTCCGCAACGATAATAAATATAATGAAGCATCTTCGGGTTAGACATTTTCTTAATAAGAGTTCCGCAATACTTACATTTATCTTTGTTGTTTTTGGAGATTGAAAATTTCTCTTTACAATTTGAACATATACATTGCCATTTTTCTTCAGCAACTATAGCAGAATTGCACGAATAACAATGCATCATGCTTCCTGTATAAGCAAATTGATGTGTTTGAAGTTTGTATTGACTACGCCTACCAAGTTTGATTTGAATTTCATCAAATACTTCTTCGGAAACAGCTTTTTCATATCCTCCCGTATACCACTTACCACTTCCTACAGGATATTCATATCTACCACAATAAAACGAATTTGTAAGAATTGAATAGACCATACTAATTGATAAAAATCCACCTCCACTTTTTCTCTTTTGCCTTGTGCGGTAGTGCCATTCATCTTTAGCGATCCTATGAATATCAACCACTGGCGTTCCACTATGAAACATATCAAAAACCTTTTTAACATACGGGAGTCGTTCTGGATCAGTATAAATATGCCTAAGACCAATCTCGGTTGCCTTATCGTTCAAATAGCCTTGTGGAGCAACTCCTGGTCTCCAACCCTCTCTGGCTTTCTTTTCTAAACCTCGTGAGACAACAATTGATTTATCATCTGAATCTTTCTTTGAAAGACTAAATTCAAGATTAAGCATAAACTTGTCCTCTGGGGTGTTGTGGTAAGTTCTAGAGGGTGTTCTTACCTCAATCAGTTTACCAGTATCCAATAAATCAATAACACGACCACCATCAGTCATATTACGAGCAAGTCTATTTGGGTGCCATGTCAAAATTGCGTTGGCTATCCCTCTCTCAATTCGGTTTAACATCTCTTCAAAATACTTCCTCCCTTTCTCGTAAGCAGATTGAGACTCTTCAAGTATGTCAGTAACTTCCAAATTAAATTTAGATTTAATACCTTCTAGAATAAATACTTGATCTGGAAGCGAAGCTATTTGACGCTCTTTGTTATCCTCAGAACTTTTACGAGCATAACCAATATGTTTTAACTTTGTTTGTAATTCGTTATCCATATCCTTACTTAGTTATAATGCTAACCTCTTTATAGTTATTGTAACTTAAATCATTACCGTAAACTGCCTTTAATAGTCCAATTAGGCGACCTCCGTACTCAAGAGCCTCGTTATCTGTTAAAACAATGCTGTATTCTTTTAGGTAAAGCTCCTTAAAGTCTTTTAAGGCTTTATCGCTTAGTAACATTTTCCCCCTCTCTTTGAACCTCTTGTTTCTGGCTACCATTGGTGCCTGTAAAATCTTTTCTTTTTGGAAGTTTTCTTTGAGGATGATATCGTTTCAAAATCTTTGTAAAATAAGCTCCTGGTTTGTTAAGTGGCATACCTCCACGCTCTTTGCGTTTTCGCATTTCATTAATAACGCTATTTATTGATTTCGGAGTGTAATGCTCAGCGATAAAAATCCAATGTAATGGCTTTTCCTGCCAAATTCCAAAAAGATCTTCTAGCCAACAAGCAACATCTTTAATAGGAGTTTCCTTCACCCTACTTTTTTGAAGATTCGCGATTGCCATAGATTTACTTTGGTTTTCGGTTAAATTTTCTTGTAATTTGTAGGTACCATTAACACTACCATTAAGAACATTCTCATCCTTTTTGTTTGTACTTGGTATTTGTTCTAGTCTATGTTCATCTTCTTCGGATAACGGTAAATTCTCCCATATCCATTTTTGTTCATCATAAGTTAATTCAGAATCGGCGGAAAACCAATTTGGATGTTTCTTCTCAAGATCGTCAATTTTATATAATGCCATGTTTTCAATCTTTTATTTCTCGCTCTTTTTTGAGCTAATGTTATTAGGTATCAAAATGTAACCTTTACCAGAACAGCCATGACAAACTAAAGATCCATACTTTAAAGTTCCATAACCGTTACATACAGGGCACTTTTGAGCCACTACAAGGGGTTCTGAGCTCGTGTATCTAGCTTGACTAGTATCGTTTATCATATAAATATTTGACCAATAAAAAAGACACCGCTAAATTCTTTAGAATCTCAGTGCGGTGCCTCGATCAAATGCTCTTTATGGAGCTTGGAAGAGGGCTAAATGCCTGCGTGATTAGTATTGACTTATGTTAATTGAAGATATTTAGGAGCTTATCTGTGCTTCAATCTACCTTCTATCTTAATATTTATTCTTTTTGCACTTCATGTCAACTAGATATCCCAAAACCTTAAGTAAGGGGTAGGTATAGTTCAATTATCAAAAGTCATTATTATTACTATGTCATAGCACTTATACAGAAAATGCCTAACTATTGCATAGCAATTGCTAAGGACTTGTATAGGTTATTGCTATGGTATTGTCATGGGTGATGACACAGAATCGTGCGTGAGAATATACTTAAAAGGGCATAGTCCACATATACACAATGTGCTAGTCACTTTGTGGTCTAACTACACACGAAGTTTGATACCAAACTGGAATAAATTTACCTTCCTTGTAAATATACCTTGTGGTTCTGTATTCTCCTGTATTCCAATCTAGATTTTCATTTAAGAAAAATCCATTATGATCCCCGATTTCGTTAATATAAATGTTCGCTCCTTTGGCTTTGAAAATGATATATCCATCTTTAACAATTACAGCTAAATTTGGTGTGTGATTCATAGCAATATCAGCAGAGAGTATCCTTTCATCCTTTTTATCATTATCTATATCAAATTTTCTTTCAGTCCACGCATCGTTTGGAGAAACCACATATAATTTTTCACCAAATGGAGATTTTGTAGGATCAAAATTCTCTTTTAACGGGAGGATTTCTTCATTTGAATTTACTAATTTGGGTGAATAGGTAACCATCACCTCATTAAAGACATTAGAAAAATATTCCCTTGGAAAATTACTGTCAACACGATAAGGGCACATTGATTGGGCACCCCCATCTGTAGAAGATTCCCTGTAAATATAACTCTTATATCTTTCAAAAAGACTCTTCATTCCACCAACTTCTTCGTCAACAAGAAGACTACGAAACTCTTCTTCTTTTAATCGCATATCCTCATATTCTTTGATAATTTGGTCTGCATCTTTATCTAATATCGCTGTTTCATCATCAAAAGCTTTTATCAACTCATCTTCTTTGATATTTTGGTCAAAGTAATAATTCGTTACTAGCCATTTGTTTTTGTTGTTTAGTGAAACTATTTTATTTCCGAATGGGATATTAAAATGTATAAAATATTTAATTTTTGAAATAATATCAGATGGATTATCGGGGGACAAAACAACAGAGGTATGCCAATCCTTCTTTCCAAGAGAAATTGTATAAGTTGCTATGATATTGTCTGCTATTCTCCTATAGCCTGAAAGATAAAAATCGTTGTAATCATCAATAACCATGTTAATCTGTTCGGGGGCAATCTCGTTGTGCGAAATAGTTTCCTCTATCCTTGAATGAATGATTGGGTCTGAATAGGATTTGAGATTACTTATTGCTCTATTATCATCTGTCATAAGCTGATACGAGAAAAACCACCCAACTTTTATTGGATCTGAATATTTACTTTCGCTGGAAGCAGAAAGATTTAATGTGAGTAAGAAAATTATGATGCCAGAACTCAACACAAGATGCCAATATTTAAGTGTAAATATTCCCACATTACCTTTTAACCAATTTAGGTGTCTTTTCATATTAACCGTTGCCCAGTGCACGAGATATTAGATATATCCATACTTCTGTAAATAAACCATCGTAAACAACAAGGATAACGCTAGACCAATTATTGCCATCCATTTACCTTTACCGTTCAGAGACCTAGATTTATAAATTGCAATTATATTAACAACAATTCCTGAAAGCGGGACAGTTCCAATAAAAGCAAAAAATATTGAAAGTATGCCTAATATTAAGCCAGCACCAGCCCAGTTATTTTTGTTACGAGCTTTATTAGAAGACATTTCATTCACCCCCTAATAAATACTATCTCTCAGTCGGATTAAATGCAAGCCGATATCATGCGTATATTCCGACATATAGTCGGAGCAGAAATCAAAGTAATTGTAAATAATTGATTTTATGAGTAGTAAATTAAGAACTCTTGGTCAAAGGGTCAAAAAAATCAGAAGGGATAAAGATCTATTACAAGTTGATTTAGCCGTGAGAGTGGGAATAAGCACTGGTTATGTCGGATCAATTGAGCAAGGACTCCGATATCCTTCCTTAAAGGTTCTGCAAAAAATCGCAAAGATCCTAAAAACACCACTCTCAACCCTTCTGGACTGACATATAGTAGTGTTAGAATTACTACAAATTGTTAGCAGATTTTCTTAAATCTGGTATAAATATAGGTACAGGTAGGGTGAGGAAGTAATTTCTTATTTCTTCCAACCCCCGCAACAAACAGAAAAACCCACCTTTTAGGTGGGTTTTTTAATGCCTACTCTCAAACCTCCAATCCAAATTAGAAACTTGAGAGTAAAAGCTATTTCAAAACCATTCGGTTTTGATACTGAAGTAGCTTATATAATTAAATTCAAAACTACGCTCGAATGTATAACATCTCTCGCTGTTTTGAAAGTGATTATAGTGCTGAGAACCATTGCCTTTTAAAAAAGATAAAGGTTTTGGCTCTCAGCACTGTTTGTTTAATCGTCTTTCAATTATAAATCTTCCAGGCTCCCAGCCGGTTGGTGAAGCGCGTCCCAGTCGGCGAAGAATGCCGCCATAGGCAGGTTCAAGCCTTTCTGAGTCCACCAGCCGTAGAACGGGCGGTCGAGAACGAACACCTTCGGATCTTCGCTGATGCCGCGCATCGTGACGATAACGGTAGCCACTTTAACTCGCGCGCCGGTTTCGTCCATGCGCATCTTGAACTGCTGAGCGGCCTGCGCGATGAAGTAGTATTCACCGGTTTCCGTTTGCGTGTCCGCGTTGAGAAGCCAACTGATGTCCGGCTTGATGTCAAAATCCAGCATCGGAACCTGTGCGCCAGCGAACGTTTGGTACTGACGATTGCTGCTAAACATGCTCTTGCTCATGGGGATCTTGCGGGTCCGGCTCATAACGTCCATTGAGAGTTCAACCATATCCAGCCCATAAAGCGAGGTGTCGCCGTGGATGAACAACCATAAGGTGTCGTCGGATTTGGTCAGCAGTTCCAGAAGGTAGGAACCAGGGTAACCCGCGACTTCATGAATATTGACGCCACTTGCAGGCAGTTCGAAGCCTGGGCGTTCACCTTGAGCGGTGTTGATCTGAACTTTCGCGCCGGGTCCATTGAGCCACTTCACCAGTTTGTCCAAGATGGACACTACACCGATGCCCAGATCAGGGTCAAAGGGTTGCACCATAGGATCGAACTTGTGATCCGTCAGGAACTGGTTCAGTTCTTCCCAGAAGCGCGATGCCTTCGCGTCCAGACCGGTGACCTCGGCGAGTAGTTCGCGGTGTTCTTCCAGCCATGCGAAGATTTTTACTTGCTGTGGGTTTTTGGTGTTCCAACCCGTTGTCTTGAGTTCACCATCTAGTACATGTAGTGCATGTAAGATGGTGAGTACATCCAAAGCACGTGTAGCCATAGATTCTCCTTTTTCTACTATCAGAAAGTTGTGTTAACACCACATTTAGATTTGTGGTTATCTAAGCACAAAAATCTCTGCCCAAATAGCCACAAATCTAATAGACGATTAAACTTTTAAAGTACGAGGATATTTTACCAAAAAAAACCTTAAAGTCAACACTATGGGGCGAATAATTTTAGCCACCCCACACATCTTACCGCTCGTCTTTTCAATATTATTCATATACGACTCGCGGGGCGATTTGGCGGGGTTGGGTATTATTTAGAAACAAATAGTTGTACCCACTTCTTCCAATTGGGGTCAGGCAGGGTTTCCTGGTCAATTTCAATTTTGGGAGCAAGACTCCTCAATACGTCCCCGTCGGGCAAAACGACTATCGTCTCCCCTGTTTTAACCAGTCCAAGCTTGTTTCTAATCTCTTTATCAATAAACTCGGGCTTTTGCGCTTCCGCAACTTGGTTGGCCAGTACTTCATTGGCAGCTTTCATTTTTGCAATTTTTGCCTTTTCAGCTGCAATTTCCCCCCTAATTCTCTTAACTTTACCTATATTTTGAACCAATGAAAGGGTCAAAAGCACGACCAAAACCCAAATGGCGTACCCACCAAGCTTCTCAAACTTGACTTTTAGCCTCTTGACAAAATCCTTTTTCATAGGTAAATTACATCCTGTAATGTTGACATTCTCAAAATATGAGGTATAATTAACCTCTCAGATACATTATATATGACACAAGATACGATCAAAAATCTGCTTCCCAAATTCATAGAGTCCCTTAAATCTAAAGGGCGCTCCCCTGCTACCGTGCTTGCCTATAGAAGCGATCTTGAGCAGCTTACCGGCTATTTGTTAAAAAGAGAAAGAGCTACCCCCGATCAGGTAAAACCTGAGGATTTAGATTCGTTCCGTGACCAGCTCTTGGCTGACAAATATACACCCAAATCAGTTAGCCGCAAGCTAAATGCCGTAAAAACATTCTTCAGGTGGATGATTACAGAAAATGCGATCAGCTTTGATCCAAGTTCCTCTGTTGCCCACCCCAAGATTGACAATGCTTTGCCCAAATTCCTCTCACAGCTTGAATACAGGGCCCTTCGCGACGTTGTAAGAAACGACGTGAGGATTGCTGCCATAGTTGAACTTATTCTTCAAACCGGCCTTAGAATATCTGAGGTTGCAAACCTTAAACTAGATCGTTCTAAAGATGGCTCTCTTAAAATTGAGTCTTACGCAACTCAGCCGGAGAGGACTGCTCCTTTGAACAAACCGGCTCAGGAGGTTCTTGATTCTTATATGAAGATTAGACCCAAATCGGATTCTCCCTATGTTTTTATCAGTAAAAACGGCAAACCATTAGCTGTAAGAAACATCAGAGCCTCAATTTCCAGATATATGCAAAGGGCCGAACTTCCAAATTATTCTGTAAATGATTTAAGGACCACATTTATGGTGGAAAATCTTAAAGCCGGAGTGGATATTGTCCTTCTTTCTCAAGTTTCCGGACACAAACGTCTTTCTACTACAGAAAGATATTTGGAACTTGCTCAAATAACAGATCCCGGAAAGAAACAGGTCCTTATAGAACTCTAATTTGTCAAATTGGACTAATTAGCCAAATTTGGCTAATTTGCGCTTCTTAAACAAGTTTTCCCTGAACCCCCCTTCTTTTACAAACTTGTCCTGTTTGGAACGCAACAGATTATCCATCAAATACTCTTGTTTGTAACACAAACAAATCATTAAATTTGCAAAGTTTTCCGGGTCGTCAAAATCCAAATTGGTCCAATTGGCCAAATTGGTCAAATTAGTCACATTTTCGATAGACTCTTTAAAACTTCTGATTTTTAAGACTCTTGGGTCATTTTTATCCCAAATTGGCAGTCCTCTTTGGCGTAAAAAGTCCTCAAAATCTTCGCGCAGTTCTGCGTAAGAACTTCTACTAACGCTGTTAAGTAAAATGTCACTGGAATTTGAAAGCTCCTTTGAACCCTCGACGATGTTTTGTTTACCACTCCTCCCCGCCTGAACCATTTGTTCAACGGTGCGTTTAAATTTTGGATTTGAAAGAAATTTATCGCAAAATATTACAGTGAGGTCGAAAATGGTTACAGAAAGTCTGTAAACAAGAAGGTTTTTGTAACCACCCATATATCCAAATTAGACTAATTGAACTAATTTGTCCAATTGGTCAAATTTGTACCCTTGTGGTCTCGGATGGAATCGAACCATCGTGTCGACTTTATGACAGCTCCGCTGACGAACAAAAAACGGTCTTTGTGGGCTTGAATGGAATCGAACCATTGTTGATACTTTATAAGAGTACCGTCCTACCATTGAACGACAAGCCCGTTTTTTGTTATAAGAGTCCCTTCTTAACCGATGAACGAAGGGCCCAAATTTTAATGTAAGAGATCTTGGCTACCATTGAACGACGAGACCAAAATCCAAGCTGAGGCAATTATATCAAATATACGTGGAGAGACTAGTTACTAGTAGCTAGCGACTAGTGGCTTTTTTAAATGCCTGTGGCATTTCTTCCCAATCTCTGTGTTTCCTAACTTTCAGATTTTTCTTCCAAATGGCTTCGAGAGCGGAAACATCCAGTTTGAGTTTTTTAGCCAATCCGAGTATGCCAACCATGTCTTTGGGAAAACACGCTCCCCCAAAGCCCATATCGCCATCCGGCCCGGGAACCCCGAGGTGCGTGCCGATTCTTGGATCACTTTCAACCGCTTTTTGAACATCTAAATAATTTGCTCCGACCTTTTTAGACAATTCGTAAAATTCATTAGCAAGGAGGACTTTGCTGGCCAACATCAAATTGCTCATATATTTGATTACTTCTGCGCTGGTGGGGTCGGTAACAACATATGGCTGATTCTTTGAAAGAATTGTTTTATAAATTTTTATCACCTTTAAAGCAACATCTTTACTGTCTGCCCCGATTACTGTTCGAGAAGGATTAAGAAAATCACGATTGGCATTCTTTTGGGTAAGGAACTCTGGATTCATGATAAAGTTTATGTTTGGATACTTGATAGCCAATTTCTTTGCCGTACCTGGCAATGATGTAGATTTGATGATTACAACTTTATCCTCCGTAGCTTTAGCGGAGGAGGACAAAATTTCCGCAACCTGGTCCACCACTCCGATAACGATACTCATATCCATTCCACTATAATCTTCAAATATCGGGGTTGGAACACATACAAAAATAAAGTCTGATTTCTTTACAACTTCATCTAAAGTATTTGGAGATTCCTTGAATTTATCAAACCAAAAGACTTTATTCTTTGGATTTGATGAAAAACCTTCTCCTGTTGCCCTCCCAACAAAACCGTAGCCGATAATGCCGATGTTCATGATATTAAGTGAACAGATATTACGATATTGGATGAAGAAATACCAGAAGCAGTACGCACATAATATCTTTATATCTTAATATCGTGCTCTTACAGCTTCGCCCGCCTTGTAATCTCTGCTTCCACGAGTTTTTCATCACGTCCATATTTAAGTCTACTCATTTCTTTTATAATTTCTGCAATTCGTTCGCTCTCAGCAGCCTTTTGTTTACTCATGTCTTTTGTAAGATCCATGGAAAAAGGCGGAACCGGCTCGTTATTCACTATTGTTTTACAAAAAGCGTGATATCGCTCAACATTAAGTAGATCGTCTTCTCCGAAAACAGGAGCAAATTCATGAGCCAAATAATTAGCATCTGTCACCCCAACCCTAAAGGCAACAATCGTTCCAACATTTCCGAAGACCGCATTTTTAACCTCTTCTTCAACCTGACCTATAAACTGATTGGCAACACAAAGACCAAGGCGGTATTTACGGGCCTCAGATAAAATTACTGCGAAATCCGGTGTGGCAAAATTCTGAAACTCGTCTACATAGAAATAAAAATCCTTGCGATCTTGCATGGGCATATCCACCCTGCTCATGGCAGCCATAAGAACCCGAGGAACAAGGATTAGTCCCAAAAAGTTTGAGTTTTCCTCCCCCAAACTTCCCTTGGCAAGATTAATTAAGAGAATTTTGCCTTCGTCCATCACCTTGCGCAAATCAAAAGAGCTTTGGGATTGTCCGATTATATTTCTAATTAATTTGTTGGTAACGAACCTTCCAAACTTTGATGTAATGTAGTCCAAAACTTCTGATTTATGGAAATCGGAAGTCTGAGCAATCTGGTCTGTCCAATAACGGCGGATAATCGGATCCTGAACTTTGGGTAATAGTTCCTGCACAAATTTAGCGTCGGTTAGAATTCTCATGATTTCAACAAACGTGCTCCCCGGTTCATACATTGCGGTAAGCATGGCGTTCCTGACGGCATGTTCAAACCTGGGTCCCACAATTCCAGTTTTGTAAGGGTCAAAAAGTTTGTACATCATATTAATCACTGCCGTCGCGGCAAAATGTTTTTCATCCTCTGTTCTTGCCTCAAGTAGATTAAGACCCAAGGGGCGCTCGGTGTCGCTAGGATTAAAGTAGATTACATCTTCGGCCCTCTCCGGCGGAACCATCTTTAAAATATCTTCAATGGCATCACCGTGAGGGTCCATAAAACAAACACCCTTCCCCTCTTTAATATCCTGAATAACCATGTCCTTCAAAATCTCAGACTTTCCGGTTCCGGTTTTTCCGATGATGTATACATGTCTCATTCTGTCTTCATTTCCCAAAAACACGTGGCGCTTTATACCCCTGTAATTGCTTACCCCTAGATAAAGACCTTCCGTTGGTATCTGGGCTGGGGCCGGTGCCGTTTTTGAGTTTAACCAAAAAACATGGGGAGTGGTTATCTGCCTATTTGGAAAGTGAAAGATTGTAGCAAGTTCCTCAGAATTCAAAATTGACGTATGATTTCCAAAAAGATTAAACATCGGTTGATACCTGTAAAGAAAATCTTCCATAAACGATCCTTTCCTCCATATTTTTCTGCTTTTTAGGTTATTTAGATCCCCGGCAAACTGAGCAAAGGCCCCCGCAATATTCGTTACATGACTTTTTGCAGAGTCCTCATCTGTAGAAACGACAACTATACGGATCGAAGTTTCAAAACCGGGCTTCGCGATTTTACTTTCAACGGCCTCGAGGGTCTTTGCTGGAGTCGAATATTTGGCTTTTTCAGGGTCGCTTTCCTGTTTTTTGGTGTCAGAAATAAATTTACCCCCTTCTTTTTGCCAGTCGCTCTCGGCCGGCGAGAGCAAAACCTGAATAACCGCTGCCTCCTCCGGGCCCATTTTGGCCAAGGCCGAAGTTATTGCACTCATCGGGTCTGTCGGCAAATCTTTAAAAGTTTTGATTGGATAAAAGTTACTTTTACCTAACTGAAATGATTTGTACGCGACCCTACCTTCTTTTGTAAAAACATTGTATTCATCAATTTCTAATATCTCAGCGTCTGCGTAAGCACCATTGATCTGCTTTTCCACTAAATCTTTTATTTTTTTTGGGCACCAGACATAAAACCTTATATCCTCCTGTTTGGCAACAATCTCAAAAGAAACCGAGGGTTGTATGGAAAACTTCTGTTTCCAACCACCCTTTTTTAATGTGTAGAGCGACGAAAAGAGCTGCTCCATTACGTCAATTTTAGCCTCGTTGTTTCTGGGAAGCGCTACTTGCAGTAGGACCGAATCAATTGATGCCTCTTCCCTGTTTTTATTCTTAAAAAATATAAAAATAGCGTACCCCAAAGCAACAAGAAGAACGATTGTCAAAGCAACCATAACAGCAGCTATTAATATTCCAGTAAAGTTGATTGTATCTAAATACATTGTTAAATTAAAATTTTGAATTTACATATGTCATTTTAATTTTTGATATTTGCATTTTGATTTATCCCCAAAACCTTCCAACCAAAATGTAATGCTTTTTTAATAACCCGTAGCCAAAATGCCCCAAGCCAAGTTGCCCCCGAAGTCGTATCTCCTTTAGACCAAGTTGTAAGCGTGGCCGGATCGGCCGGTGGTTGAACAGTAATTACTTGAGTCGGCGGCGTTTGAATTACTGGAACTCCTTTATCGTTTTTGACCTGAGCCTTAAAATTTTTCTGGACAACCTTAACTCCACTCCCTGAAAGCGTTTCGGGAACGATAAACTCTTCTTGCCGTTCAACGACTTGTGGTACATCCGGTCTTAATACTTCAGGAGTGGCAGCCATAATGATTCATTGTAGCATCTTGAGCTTCTTGTCTAAAGTGAGAAGTTTGGCTTTGTTTGTTTTAGCCAAATACAAATAAGAAGCATCGTAAAAAGTGAGATTCTTCTTTATCGAAAGATTTAAAACTTTTTTCTTATCTATATCTAAATATTTAATTCTTGTTTTTTCAAAAGCATCTAACACATCGCCTATTAAATTTTTCTTGATTCTTTTACTAATTATGGCACTTTTTATACTATTTAAAACTTCAAACTCCAGCAATCTGGGTGCAAAAAAAATATTGTTTTCATCGATCAATAATTTGCTACTTTCTTTGGCAACTCGAGTTCCTTGTTCATCTGGAAGTAATACTGATAGTAAAAATGAAGCATCTAAAACAAAATTTTTAATATTTGCGGCCATATTCGATCAAAGCTTTGTAATCAATAGGTATTTCAGGGTGAAGAACAGCTTTCCAAGACTTTTTGAGTGCGGCTTCTAAACCTTTATTTGTTTTAGATTTAGATTTACTTTTAGTAGCTTTATATGTCTTTTTAACAGCGTGCCTCACAAGCTCCCCAATCGTCTTATTAGACTCTTTAGCTAAATCGGTAAGCATTAGGTGATCTTCTTCGGTGAACAGCACATTTGTACGTTTAGTCAACATACACATAAAGTAACATGTTACCTTAAGTTTGTCAAGTCTTGTGCTGTATAATTGATTTATGGAACCTGAAGAGTTTTCGGAGAAGGTGAAAGGGGGAAAGCCGGCTAAAACGGACCAAAACATGACTTTGCAAAAGGCAATCGATTTTGGAGAATATAATCCTGATTACCTCTCCACCTTCCCCGAATGGGCCACCCTAAGCAAGCACGTCCAGTTCCAGATGATCAAAACCGGAATAGAAAACCGTAGGAAACAGTTACTGATGCAATATGCCGAAATAAGCAATGTCTTGGACTTTAGACTTAAACCTGAATTAAAAGAAACGCTAGACAACATTCATAAACAGTTAAAAATGCTGGACACAGTCTTCGAAAAACACTCGATGGAGTATTTTAAGTAAAGGTCATTTTGAAGTTTTCCAAAATTTTTCCTTGACTTTTGTTTTGAAGTTTTCACTTCTCGCCATCATAAATAAATAATCAGACAGTCGATTTATGTAAATTAGTATATTGGGATTCGTATATTGTATATTGGAAAAAGCAACTAGCTCCCGCTCGGCTCGGCGGCAGATCGCCCGTGCATAGAAAATTAGAGTGGCTGTTTGGGTTTCCCCGTAATAAATAAAGTTTTTTTGCACAGGCAATTTTCCTTCCCAAAGATCAATCTGCTTTTCCAACTTTCTAGTTTTAGTTTTGCTGAAGCGAAGTTTACTTCCGGCAAGAATAGAATTTATTGTAAACAAATTCCCTTGAATTTCTTCTATCATTATTGTAGTTTTTTTATCACTTAATATCTTAGTATCTTTATATCCTAATATCTCTGCTTTTATTATTCCTAAAAAAGAATTCAACTCGTCAATTGCACCTATTGCTGCAATCTTGCAAGAATCTTTACGAATGCCAACGAGTTGACCAGTTTTTTTGTCAAAAACCTTTGTAGTTCCTTTATCCCCTGTTTTTGTGTAGATACTCATCGATATTAAGTGATTATGATATTAAGATATAAAGTGACTGATGACAATAATAACAAAATTTACCGATTTAAATGTGTGGCAAGAGGCACACAAACTAACCATTTTAATTTATAGAGTCACAAAAAACTTTCCAAAAGAAGAAATGTTTGGTTTAATTTCTCAAATAAGACGTGCGGTTATTTCTATTGAATCAAACATCGCCGAAGGATTTGCAAGATACCATTATAAAGATCGACTAAATTTTTATTATGATGCGAGAGGATCTGTTGCAGAAGTTCAAAGCCAAGCAATAACTTCAAAAGACTTGGGCTATTTAACCCAAAAAGAATTCGACGAGATATTTAAACAAAGTGAAATCGTGGTGGTAATTTTAGGGGGACTGATCAGATCAACTGAAAGACTTTCAGGGAAAAAACCTCTGAGCACTTAATATCACAATATCTTAATATCATTCAGAATGCTTTTAGCATTCTGAATGCCCGCAGACATGGCACTTCGCGCAACCCTCCTCATAAACCAAGGCGCTGCTTCCACAGGAGGGACAAATGTCTCCGGCTTTGGTTACAGCCTGTAAAAATTGCGGTTCGACTGCAACTGTGGAAAAAGTGGAATCGGACAAAACCGTACTGACCGCTATGGCACTATTTGTCGAGTCAGAAGTTTCAGTTTGGAGAACGCCTTCGTTAACAACCTCATGTTTACCGGTCCCGAAACTAAAATGAAGAGACAAGGCCCGTGCCACGGCGTCCGGAAGGGACCTTATTTTGTTCGGTCCAAAACCCACAGATCTTCCCCCGCCAATTCCCCTGAGTTGTTCCATAATCTCCCGTGCCCGCTCGATAGGTGGCTTGTGATTTCCAAATCTGAGGGTTGTGGAAATCATGCGTCCCAAAGCTTCGGCAAGCGCCGCAACCTCGCTTCCGGCTTTACCGATGGTAATAAATACCTCAAAAGGATTTCCCTGTGGATCTTGGTTTACTGTGATAAATGCAACGCCAAGAGGTGTTGGGATTCTATATGTTGCTCCGTCAACTCTCAGGGGTCTCTCCATAACAATCGGTTTTGCGGGTTTTTCGTCAACCTTAGATAGAACTCCGGTTCTGCTTCCATCTCTAAAATAAGTAACACCCTTACAGCCAAGCTCATACGCAAGCTGATATAATTTTTTAACATCCTCCACTGTGTGAGAATTGGGAGCGTTTACGGTCTTACTTATCGAGGAGTCAGTTAAATTTTGAATCATTGCTTGAACCTTTACGTGATCCTCGGGAGTTAGGGCACTGGCGCTGACAAAGTAATCCGGAATCTTTTCCGACGGGTGTTCCTTAAGCCATTCGTCGTAAAGCGGATGATTAACAATATGCTCCCCGGTTCTATCATTTCTTTTATAACTAAATTCGTAAACCGGTTCAATGCCGGAAGAAACCCCTGCAAGAAGAGAGATTGTACCGGTCGGAGCCTGGGTTAAAATAATTGCGTTTCTTATTCCGTGATTGGCTATTAACTTTCTAACTTCTTCCGGAAGTTTTTGAATAAACACTCCTTTTAAATACTTATCTTTTTTAAATCCTCCAAAAGATCCCTTTTCTTTGGCGAGAAGTGCTGAAGTCGTATAAGCCGCATTTCTGATTGTAGAGTATATTTTTTCAATAACCCCAAGAGACTCGGGACTCCCATATTTCAATTTCATTTTGATTAGAGCATCCGCAAGTCCTAAAGTACCTAGCCCGGTACGCCTGATATTTAGTTGCGCTTTTTTGTTTTCTTCGTAAAAATAATAGTTGGCGTCTACCACATTGTCTAAAAACCGTGTAGCAATTGCGGCGTGTTCTGCAAGAAGTTTATAATCAACATTTCCGTCATTAATAAATGCGGGGAGATTCAGATGACCCAAATTGCAAACTCCCCATGCCCCCAAGCCTTGCTCTCCACAGGGATTAGTTGCGATAATTTTTTCAAAATACCAGGTATTACTCAATTTGTTATACCTATCGATAAAAACCACCCCCGGCTCAGCCGATTTCCAAGCCGCCTCCCCAATTAGATTCCATAAATCTCTCGCCTTAATGGTTTTGTGGACTATAATCGGGTAATCTTTCTCCTTCCACTTGTCCAAATCTCCGTCCCACTCATCGTCGTATTTATAATAAGCATTATCCGGAAAAACCAAATTCCAGTCGGCATCCGTCTTAACGGCATCCATAAATGCGTCAGATACGCAAACTGAAAGATTTGCACCGGGAATTTTCGTGAGATCTTGTTTAACTGTGATAAATTCGAGAACATCCGGGTGCCAATCGTTAATCATTATCATGAGTGCCCCGCGGCGTGAACCACCTTGTTGAATTACATCGTGATTCGCTGTTGAATAAAGAGCGGCCCAATTGACCGGACCTGAAGAAGTCCCGTTTACTTTTTTGACTCTTGAACCCCTGGGCCTTAAAGAACTCAGGTTTCCCCCGCCCCCCCCCCCCCTGGCCTGA
>CAZBTH010000021.1:0-17480 GCA_964494885.1 uncultured Gammaproteobacteria bacterium | reverse complement strand
AAAAGCGGGACTGGAACCAGATTTGGCAAAAATGACGGATATTTCACCCATTTTCGATATGATTCTTAAAGAAATCCCGCCTCCTGTAATACACAACGACCTTCCACTTCAAATGCTTGTAAGTAATATCGGACGTGATAGTTACAAAGGAAGAATTGCAATTGGCAAGATTCACTCCGGTACAATTAAAAACGGACAAGACGTTGCCCACATAAACCGAGACGGACAGATCAATAGGTATAAAATTACTTCGCTTACAACCTTTAAAGGACTTGGCAAAAAGGATGAAACAGAAGCCTTTGCGGGAGATATTGTTTCAGTTACCGGAATTTCGGACGTCAACATTGGGGAAACTATCGCAGACCCGCTCTCACCGGTTGCTTTACCGCTTTTAGATATCGAAGAACCAACCGTCAAAATGGTTTTTATGGTCAATAACTCTCCGTTCGGCGGACACGAAGGGGAATTTAAGACTTCAAGCCAGATCAGAGCCAGATTATATAAAGAGCTCGAAACTGACGTGGCGCTTAGGGTATTTGACAATCCGGATGGAACTTGGACCGTGATGGGCCGAGGAGAGCTCCACCTGGCGATCTTTATTGAACGCATCAGACGTGAAGGATACGAGTTCCAAGTAAGCAGACCTCATGTTGTTAACAAGATTGTTGACGGCAAAAAACTCACTCCCTACGAAAAACTGTATGTCGAAGTTCCAGAGGCTTATTCCGGAGTCGTTATTCAAAAAATGGGCCAAAGACATGCAAAAATGGACAACATGGAAACAACCGAAGGTGTAACTTATCTGGAATTTTCAATAGCCACAAAAGATTTAATCGGTTTTAGAAGTGAATTTATTACAGATACTAAAGGACTGGGTATTATGAATGCGGCTTTTTACGAATTTATGCCGGACGATGGGTTTTCCAGGGAACGGGAACGTGGAAGTTTGGTAGCTTTTGAAACCGGAGAAACAAGACTTTATGGTATGACTCAGGTCCAAGATCAAGGAGAGTTTTTTGTGGGACCGGCAGAAAAAGTTTATAAAGGGCAGGTAATTGGACAGTGCTCAAGGGCTGGAGACCTCCGTGTTAATGCTTGCAAAGAGAAAAAGTTGTCGAACATGAGAAGTAAAGGCGACGGTTCGATGGAACACTTTAATGTTCCTCACAGAATGGGCCTTGAGGAAGCCTTGGAATACATTGACGACTCGGAGCTTGTAGAGATTACCCCTAAATCAATCCGTATTAGAAAAGCAATCCTGGACGAAACAGAAGCCCGCAAGCAGGCAAAACTTGCAAAGCATTAATTTCGTACTATCGTACTAGTACAGTGATACGGATATTTGACTTGCATCATTTCCAAACCTATAATACCCCCATGAGATCCGAATTAGAACCCAATGAACCCGAAATTGCTTCAATCGCCGGAGATAACGAATCTATTAAAACACATCTCTTAAGCTTGGCTGCTAATAGAAAATATGGAATGCACGCGTTTCTTGTAGATGATCAACCGGAATTATGGAATATTCAGGCAAAAAAAGCATCACTGGTAATGGTAATAAGAACTCTAGGCCCCGACGAAGCACAAGTAAGTCGGGCCCGAAACGAACACCTATACAGTTTTGATTTTTAGTAATTCCACAAGCAGACAAAACTTCAAAAAAAGTAGTACAATTTCCCCACGTTTGCTTGCACCCAATATCAAAAAGGAGACCCAAATGATTCTAGTATTTGAAGTTGCAACAAAGGACTGGAACGTACTCACCGATATCGCCGGGAAGATAAATACAATCATCAGAAGAGATAGAGAAAATCTCTTTATCCATGAGTGTATTTTCAAGAGATACACGGAACCCTACTATCACTCAACTCTTGATGATGAAAAGATGCTGTCTATCGGCGAACCTGTCATTTTCGCTTACGGTTTGCGGCACTGTTGGAATGGCGACCCAAACAAAATAAGCCTTTTCTGCACCGAAGTAAAAGAGGCGACAGGGGTCGAGGTAATTCCACTGTAGGAGCCATTCAAATATTTAAATCGGGGCGTGAGACGTCAACTAAAATTGATTTCTCACGTCCCAAGTATTTTTAATTTGACTTTCCCCCAACAACATTATATATTTAGCATGTATTAAATTTCCCGCGTTTGTATGCGGCTACCAACCGCAGAGCAGGACGCTTCTTAAGCGAAATTAAGAACAATTAAGTCACTAAAAAGTCGGATGGAACCACCCTGAGCGTAGTCGAAGGGTTCCGACGGTAGAGGTGGCTTTTTTTAGTTTATGAATATGTTTACAAAAATAGAAACAACTACTACACATCCCAAATTTTTAATTGGGAGATGTGTTAGTGGCACAAACCACTTTCTAGAACACTAAGACACCTCTCAATTAAGAGAGGTTAGACTGGAGGTGGTTAAAATGCACGAGCTAGAAAAGGAGGCTATTCAAGCAATAGTCAATAACTTAAAGGGAAGTGGAGACAGCGGTATGAATATTGCAGAGGCTGCATCTACCCTTGTAGGCGACGGCTATGATAAAAGTTGGGTGCAGATAGCGCTACAAGAAGTGGCGAAACTGTACAACATATCAGCAAGTGAGCTGAGTGATTATCTGATAATAGAGGCAGCAGAGGCACAGAAATCATCAAATTAAGTCTAAGAATCCTAATCGGGGGTGAGAAATCACCCCCACTTGGGATACAAATCAAAAAAGTATAATATAAATATATATGTCAAAAATATTAGATGAAAAATTAGAAAAGATGTCGAACAAGGAACGAGCTTTGTGGTCGTTAAGACATACAGCCGAACATGTTTTGCACACAGCCATGCAAAATCTTTACCCCAAACTTAAAAAGGCAATGGGCCCGGCTACACCCGAAGGATTTTATTTCGATTTTGACTCGGATGACAAAATCTCGGAAGAGGATTTTCCCAAGATCGAAAAGGAAATGCAAAAGCTAATCGATCAAGACTTGCCTATGATTCAAGAAGATATTTCTGTCGAAAAGGCCCAAGAAATATTTAAAGATAACCCCTACAAACTTGAGTGGGTTGATGAAATTGAAAAACGGGGTGAAAAAGTTTCAATTTATAAAATGGGGGAGATTGACTTGGATCTTTGTAGTGGCCCTCACATTGAATCAACAGGGAGAATCAAAGCTTTCAAACTTCTGTCTGTAGCCGGTGCATATTGGCACGGGGATGAAAAAAATAAAATGCTACAAAGAATTTACGGAACGGTTTTCCCGACACAAGATGAACTTGACGAGTATCTTAAAAATTTAGAGTTGGCAAAACTACACGACCATAGAAAACTGGGTAAAGAACTGGAGTTGTTTGCCATTAGCGATGACGTTGGACAAGGACTGATTCTTTGGCTTCCAAAAGGGAACATTATTAAAGAAGAAATCGAAAATTGGGCCAAACAAACTGAAAAAGAATGGGGATACCAAAGGGTTACTACACCCAATATTACAAAGTCCGGTCTTTACTATACCTCGGGACACCTCCCGTATTATAAAGCGGATATGTATCCGCCCATGACACTTGACGACGGCCAGGAATATTATTTAAAACCGATGAATTGTCCCCACCATCACATGATTTACAAAAGTAAACCGCGTAGTTATAAAGATTTACCTTTGCGTTTGGCAGAATATGGAACATGTTACAGATACGAGGCTTCGGGTGAGCTTTTTGGTTTAATGAGAGTCAGAGGGTTTTCTCAAAATGATTCTCATATTTACTGTACCGAAGAGCAAGCTGTCGAAGAATTTGTGCAAGTAATGAAACTTCACGAATCCTATTACAGAAGCCTGGGTATTAAGGATTATTATTTGGAGCTGGCACTAAGAGATCCAACTGACACGAAAAAATATCACGGCAATGAAGAAATGTGGAAATTGGCCGAAAAATTAATGAGAGAAGCGGTTAAGAGGGTTGATATTCCTATGGTAGAAAAAGTTGGAAGTGCGGCGTTCTACGGACCAAAAATAGATTTTATTATCAAAACATCAATTGGCCGTGAGTTCGCAATTTCCACAAACCAAATTGATTTATTCATGGGAGAGAGGTTCGGACTTAATTATGTTGATAGCGACGGAACCGAAAAAACTCCGGTTATAATTCATCGAGCTCCCCTTGGTTCTCATGAAAGATTTATCGGATTTTTAATTGAACATTTCGGAGGCAATTTCCCAACTTGGCTTACCCCGGTTCAAGTTAAGGTTTTGCCTATTACCGAACGCCATATGCCATATGCTGTAAGCGTTATGGAAAAACTCAAGGAGGCAGGTATTCGTGCAGAACTTGATGACAGAAATGAAAGGTTGCAGGCCAAGATCCGCGACTCACAAATGGAAAAAGTCAGTTATATGTTTATTGTGGGGGACCGCGAAGCTGAAGCAAAAGCAGTAGCTGTCCGTAAACGCGACGGCACAGATCTTGGTTCCCAAAATTTGGAAGACTTCATCCAAACTTTAAAGAAGGAGATCGACAATAAAATTATTAACTAAAATGTCAGAAGACCTCCTCAAGTTGGCAAAAAATATAATTTTAAAAAATCTATATTTAACTTTAGCAACGGCCGGTAGGGATAACAAGCCTTGGGCGACACCACTCTTTTACTGCTATGACGACAAATTTAACTTCTATTGGGTCTCACCCAAACTAAGTTTGCATTCACAAAACATTAAATCAAACCCTAATGTTTCGGTTGTTGTGTTTGATTCGCAATCGCCAAAATATACTGGCATTGGCCTTTATATGACTGGTGAAGCATTTGAACTTGATAACCAAACCGAAATTGAAAAGGGGCTCAAACTTGAGTTTGAAAGACTTGAAGAAGAAATTCCAAATTTTGAAAAATACCTTGGCGAAAATACTTACAGAGTCTATAAATTTGTCATTAAGAAACTTTCTATTACTAACGATGTAAAGGATGAAAAGGGAAATACCGTGGACCATCGAGCTGAAATCAATTTGCAGGATATAATTGAACTTCATGATTAAATTTGTATATTTTGATGTTGGAGGAGTTGTAATAAAAGATTTTTCTGCTACAAACAAATGGGAAAAATTACTGGATGAGTTTGGAATTGACGAGAATCTTTGGGAGGAAAAGTATGGAGACAACATAGACAGAGGCATCGTTCCCACAGACAGTCCAATAGATTATCCAAAATTACTCGAAGGATTCGTATCACGTTTCCGAAGGAACGAATCTATCTGGCCAGTTCTTTCATGTGTTCACAAAACCGCCAAGATTGGATTATTAACAAACATGTATCCTGCAATGTTTAATTCCATCAAGAGTCACGGTCTTTTGCCAAATGTTCAATGGGATATAATAATTGACTCTAGTGTTGAAAAAATTAGAAAACCAGATACAAAATTATTTGAACTAGCAGAAAAGAGATCACATTTTGACAAGAGTGAAATCTTATTTGTTGAAAATTCCGCTAAAAACATTGAAGCTGCCAATAATTTTGGTTGGAAGACGTTTTTCTACGATTCATCGGATTACCAAAAGTCTAGCGCAGATTTGCTCAACCACTATCTTGACCTGCAAAAACACTGATGTTCATTCTTCAGAAGAAATCACTTTAAACTCAGGTTTATATTCTGTATATCTCCACCACGTAGGTGTAAAGGCTAAAAATATTGTAGCCGGATCATCTTTCCATTTTTTGGCATCGGGGAGTTTTTCGTAATGAGTGTTATGAACTTTTTCTAGCATTTTACTATCAAGTAACTTTACATCTCCATCCATTTGTAATGTCTTAAATTCTTCTTCGCTAAATCCAACTACAATCGAGGCCTTTACTTCTTTTCCGCCCAGCAGAGCTCCGCATTTTTTACTTGTATTTTCAGTTTGAATATATATTTCTAACGGTTCACTATTATGAGAAAAGTGCATCGCGCTCGCGTGAGGAGAGCCGTCCCCAAGAAGTGTTGTCAGACAACAAACCCTATTTTTATTCAAAAAATCCAAAACTTTAGTTTCCATGTCAGCATTATTATACACACAATTGACAAAAAGTCTTCAGGATTAGCGTTTCGAAAATTACAACGGCCCTACATGTGGGAATTGACAGTCAACCACAGGGTTTTGCTAATATGGCGTTATGTCCACTAAATATTTCTGCGATATTTGTAAGAAAGAGGCCAAGAAAGCTGTAAGAGTAAATTTTAGATATTTATATTGTGAAAAATGTTGGAAGAACAAAGAAAATTGGTCAAAAATACACAATGCTGAAATTAAAGATTTCTAAAATATTTTACATTGACAACGCGGTTTAAGTTGATTAAATTGAAATATGCAGACAAAAAGAACACTTACTAATGCCGATGCGGATTTCCTGCAGAAACAATTTAGCAAGGTTTTTGCCACAAAGGATGATATCAAAAGTATTCGAGGTGATATTAAAAGCTTACAAGGCACAGTTCGAGATCTTCCAACCAAAAAGGATGTAAAAAATATAGTATTAGACGCTATAAACACTGTTATTATTCCAGGAATGGACAATATGGCAGAAGACATAAAAACTGATCTTGGCGTAAAAATCGACTCGCTCGACAGAAAATTCATCTCTCAACAAAATAGGCTTGATAGACACAATGACAAAATCGAAAAACTAGAAAAAATTCACCCTCAGAACAAGCATTTGGCCACAATTTAATACTATCTTGATATTACGCTCGATTTCAGGTAAAATTCCTTGGTAACCAAGTTGGCAAAACAGAAACTTTTTTGGCGCACAGATTATCAAATAAGGGCACCCCGACTTAGGGTTATTGATTCTGAGGGAAAATTGGTGGGAGTTTTAGCCAAAGATGAGGCTATTAAAAAGGCTCATGAGGCAGGATTAACCCTTATTGAGATTGCGCCGAATGCTGCGCCGCCCGTAGCTAAAATCGCCGATTACGGCAAGTTTAAGTACGCCGAAGAAAAGAAGCTCGCCAAACAAAGCAAGGGTGTAAAAGGCGGAGAGGTCAAGGAAATCAGGTTTTCACCGTTCATAGGCGAAAATGACTTCCGGACAAGAATTAAGCGGATTAAAGAGTTTTTTGACGACAAGAACAAAGTGAGGGTTGTGGTAGTATTTACCGGTCCTCAAATGAGAGTCAAAAACACAGGATACCTGGTGATTAAGAGGATTCTAACTGAATTCGGAGAAACAGTCATTACAGATATGCCGCCAAAATTTTTAGGAAAACACTTGGTTACGGTTATATCACAGACAACCAAAGTAAAGAAAACGAAGGATCAAATAGAAGCTGGGGACAAAAAGAACTTGTCCTGAGCGACTGAAAGGAGTCGAAGGATGCCAAAAATTAAATCAAGAAAATCACTAACAAATAGAATTAAGATTACCAAGAACGGTAAACTTTTGAGGCGTCAAAGCTTTAGAAGGCATCTTAAAGCTAGTAAGTCCAGCAAAAGATTGGGTAATCTTGCCAAAGTAAAAGAGGTTGTGGGGTTCCATGCTAAGAAATTCAAAAAATCATTAGGAATAAAGAACTAAAAATATGAGAGTAAAAAGCGTATCCGCCATAAGACATAGAAAAATATTAAAAAGGGCAAAAGGTTTTAGACAAGCCAGGAATCAACGGATTCAGGTTGCTAAAGAGGCCGTTGTTCATGCCGGAGCATATGCCTATGCCGGTCGAAAGCTTAAGAAGAGAGACCTTAGAGGTCTTTGGATTATAAGAATCAGCGCGGCGGTTAAAAAATTAGGAATTTCCTATTCCAGATTTATTGCCGGACTTAAAAAGGAAAAGATCGAAATCGACCGCAAAATCCTTTCTGATATTGCCATCCACGACACAGAAACTTTCAAGAAAGTAGTTAAAGAAGCAGGATTTGAATTCACCCCCGAAAAGTAACGGAGGTATTATCGATTTTAAAGAATAACCTCCACAAGGAGGTTTTTTAATGTAAAATTTGACATCAGCAAAATCTTGGAATAATATACAAAAAGTATGAATATTAAAACAGTTAACTTTTTTGCATTCTTTACTTCCTAACGGGGGCTAAGATTGCGTGCGCAAGATTAACCTCCGAAAGGAGGTTTTTTTTGTTGACTTCTGAAGTCAACAACCCGCCACAAAAAGCAGTTTGAGCCGTGAACGAATAGTTCTGAAAAGGCGAAAACCAAGTTGTGGCTGGGTGGATCAATACAATATGTCTATAGAAATACAACCAAACATTAGAAAAGCTCAAGTACAAGATTCTCGGAATCTGGCCTCTTTGGCAAATAAAGCCTTTAAAGGATATCCATTCGAATATGTATTCTCCGAAGATGGCACAAAAGAGGCGATCGCCAGAGGTGAGCAAAGATGGGTAATTTTAAACGAAAACAATCAAATCACAGGCTGTGCTGTGCTTGGGCTGACCGATTCCAGAATGGCCGAAGTAATGCGTGTTATGATAGATCCATCTTTACGAAAAAACGGGGCAGCAACGTATTTGACAAAAAGATTGTCATTAGAAGCTATCAATGAAGGAAAATATGCGTGGGCCGACGTTCGCGGCGATCAAATCGGAATGCAACGCGCAGGAATGGGAGCCAGCATGAAAGCAATTTCACTTGAACAGGGAAAACATGTTGTTTATAATCACAAAGATTCAGAAGGAAGAGAACTTGGTCCAGCAAGGGAAACCATGGTACACATGACCACTCTTCCGGTCAACGAACTAGACCTCAAAAACGAGATTGTAAAACTTCCTTATATAATACGTGAACAACTTGCAAAGAATCTAAAAAGCTCATTAAATCCCACATTAAAAGATCAATCATTAAGCGCTGCTAAATTACCAAATGCCAAAACAACAAAAGAACGAGTTCTAAATAGCATTAATTACTATTCCGAAAAGATTGGTTCAATCGTCTCGATTAATAACGATATCAAAAAAATCGAAACAGCCGGAATAAATACGATTGTGGTTTTACCGGACGCATCCGCATTCATTTTGAATGGAGGCCATTTAGATGAAACAGTAAATTTGTTAACAGCTGTTGGTATACAGGTGGCAACTTACTATTGCGATTTAAATGATGAAAAAATGCGGCAAAAAGCAATCGACGCGGGAATGGAAGCAGCCTCAATTCGCCCCTGGGTAAATGAGAAAACCGGACAAATTGTTTGGCAAATAGCCTGGAGAAAAACCGCAAATGACTACAAAGATTGCTTGCATACAATATCGCTTGACCCAATAGTAGAAAGACAAATTATGAAAATAATTAACATTGTTGAAAAATAAGGGCTATACGATTGCGAAAATTGATTTAAAATAACATATATATGGAAAGCAAAATTTTAGAGCTGTCAAAAAAGCTAATGTCTGTCCCTTCTGTAAAAGGTGAGGTAAAGGAGCTGAACCGTGTATTGGAAATTGCCAAAAAAGAACTTAATGGATATTCATACAAAGAATACAAAAGCAATGGGGTTCCCAGTATTATTTTCTACAACACAAAAACTTTGCCCAAAAAATTTAAATTAATACTCGACGCCCATTTGGATGTTGTTCCAGGAAGTTCCGAACAGTACAAACCTAAAGTTGTTGGAGATAAACTTTATGGGCGAGGCGCTTACGACATGAAAGCGGCTGCTGCTGCTGAAATATTACTTTACAAAGAACTTGCCAAAAAAGTTGATTACCCATTGGGACTTCAACTTGTAACCGACGAAGAGATAGGCGGATTTAACGGAGCTAAATATCAGGCCAAAAGAGGGATTGACGCGGATTGTATAGTTGTTGGGGAATGCTCAAGCGATTTTACTGTCAGTGTTTCTTCTAAAGGTGTTCTTTGGCTAAGGATAGATTTTAAAGGTGTTGCTTCCCATGCGGCTTATTTATGGGAAGGCAAAAACCCGATTTACGAAATGAATCAGTTTTTAAACAGACTTTGGGAAAATTATCCAATCCCGACTAGAAAGGTTTGGGAAACTACCGTTAATGTTTCCATAGTTGGCACTACAAACGAAACAGGCAACAAAGTTCCGGGGGATGCCAGTGTCCGACTTGATGCTCGTTATATCCCGGGAGAAGGAGAAAAAACTTTAAAGAAAATTAAATCTTTACTTCCAAAAAGCGCCAAGATAGAAATACTTGAATTTGAACCGGCAATGGATACTCCCGAATCCGATCCGTACGTTCAGGGTTTTGTAAAAACCGCGGCAAACGCGCTTGGGAAGAAAATCGAAGTTGTCGGGAAAAACGGCGCTTCGGACTTAAGACATTACCCAAAAACCGCTGGGATTGAATTTGGACCGATAGGAGTTGGTCCACATACTGATAACGAATGGGTGAGCATCAAAAGCCTTGGCGTTTATTATAAAATAATACAAGATTTCATCCTAAGCCTAAATACATGAATTGGAATCCCAAGATGGAAAATCAATCTGACATCTCTAGTACAAAAATAGTTATTGTCGTCGCCCAACACTTAGGGATAGGCCTTGCTGCAAACAGATCCGCATGTATAGCTACAGGACTTGCCGCACATGTACCCAATATGATCGGATCGGACATTGCAACTAAAGACGGAAAAAACATTCTTGGTTTTACGCAAATACCAATGCCAATTCTGGTGGCTCGCCCAGACGTTTCTTTATTAGATTTAGCAGAGAGAAGTGAAGCGGCTGGTTGTACAACAATCATATTCTTAACTCGTGCTCAGGGATTGCGATCTTATAAAGAGTATCTTGAGTCTATAAAACAAACAGACTACAAGAATCTTGATGTAGATGCTGTGGGAATAGCAGGTGAAACAAAACAAGTCACAAAACTCACGGGAAATTTACCATCACTAAGATAAACCATGCAAACTAAACAAATCTATTACGAAGATCAATACAAGAAGACTCTCAGGACAAAAGTTTTATCTATCGAAAACAATGTTTCGATGGCCAATGTTATTTTGGATCAAACTATTTTCTATCCGGAAGGGGGAGGACAACCTTCAGATCAAGGCATTATTGAGGGGAAAAGTGGGAATCTAGAGGTACAGCAAACCATAATTAAGGATGGTGAGATTGTTCATATTGGGAAATTGACTGGTGAACTGAAGATAAATGAAATTGTAGAAATAGCCATTAACTGGAACAGACGTCTCAAAAATATGAGAGTTCACTCCGCTGGCCATATAATTAACGACGCCGTCCAAAGTTTATTTCCAGAAATAACTCCCGTGGAAGCCGAACATGGCAAAAAACCATTTATAAAATATGAAGGCAATCTTAACCAAGTTTCTTCAACAATTATCTTGGAAAAAGCTAACGAAATCATAAACGAAAATTTGTCTATCAAAACTGAATTTGTATCCTTAGATGAACTCAAAAAAAGAGCCACTTGGGTTCCAGAAAACCTACCAAAAAATAAACCATTAAGAATAATGCAAATCGGAAATTTTTCAGTAATTCCGGATGGTGGAACACAAGTTAAAAAAACTGGAGAAATTGTAAGAATCCCTGAAATAAAAGTTACAAACGAAGATACATATGTTTATATTTATTACAAAGTAGAGTCGATTCCAGAACATTTGGAAATTGAAAATGAAAATATTACTTCCAATATCAGTTATTCATCATACAACTCGAATGACATCATCAACGCTAAAAATCAGGCGATCGCTCAGATTTCGGGCGCGAAGGATAACGAAGAATTGGAACAAATTAGAATTGATTTATTTGGCAGAAACGGGAAAATTACAAATATTCTCAAAGGAATAAAAGATGTTCCACAAGAAAATCGACAACAAGTCGGAATTTTACTTAATGAAACAAAACAAACTTTGGAGAGTATGCTTGTTGAACAAAAGAATTCTTTTAAAGAAAATGCCCGCGAATGGTTTGACCCAACAATTCCGGGAATAAAACCTAGAATTGGAAAAATCCATTTTGTTACCCGCGCAATTAATGAAATTAGCGCCACTTTCGAAAAAATCGGGTTCACCAGATCACGCTACCCGGAAGTTGAATGGGACTATTATGCCTTTGGTGCATTAAATTTTCCTGAAAATCACCCCGCACGCGATGATTGGGAGACATTTTTTGTAGATGCTCCAAAATCGGAAAAATATGGCCCAATGCTATTAACTCCACATACATCTAGTGGTCAAATTCGTGAAATGCAAAACAATAAACCACCAATCCGAATGATAAACATTGCCAAGTGTTACAGGAGGCAAATTGATGTGAGTCATTACCCAATGTTTCATCAGTTTGAAGGACTTGTTGTTGACCGGGGAATTTCGATTACACACTTAAGGGGAACTATCGATTATTTTGCTAAAAGTTTCTTTGGTCCAGATAGGGTATCGAGAATTAGACCTTATCATTTTCAGTTTACCGAACCATCTTTCGAAGTAGATATCTCTTGTAATGTTTGTGGAGGAACAGGAAAAATTTCCGCAGGTGAAAAATGCAAACTTTGCAAGGAAGGTTGGTTAGAAATTGGTGGAGCCGGAATGGTTCACCCTAATGTTCTAAAAAATTGTGGGGTAGACAGTAAAACTTATTCCGGTTTTGCTTTTGGTTGGGGAGTTGAGAGAACCTATATGATGAAGTCGGGTTTAGCCGTTCCAGACGTTCGTTTACTGTATAGTACGGACGTCCGTGTTTTGAATCAATTGTAAATTATTAATTATTTTATGGATATTCTTATACCAGACAGTTGGCTTAAAAAGTTTTTAGACACAAAGGCGAGTCCCGCCGAAATTGCTAGATATTTGTCACTTTGTGGCCCATCAATTGAAAGAACTAAAGTCACCCAGGACGGTGATCATGTTTACTCAGTCGAAGTGACAACAAATAGAACAGATAGTGCGTCTGTTTTAGGAATTGCCAGAGAAGCGTCAGCAATCTTACCTAGATTTGGAATATCGGCAAAATTAAAAAATCACAAATCACAAATCACAAATTACAAATTTTCTAAATCAGTGAAATATCTGGATGCCGCCGTCGACAGAAACCTTTGCCCTAGATTTACAGCGGTGTTAATTAAAAATGTAACCATAAAAGAATCTCCGAAAGAAATTAAGTCACTTCTTGAAAAAGTTGGTGTACGACCTATTAACAATATTGTTGATGTCAGTAATTGCATAATGCACGAGCTTGGTCAACCAGTACACACTTTTGATTACGACAAAATTCAAAATGGAAAAATGACCCTTCGCGAAAGCAACAAGGGCGAAAAGGTGACCACTCTCGATGGTAAAACATTTACATTGGCCGGCGGGGACATCGTAATTGAGGACGGCAGTAAAAAATTAATAGATCTTTGTGGAATTATGGGGGGTGAAAATAGTGCAATCAACGCAACCACCAAAAACGTCCTTCTTTTTGTTCAAAACTACAATCAACACAAAATCAGAGAAACTTCCATGAGGCTCGCCCAAAGGAGCGAAGCCGCAGTTCTATTCGAAAAAGGAATTGACACGGAACTTGTTGAGCCTGCAATTTTACGCGGAATTGAAATGATTCAAAAACTGTCCGGGGGTGTTTCCGAAAAGCAAATTCTAGATATTTACTCCAAGCCTTACAAAGAAAAAAGGGTTACGACAGCTTTGGAAAAACTTGAACAGATAATTGGTATCAAACTATCAAAAGACGATATTACAAAATATTTGGTTTCTCTTGAATTTAGGGTTACTTGGAACAAAGACAAAATAACAGTGTCTGTTCCATCTTTTAGAGCAAACGACGTTGACATTCCCGAGGACATCGCAGAAGAAGTTGCTAGAATTTATGGATATCACAATCTTCCCACGATTTTGATGTCAGGCGAACTTCCGAAACCATTACAAAACAGTGACTTCCAATTTGAAAATGATTTAAAACAAATTATAAAAAGTTTAGGAGGGATGGAAATTTATAGTCTTTCTTTGGTAACTAAAGAAATGGCAGGAGAAAAAGCTCTTAGGTTAGATAACCCACTCGGAAGCGACTCTGAATATTTGAGAACCACACTTATGTCATCTCTTATAAATGCAACTAATGGAAACTCACAAGAAAAAGGTTATATCCACTTTTTTGAAATAGCTAATATCTATATTCCGATGAAAAATGGTCTACCGGAAGAAAGATTAATACTTGGAGGAATTATAAAAAACGGAGAATATAGAGAAAGTAAGGGTGTTCCCGAAAGCATATTGGATCAACTTGGAATTTCATACGAATCAGAGGTGGTCGAGGGTAACGGATATCTACCTGGTCAAAAGATTGTCATTCGTTCAAATAAGATGGTGATTGGTGAATATGGCAATTTGGAAAATGGAATGTTTGGATATGAATTTGCTTTACAGAAATTGATAAATGCAAAAATAAATTCTAAAAAATATCAGGAACCTGCGAAATTCCCACCGCAGGTTGAAGATATAACTTTCACTCTTCCGGAAAAGATCAGAGTAGGTGAAATTGTTAATTCGATAAAGTTAGTCAATCAGACAATCCGCAAAGTTGAACTCGGCGATATTTTCCAAAACAACTACACCTTTAACATTGAATATCAGGATCCGAATAAAACTTTAACCGACTCTGAAGTAGAAAAAATCCGTAAAGAAATTATTACCTCAGTCAAAAACAAATTTGGTGGCAGCATTAGGGAGTAGACGAGGGAACGGGGGTTGGTGAAGGTGAAGGAGTTGGGGCAGCAGACATTCCCACCCCAATTGTTATCACTTTTTCAGACTTGTGATTTTGTGAATCTATTGCTTCTGCTTTAAGCGTGTAAATATTATTCGCCAGACCCGATAAGTCACATTTGTAATTATTGGCGCCATTGTTAAAAGCACATTTTATAACTCCATTCACCTGCAAATTTGCCTGAGTTATTTCGCTGTTTGAATTGGCCGTAAAAGTAACTGCAAAAGTACCTGGCAAGTCAGAATCCTGATCGTGTGGATAAGTAAAGTCAACACTCAAGGGATTACTTGTGCCACAGTAGTCCATAGGTGGATGATATCGCCAATCCGATTGTCCGTTTACCCAGTTAAGTATTCCCTCTTGCCACTTGTTTGGACTTCCGGCAGCAGCTGTTGGGTCCTCTTCTTTAAATTGAAAATATTCTTTAGAATCATAATTATTTGAGGCGATGTCGCTTGGAGTTGCAAGCTTGCCGTCACTTTTACATACCTTTAACATCACATGGATCGGGTCCGGGGGGGAAGGTTCTGTGCCTTTAATGAAAAATTCACTTCGAGATGTAAATCCGTCATGAGAAGGAAACCCTGAAATAGTATCGACATCCATCTGGGACACATTGTCCGGCTTATCAAAAGTAACCGGCGGTTTTCCTTTTAGCGCTTGGGTAAGAATTTGTCTCCAGATTGGGGAGGCGCCGCTTACCCCGGAGGCCACGTTAAGCATTTGTGAATTGTCGTTATTGCCAACCCAAACACCCACCATAGCGTTGTCGTTTCCTCCTATTGTCCAGTTATCGCGCTTATCGTTGGTCGTCCCCGTTTTCACCATTACGTTGGCGATATTTAGAAGCGAATTAACACCAAAAGTATCTTTTCTGGAAGCATTGTCAGAAAGAATTGAATTAATAAGATATGCCTGTTCCTCCGTAAGAACTTTTTTGCCTTTTTGAAAATGATTATCCTCCAAAACTTTTCCGTTAACGTCGGTAACTTTTAAGATAGCCACTGGATCCACGCGATAACCTTTATTAACAAAGGCCGAATAGGCGCCTGCCATATCTATTAAACGAACTTCTCCGCCTCCAAGTGTTAAAGAAAGTCCCACTCGTTTTAAAGTTTCTGCTGTGGGTGGAAGAGTAGTAAGTCCCATATCCGTTGCAGTAGTGAGTACATCTTTTATACCAACCATTGCCAAGGTTTTAACAGCCGGAACGTTTCTGGAATTTCCCAGTGCATAGCGAATTTGAATTGGCCCTACAAATTTTCCATCATAATTAACCGGATTATAATCGGGCTGTCCCACCCCTCCGGGGAATGTTGTAGGTACGTCCATAATCATAGTCGAGGCCGTATATCCTTTTTTAAATGCAGTTACGTAAGTAAACGGTTTAAAAGAAGACCCGGGTTGCCTGAGTGAAGTTGTAACATTAACCTGGCCGTCGTAATCTGTTGCGCCAAAATTTTTGCTTCCTACCATACTCATTATCTCACCGGTTTCAGGGTTAATAACAATTGCGGCACCGTTGGTTATATGTTGTTTTTCAACTTTTGCAATTTCATCGGTTACTATCTGCTGGGCTTTTTCCTGTAAATCGAGGTCTAAAGTGGTTGTTACTTTCAACCCTCCCTGTTCAACCGCCGCCTGACCATACCTACTCTCCAAAATTCTTTGTACATATTGCACAAAGTGGGGAGCTTTAAATCCTGCGCCCCTTGGTCTAAAAGAAACATCAGGTAGTGCCGTGTCAACTGACTTCTCCTGATCGGATGTAATATATCCATCCTCGCGCATCCTGCGTAAGACCTCTTTCGTACGGGTAATGTAAGCTTTTGGAGTGGAAGAATAAGGCGAATACGACGAAGGGGCCTGGGGCATTCCGGCCAAAATTGCGCTTTCTATAAGATCTAAATCCTTAACATCCTTGCCAAAATAAGTTTGGGCTGCAGCGCCAACTCCCCACGCAGTTCCGCCGTAAGGCACCTCGTTCAAATACATCTGCAGTATTTGATCTTTTGTATATTTCTTTTCTATCTCGACAGCCAGTACGAACTCTTTTATTTTTCTGATAATTGTGCGGTCGTTTGTCAAAAGAGAATTTTTTACAAGCTGCTGAGTCAGGGTGGAGCCTCCCTGAGCCCTACCCGACGTAAATATTCGTAAAAAACCTCTGGTGATTCCAACAGGATCAAATCCGCTATGAGTATAAAAGTTTTTGTCCTCAATAGAGATCGTCGCCTGTCGCAGATATAACGGAATGTCCGCTAAAACTTCAGGTTGTCTATTTTGGTTGGCATACACGTCATAAAGAACTTGTCCGTTGCGATCTAATATTTGCGTAGAAAAACCGGTCTGCCTAACTATTTTATCGGGAGAGGGAAGGGAAAGGGAAAAGATTGGAAGCGCAACAAAAAGAAAAACAAAAAGTAGAACCACACCCAAAAAAACATACTTGGCAATACGAACCAAATTCCTACTCCTGGTTAGGTTCTGTCTGTATCTCATCCTGTCTCTCCACATTAATTTGATTGTATCTTGATTCAGTCACGTTTGCAAAAAGAAAAAATATTATTTTGTTGCTATAATAATGGTTATGTTAGACATTAATTTTATCCGCGACAACAAAGATAAAGTAATAAATGCAACAAAAAGCAAAGGCTTCGATGAAACGGTTATTGAAAGACTTCTTACAGTGGACGTCGAAAGAAGAAAAGTTCTCCAGGAAGTAGAAGGCATCCGTTCCGAACGAAACAAATTGACAAAAGACGATATAGAAAAGGGCCGTGAACTTAAAACTAAACTTAAAGGCGTTGAGGAAAACCAAAAAC
>CAZBTH010000020.1:0-17510 GCA_964494885.1 uncultured Gammaproteobacteria bacterium | reverse complement strand
AAGGCATTTTTAAGGCTAACAATATCCAAAAATTAGGTCGTAGGGAAAGTCAGGAAAACTACCTTTCAAAACTGGAAAAACTTTCAATTAAAGTTGTAACAATTTTTGATAACGATTATCCTGAAAATCTTAAAGATTTAAGCGACGCTCCGCACGTTCTTTATGTTCGTGGTAATTTCAAAAACACAGATTCTAATGCTGTGGCCATTGTCGGATCTCGCATGATGACTTCTTACGGCCGCGAAGTTGCCAAAAAATTTGCTGGTGAACTTGCAAGTTTTGGTGTCACTATCGTCTCGGGTCTTGCCCTTGGGGTGGATGCAGAAGCGCAAAGGGCGGCGCTTTCTGTTGGTGGACGCACAATTGCAGTTCTTGCTTCGGGTTTAGATATTATTTCACCTTTAACAAATAAAAACCTTGCTTTGGAGTTTATAAAAAACAATGGGGCGTTAATTTCGGAACAGCCTTTAGGACACCAACCGTTTCCATCAGATTTTGCTATTCGCAATCGGCTCATTTCAGGTTTATCAAAAGCTGTTATCGTCATCGAAGGTAGGATGAAGAGCGGCACTTTTTATACAGTTAATGCTGCAGCCGAGCAGGGACGCACCGTTTTTGCAGTCCCGGGACCTATTACTTCACCAACTTCAGAAGCTCCAAACTATCTAATCCAAAACGGAAGTAAGCTTGTGACCTCTTCAAAAGACATTTTGGATGAACTTCATTTGCAGTTTAAAGTGGATAAAGAGGCGGTTAAAAAGGTAATGCCGGGGGATGCAACTGAGGCTAAATTCCTTGAAATTCTGGAGCGCGAACCCTTACATCTTGACGAGCTTGTTAGAATATCAGGTGGCGCTACAAGTGAAGTGTCTGCTAGACTTATCATTATGGAAATGAAAGGGATGGTTAGAAATATGGGGAAAGGGGTATACAAGAAAGTGTAAATATAAAATATTAAAGATTAAAATGACAGATAAAAATGTAAATAGTTTTAGAATTTTTGAATTTTAATATCTATATTTGATGTTTAATATTTAATTTTTTATATATCAATATGAATTTAACATTGAAGATGGAGCGCAAGCTCATAATAGTCGAATCACCAACCCTATTAGAAAGCTGTCGCTTCTAACAGGGCAAGCAAAAGCATATGCAATTAATTATTGTAGAAAGCCCGACAAAAGCTCGTACACTCTCAAAATTTCTCGGGAGCGAATATGACGTGGAGGCGACCATGGGCCACATTAAGGACTTACCCAAAAGCACACTCGGCGTAGATATCGAACACGATTTCGCTCCGGAGTTTGTTGACGTCCCAAAAAGAGCAGAAACAATTTCTAAATTAATTAAACTTGCCAAAACCGCAAAAACTATTTATTTAGCTTCCGACCCCGACCGTGAAGGAGAAGCCATCGCTTCGCATGTCGCGGACATGCTTCGCTCAAATGCCAAATTACAAATGATAAATGACAAATTAAAACGGGTGACTTTTCATGAAATCACAAAAGCAGCGGTAGACGAAGCGCTTAAAAATCCGCATGAAGTGGACACAAACCTAGTTGATGCTCAAACTGCACGCAGAGTCCTAGATCGCCTTGTTGGTTATAAACTTTCCCCGCTTCTTTGGAAAAAGGTTCGCGTTGGGCTTTCTGCGGGACGCGTTCAATCGGTTGTGGTTCGTCTGATTGTAGAGAAAGAGCGGGAGATTGGGAAGTTTAAAGCAGAGGAGTATTGGGAGATATTTTCAAAAGTCAAAAGTCAAAGGTCAAAGGTCAAAAGTGAATTTACAACCCAATTAATCAAAATTGGGGACAATACAGCAGAGGTCAAAAACAAAACCGAGGCTGATAAAATTTTGGCTGATTTGGAAAAGGCGGAGTACAAAGTTACAGACGTAAAAAAGCGCCAGGTTACAAAAAGTCCCTATCCGCCGTTTACGACTTCCACTTTATCTCAGGCAAGTTCAAGGGTTTTTGGCTGGTCGTCCAAAAAAACAATGTCGGTCGCTCAGAAATTATATGAGGAGGGACATATTACTTATCATAGAACCGATTCGCTGAATTTGGCCAAAACCGCCGTGGACTCAGTTAGATCTTATATTCAAAAAGAATATGGGGATAAATATTTGCCACCTTCTCCCAGATTTTTCAAAACAACTTCTAAAGTTGCGCAAGAAGCACATGAAGCAATAAGGCCAACTGATGTTGGCCAAATCTCAAATCTCAAATCTCAAATGACAAACGACAAATACGGAGACGAGAACATTAAACTATACGAATTAATTTGGGCAAGGTTTGTTGCGTGTCAGATGAGTCCTTCAATTTTTGATGAAACAACAATTGAGGTATCTGCATATAGCGTAGAGCATATAGCACATAGCTTGCGTGCTAGTGGGCAAATAATGACTTTCGACGGTTGGCGTAAAGTGATTCCGGTTAAACAAATGAAAGACACCTCGGGAGTGGGCTTTGACTCTCCCGAGGTGAATGTTTTACCCGATGTTGAAAAAGATGAAGAACTTGATTTGATCAAGACCTGGGGAGACCAAAAGTTTACTCAACCCCCGGCAAGATATAACGAAGCTTCATTAATCAAAACCTTGGAAAAGTTGGGAATTGGGCGCCCTTCAACGTACGCGCCAACAATTTCCACAGTTCAGGTTAGGAATTATATTGAAAAAAATGAAAGCAAACAGTTTTTGCCGACTTCAATCGGCACTGCAGTCAACGATTTCCTAATCGGAAATTTTCCGGATACTTTTGAATATCAATTTACAGCCCACATGGAAAACGATTTGGACGATGTTGCTAATGGCAAATTAAAATGGGTCGATCCGATCAAAGAATTTTGGAAACCGTTTGCTGTCAAATTAAAAGACGTAGAGAAAAATAGCGAAAGGGTGAAAATCGAAACAGAAAAGTTGGGCAGGGTTTGCCCCGATTGCGATGAGGCAAGGGAGGCGGGCGATGCGAGCAGAACCGGAGAGTTGGTAGTAAGAACCGGAAGATTTGGAAAGTTTATATCCTGCTCGCTTTTCCCTGAATGTAAACATACAGAAAAATATGTAGAAAAGGTGGGAGTGACTTGCCCTGAATGTGGGAAAGGTGAAGTTATAGTTAAGAAGACGGGCAAGGGAAGAAGGTTTTTTGGCTGTTCCCGCTACCCGGATTGTAAATATGCCAGTTGGCGTTCTCCTAAAAAAGAAGAAGAAAAATAGTTATTTATAAAACTTTCTTATAGACTTTCTGTTTTCTTGCGAAATTAAAAACGGTACCTTGTCGCTGCTCAATCTGCCTTCAACTAAAGCGATAGGCATGTTGTCTTGGATTTTATGTCGAAATATTGCGAGGGTTGTGGGAAATCTACCGTGATGACCATAAAGGAAAGCGCCGTAATTTTGTATGTCGTCCGCTTTTAATCCTAGGTTGGTTATCAAATCACTCACGGTCGGCATGCGCTTATTAGCGTTTGGATTACTTTCGGTATCGATTACAACCAGTGGATGACCTGACTTATTAATGAAAAATTTTTTTTGTCGATTTATGAAATCTGTTACTTCGTCTGTCACTCTAAGAAGTCTGATTCTTACATCTATTGGGTTTTCGATCATTGCGTTTTCGTCCTCACCCTGATCTACTGAATATTCTAAATTTCCTACAACACTTCTAAAAGCAAAAACACCTTGTTGAATTTGCTGCCCAGAATTCGCGGCGTCATCCAGATAGAAATATGTTGGTTCGTATGCTTTTAAGTCTGCCTCGTAGCCAACATCATATGGTGCAATTAATGAAATATTATCTGTCGAAATATCTTGTAAAGATGCCACAAGCTGATCGTAAAACCACTTACCGCTTCCATCTGTAGTACTCCAAGCAATGAATCTAATAGGCTTGGTTGGATCTTTTTCTCTGATTTTTCTTATTTCATCTGCGACAGAACTTATCAACCGATCAGTTTCTTCCTTATCGACATATTCAATTGCGTTCAACATCTTCGCGCCAAAATCCTCAATTCCGCTTAATTCATCGACCTTCTTTTTCCATTCAGGAATGCGGCTTCTTATTTCATTTGCAACTGTTGGATGGTCAATACCTAATTTATTTAAAAATTGAGGTTCATTATCTAGTTTTTCAGACTCCAGAATTGTGGTAGGTGGTTCTAAAGAAGTTTCACTCATGATTTAATTGTACTCGATTTTCATACTTTTCAATTTTTGAAGAGATAAATTCCAACTTGATTTTTGCTTTTTTGAACATTGCCTCACTTTCGGCACCGGCGTGATATTTTTTATCAGCCACAACTCTTTTAACTCCGCAGTTAATCAGTAACATTGCGCAAGTTCTACACGGTGTCATATTCACATAAACGGTTGCCCCGTCAATTGCAACTCCGCGTTTTGCCGCTTGGCAAATTGCGTTTTGTTCTGCGTGAACTGTGCGAACACAATGTTCGGTTATTGTCCCATCTTCATGAATTATCTTTTTCATCTGATGTCCGACTTCCTCGCAATGCGGCATGCCTTTTGGGGAACCCACATAACCCGTAACCAATATTTGTTTATCTTTTACAAAAACAGCTGATGCCCGACCCCTATCACAGGTTGCCCGCTTACTTACCGATCGCATTATTTCCATGAAGTACTCATCCCAAGATGGGCGAGTATGTTTTTTCAATTCTACTGATATATCGTTATATATAGATGTATCACTTATGTCTTTAGAAATTTTGTGTTTCACTTGGCTTGTCTGTTCTACTGTTCTAGAACAATAGAACATTATTATTGCTGGGATTTAATTTCATTAAAAATTTCTTCCAATTGTTTTTTAAAAAAATCTAAATCTTTTGTGTTTAAAACGGTGTAATCGGCCATCGCAATAGTGGCGCCCTTGTTTAAGTTTTCAAGTTCTGCGTAATCACGGGACTCGGCGGCTTGTCTGGTAGCAGGACGGTTTCTAAGCGCCGTGTCTGAGCTTGTTAATTTCCTCTCCGTTAGCCTTTCGTATCTCAACATAGGAGGGGCGTAAACTGCAACAGTAATAAACTGTTTTCCGAATTCTTCTTTTAATATTTTGTATTCTTCAAAACTATAAAGTCCGTCACCCAAAACATCTCCGTTTTTTAACATTCTTTTAAAATTGGAAAGATTCAGAGTGGCGAACGCTGCCATGCCGTATTTTTTTCTAAACTCTTCGCGTATAGGTTTTTCGTTTTTCTCGTTGGGTTCAAGACCTCTTTTTTTGACTTCATCCAAAACTATTTGTCCGAATCTCACGTATTGGTAACCTTTGTCCACAAAAAAATCGGAAGCGACACTTTTACCGGAACCTGTAAGCCCGGTTACACAAAGAAGTTCTTTCATATAGTCATATTAAAACAAAATGTCATTTGTCATTTTTTGACATTTTGTTTGGCAAATCCAAAGATTTCCTATATACCAAACTCAAAAACCCGACGTTTTTTGAGTTTGCTATAAAATATTAATATCAGGAAAATTGTAAAAAATAAAGGGACACAATTTGTAGTGCCGTTTTGCTATTTGTTTGCGTATTGACACCCCTGTCAACGAATTGGTAAAAAGCTTTCAGATAACATGAGTGCTGAATTTCAAAATCGGGAACCCGAACCAACAAAACGAACCGTTAATCCCGGCGCTGAAAAATGGATGGGGGAAGTTATACCGGTTCTTGATCATGGGTTTATTTACCTGGTCGACTATATGGGGGACGACGAATCGATTGCCCAAGCAGCAAGAGTCTCGTATGGTTATGGAACAAAATCCGTTAGCCAAACAGAAGGATTAATTAGATATCTTGATCGAAACAGACATACAAGTCCTTTTGAAATGGCCGAGCTTAAGTTTCATGTTAAGCTTCCAATTTCGGTTGCCCGTCAATGGGTGCGTCATAGAACCGCAAGCCTAAATGAATATTCTGCAAGGTATTCAATCCTCAAAGATGAGTTTTACATTCCCGATGCAGATTCTGTAAATATTCAATCTACAAACAATAAACAGGGCCGGGGTGATGGAGTCGGAAAAGACGAGGCAGAATTTGTCCGCCGGGTTTTTGAGGAAAACGGGGCGAGGAGTTATGCAGACTATCAGCTTTTGTTAAATGATGACGGAACGGGAAATCCGGTCGATCCCGGAAGACCTCAAATCGCCAGAGAGCTTGCCAGAAATGTTTTGCCGGTGGATATTTATACTCAATGGTATTGGAAGGTGGATCTTCATAATTTGTTTCATTTTCTTGCTCTCAGAATGGATCCCCATGCCCAACTCGAAATAAGACAATACGCTAACGTAATGGCGACGATAATTAAAGACGCATTCCCCATGTCTTATAAGGCATTCGAAGATTACGAACTTTTCGCAACAGCTCTATCACGCCCGGAGCAAAACACGTTATCTAAATTATTGTTGGATTCAGGATTGACGTTTACCGCAGATCAAGTAGACCAAGCATCAAAGGCAGTTGGCCTCACCAACAAAAGAGAAAGAGAAGAGTTAATGGAAAAACTTACAAAACTTGGAATAGTCAAAAAGTAAAACATGAAGGAAAGAATCACAGAAAAAGAACATTTGCATCCCGGGCTCGAAATATTTTGTGGACCCATGTTTAGCGGAAAGAGCAGTCAGTTAATTACAGAATTAAGGCGAGCCCCGCATGCAGGTTTAAAAGTAATAGCTTTTACCCCCGCGGTCGATGATAGGCGGGAAAAAAATACAATCAATTCAGATGATGGGGCGCAATATCCTGCTGTGACAGTACACAATTCTTCCGAAATCCTTGAAATGGTTTTACCCGAACATGACATTGTTGGCATAGATGAAGGAAACTTTTTTGACATGGGGCTTGCCGACGTGTGCCGTGAACTTGTACTTCGTGGAAAAAGAGTGATTGTTGCAGGACTTGACAAAGATTTTAGAGGTGAACCTTTTGGACCAATGGCAGTTCTTAAACAGGAGGCGGAGGACGTGCATTCGATGCATGCTTTTTGTAATGTTTGTCACAGGGAAGCTTCGTTTACACAAAGAATTAAAATAATAGACGGCAAAAGAATTCCTGCAAACTATGACGACCCGTTAATTTTAGTTGGGGCAGAAAGTGACTATGAAGCCCGCTGTCGTCAGCATCACGAGGTTCCGGGTAGGCCTGTTAAAAAATAATATGCGAGCATATCCTGGTTATTTCATTACGTTAGAGGGTGGCGAGGGTTGCGGCAAGACTTATCAAATACCTTTTATTGTAGAATGGCTTAGACAAAGTGGATTGTCAGTTTATCCAACGCGCGAGCCGGGAGGAACAGACATAAGTGAACAGATAAGAGAGATTCTTCACAGCATAAACAACACTGAAATGCATCCGCGAACAGAAACTTTATTGTACCAAGTAGCTAGGGCACAGATTGTTGAACAAATTATAAGACCGCGCTTGGAATTGGGGCAAGTTGTGATTTCGGATCGATTTTCTGATTCTACAATTGCATATCAAGGCTTTGGCCACCGACAAAATCGTGAAGAAATCTCTTCACTCATTAGATATGCAACAGGAAGTTTAACACCGGATATGACGATTTTGATTGATTTAGATCCGGAAATAGGAGTTGAGCGTAAACATAAAGGTAACTCAGAATTTAATAGGATGGATTCTTTACAACGCGATTTTTATGAGCGGGTTCGAAGTGGTTATTTTGAAATTGCTCGTGCGGATCCTTCTCGCTGGGTTGTTATTGATGGAAATCAAAAACCAGAGGCTGTTTTCGCTGATTTGAGCAGAGAGATAGAAAATAAGTTAATTTTTAATGGTTTTTTGGAGGGGAATAAAGGTGGCCCTGAAAGGTGATAGTTAAAAGATATATAATAACGGCTAGATGCAAAAAATTGTCGAGTGTGTACCAAACTTCAGCGAGGGGAAAGACAAGAAGATTATAGAAGCTATATTTAACGCTGCTAAAAAAGGAGGTCAACCCTCCTCCGCCAAAGGCTACGGAAGGGCAAGAGTCTTCGAGCTCGAATTTAACGCTTCACACAATCGCATGCTATTTACTATAGTTGGGGAGCCGGAAGCGGTAATGAATTCCGTTTTTGAATCAATTAAAACCGCAACCAAATTAATCGACATGAATAAACATGTAGGGGAACATCCAAGAATTGGGGCAACAGATGTCGTTCCTTTTGTTCCGGTTTCGGGAGTATCCATGGAAGAATGTGCGGAATTGGCCAATAAATTGGGCAAAAAGGTTGGTGAGGAACTTGGGATTCCGGTTTATTTGTATGAGGAAGCAGCAACACGAGAATCAAATAAAAACTTGGCAGATGTCAGAATAGGTGAATATGAAGGATTGAAAAATGAAATCGAAAAAAATCCTGACAGAAAACCCGATTTTGGTCCGTCAAAGTTCCACCCGCGGGGTGGTGCAACGGTGATTGGGGCAAGGAAGTATTTGGTGGCATATAATGTGAATCTGGATACATCTGACGTCCAAATTGCAAAAGATATTGCCAAAAAAATCAGAGAAAAAGATGGGGGATTGAAAGCTGTCAAAGCCCTGGGATTTGAGGTAGACGGATTCGCTCAAGTTTCCATGAATTTAGTCGATTACGAAGTAACAAATTTTGATGAAGCTTATCGGGCTATTGAAATAGAAGCAGAAGCGGCGGGAGTTAAAATCAAGAGCTCGGAAATTTATGGTATGATTCCGTTGGAATCACTAGTTCGGGCAGTTAAGACAACATTTAAGGCTGACAATTTTAAATCAGACCAGATTTTAGAAAAGAAACTTTGGGAATAATGTCATTCCCGCGGAAGCGGGAATCTATATAAATAGATTGTTGGCATAGATCCCCGATCTGGTCGGGGATGACAAAGGGGGTCAGTTGAGAATGACAAGGATAAAATAAATATGTTAAACAAACAGACAATTGAGGAATTTCAAAGGGAGTTAAGCAGTAAAAATCCGACTCCGGGGGGTGGGGTTGTGGCGGCACTTGCGGCAAGTTTTGCGGCGTCCCTGATCGAAATGGTGGTAAACCTGACGATGGGTAAAAAGGGGTATGAAGATAAAGAAAAGATTCTTATAAAAATTGCCAAGGACACGGGGGAAATTAAAAAACGATTGGCTGTCCTTGCCGAGGAAGACGCCAAAGCTTATCAAAAAGTAATGGAAGCATACAAAATGAACAAAGAAAGTCCGGATAGGACTGAGGCGATTAAGAAATCCCTAAAATATGCAATCGAAGTTCCAATGGAAGTAAGAAAACTTTCTCACGAACTGGAGGAGTTGGGGTATAGAGCTTCCAAGGTGGGTAACAAAAATGCCGTAAGCGACGCCAGAACCGCAATCCACCTTGCCCGTGCCGCAGCCAAAAGCGCTTTGGAGAATATCAAGATTAACAAAATCGCTCTTGCCAAGCTCGGCTAGTTGCCTTATAATCGAAACTCACACATCGGCTACGCTTTCTGGACAACTTCCAGCCGATGGCGGATTAAGAAAGCGAAGATCCTGAAATGAATTCAGGATGACACAAAAACAATGTCTAAAGTTAAAGTTTCACTCGAAGATTTATTGGATGCAGGTGCCCATTTTGGGCATCAAACCAAACGTTGGAACCCCAAAATGGAGGAATATCTTTATGGCTCAGAAAACGGAGTTCATGTTTTTGATTTAACCAAAACCAAGCCCCTTATCGAAGAAGCTTTGGAATTTCTTATAAAATCTGCAAAAGAAGGTAAAACTATACTTCTTTTAGGTACAAAAAAACAGATCAAAGAAAAGGTAAAGGAAGTTGCAGAAGAGGTTGGGGTACCGTTTGTTAACGAAAGATGGTTGGGTGGTACAGTTTCAAATTTCGGACAAATTAAAAAATCTCTTAAGAAAATGGAAGAAATGAGGGTGAATATGGCCTCGGGTGGTTACTCTAAATTTACAAAGAAAGAAAGACTTCTAATTGATCGTGAAATAACCAGACTTGAAAGATTTTTTGGGGGAGTCGAAACTTTGGAAAAAGTTCCGGATGTGCTTTTTGTTATTGATACGAAAAGAGAAGCGTCGGCGGTGAGGGAGGCGTTAGCTGGACATGTAAAGATTGTCGGTATAGTCGACAGCAACTCCGATCCGGACGCCATCGATTACCCGATTCCCATGAATGATGATGCAAGCAAGGCCCTGGAATATGTACTTGGTTTGGTGAAGGAGGCAATCATCGAGGGTGAAGGGAAAATTAGTAGTAAGTAGAATGTAGAAAGTAGCATGCACAGAAACCTTGCTACATACTACCTGCTACGTGCTACATTGTTATTGTATGTCTAAAATCAACATTGAATTAATCAAAAAACTTCGTGAAGAAACAGGAGTGGCATTCATTCGTATCCGCGAAGTTTTGGAGGATGTAAAAGGTAACGAGAAAGAAGCATTGAGCATTCTTAAGAAAGAAGGTTTGGCAAAAGCTGAAAAAAGAGAGGGAAGAGTTACTTCACAAGGAAAGATTTTTGTTTACACTCACCACACAGGAAAAGTGGTAGGAGTAGTCGAACTTCTTTGTGAAACTGATTTTGTTGCTAAAAACGAGCTTTTTGAAAATTTAGGACGCGAAATTGCCATGCAGGCTGCTTCAATGGGGGAAACCGATTTAGAAAAACAGGATTTTATAAAAGACCCGTCAAAGAAAGTTTTGGATCTTGTTAAAGAAGTTATTGCCAAGACAGGAGAAAATATTCGCATCGGTCGCGTTTTTCGTGTAGAATTAGGAAAGTAATGGATGAAGGTCTAATCCGCTCCAAAATGCAGGCTTCAGTTGATTCTATCGCCTCCGATATTGCTGGTGTCCGTACTGGCCGTGCAACACCCTCGCTTGTAGAAAATATTATTGTTCCTGCATACGGCGGTACACAGCGTTTAAGAGTAATGGAAGTTGCCTCAATCACCGCTCCTGATCCGACTTCGATTGTAATTAACCCTTGGGATAAGTCCATAATCGGGGATATCCGCAAGGGGATTTTAGAAGCCAATATTGGCATGAATCCTTCTATCGACGGGGAAATTCTTCGAATAGTCATGCAGCCTCTAACAACGGAAGACCGCGAAAAATATGTAAAAATTTTATCTGTCAAATTAGAAAACGGTAAGGTAACGATTAGGCAGGTCCGGGCCGATGAAATGCATGAAATTAAAAAGAAGTTCGAGGCAAAAGAAATCACAGAAGACGAAAAGTTTGCAAATGAAAAAAAGCTTCAGGAAATTACCGACTCCTTTATCGCCAAAATCGACGAGATGGGAGAAAAGAAAAAGACAGAGTTGATGCAAATATGATTACTTCCATTGCTGTCATTCCCGACCCGATCGGGAATCTATGCAAATGTTTATCCTCTTGATTAATAGTTTCCAGGTAGACTATATTTAAGTTATGGCAGATAGAGTAGCTAATAATAATAAGCACCCTTTTATTCAACCGAGTGTATATGAGTCTTTTCATGAGGCCGGAGTTCATGGTGGTTTTAGCAGGCCCCCGACTGTTGAGGAGCAGGAGCAAATCGTAGAAGATGGCAACCTGCCCTTTCAGCGAGACAGTCGAGAGTACCCTGGTGAGTTGGGTAGTGGAGACGCAGTAGATATTCTTTTTAATGACCCAGACGCGGCCGACCCCGAACTTCGTAGTTTGTACATCGATGGGTTTATTCAAGCAATGGGTTACACGCTCCCATTGGATGAAAATGGAAAACCAGAAGGTTTAATTCCTGAAGACATTGATGATGGGGTGGACTTTGGAAATGAACAAGGTGCTAACCCCGAAACAGACGGTGTGAAGAGGCTTAAAGGTGAGTTTGCTGCATGGTTGGATGGGCAGGATCGAGAAGAAAAAATTGAAAATACTGATCTTGGTGAAGTGGGCCCAGATGAAAACGGCAATTATGCATTATCTTTTTCAAGAGTGCGGGGCTATGGTGGATCAAGAAATTTTCCCAATTTGGAAGATCGTAAAGATTGGCGCTGGAGGAAAAACCAAAGGACGGCGGAAAAGAGAACACCATCAATGGACACCAGACAGGCCGCCCAACCTATGGATAGACAGGCGTTTGAGAACGAAAGCGATCCGGTTTATGACCATGTGGCCGAGCTTTATCGTATTTGGCAAGATCCGGATGCTAAAGTAGGTTACATTGTTAACGCTGATCCAAACAATGACAGAATAGTTTTTGTTAGTAAAAACGTTGCAGATCCTCCAAGACCAACTAGAAAGATTCCAGAAGATATTGCCCGAAAGATCGTTAGCAAGAAAGAGACAGATGAATGGCCAAAACAGCTTTCTATTAGTGTTAACGACTTTAATTATGCTTTGAAAAAGGCCGGTATCGATATGAAGTTGAGTCGGCCTAAAACAGATGCTGATAAAGATTCTGTCATGGGGGTTTTGAAACATCTAAAAATTGGCACGGGTGTTTTTCGGGGTGAAGCTTTTATAAGAGAGGACAGAAGAAAACCAAGGGAGGAGAAAAAGCACGAGGAAGCCGGGCGAGAAAGTGTTTATAAATTAAAAATTAGGGAGGATGTTTTGGGCTTAAAATCTCCGAGAGTTCAAAGGGACTTTGACACCCTCGTAAGTATATGGAGAAACGGGCGTGTGTTTGAGATTACCTTGGGTGTTAAGAGGGGAGATCTTCTGTATCTGGAAGCGGTTGAACAGAATGGTGCTGGCGGAAGGTCTGCAGCCGTTTCGTTTAGAGACTTTTGTGAAGTGTTTGATGGTGTCGAGTATACCGATAAAGGTATTAGATTTGGAAAAGGTGGCCCTGATATAAATGGGGCGGTAACGAGAGAAAATAAGAGCCTAGCAAGTCTGACACTTGGAAAAGTTGAAATTGATGGTGCGCGTTTAAATAAAAGTTTTCTAACGAATTTTGTGGAAACCCCATAATTACCCTTTTTACACAAAATCAACTTCAGGCGGGCCGAGGTAGTTTTTTACCCCCTACATACAACATACAAAATACTCTATACTTTTATCCATGCTTGTTTCGATATTAATTTTTCTCCTTGTTCTTTCTGTCCTAATCTTAGTTCATGAACTGGGTCATTTTATAATGGCAAGACGGGCCGGAATTTGGGTTGAGGAATTTGGTTTTGGACTTCCCCCTCGGCTTTTTGGCAAAAAAATAGGGGAAACAATTTATTCTGTAAACGCGCTTCCTTTTGGCGGATTCGTACGTCTTCATGGAGAGCAGGAAGAAGGAGGAATTTCCGATCCGAAACGTGCCTTCCTAAATAAAAGTAAAAGAGTAAGAACTTCAGTTGTTGTCGCCGGAGTTGTGATGAATTTCGCTTTGGCCGTTGTTGCCTTCGCGATAGTTTATTCATTTACCGGAATTCCAAGAGATATGAATCAAGTAAAAGTAGTTGATATTTCCGCAAATTCTCCAGCCGTTACAGCTGGCTTGGTTGTGGGAGATATTATCAAGAAAGTTGACGGAAAGGACATCGCCGATGTTAACACTTTTATAAAAAACGTTGATGCCAAAAAGGGGCAAAAAGTTATTATCGAAACTGAGAAAGGCAAAATTACCGTAACCCCGAGGCTTAGTCCCCCTGCAGGCGAGGGTCCATTGGGTGTAACCATCACCTCAACTGAAATATATTTTCCTCCTGTCTGGCAACGCCCTTTTTACGGAATCTATTACGGATTCAAGGATGCGTTTTTCTGGGGACGAACGATACTGTCTGGTTTATGGCATATGGCATATGGCTTATGGCAAGGAGACGTCCCGACAGACGTTAGCGGGCCGGTAGGGATATTTGCCGTGACAACCGAGGCTGCAAAGAACGGGATTTTAACGTTAATTAATTTTGTCGGAGTTTTGTCCGTAAACTTGGCTATTTTAAACATTCTTCCTTTCCCGGCTCTGGACGGCGGCCGCCTGCTTTTTATCGGAATTGAATCCGTTATCGGTAAAAAAATTGTTCCTAAGGTGGAGGTAATAGTTCATACAATCGGAATGATAATTCTTTTGGCCTTAATCTTGGCAATAACAATAGGGGACGTTCGGCGGTTAATTATGGCGGGAAGCATAGACGGATTTCTAAAATCGATTGTTAAATAAAAGCATAGAATTTTTGAAAATTCCGTTTCGTCCTAGCTAAACCATTCCTGGAGTGTCTGGATCACAAGTATAGACTTGACAGATTGTGTAATGGTCCATATAATACCCGTATTGACATGTAGATGAGCGGGCGTTGAAGGATCCCAATCCTGAGTCCTTGAAGAAGTTCTGAAAAGAAATAATTCTATCGAATGTTTCCGAAGCTCAAAGAAACAAATACTGATGTCGCACAGGTGGAGTCAGTTAATAAGTCTAAACTAGCAATAGGTTAGAGAAGCAAGGTGGTAACACGAGAAGCCTCGTCCTTGTACACCAGTTTTGGTGTGCAGCGGCGAGGTTTTTTTATGGAAAAATTAATTACAATTGGTTCGGGCCGAATGGGCAGCCTAATTGCCGGAGATGAAGCCGTCAGTTTAATGAAGACGGAGTCTTTTGCTGATTTAATAAATAAAAATGATTTTGTTCTTCTTGCCACCAGGCAAGAGGGTGGGCTGGAGTGGCTGAGAACCAACAAAGACTTATTGGCGGGCAAAGTTGTGATCTCTATAATGGCTTTTGTTGAATTTGCCGCTTTGGAAAAAGCCGTAAACAACGAAGCTGTTAGGTTCGTAAGGATAATGACAGACACAAGTATTAAAAGTGTTAGCTGGAGCGATGATGGTTTTCTTTCCGGCTCACAAAAGGAAAGCTTAGCAGAACAATTAAAAAAAATTGGTAAGAATTCAACGGAATATTTGGGAGAAAGAGCGGACGATCAACTATTGTTTGAAACACTCAAAGCATGTCAATTGGGTTGGATAGCGCAGGCTTTAGATGAATTTACATCAGGATTTGATAAAAATATTTTAGAGAAAGTTTTTGAGCAATATATTAGAGGGTCAAGTTTTGCCAAAATTGCTGCTGACGTGGCAACGCCCAACGGGGCAACAGAAGCTGGAATAAATGCCACCAAAGGTCTTTTTGCGAAGGCTTCCTATGATATTTTTAGAAAACAGGCTGGGGCCGGCTTGGCCAAAGCTCAGGAAAAAACTGAACGCTTTACCAATTTTGCCCAAGAACTCTTGTCGTTTCAGTGACTGTCAATTAGTGATAAAATCTATAAATATGAAACAATCTCAACTTTTCCCAAAAACTAAAAAAGAAGCACCGAAGGATGCGAAAAGCGTTAATCATAAACTCTTGGTCCGCGCCGGATTCATGGACCAGCTTATGGCCGGTAGTTGGACACTTCTTCCGATGGGCTTTAAGGTCGTGCAAAAGATCAATCAAATAATTAGGGAAGAAATTAATGCTGTTGGTGGGCAGGAGATGCTCATGCCACTACTTCACCCGAAAACAATATGGAACGAAACAGGAAGATGGGACAAAGCCAACGAGATAATGTATAAACTCAAAGATTCAAGGGATAAAGAATACGCCCTCTCTTTTACTCACGAAGAAATAGTTATGGATCTTCTGAGAAAAACCATAAGTAGCTATAAAGATCTCCCTGTTTCTATTTATCACTTCTCGACAAAGTTTAGAAACGAGCTACGCGCCAAAAGCGGAATTTTGCGAGGACGTGAATTCATGATGAAAGATTTGTATTCTGCCCACACTTCTGAAGAAGATTTAATGAAATATTACGAAAAGGTTAAGGACGCTTATTCAAAGATTTTTACACGTTTAGGCTTCAATTTTAAAATTGCTAAAGCGTCAGGGGGGGTATTCACAGACAAATTTACACACGAGTTCCAAGTTTTAAGTGACGTGGGTGAGGATACAATTTACTGGAAAGAAGGGGACGAAGAAGCTATCAATGAAGAGGTATTGGAAGGAAATAAAGAGGAGTTCAAGAGTGCGAAATCAATTGAAGTCGGAAACATTTTTCCTCTTGGAACTTTTTATTCTGAACGAATGAGGGCTTACTTTACAGACCGCGATGGTGGTAAGAAGCCAATTTGGTTTGGAAGCTATGGAATTGGGCCTACACGCGTTATGGGAACATGGGTTGAGGTTTCCCATGATGATAAAGGTATTATTTGGAGCAAACAAATATCTCCATTTGATGTCCATTTGATTGACTTGAACGGCAAGGGTGAAGAAATTTACAATAAACTGAATGAGATAGGGATTGATGTCCTTTGGGATGACCGTGAAGTTAGTGCCGGGGAAAAATTCGGTGACAGCGATTTAATTGGCATTCCCGCCAGGCTTGTTGTTTCGGACAAAACCCGTTCGGCAAGCCCAGGGCAAGCAGGGGATAAAATTGAATATAAAGAACGTGCTTCAGGAAAATCGGAACTTTTTAGTTTCGAAGAGGTTGTCAAAAGACTTCAGTAAAATATTAGTCACTACGACCCAATCCGAATTGAAAAAATTAAATTTTTGTGCTCAAATACTACAATACTATATAGTATTGTAGTGGATAACATTTGATCTCTTGTTGCAGTTCGTGAAAATATATATACTGAGTCGATATGAATTCGGACTGTATTTTCTGCAAAATAGTTACAGGTGAACTACCTTCAACTAAAGTTCATGAGGACGATGATGTTCTTGTCTTTCAAAATATCCATCCAATAGCACCTGTTCATGTTCTGATTATTCCCAAAAAGCATATTAAAAATATTTCGGACGTTGTTGAATCCGACAAGGAAGTATTAGGAAAAATGCTCCTGACAGCTCGTGAGATGTCTGTAAAATTGGGAATTTCTGATGCGTTTAGAATTGCAATTGCGAATGGAGAAAATGCCGGCCAGACTGTTTTCCACTTACATTTGCATCTGACCGGTGGATGGAAAGAGAAGTATAATAGGGACGAAGACAAAGCTTAAATATGATTACGCAAAACTTACAAAAATTAATAGGAGAAGCCATGAAGGCGCACGACACAGTGCGTCTTTCGACCCTCAAACTTCTTTCTAGCGCTTTTAATTACGAAAAAATCGAGAAGCAACACGATTTAACGGAAGATGAGGAATTAAACGTAATTCGTAAGCAGGCCAAACAAAGAAAAGATTCTATTGATGCATATGAAAAGGCGGGGAGAGTTGATTTGGCCGAATCGGAAAAATCGGAACTAAGCATACTTCAGGAGTTTTTACCTCCGGAAATGAATGAGGCGGAATTAAATCAATTAATCAGTGATTCAATAAATCAGTTAGGGGCTAAAACAATGGCTGATTTAGGTAGGGTCATCGGGGTTGTTAAATCAAAAGCCCCAAGCGTTGAGGGGGGAAAAATTGCAGAGCTTGTTCGTCAGAAACTAGTAACTAGTCGCTAGTAACTAGTTACTAGCATGATAAAAGTTTCAATAACAAAACAATCAAATTATCCCGTTAAGGCAACGGTTATCAAGAAAAAACTGGCCGATTTTTTGGCTAAAAATGGTATTGTTTCTGATGCTGAAATTTCAGTTGCCATTGTCGGAGAAGC
>CAZBTH010000019.1:0-18131 GCA_964494885.1 uncultured Gammaproteobacteria bacterium | reverse complement strand
ATTCCCGGGAATCCTCCACTGCCGGCCAGGTCAAAATAATTAGGAGCCCGCACTGAACTTGTTAAATCCCCATTAGTGCTCACATCCCCGTCTTTAACCTGCCACCAGGCCGGATTTGCCGCCGCCGCGTCGTTAACAGTAAGAATCGACGTATCAGAACATGTGGCGGTTCCAACTGAGGCTCTGGCGGTAATGGTTGTTACTTGGGTAGATGCTACATTACTGTTTATTGTTGCGGTTGTTGTATAGGGTGAGCTTGCGTCGGGGGAAGTTACAGTTGCTGCACTGGTGTTACTGGAAGTAAATACAACCGAGGAAACACTACCATTAGCGGGTGTGACATTTGCTGTGAATATGACCGGATTTGCTCCTTCGGTAACCGTTTTTGTTACAGGGGTTAGGCTGAGAGTGCAGGAAGGTGAAAGATCGTTGACGGTAACATCTATTTGTTTTAAACAGGCCATGCTTATATTCCGGTTCTGTTGTTTAACCATCACATTTGCCCTGGCTTTTGTAGTTTTAGTGCCGGTAACCTGTTTTGCAGTAACAGTAGTCTGATATCGCCAAGAAGTGTCTGAATCCGGAGAAACGGTAGCAACAGTTGTATCGAGGGATCTAAAATCAACTGACGAAATCCAAGTTGGATTGGAACTTACATTGACTGTTATCTGCGCAGATTCTCCTTCGTTTAAGGTAAGGCTTGATGGAGAAATGTCGCAGGAAGACATTGTAGTTTCAATATCATCTTTGGAGCAGACTCCGGCTACATTCATGACTCTGAAAAAATAAATAGTACCGATACTGAAATTTTTATTAACGGTGTACGGACTGGTAGCGTTACTATTTGAGAATATGCAGTTTGTGCCTGCGCCGCAGGAGCTTCGTACATCAAAATAATTTGCTGAGGCGCCAATTGAGTGTCTTTGTCCCCCGCTTCCGTTATTCCAACTTGTTGTGACTATTGCGGGTCTGGGAAGCGCCCACACAACAGAAGTTATCGCCGGCGCCGTCGTGCTACATCCCCCACCTCCTCCTCCCCCACCACCATAATAACAACAACTTAAAGATTGATACCATATTTCTTGCGCGCATACGCCATTTATGGGCGCACCGCCTTCGTCGGCGCAAACATAACCAATTCCCACATTGCCTGAAATTCCTGACCATGTGCAGGTGTTCATGTCGCAATCAAATTCAAAATTGTGAGGTTGACCGTTTGGATCCTCATTCCAGTCTGTTTCACATTTACCAGTTTGATCATCAAGAAAACAACCACTCGGAATCTCCGTTACGGCTGTGCCGTAACAATAATTACCCACTCCAGGGCAAACCTGAGCATATATATTTTTAGGCTGAAGGTGAGAATTAAGAATGAAGAAAAAAAGAGCAAACACAAGCGCTTTATAATTAATTAAAAACCTTGGCATTAACTACATTATGAAAGGCGAAGGCAGTCAAGTCAACCAGTTATCTTTCATCTCTTGTTTTAGTAGCAAAGACAATCAGCGGATTTTGTGGATCCGCAGTTACCCCCTCAGTCCCAGTTTCCAGAAATTCATCAATATAATAATCTTCTTTGTCATATATATTCTTAAAAAATAAACCAAGTTCGTAATCTAAATTTGGACCCGCTTTGGGAATACCGATATTAAATCCTTTTCCCTTAATATCAAATTGGGCCAATTCTTCCATAGAGTAAACCTTGCCATATTCAGCAGTATAATTTGAATAAAGGGCCAAAGCTCCCTTGAAAAGATTTATACCCATTGATTCGGCTGTTTCTGCTTGCATGGGAACGCGTATTAATCTCGGATTTCCATTGGCGTCGTTGGTAACTGCAAGGTGAGTTTGAATATAGCCTGCAATTTCCCCATTTGGGTCATAGATTGTGTGGTTCTCGATAATACCGGTTGAAACATTATGAATATTTACATAATGTGTTAGAGGATTATATGTTGCCGAATATGTAAAGCTTTCAGCTGGCACTTGGGCGCTAAATTCCATAATTTCTTTTGCCGAGAGTTTTACAAAATTATCCACAAACTGAAGGCCTATAAGTTCCTTTGTGCCATCTCTCTTAATTCCCAACAGGCCATTGTAGGTCAGGTCGGCAATTTGTTCGTCCCCTCTTTCTACTCCTATATAATCCTTGTCCTTTAATTCTTCTGTTGAATAACCAAGCTGTTCAGCCAACTCTGTGTTTTGAAACACAGGCGCTTCAGGGGTGGGTGTATATTCAGGGTTTATAATTGTGGGAGTAGCGACAGCGGCAATCCTTGCAAGTCTTACTCCTGTTTGAGCGAATGTGGGTTGCTTGTTTTTTAACGAGTCAATCCTATGTAACGTGTAATAAGGGCTCTCTATTCCTTGTCCGTCGAAATGGACAGAAATGCTACTGATTTTACCTTCAACGTCATTTATTTGTACGGTTCCCAAGCCGAATAACACATTATTACCGGTTTTTTCTATCAATTCCTCTCTCTTTGCCTGTACCCGGGCTTTAAACTCATCGGAATTAACATTTAAATTTTTCTGGACAAGTGCTTCGGGAGGAATTCCGGCTTCAAATACAAAAGTGCTCGTTCCTGTTTTAACCCCCGTAGTTCTTCTATTAGAAGTTCTAGGCGAGCCCTTAGTTAATTTGTGACCATGGCCGTCTAGAGAAAAACTTGCAGTTAAAGCAACCTGGTTTTCTACATCAAAAGAATCATCGTCATTAGGGACTATTTGTCCAGTCCAAGCTTCAATTTCTCCTTTGTGCACAATGGCAATAATGGTATTTCCTCCGTCGGTGCCTACATAAATATCGGAACCTTGAGGTAATGGGTATTCAACTGCCTGTAAAGCTTCTGCAAGTGGTTTTGCAGCTATTGATGCCGATGCAAGAGCTATCAGTTTTAAAAAATCCCTACGTGAGAGCCCGTTTGTTTTTTCCATAGCGTATAACCTATAATAACTCAATTCTTTTAGTTTGTCAACTCAAACAAAAAACCCGCTTGCGCGGGCCAAAATAGCTTTGGGAAATACCCAGAAAGATCAAAGTTGGTTTTGTTGTTCCTATCATTTATTGTTTACATTATACCACCTGTTGCAAGTTCGTTGACCTTCTTTCTAATCGCTGTTAAACTGAAATGTGATGAAAGGTCTTATACGGATGCGTTCGGACGGGCAAGCTCTTGTGTTGGTACTTCTTTTTCTTGCAGTGGTCCTTACTCTTGTGCTTTATATATTATCCCGTACAGTAACAGGACTTGCAATTTCAACGGGCAATGAAGACTCTGTTCGGGCTTTTTCGGCGGCTGAGGCTGGAATAGAGCGGGGCTTAGTTGTTGGTCAGAGTTATACTGACCCCACCTTAAATTACACATCTTCAGTTACGGACGTTGCCGAGGGATCAACGAATTATGTTTATCCTTTATCACTTTCCTCGGGGGACAGTGCAACTATATGGTTTGTGGCGCATGACCCATCTAATAATTATGCTTTGATTTGCAGCGCGAGTAAGCCTTGTTTCACAGGAAAAACCGTTAGAGTTTGTTGGGGTAACCCGGGCACTCCCAATTCCGTGTCTACCACTCCGGCAGTTGAATTTTCTATATTTTATGAATCAACTCCGGGGAGTCTTTCGACGATTAGAATTGCAAGAGTGGCGCTTGATCCTTTTGCCGGGCGAACACCGCCGAATAATTTTTCCTCTCCAGACGCGGGGACATGTACGATAGGAGGCGAATCGTTTGAATTCAAAAAAACGATCAATTTGTCTACACTGGGGATCGCTGTTGGCTCATATAACACACAAAATGGTTTACAATTTGGGCGCCTCAGGATTTTATACAATACAGATATTGCACAAAAAGTTGGTTTTGATGTTAATTATGCAGGAAACACACTCCTTCCCTCTCAAGGGTCTCAAATTGATTCAACCGGCACTGCGGGGGTATCCAACAGACGTTTGAGTGTTTTTCAGGGTTGGCCGGAACCGCCGTTTGTTTTTGACTTTGCAATTTATAGTTCAACAGGGCTTACAAAATAATTAGTATCTAGCAACTAGTAGCCAGTATCTAGTATACTGATTTAACTGCTCAAATGACGGGACTTGATATAGGTAGCAAAACAATTAAAATTGTAGAACTTCAAAAAGAAGGTGGTGGATTTGCGCTTTCTGCCTCCGGAATTGTCGGTTACTCGGGCAGTTCAGTTGATAAAATAATTGATGATAAGGAATATGCTGCTCTGGGTTCAGTTATCAAACACCTCCATGCAGAGGCAGGGGTAGGATCAAAGGATGTTGTTATTTCCGTTCCGGAATCCCAGGTATTTACGAGGACTATAAGGTTTCCGATGCTTACCGATGCTGAAATTGCCTCTGCAATCAAATGGGAGTCAGAGCAATATATTCCAATCCCTATTGCAGAGGCCATTATTCAGCATACGATTCTTGAGCGTAATGAGAAGGCAAGTCCTCCAGAAGTTTTGGCCTTGCTTGTAGCTGCGCCGAGAGTTGTTGTAGAAAGATATACCAAAGTGGTTGAGGCAGCCGGACTTACCCCTGTGGCGGTTGAGACCGAACTTATTGCTTTAACCCGCGCTTTGGCTCCGATTGATAAGACTGTTTTGATTATTGATTTTGGAGCGACCAGTACCGATATTGCCATTGCTAAAAACGGACTTCTTAGTTTTTCCAGATCAATTCCAATTGCAGGAGAGGCTTTTACACGGGCTGTTTCTCAGGGTCTCGGCGTATCTGTTTTACAGGCGGAGGAATACAAGAAAACTTACGGTTTATCCTCAAAAGATTTGGAAGGAAAAATTAAATTGGCTCTCGATCCGGTCCTTAGAATGGTTGTTGATGAAATTAAAAAGGCTATAAATTATTATCAAACTGAAGAAAAAGGAGATTCACCAAAAGCGATTGTTATTTCGGGTGGAACAAGCGGCATGCGGGAGATGGTCTCTAATCTAAGCTCTCATCTGGGGTTGGAAATTTTAGTGGGTAACCCATTTGCAAAAATCACAGTTGAACCTGAAACTGCCAAAAAACTTGCTCCATATGCGCCTTTATATTCTGTAGCGGTTGGTTTGGCGATGCACGAGGAATAATTAACAAATATGGCTGTCACACTTAACTTACTACCGACAGGATATGCAGTAAGTGGACCTTTGGGAAAAGTGCTCAAGCTGGTGCGAATGTTGAATGTGATTTTGCTTTCCGGTTTTATAATTTTTGTCATGGGATTGGGAGCCTATTTCGTTTTTATCTCAGCGCAATCGAAAAATATTTCATTGGAGAACGATGGTCTTAAATCTCAGATTGCTGCTCAAGCCAAGACAGAGCAAACGATTTTTCTTCTTAAAGACCGTATTACTAAGATTAACTCTGTCCATGAGACTCCAAGTTCGGTCAAAGTCTTTACCAAGATTGAGCCTTTTCTGGCAAGTATTGGTCAAAACTCAGATTTGATCGAACTCAGTATTGATCCTCAAAAATTCGACATGTCTGTCGTTTTTAGAACGAATAGTGATTTGACCGAGTTTCTTAGTAAAATCTCAAATTCGGATGTTTTTAAATCTGTGACGCTTACAACCTTTGGTTACAATCCAGCTAGCGGTTATCTTGCCACTTTTCATATTTTGTAAGAATGTTTAAAAAATTATCAATAGGAACAAAACAAATAATGTCAGTTGTGATCCCTCTTTTTGCCGTTACAGTTCTCTCTATTTTGGTTGGAGTTTTTGGTTTATCCAAAATATCAGAAGGAAGATCTTCTCTTGCCAAGGTTCAAAAGGACCAAGTATTTTTGACGCAAAAATTGGATATTTTAAGGACAGTTGCGTCATATGCGACAGAATCGACAGATGGCGTTCTCGGAGCGCTTCCGAATTCCAATCCGTCCATAGCTGTTATTTCACAGATTAAATCTTTGGCTCAAGAAAACTCAGTATTAATTTCGGGAATAAAAAGTGGTCCTGAGATTTTGGAGAAATCCGGACTTTCCCGTGTTGATGTGACTTTTGACATCTCTGCCCCTCGCGAGAAGTCGGTGGTTTTTTTAAGAGCTATTGAGACGGTTGCTCCAATTATGATTGTCGATAAAATAAGACTAAGAGAAGAAAGCGATCTTGAAAAATCTACAATTATCGTTAAAGCCTTTTGGTCCCCTTTGCCTTCCAAACTGCCTTCCATAACTACCCAAATAAATGATTTAACTGCAGCTGAGAAACAGGTAACTGTTGAAATAGGAAATTTGAGAAAGCCTAACCTTGTGCAGGTCACTCCGTCGCAGGAAGTTGGTAGAGCCGATCCTTTTTCTCCTTAAAATCACTCTGAAATATCCAAAGAGACCGCTTTCTTTTCGAGTGTGGCACGGACTTTGAGGATGTTTCTAAGGGACTTAATCATGTGGCCGCCTTTGCCGATAATAAGACCGATATTTTTGGGATCGGTTTTAACGGAATAGGCAATTCGGCCTTCGGCTTCTGTTTCATCGACATCGAATTTTTCTTCTCCCAATACTCCTTTAAGTATAAAATTTAGTAAATCTCGCATATTTATTTGGTATCAATCAATTTTTTGACTGTAGCGCTAATTTGCGCCCCTTTTTCGATCCAAATTTTTAATTCATCTTTATCAATTTTAAATTCTTTCTTTGCTGGATTCCAGGTTCCAAGGATTTTCAAAACCATACCCGTGGCCTTTTTTCTGGAGTCAACAGCCACAATCCTGTAATAAGGAGCTTTTTTGCGACCAAATCTGCTTAAACGTATTGCAATCATGCGGAGTTATTGTACCTTTTTTGCGAGAGCCTGTCTAGCCGCATCCTGTTCTGCGGTACTTTTACTTTTTCCTTCTCCCTTGCCCCAAGATTCCCCGTTTACGACTACTTCTATAATAAATTTTTTATTGTGATCCGGGCCTGACTCCTCAACTACCTGATATTTTGGTGCGGAAAAACCAAGCGATTGAACGTGCTCCTGAAGCTGGGATTTACTATCTTTAAGTTGTTCCTTGGCGCGGACCTCAACATCTTTAAGCAAGTTTACTTCGATAAATTTTTCTGCCGCCTCGATACCTCGGTCAATAAATATGGCCCCAATTATTGCTTCCACCGTGTCTGCAAGAAGCGAAGTATTTGCCCTTCCACCGCCATCTTCCTCTCCCTTACTTAGAAAAATCAAAGGTCCCAAATCAAGTTTTTTTGCGACTTCGGCGAGCGAGATGGTGTTGACTATATTTGCCCGTAGTGCAGTAAGGTACCCTTCTTCTTTGTCGGGAAACTTGGCAAAAAGCTCTTTCGATACAATAAATTCCAAAATTGCGTCCCCTAAGAATTCGAGTCTTTCGTTATTTGTACGTATGCCTTTGTGTTCGTTGACCCAGGAACGGTGAGTGAGGGCTGAATCAAAAAGTTCGGGGTTTACGAATTTTATTTTTAATAATTTACCTTTATCCATATTTTAAGTGTGAGCGGATAATGCATCAAGGAGGTCTCCGAAAGTTTCAACTTCTGTCATGTCAAGATTGTCGGTATCAAAATTGGCCTTTGATAATATTTCCAAATAGTCAGTTAGGCTTGTGGGGTCCATGTGGAGATCTTCTCTTAATGAGGTCTCGTTTTCAATATCTTCCATGTCAATTCCCAGAAAATCAGATAACTCCCTTTTTATTTTTACTGACATGTTGTTGAGTTCGGTATCCATAATTATTCCTTGGTCGCCTCCGCATCGGTTTCGTCCTTATATATTGTACCCAAAACCCCATTGATAAAAGAAGAGGAAGATTCGGCGCCGTACTCTTTGGCAAGTTCCACTGCCTCATCTATTACAACTTTTGGCGGTGTGTCGTCATTTTCGAGCTCGTACACGGCAAGACGCAAAATTGCTAAATCAATTTTGTTAAGTTTGTCGATTGGCCACTGTGGGGCTGCATCGCTAATCAATTTGTCTATTTTCTTTTTTTGGTCAAGAATTTTAATTACCAGTTCACCTTTTTCGGGTTGTTTGGCAAAAGTTTCAGCAAAAAGGGATTTAACCGCCTCTCTTCTTCTGATGTGCCTGGGGTCGGTTGATGTTTTCATATTGATGAGTTTAGCAGGTTTCATATTTGGTGACAATGAAAAGATTTGACAAGTGACAACTATGGGGTTAAAATCTACATTCTTTTCTCGCGCATTACCAAATCTAATCAAAATCTAATCATCTAAATTTTGCTGGAGGCAAAATGAAAAAAAACACAAGTGAGCGTATTTTGATGCTGGCGCTTATATTTGCGGCCGCGATTTTGACTGCTTGTCAGCCGCAGGAACCTTTATTTCCGCCACAGTGCAATGAGGGAGATTTGTGGGTTCAGGCATCCACGAATGCCGAAAACATTTGCCGTGACGGAGAGTGGACGCAAAAAGCAACCGATACTGAAGAATTTACCGTGATCGGGCTGTGGATTAAATGTTATGTCGCCTATACGGGAAAAAATATTAAGACTCAGGGTTATTATGAGGTTGACATTTCCAAATCGGAAAACATAAATTGTTTTCAAAAAACTCAGTCAGATTTGGAGAACGTGGTTCCGTACAGAGAAGTCAATACTAGTTATTACCGAGTTGGACCTGATGGTAAGTTTTACATTTCTGAGAATGAGTTCGAATTTTTCCAAATCGGGAAAACTTACACTTGTGTAAAAAACGAATCGTTCTTCGAAAAGGGATTGACTGAGTTGTGTAAGGTAAAGGAGTAATTTAATTCGATGGCCCTTGGGGAAACAAAAACCCAAGGGTCGTTTTATTTGTAATATCCGCAATAAGGGCATGCGCGGTGATTTTCCTTCAATTTTCCACAACTCGTACATTTAGTCAAGTTAGAAAGAACCATTTTTGGTTGTCCGCCACGCCTAATTCCAGTTCTACTTCTTGTGTGTTTTCGTTTTGGTAATGGAACCATATAAGGCGATTATACAGGTATGATCGCCAATTTCCAATTATCAATTTACAATTTACAATTAAATGTGGGTAATGTCGTTCCAGTAGGAAAGGCGCCAGCCGTATTTTTCTGTATATTCGAGCTTGGTGACGCCGGTATTTGCCGTCCAAACATGGTGCCTAAAAAGATCAAAGATTTCGGGTGTAAGTTTGTTGCGGAATATGGCTAGACAGGCCAGGAATTTAATAAAGGTCCCATGAGAAACACAAATTATGGTTTGGTCTCTGTGGTTTTTAAGAAGGTGGTCCAGAACCAGATTTGCCCGGGCCTCAAGATCGAAAAAATTTTCTTCGTCCGAGTATTTCCAGTCAGGATTGGCAAAATTTGTTGTCACTTCTTTCATAATTTTTTCCACATCCGCATTGTCCACACGTTTTCCTCTTACCTCTTTTGGCCTCCTGATTTCCATCAATTTTTCCCAAGGTTCGACTTTGGCTCCGGTTTCCTTGGAGATAAGTTTGGAAGTTTCCAATGCCCTCAGATGAGAGCTTGTGTAGATTAGATCAATGTTGATTCCTTTGAAACGACCGGCCACCTTTTTTGCCTGATTTTCACCCTCGGGGGAAAGCGGAGTCTCAGCCGTCTGATATAAATTGTCGATATTGCCCGTAGTTTCGCCATGTCTAATCAAAAATAGCTTCATTTTAATAATTTTAGCACAGTGTCGAGGGATTGATACAATTTATGATATTCATTATTGTTTAGTTGTTCAAATGGTTTTGCGAGGAGTGTTGAGGAAAGCTCTGTGTTAGAAATAATCTCTTTGGCTTGATTCTTGGTAGATTTATTGAATCTAATAATTCCCTCCATGAGTGAGTTTTTGATAAGTTTGTTGCCTCTTATGCTTCTGACCAGCCAGCGCATTAAGAATAATTTGATGTCTTTATATTCATCCGTATTTCGGGGGATAAGAACTAAAACTTGCGAATCTGTTCGGGGTTTGGGATCAAAATTTTCTTTGCCGACTTCTAACTCTATTTTCGCATAAAAATAGGCATAAACAATCCAGGACAATTTGCCGAAATTTTCCATATTGTCAGGAATTGCTGTCGCTTCCCTACCAAAAGAGTCCCCAACCATCAGAATAATATTTTTGAAAGCGGTATCCGCAAGCTTCATTATAAGTGGCTCCGTGATGTGGTAGGGAATGTTGCCTGCCAGGAAGTATCCTGAATATTTTTGGAAATCGATTATAAGCGCGTTCCCAAAAGTAATTTTTAGATTTTTGTTCTTTTTAAGAAGTAAATTTAGAGTAGGAAAAAGCGCTTCATCAATTTCTACAGCCTCGACCTTGCTTGCGTGCCTTGCCAATTTTTGGGTGAGTTGCCCTTCCCCTGCCCCAATTTCTAATATTTTGGAATTTTTGGGCACGAAACTAGCAATTTTTTCAAGAATCGCCTCATTAATTAAAAAATGTTGCCCAATGTAAGTCTTGGCCATACGGATATTCTACCAGATCAAAAGTTAAAAGGAGATTTTGGAGATATTTGTCTACCTTGTAAGGATGATCCTTTAAAGGTATGCCTAGGGACTAAAAGGTAATCAAGTTAACAAGGACCGTCGTTAATTTTTCCAACGAAGCTGTTTGAATTCTTTCGTTTACAGTATGTTGGTTTTCGACACCAGTACCTATCAAAACAGTTTTGATTCCTATTTGATTTAATAGGTTGGCATTTGTCACAGTTTTGTAAATTTTAAACACTGGAGATATACCGGATTTCTCGGTGGCAGTTGTTACCATCTTTACCAACGGATCGGTTCGCCTTAATTTATAACCGCCAAAATATTCCAGCATTTTAACTTCTGTTTTTGTTCCAAATCTTGAGTCAGTTATTTTGGCAGCACTCGTAATTTTTCGCAGAAAATTGGTCAGCGATTTTTGACTAAAACTATAGCAATTCGCTTTAAAACTACATTTTTCGGGAACCATGGTTGTCATGAGGCCACCGTTAATTATTCCGATATTGCTGGTGGTAAATTTATCGATATTTCCCCACGGGAGTGAATTGATAATATTATTTGCGGCCATAATTGCATGTTTTCCGTCATTATAATTCGATGGTGCATAAGCCGTTTTGCCTGAAACAGTAATTTCGAAAACTTGGTCAAATGGTGACTCTGTAATAATTTCGCCAACAGGTGCCCCTCTATCGGGAACAACGCAAATTTTAATATCCGAAATAATTTTATCTGCAGTAGGAATTCCCGACTCTTCGTTTCGTGTCAAAGTAATCAAAAGAGGTCTGTGTTTTATGTTGTTCTCTCGTACTATTTGAACAGCCTCAATCATTGCCGCAACCCCCGCTTTGGAATCGGCACCTAATATAGTATCGCCTCCACTAACAATGTATTTACCTGAAACCCTCGCTTTGATTCCCACCCCTGGACAAACAGTGTCCATATGGGTATTTAACATGATGGGTTCTCCATCACCTTTTAGGAATAGATAGATATTTCCAAATCTATCACTTCTCGTTTTTAATCCAAGATTTGTACCCAATCCAAGCATATATTCGGCAAATTCTGATTCATTACTGGATTCAGATGAAACAGAAACCATTTCTATGAAACTTTTAATTAGCCTTTGAGTGTTTATCATTTTATTTTGATTTGATTCGTGGGTCAGTCAGATAGGTAAGTCCTAGCGGCATATAGCCGGCGTCTGGGTTTGCAGGGCCTATTGCAGTATAGGCTTCTCCAAGGTTTCCCGATATTGATAAATTGTCGGTTCCGGCAAGATGGTAGCCGTTTTCCAGACACAAGAGGAAAGAACTGTGTCGAATGCTTTCATTAAAAATTATCATAGGGGATCCACGATATCTTCTATCGATTTCTACTAAAATCCTGACGGTTTGTCTTAAAAGAGATGAAAGACCTAACCCTTCCTCCTGAGGATCTGTAAAGTACGTTGGTTCAATTAGGGCGATATTTCCAAACCTAAATCTGGTGTCTCGCTCCAGGTAACAAACAGAAGCAACATGGCCAGTCGAATTTAAAGCAAACACAGTCGGATTGTTTAGCAAAATTTCTCGAGCTCCCTCGATAGTTCTTTGAGCGGGGTCGTGTGGATAATTAAACGCGCGTTCATGAACACCAATTATTTCTCTTGATAGCTCATCGACAGAAATATTTAATTGGACGCCCGATAAAAGATCAACAGCGTAACCATTCATAAATTCTACGGCATGTATGGAATATCCTTGAGGTATTGGCCTCGCTTCATGGTTTCGCCTTTTATCTAAACCCAATTTTACTGCCTGGTCATGAGCTAACTGATCTTTATGTGTATAAGCTTTTCTTTGACTGGTATCAGCCTGAAGGTAGTAAATTCCATATTCCTGATTATCAATTTGAAATGGAATTCTGCCATTTACCTTTGCTTCGACTGAGGGGTTAAGATTGTTAGTTTGAGAAATCAAATCTGATTCATTACAAGTAGGAATAACCGCACGTACCTGGACAAGCGGGGTATCGTATCTCGTTCTACCCGCATACCAAATATCCGAAAGTTCGCGAACAGCAATTTCGGGACTGATCGGTTCAAAAAACACGCTTTTTACCCGCTGGGTGTTTTCGTAGAAACTTCTTCCCGGGTTTTCTTCAACTGGTAATCTTTCTGTATTCATAAGGGGTAATATAAACGTTAATTTAAAACTTGTAAAATTTATTCCAATATGGTACACTACGCTAGTTTTAGTAACATATGTCACAATTATGATTAAAGTTTCAGACACAGTCGAAAATCTTTTGCTAAGCTCGGAAACGGCCATGGAAGCCATGCGTTTAGGAGTTCTTAATCTTCGTGCCTTTGCAAAACAAATTAAGCCGCTAGTAGAACAAAAAACCTTCAAACCGGTAAAAATCGGGACAATTGTGGTTGCATTAACCAGACTCAGGGACATGGTGAACAAAGCGGAGTCTCTTGTACCCGAAATTAAACTTGAGGAACTTAGCATAAAGTCTCCTCTTACCGATATTACCTATGAAAAAACTGGGGAATCTGTGCGGTTGGCGCATACATTTTCCAGCGCATTGGGAGACCTGAACGGGCATTTTTTTACCATGACTCAGGGGATTAATGAGATCACCTTTATTATTTCCGATGATTTGAAATCTAAATTACTTGGCCATTTTCCAGGTAAACCTAAAGCCATTTTTGAAGATTTGGTGGGTTTAAACGTTCGATTTAGTGAGAAATATCTGCCACATCCGAATGTAATTTATGCCATATTGTCCAAACTGGCCATAAAAAGAATTAATGTCATTGAAATTGTTTCTACTTATACAGAACTTATGATAGTTGTGGAAAAAAGAGAGATGGAGATGGCGATAACCCAGTTAAACGAGTTGTTTAAAAAGTAAAGATCTACACAGTAGAGGCTTCGAATTTGGTTTTGACCAATGGGTATTTTTTGGGGTTTTTGATTATGTCTTCCGCAATTTCCTTGGTGGCTTTGATTAGCTCAAAGTTGTTCCAAGAGGCAATTTTGAGCTCGGGGAAGCCTGATTGGGCTGTCCCGAAGATCTCGCCTGGGCCTCTGAGCTTAAGGTCCAACTCAGCCAACTCGAAGCCGGAATGACTCTTTTCCATCGCTTTTAGACGCGTGTAGGCCATTCCTGAGTGAAAATTGGAGAAAAGTAAGCAGTATGACTTCTGCTTGCCGCGTCCAACGCGGCCTCTTAGTTGGTGAAGTCCTGCAAGGCCGAATCTTTCGGCAGCCTCAATTACCATAATTGTGGCATTGGGGATATCTATTCCGACCTCTACCACAGGGGTGGCTACTAAAATATCAATTTTTCCTGCTCTAAATTCATCTAAAATTTCATCTTTTTCCTTCGATTTCATTCTGCCATGAAGCAGTCCCAGTCTCAGGTTTTTAAATATTAGTTTTAAGTTATTAAATTCGCTTGTGACTGACTTTATATCTTTCATTGTTTCTGTTTCCGAATCCTCGATAAGTGGGCAAACTATAAAGACTTGTGAACGGTGAACCGTGATCTGTGAACGGATCCACTCGTATGCTCCTTCTCTTTTTTCCTCGGGGACTACCCACGTAGTCACTTTTTGCCGGCCTTTCGGCATTTCGGTAAGAACAGACAGGTCGAGATCTCCGTAGGTAGTTAGAGCGACAGTTCTTGGAATTGGGGTTGCGGTCATGGTTAGTACGTGTGGGGTCCCTGTTCGTTTGACGAGGTGACGCCTTTGCTCGACGCCGAATCTGTGTTGCTCGTCAATTACAACAAAGGCTACTTTACTAAAGTCAACTTTACTGTGAATTAATGAATGAGTGCCAACAAAGATATCTGTTCGTCCAAGATCGTGAAGTTTGACGCTGGATGTTAGAAGCGAGAGACGAAGTTTGAATTTGGAAAAAAGACGATTGAGAGTTTCGTAATGCTGAGTTGCCAAAATTTGAGTGGGTGCCATTATCAAAGTTTGATAACCGTTGAGGAAAGCCGCAAACGCGCCAACTGCCGCTACAACTGTTTTTCCACTGCCCACGTCCCCTTCCAAGAGTCTGTTCATCGGGATTTCACCCCCCAAATCTTTTAAGATTTCATCGATCGTTTTTGATTGCGAATCGGTTAATTTGAAAGGCAGGGATTCAATAAACTTGTTGATAGCCGAGCTGTCAATTTTTAATTTGTTGGTGACACGGTTCTCTTTCCAATTAGATTTTCTAATTAAGCTTTTTAGTTGGAGATTCAAGACTTCGTTAAAAGCCAATCTTTTTCTCCCCTCCCCCGCTTCCTCCAGATTTTCAGGGAAATGAGCTTCCCGTATCGCCTCCTTCAGACTGACAAGGTCCGACCCTGTCAATACATCTTTTGGTAAGTATTCTTTGATTTCACTTACAGCAAATGCGTCACGGATTTTGGTCCTTAGCCATTTAGAGGAAAGCCCCGAAGTTTCGGGATAAACGGGTACAAAACGGCCTGTGTGGAAAGTAGCGTCTCCCTCTTCGTCCAGTATTTCGTAATCCGGTGAACTCAAACATAATTTTCTGTTGAAAAAACCGACCTTTCCCGACAAGGAAACAAGACGTCCCGGGTAAAGCATCTTTAGTAAAAAGGGCTGATTAAACCAAACAACCATTAGTTTGCCGGTTTCATCCTCCACGGACCCGATTTGCATTCGCACTCCCCTTTTGGAAAAAATATTAGTGATGGAAACAATTTTGACGTGAATTGTGACGGTTTCGTCAGCGCGAAGTTTGTTAATTGTTGTTATTAATGAATAGTCCAGATAGCGCGAAGGAACATGGTAGAAAAGATCTCTAATAGTATTAATCCCCAATCTTTCAAATTTCTTTTCAAAAATCGGCCCAACTTTGGGGAGACCGCTTATTGGAGAATTGAGATCCATATTCAGATTATAACATTGGAGTGGTCAGTTGAATTTTTGATTTTTGAGACTATAATTCCGATCATGAGTCATGAATTTAGTTCGGCCGAAGCTATAGTTCTAGCTGGTGGGCGTGGACAACGAATGGGCGAGCTTACCCAGGAAACCCAAAAGTGCCTTTTACCAGTTGAAGGAAAACCAATCCTTAGTTACGTACTCGATTCTTTGTCACAGGCGTTTGGGTCGACAAAGGTAAAAGTGTGCGTTTCTTATAAGGCCAATGATGTTTATCAATATGTGAGTAAAAATAAACCTTCGAATATGGTTGTTGATTTTATATACGACTCAGGTGGGCAAAGGACAGTTGATATGTTTCGTTCATTTGAAGGAAAAGTAAAACCGCCGTTTATAGGAACTGCTGGTGATATCATTGTCGCATCACCTTCTGTTTATGTTAACGCTATGGTTTTGGCTTTGAATAGCGGGGCGCCGATAGGAGTTTCAGTTTCCCCGAGAGTTCTCGAAGTCGATACTCACGGCGTAGCCAAAGTTAAAGGAGAGTGGCTTTCTGAATTTCAATATCCACCGCCGGTAAACCTCGATATAGGACTTTTGCGAGATATGACTATCTGGGGGTTTGGAAAATCTGCATATGGCTATTTGGAAAAATACAATGAGACAAAGGCCTTATCTAAGGTGGTAGCGCTAGCAGTTAAAAACGGGGAGCCAGTATTCGCAAATATATATGAAAATTCATGGTACCATTTTGCCTATGCGGAGGATCTTAAGAAAGCGCCTCGAGATTTCCCAAAATCTTAGATCGGAGTTTTTGAACATCTTTTTCGTTGAGCATATATTTTTTTGACTGTCGGATATTTTTCTTCACAACCCAAACTGGCCTGTCTGGAGATCTTTCCTCTTTATACCTTGGAATTAAATGACAATGAAGATGTGGTTCTGTGTTTCCTAATAATTCATAATTCATTTTTGCCGGTTTGACAGTTTTAAAGATGGCTTCTCCAACTAGGGCTAGCTCATGTAAAAATTTATCTCTCACTTCACCTTTCAGTTCATGTAATTCTGTGACATGATTTTTACAAAGGAAAAGCACATAGCCTTTATTATATTGGTATTTACTTAGTACGGCATATCCGGTCGAAAACTCTTTGATTAAAAATGGAGAAGTTTTGAGTTCTGATATCCATTGGCATACCCCGCATTTTTTTTGCATGTTTCGTAGATATTAAGTCATTTTTGTGCCAAATACAACAAGGTTGGTAAGAATTGAATTAGGCTTAGTCAATTATCTTGCGTATAGAATATAAGGTAACACCGCTCCGGCCAGAAGGGCCAAAGAGGAGATTATTGTTATAACTACAAATATTTTTTTGCCTTTTTTGGATATCATTTTGCTTTCAAAAATGTTCTTGCACCAACTTTTATTTCATCGCCAGGCTTTACGGTGTAAGAAGTATCGGTTACTTTTTGACCGTTAACTTCTACCGCGTTTTGTTTAAGAAGCCTTTTTGCATCACTTACGCTGGCAAGTGATGTAAAGGGTGTTATCGTGACAGCCAGACTTTCACCCGCCTTAACACTTTTGTCGAATTCAGGTGCTTTTTGTTGAAAAGTTTTTGCAAATTTTTGCTCGGCTAATGTGGCGGCGCTTGTTCCCCAAAGAAACTTAACGATCTCGAAGGCCAAATGCTTCTTTTCTTCCATCGGGGATTTTTTAATTTTTTCTTCCAAACCGTTGATATCGATTTCTGTAAGGAGTTCAAAACTTAAATAAATTACCTCGTCCGGAAAGGACATAATGCCGGCATAGAAATCCTCGGGCTGGCCATCCAAAAACAATGCATTTCCTGTGGTCTTGCCAACTTTTTTACCTTCTTTATCCACTAAAAGTTTTGTCGTGAGCACATATTTTTCTTTATTTTTAATTGCTTTCATTAGAGTTCTTCCCATCATCATGTTGAAAAGTTGGTCATTACCGCCGATTTCCAGATCTACATCCATCATCACACAATCGTATCCTTGAGCTATTGGGTATAAAAATTCATGAAGATATATAGGGGTGTTGGTTTTTAATCTTTCCTGGAACATATCGCGTTCAATCATTTGCTGAACGGTTACATTTGAAGTAATTTCAATTAAATCTTTGAAAGTAATCTTGTCGCTCCATTCGGAATTGAACAAAATCTTGGCGGGATTTTTGCCTTCAAAATCTAAAACTTTCCCCGCCTGTTTATACCAAACTTTTGCATTTTCTAAAACTTGTTCACGGGTTAGTTTTTTTCTAGTCGCAAGTTTGTCGGTCGGGTCCCCTATCATTCCGGTAAAGTCACCCACCAAGAAAATTACTTCGTGACCCAATTTTTGGAACTGGCGTAGTTTCATCAGGCCCACAAAATTACCAAGGTGGAGGGAAGGGGCCGATGGGTCAAACCCCTGGTAAAGTTTGATTTTTCTTTTAGCCATGAGCTCCGCCAACCCTTTTTTATCAGGTAAAACTTGTTGTACTCCACGGGTTAAAACGTCATCGATTGAGAACTTCATATCTAAGCTGATATTACTATAATTTGCGTAATAAAAAAAGACCTCTCCTTTTTTGATAAAGAAGAGGTCTTAGACCTATTTATTTTTTTCTCGTGTTAAGATTTTGTAAATCAAAAAACACGAGCTAACAAGCATGACGCCAATCCAGCGCAGCGGGCTTACAGATTCTACATGCCAGAAGGGTATCAATAAGGCGAATACCTGGGCAAGAGGTGTAAGGCACATCAAGATGTAGAATGTAATTTCCTCTTTG
>CAZBTH010000018.1:8238-18942 GCA_964494885.1 uncultured Gammaproteobacteria bacterium | reverse complement strand
GAAAAAAATGGCATTATGTTTGGATTCCATGAAGATCTTGAGAAAGCTACAACCGTCGGCGATATTGCATAAAGACCCGCCGCAATTAATGCTCCCCAGGCAACTTTCTCCCCCGAAGGAAACCATTTTCGTCCAACAAACCAAACAAAGAAAACCGTCACAATTCCCAAGATTGCAATTTGAACTGCCGGGCCCACTGGAGAAAAGTTTGCCAGCAATAGAGCCGGAGCCATCATATAGTAATAAAGTGGCCCCAAATACATATTTCCAACAGAAGTTCCGGGTCCAATTAAAGGCGGGTGAAGTTCGGTAATAAATCTTCTGACAATAATCACATCCCGCCCCTCATCACTTAAAAATGTCATGTAATCAGAAATTCGATACAATCTCATGAACGCACCGACTAATAGAATTAATAATAAAATCAAAAATTCTTTTTTGTTCGACAAAATCCACGATCGGATTTTAGAAACTGTTGACTGTTGACTGTTGACTGTTGACTGTTCGATCATTGTAGTTTTCTCCAAAGTCTAAAAAGATCGGTAAAACTTTTGATAATAACATTTATATTTCTTCCGGTTCCCGTACCTTTAATTCTCGGGTAATGAGTTACTGGAACTTCCTCAATTCTAAATCCCGCCTTTTTAGACTTTATTAAAAGTTCACTGGAAATAAAAGCGCCGCGTTCACTTTCTAATTTTGAAATTTTGTCAAATACTTTTTTAGAAATTAGTTTAAAACCACAATCTATATCGTGTACTTTAAGGCCAAACAATAAATAAACCAGAAATTCCCACAGTCTACTGGTAATTATTTTGCTGAAACTCACTTTTCGAGACTTGTAATAGCCTATAACCAGATCTGCATTTGTACTCCGACTTTTTGCAATAAAATCTACTATTTCACCAAAATCAAACTGACCATCAGAATCAATAAATGCAATCCATGAAAATCGAGAATTGTAAAAGCCAGACGCAAGAGCTGCCCCATACCCCCTGTTTTTTTTGTTATCAATCAACCTGATGTTTTTATCTGATTTTGAAAATGTGAGAGCAACTTCCCGTGTTGAGTCGGTTGAGCCGTCATTGATTATCAAAAGTTCCCATTTTTCGGCAACAGATTTAAGTACCTCAGTAGTTTTGATAATAACCGAGCCGATGTTTGATTCTTCATTGTATGTAGGTAGGAAAACCGATATTTCCTGAATTAATTTAGCCACACAAGCAGTCTAGCATATACCCCTGCCTACGTGCTATATTTGAAACATGCACGGAAAATTAAAGAGTTTGGTAATAGTTATGCTTCTTTCTCTTATTCCAACGATTCTTGTCTGGCTCCCATTTGTAGTACGTGCAAAATCATTTTGGGGAATACCCCTCCCACAAAACGGTTTGGCGACAATTGTTGCAAACTATGATGGCCCGCTCTACATGGTTGCAGCCAAAACTATGTATAACAAAACCGCAATTGAGGCCGGTTTCCAGTTTCCGCTTTCGGCCGAATACTACACCGCACACTTTCCCCTTTTCCCTATTTTAATCCGTATGGTAGGGGCTATAACAAACTACCCTTATGCAATGTTGATCGTAACATTGGGGTCCGGAGTTCTTGCAACATACTTTTTCTTTAAATTAATTAGACCTTATACAGATGAGAAAAATGCATTTTTCCTGACATTTTTATTTTCGATATACCCTGCACGATGGCTGGTGGTAAGATCGGTTGGATCCGCCGACCCCTTGTTTGTCGCAGGTATTATTGCATCCCTTTATTTCTTTAAAAACAAAAAGTATTTACTTGCCGGAGTTTGGGGTGCCGTCGCCCAACTTACAAAATCTCCTGGAATTCTCTTATTCATCTCCTACTTCGCTTACTTTTTGATTCCAATCATTCGGAATCGGATCAATGTTTCAGGGAATAAATTAATCGAAAGTTTAAATTTTAAAAAATCTTACCCGCTTCTTTTAATACCACTCTCACTTTTATTTGTATTTACATTTTATTTTCTAACACAGGGTGATTTTTGGGCATATTTTCATTCAGGCGACAATATCCATCTGATTTTCCCTCCTTTCTCTATTTTTAACTATTCTGCGCCTTGGGTCGGTACTTTTTGGCTTGAAGAAATAATCTTTATTTATTTTTTCGGGGCCATCGGGGTCTACCGACTTTTCCAGAAAAAAGAATTTGAATATGGAATTTTTGTTGGCATTTTTTACATCCTTACTCTTTTTATTGCCCACAGAGACTTGATGAGATATTCTTTGCCAATAGTGCCCCTTCTTTTTGTAGCCTTTTCCGATGTATTAGTTAAAAAGGAATTCAAAATTGCATTTGCGGTCATAATTGTCCCCATCTATCTTTTCTCGCTATCCTTCCTAAGCCAAAATGTGATGCCAATCAGCAATTGGGGACCATTCCTTTAAAGCTTGTGGTGAACGAAGTCGAACCATGGGTTCTTGAGAAAACTTCAGACTAACTTTGTATATGGGACATGAGATTCCGCGTCATTGGAGATTAAACGCGCAAAGATACAGACTGGTCGGTGAGGTTTGCGAAAACGGACACAAAGTTTTCCCCCCCCGTGATGTTTGCCCCGATTGCCATGGTGAAGCGCATATTCCACATACAATGAGTGGCAAGGGAGAGATATATTCGTCAACTATAATTTACGAACCACCCGCTGGTTTTGAGGGATCTGTTCCATACCAAGTTGCCTTAGTAAAACTCGAGGAGGGACCAATGATAACCGCCCAATTAACTGACCTGCCGGATGATAATATTCCGATAGAAATTGGGGCCGAAGTAGAAATGGTTACAAGAAAGCTAAAGGAGGACGGAGATGCCGGTTTGATTAACTACGGGTATAAGTTCAGAATTCCGGTTAATGCTTCTTAGAAAATTTGGGGATTTTCCATGTTCGCCAGATGAAAACATTATAGACAATGTAATTGTAAGGCAAAACAACGGCGAATAAAGCAAATAATAATGCCCCAAGACGAACTAACGAAGTGTCACCAAAAATACTAACCGCCCCCGAAACAATAAAGGGTTGAACGATTACTGCAAACAGCGACGAAAGGTTAAATTTAAAAAATTGGACAAAAATATCGGACACTTTTGTAATAACTTTGTCTTTGAATGTCCAAATATTATTGAAAATGAAGTTAGAAATAATCGCCGCCTCTGTTGCCAAGAGTGTTGCCATAAAAGTTGTAAATCCGAAACGTTTCAAAAGCTCGAGTCCTATAAAATTGACGACGAAACCCGTTCCTCCTACGATTCCAAATTTAATAAATCTCTGTTTGTCTTTTATTCCCAAAATAATCGCGACCGTAAAAGTTGCCACCATTTCTTTCCAGTTAAATTTAGATTTTTCTTTAGTTCTTGCAGCAAATTCAAGAGGAACTTCTATAGTTTTTTTAGAATTTTTAAGACATTGATATAAAAGATCAACTTTGTAGGCAAAGCGGTCCAGATCCATTAATTTTTCGAGGTCAATTTTATCAAGTACCCCTTTTACCCGTGACAACCTAAAACCCGTAGTCAAGTCGTGAACTTTGAAATTAAGTAGGACAATCCGGATAAATAAATTTCCAAAAAAACTTACCGCCTTTCTGCTTATTGCCCATTCGGAAGGAACAGAGCCCCCCTTAATGTACCTGGACCCGATTATATAGTCTGCGCCAGACAAATAAGCATCCACCATTGGTTTAACAAATCTCGGGGGATGCTGAAAATCCGCATCCATCTCCAAAATTGCGTCTGCATGAAGTTTGTGCATAGCGTACTGCATACCGCGAACATATGCCCACCCTAACCCTTCTTTCTCTTTTTGAAGAATGTGGAGATTTTTGTGATGCTTCATTAAATTTTTCACCATATCACCTGTCCCGTCGGGAGAAAAATCATCAACTACCAAAAGGTGCATTTCCACTCCATCAATTTTAGGAAACTCCTTAGAAAAAAGCTCGTGGGCCATGAGAGCAATATTTTGAGCTTCGTTGTAAGCAGGCATAACTATGACAACTTTCTCCATGCCTTAATGATACAATATGGTCATGCAAATTGACATAATCACGCTTTTCCCAAAAATGTTTGATGGAACTATGAATCAATCAATTATGTGGAGAGCCCAGGATAAAAATTTTATCGATCTAAATATAGTTGATTTGAGACAATTCGGAGACGGTATAAGAAAAAATGTAGATGACAGACCCTACGGAGGCGGCGCCGGAATGATTCTCCGAGTTGATATAATTGATGCCTGCCTAAAATCCATCAAGGCAAAGCCGGGCACTAAGGGACAAAAAATTATACTGACTTCGGCTGGGGGCAGTAAATTTACACAAGATAAGGCGAACGAATACTCAAAACTCAAAAGGATGATTATCCTCTGTGGACATTACGAAGGCATTGATAATAGGGTCGCTGAAAATTTAGTAGATGAGGTTATCTCTATCGGAGATTACGTTTTGACCGGTGGAGAAATCCCGGCCATGGTTATAACTGACACTGTTACAAGACTAATCCCTAATGTTATAAAGCCAGAGTCCTTGATGGAGGAATCTTTTTCCGGAATGGAAAGTGAATATCCGCAATACACCCGCCCCGAAGTTTACCGCGGATGGAAAGTCCCCAAAGTGCTTCTTTCAGGTAACCATAAAGATATTGAAAGTTGGAGAGACTCAAAATCCGCAAAACAAGGGCCTATTGTTTGACATCTTCGATATGGAGTGGTATATTATGTCCGATAGTACGCAAGTTAAAATTCAAATTCCCAATCATTTTCATGCATAAGGAGATAACCATGATTACGTTATCGGCAACTGTGGCAATAGTCTGTGTTGTGATAGGTGTGTTTTTGCTGTGTTTGGCCGCAAGCAATGTTTACGGGACTTTCAAATCCAGACAAATAAAGTTAGCCATATGGGCTTTTGTGTTTTTACTTATCGCGATATTGGCCTACTTTGGCTACATTTTCCAAATCACCTAAAAAAGCAAATGCCCCAAAAGACTCGTGTCGAGAAAAACGACCCGAGTCTTTTTATTAGGTATTGAGCTGTTTTACAAACCCATCAACCATTTCTTTCCAGGTTTTAAACTGAACCCCTAACTTACCTTGCGTTTTTTCGACTTTAAATCCACCAATTCTGGGTCTCGGAGTCCTTCCCGGGGCTTTCAGAAATTCCGCCATTAGGCCTTTTTCCAGCTCAATTGGCTTACCTACATATTTTTCCAATAGATATGAAGCAATTTCGTAAGGAGTGGTGGTATCTTTTGAGGCAATATGAAAAACACCATTAAGTTTACCGTCAACGATTTTAATTAGTGGTTCAACTAAATCGTCTATAAAAATTACACTTTGAGTCTGGTCAGTGAAAAGCGGATACAACTTTTTCTCCTCATATAACTTAATTACCCCCCTTGCCCAATCGCTTTTCAATTCGAAAGGTGCCGCACGGAAAGGGTAAGCATATCTTACAATGGCGTAGTCTGTGGAGGTATTTTGAATCATCACTTCCGCCCTATTTTTTGTCCAACCATACCAACCAATTCCGGTTGGAGTCTCCGGCAAAGGCGCATCTTCATCGTACGGTCCCGGCTCGCCTTCTGTTCCTGGAAATACAAAGTCAGTAGAAATATGAACCAAAAAAATATTATTGTCGTTACAATATTCGGCTAAATTTTTTGGCCCTAGCACATTTAACCTGTAAGCAAGGCCTTCTTCATTCCCTGTTTCTCTCTCTGCCGCGTCGACATTTGTAAAAGCGGCAAAATTAATTACTGCATCAAATTTATTTTTTTCTAAATACTTTTCCACAGCAGCGTTGTCCGTAATATCCAATGTCTTCTCGTCTATTGAAGTAATATTCAAGATGTTTTTTGCCAAATCAACAAACCGAGAAGCCACCATTCCAGTCCCGCCGATTACTAATACTTTTTTCATAATGTCATCCTGAATTCATTTCAGGATCTAAACTTTTCAGGAAAAAGTTCTCTTAAAGTTGGGTTGTGTTGATCACGCTCAGAAAGGATGGGGGTTTTTACCGGCCACTTTATGTTCAAATCCGAATCATCCCAGGCCACTCCTCTCGCCTTTGCATCATCCCAATATTCATCGATAAGGTAGAAATAATGCATCATTTCGGTTCCAAGCACGCAAACCGAATTCCCAATCCCTCCTTTTGGCAAAAACAGCGCCTGTCTTTTTGAATCTTCTTTTGTATTATCAATTGTAATATATTCCACTTTTCCAAATGTAGGGCTTTCTGGCCTTAAATCTACAATCGGAGCATATAGAATTCCTGTTATCGGATAGATTAGTTTGTTCCAATCCTCTGAATGAACTGCCTTTATTACACCTGGCTTTATATAAGCATGTGTCCATTGGACAGGGTTAAATTCAACACCGGTTGCGACTTCGAGCTCTTCCTTATTGTAGGGTTCGTGAATAAAGCCTCTGAAGTCTCCCAAAAGAGGGCGCTCAATTATTACTACACCGGGAATAGAAGTGGTCTTTATGTGCTTTCTATGATCGATCCGCATCATACTTAAACGATTATATTACATAATTGCAATAAATGTACGAAGATTTTACTGACTCTTTTGCCAAACTACTCGCTTCTCACCTAGTTTAATATCGCTAACTCCACTCAATGTGAGTCTTGCCAAGGCTGACAAAAAGTAGGAATCATCAACCTTATTTACAAGTTCCTGCAAACGCTCTATCGGCCATAGAACCAATTTTCCGGCTCCCTCATAAATTTCACCCATCTTGATAGGAGGAAAAATATTGTCCTCAAGGTCCAGTACCAGCGCATATAAAAATGGGTGGTTGTTTGTCATTCCGCTATCAGGCATAACACGTCCAAGTCCAATGATCTCGCCAAGTTTTACGGAACCGTTTTTAACATCTATTCCCAAATCGTCCTCCAGTTTACGGTGAATTAGATCAAAAACCGATTCGTTAATTCTGGGAAATCCTCCGGCCAAATTGTAAATAACAGAACCCATCGGAAATTTTTCTTCTTTAGTTAGAGCTAAATGAGTAATCCTATCTTTGTGACGGATAAGAACCAAAAGTTTAGCGCCGGATTTAACTCCCATCGCCCAAGAATAATACCCTTCTACATGAGTTTCACCTTGCTGGTTTTCCACTTCAAACCATACAGCGACCCCATAAATCCCAAATTTGTCAGGAGAATATTCAATTTTTACTATTTTATTTTGCTTCAATGTTCCCATAAGTTCTGGCCTATTTGCCAAATCGTCTACAAAACCTGAAGTTCTGGCAACCTTGACCAAATCAATAACCTTCTTTTGAATTAGCTTGCTGGAGTTTTTATACCAAGCATGACTTTTAAGTTTGTGGACAATTAATGACACTTTGTTGGGATCGCTTCCCAGCATTCTGGACTTAAGTTTGTCCTTTTTATCCTCCCCTTGTTCTTTGTATATAAACTTTGTTTTGCCTAAATTGCGATCAATTTCGATGTATGCGAAAACCTTTTGATCTCCGTCGGCAATCATGGCTTTCCTTTTTAAAAGCGGCCTCCACCATTCGGGGTGTCCCTTGTACCAGGAAATGGTGTCTTTTAGGCCATCGTCGAAATTTTCGCGAGTGATTGCCGGTTTCCAACCCAATTCCTTAATCATCTTTGTGGAATCGATTGCGTAACGCCTGTCATTGCTGTGTCTATCAGGAACATATTTGATCCAACTGTCATCCTTTCCGTAAAGGTTGACGACACGTTCGGCGATATATTTATTTGGAACGTCATTCTTGCTTCCTACTAAGTAGGTCTCACCCGGTTTTCCTTTTTCAAGTATCAGGTCTACCGCCGTAGCATGATCACTGGTATGTATCCAGTCGCGAACATGCTGGCCGTCTCCATGAATAGGAGCTTTAAAGCCATCAATAAGATTCGTGACCAAGATGGGAATAAATTTCTCAGGGAATTGGAAAGGTCCGTAATTATTAGAACAATTAGAAATTGTAATAAACATACCCGTTTGTTTGTAGAATTCGCGGGTAACACGATCTGCTTCGGCTTTACTTATAGCGTAAAGGTTATCAGGTTGGGGCGCATAAGGAGTATCTTCGTTAAAACGTTCTTTAGAATCGAGCGCCAACTCACCGTAAACCTCGTCTGTTGAAACATGGTGGAATCTGGGTACTTTGGTTTTTAGCGCCTCTTCGAGCAAGACCTGAGTTCCCTCGACGTTTGTTTTCCAGAACCTGCTTGGGTCAAATATGCTTCTATCCACGTGACTTTCCGCAGCAAAATGAACCACTGTGTCAATCCCTTTCATGCTTGCGGCAACCTGGTCGTGACTGGTGATGTCACCCTCCACAAAGTCGATTTTTCGTAAAACTCCGTTTAAATTAGCCTTGTTGCCGGCGAAAGTTAACGCATCCAGGACCCTTATCTTGTCATTGGGGTGCTTTTTGATCCAATAGTGGACGAAGTTGCTTCCAATGAAGCCCGCTCCACCTGTAATTAATATGTTCATAGCCGAAACGAGTATTATATACTACCAAGTCCAAAGAGTCAATTATTATGGGGTACTTAGGTCCAGCTCGAAACTAAATTTTAAGTGATTTGAGGTATTCTTTAAATTCTCCGTTTATATCCTTGCGGGTTAAGGCGAATTCGACGACAGTTTTGAGATACTCCATTTTATTGCCCGTATCGTAATATTTACCATTTTTGATCTCAACCGCCATAACTTTTTTGCCGTCCTTGAGCATCAATTTTAAGGCATCATTATAATAAAGTTCGTTCCCTGGCTTAAGTTTTGCGTTGGCCTCATCTAGATATCCGAATATATCCGGAGTTAACAAATACCCAGAAACCGTGGCTAAATCGCTCGGAGCATCCTTCTTACCGGGCTTTTCGATGATTACTCTTGAATCGATAATGCCAGGCTCTACCTCTTCTCCACCTGCAAATCCATACCTATCATAGTCCTCGTCCTTTCTCGCTTTGATACCAGCAAGACAACTTACTCCGTACCTCTTATAAACCGAAATCAGTTGTTTAAACCTGTTAGGCTCGGCTTTAATAAAATCATCGCTCCAAGTATAGATAAAGGGCTCGTCTCCAATTAGATGCTTAACGTTAAGAAGCGGGGTACCATTACCATATGGCCCCTTTTGACGAACATAAACAAAATTGGCCATATTTGAGATTTTTTCAACCTCCTTAAGTAAATGGCGTTTCTTTTCCCCACCCATTTTGAGATTTTCGATGAGATCCAGATTTGGAGAATCGAAATGGTCTTCAATCCCCCTCTTGTGATATCCGGTAACTATAAAAATATCCTGAATCCCAGCCTCAACCAGCTCCTCAACAACATATTGAATGACAGGTTTATCCACAATTGGAAGCATTTCTTTTGGCATTGCCTTTGTTTGGGGAAGAAAACGAGTTCCGAAGCCGGCGGCGGGAATAACTGCTTTACGAACTTTATTCATTATTAGCTGAAAGTATACAGGGTGCGCTACTGTAAAATCAAGGAAAAAAGAATTACAGTTCCTAAAATTGCGACTGCCAGATACTCCATAAAGACCTCAAAGTGTAAATCCTTGTGAATATGATGATGGATTAGCCCCCATGAAACATATGAAATTCCGGTGGCTAAGGCCACTGCAATTTGGAAGTTTCTGTCATAAGAGAAAAGAACAAGACCGGCAAAACCTGCAAAAAGAATGCCGATTAGAAGCATATAATGTGGCAAATCCCGAACAAAAAATCTCATTTTTATATTATTTGACCTGCTTTAAGTATAAGTATAACCGCTAAAATCATTCCTAGAAAAGCTATATGCGCAAGCGTCCTGCCGCCAATCCTGGCAATTCTTTTTCTCCTTACAACGATTATATCAATCGAAAGAGCCATAAGAAGTAATCCGAGTACCGCCAATGAAAGATTTTTAGTTGAACTAAAAGGTGAAACAAATTTAACCGAGACTGCTTGCGGTGAAGGTATTGGGGACGGAGTCGGGGTTATTGTTATAACGGGAACAAGCTCGGGTTTAGCGGTGGCTAAAGATGGAGCGGCTGAGGACCTCGGAATAGCTGTTTTTGCAGGTTCCCGAGCCTGAACATCTGAAACCACCGGAGCCCCACCGAGCGGAGTCCCAAAAAATTGAACAATAATTGTTGTGTTAACTCCCGCCAAGTTACCTTCAACAACACCAATACCGATCTCTTTGTATTTGGAGTTTAGGATATTTTCTCTATGAGACGGAGAATTCATCCAAGCGTTAACAGCGTCATTGGCATTACTAAAATCGCGGGCCAAATTTTCCCCTGCATATTGGTATTTATAACCAAAGTTCATAAAGAAACTCCAAGGGGACGTTCCATCCGGCGCAAAGTGGGCCCAGTATCCTTTCGCCAACATGTCGTTACCTTTGGCCAAAGCCGCCAAATCAAGCTTCGAGTTTTCCGAAACAGGAGAAAGACCACTTGCCGCTCTTTGAGCGTTGGTCAAACGGATTACTTCGGCCGGAGAAATGTTGGCAGCATAACCCAAAACACGTGGAAGACTCCTGGGAAAAACACTGAGAAGCACCTGAAATGCAATTAAAAAAACTGCAATTAAAGAGAGGCTTGATGGATGTAGAATCCTACCCTTTTGATTGTTGGATTCATGAGGAATAAATAGATGCCGAAGAAATTTAAGCAGTTTCATT
>CAZBTH010000018.1:0-8228 GCA_964494885.1 uncultured Gammaproteobacteria bacterium | reverse complement strand
CGATCACTATTGTATCCCTGAGGGTTATTTTTGTGCCAAAGATACGCAGACTCAACTATTTCTTTGAGACCGTATTTTGGTTCCCAATTTAATTCTTTCTTAATTTTTTCGTTTGATGCAAAAAGAGCATCTGCATCACCTTCTCTTTTAGAGGCAATCTTAATGTTTACCTTTTGACCAGATACCGACTCCACCATATTTATTACTTCTTTATTAGAATGTCCCCTATTTATACCCACGTTGTAAAAGGCACTGTTTGACCCGGAAATTAATTTTTCTATGCCTAATGAGTGCGCAACTACAAGATCCAAAACATGGACATAATCGCGGACACAGGTGCCGTCCGGTGTATCATAGTCGTCACCAAAAAGTGTAAATTCGCTACCAGATAAAACCGATTTAATAACATTCGGAATTAAGTGGCTCTCGTCCGGATGAGCCTCCCCGATGCTGCCATCTTGTGCCGCCCCGGCCGCGTTAAAATATCTGAAACTTATGAATTTGATTCCATAGGCAGTGTCGTAATCTTCAAGCATTTTCTCCATAATATATTTTGTTTCACCGTATGGATTTAGTGGATTTTTTGGATCGTCTTCAAGGATGGGAACCCTAACTGGATTGCCATAAACCCCGGCACTGGAAGATAGAATTATATTTTTAACATTATTTGCCTTCATTGAATCAAGCAAATTGATAAAACCTCCGACGTTGTTATGATAGTATTTGGCAGGGTCTTTAAAAGATTCCCCCATTTGGATAAAACTGGCCATGTGAACAACCCCGTCAAATTTTTCCTGCGAGAAAAGCGCGGCAAGTTTTTCTTTTTGAGTAACAAGGTCGATTTCCTCCAATCTGAAACCACTAACCGATTCTCTATGCCCCTGAGAAAGATTATCGAGAATGACAGGGTCGCACCCTGTCAGCCGAAGTTGGCGGACCATGAACGAACCTATGTAACCAGCACCACCTGTAACAAGTATTTTTTTCATTTTTTAGACAAAACCAAAGTCTTTCAAGACGAATTGAACCTTCTTCGGCAGCTTTTGTACAAATCTATATAGGACAAAAATCACAATGCTGGCACCCATCGTATCAAATGCAACATCCCGCACCCGCGCTTCGCGCCCCTGAGTGAACATCTGGTGAAACTCATCGGAGACTCCATAAAAAAGCGCCAGCATTACGGCCCAAATTGCGGCTTTCTTTTTTGATACATTTTCACCGAGAAGACCCCTGTAAATCAATAAGGCTAACGTCCCAAAAAGAAGCATGTGGCCGGTTTTTTTTACGACAAAATCTTGCCAAAAAACCGCCGAGGCCACAGGTACCCTCCCTGAGGAAAAATTAAATATTAGAAAGGCCCACACGCCAACCGGAAGCCAAAGATTAAGTTGTCTTAGAATTTGATTATTCACTTAAATAGTATATCAATATTAAAGACCTATCGGCAGTTTGGTTTTTCTAAATGCCAAATATCCGGAAAGCCCGATAAGTAAAACTCCCACCGCCACAAAACCTGCCGCAACAAATGGAAATTTTATCTGATCAGCATCCTCTTTTTGAATTGGAGTAGGAGAAGCGGTGGAAAATTCCGGTTCCGCTACAGCTGTTTCCTCACTCAAAACTTCCGGAGTTGGTGTTGGGGTTGATTTTGGTGTCGGGGATTTGGTGGGGGTAGGTACCGGAGTTGGAGTTTTAGTCGGAGCCGGAGAAGGTGACGCAGTCGCTTGTCTATTTAAAACCGGATTAACTTCCAGGCTCATCCCCGCCTGAAAATCTTTTGTCTCACTCCAGTTAGAATAACCTATTTTTCTAAGACTGATCGTGTGAATCCCTAAACTGCAATTTATACCGGAATAGCATTCATGCCCGGAATAAAATTCCAATACTTCCTCGTCTTCGTGATGAACATATTCACCATCAACATAAATTTGGACACTGGATAGTTCCACACCTGCGTCATCTTTTGGTTTGTTAATTTTATATGTTGCCCTAGACGAAGATTGTGTCGGACCGGGAGAAGATGAAGTCGTTGGTGAAGATGTTGGTATTGGAGCTAAACAAGACAAATTACTTGAATTATATTTATCTCTAGATTGGTTCTCTAAAATAACTAAGCTTCCTTCACCGTCAAGTGCTCTTCCAATGCTAATATTGCTTCCGGGTGAGGTTGAATAAGAATATTCTTCAATTACGGAAGAACCTGATAACAACCTAACAGAATCAGGAGTTGTTGTGTTCCAATCAAAATTACCATTTTCAAACGACATACACTTCCCTGAAGTTAGTATTGTTCCAGAAGGTATCGTAAATTTTGAGCTGCTACCACTGACACTGTCATCTATAACCCAACCCGATACGTCTATATCGCTGCCTTTATTGAAAAGCTCGATCCACTGACTACTCGAAGGGCTTATTTGAAACTCATTTATTACAATTTGCGCAGATATTTCTTGTGAAAAAATAAATAACCAAATTGCAAAAATAACAATAATTGATATTAACTTCTTCACCTTTTATTTACTTCGATGATTTAAATCATCGAAGTAATTTGGACTTTTTATTTTTTAAATCTTTATTAATCACTTTCCATGCACCGGACCCCTTCCCTCCAAAAGTTCCGATGACTGTAATTTTCTCAGCAATTAACCTCAAAAATTCCGATATCTCTTTGTCTGTTTTTATCTTATCGATGACTTTTTTGTACCCGTCTCCATATTTATAATATGAGGAAAATGTTGCAATCGTAGAAGAACTTGTTTTTAGCAAATTAGAAATATCTCTGTACTCATATCCTTCAGCTATTAAAAGACCCGCGGCCAAACGTTTAGAAAACATAACTCTTTCTGTAGGAGTTAAAAATTCATTAAAAAATTTACGAACTTCATCTTTTGTCCTCAAATTTACAATTACTTGAAGAAATGTATCAAAAATTTCATCATAGACATCTTTTTGAACAGGATATTTTGATACTTGCGACATTTGATTTAATGTATTTGGCACATTAAAGTGAAAACGATGTTGATGTTTCAAATATTAACATATTAGGACTAGTTAATAAGATCATACACCAACTGCATTGAGTGGCAAACTGAGGTATAGAAATCCACATTACAATACGTAGTTTACATGAAGATAAAACACATCAAGTCCACCATCGTCGTTGTGCACTCTAACATATTTTAACAAACACCCCCCACCACCAGTATAACTACCTCTAAACAGTGTCCCTGCTCTTACAGAGCGGACATCGTTAGAAGACTCGCTACTTATATCGATACCGTTGTGTGAACTGTAAATTCTCCCAACGTACGTATTCCTTGTCGCCCAGGTTGAGCCAAACCCTTGATTAAATTTCAATTTGGGATTTATGGGCCAATCCCAAGAACCGGAAGGGTTAAAAGAATCTCCGTCACTACTGCCGCACGAAGACCCAGAACAATTATCGTAATCAATTCCATTCTTTAAATAATTAAAAGGATTTTGGGCTACGCCGTCTTGACTCACAGTAAAATGTAAGTGGGCTCCACTGGAATTACACGAGGCGCCGGGGATTATGGAAGCTATTTTATCACCCTGATTAACATGCCCAACCTCAGCCTCCTGGCCTTTTCCAGCAAGAATACCTTGAATCGCTTCAAATTCCGCTTTAGCCTCAGCCAAAAGTTGTTGATAGCGGATTTCACTATTTTGAGTGTCTTTAAGCAATCGAGCTTTTGCAATCTTCTGAGCGCCCAAATTTGCTTTCTGTTTTGTAAGCTGAGTTTGTAGTTCTTCCTGATCCTGTTTCTGATTTTGGTAAGTTGTTTGGGCAGTTTGAAGCCTTTCCAGAAGACTTCTGTCTTCTTCTTGGATACGTTTTAGATAGTGGAATCTTGAAACAGCATCATTGATATCGGGGGCTGTTAAAACAAAAGTGAAGTTGGTTTCAAATCGTGACAGACGGTAGGTTTCGACTGCCCTAGAGCTGAAAGCTTTAGTCAGGCTATCAAGCGAAACTTCCAATTGGTCGATTCTGCCGCCTAAAAGAAGAATTTTATCTTCGGTATTTGCAATTTTGAGTGTGGTTAACCTTATTTGTGCATCGAACTGGGCAATTTGATTTTTAAGAGTACTTGCCTGGGACCCCAATTGAGTAATTTTTCCGGTTAAACAATCAATCTTTTGCTGAATATGGTCTTTATCCGCCGGAATATTGTCGCAATCGTCAGCCAAAACAGAAGATAACCTTGCCGAAAAAACTAAGGCTAGAAGGATTGTTGCGAAAACCAAAAATTTTTTTGCATTTCTCATTATCTTGATTTCTTTACTCTAGAAATCGCGAATAGACTTCCTGTCATTGCCAGAACCAGCCCTACCACAAGTTCAACAGCCAAAAATATTCCGAAAAGTTCAAAAAGCTCCAGAGTGTCACGGGGAAGAACAGGAATTTCGCCAAAATAGGTAACGGCGGAAGGAGCAGAATAAAGAATCACTATAAAAGAAATGAGCCAACCCAAAAAAGCGCCGAACAATGAATAAAAAAGGGCTTCAACTATAATGGGACTTCTGATAAATGCGGGGGTGGCGCCGATCAAATCCAAAATTTCAACTTCTTCTTTACGTACCGCCATTCTCATGCTGATTATTATAAGAAGAACCACGAAGGAAGCGGCACCTAATATTCCCACAAACGAGATTCCCCCAATTCTGACATACATTGTTATGGTTCTTAATCTGGAAACGACATCTTTTAGACTTGACTCTCCCCCAATTGCGGCGGTAAAGCCCACCGAGTCCACTATTTTTTCACTTTTTACCTGATCAATGATTGCCTGAGCAAAGGAGAGATCCTTGACTGAAAACTCAAGAGACGCAGGGAAAATTGAAGGGCTTACAAGTTCCCCAAGAAGCGGATTGTCACTTGTCGCGTTTTTGTAAATGGAAAGAGCTTCTTCTTTACTAACATATTTGACTTCCTTTACCCGGGAATCCGCCTCCAGTTTATGTTGCAGGTCAGCAATATCTGTCTGACTTGTATCGTCTTTTAGAAAAGCAATTACCTGAGGACGTGTTTCAAAATAGGTAATCAGTTTTGAAGAACTGTAAACCAAAGTGGCAACAAGTGTTGCAACAAAAAAAGTTAAAGTCAGAACAAACGTTGCGGCGAACGCCTGAAAAGGAGAGCGCCTGATATAGCTTAGTGCTGTTTTTAAGTGGACGTTAAACATAAATTAAATATTAAACATTAAAAATCAAAATAACAAATCAAATATAAAAATGGGTCTTTTTTAATATTTAATCTTTGATTTTTTATTTTGTTATCCTACCATCTACAATATTTATTATTCTTTTCTTAAATTTTTTAATTATATCCATATTGTGTGTGGCCATAATTACAGTTTTACCTTCCTCGTTTATTTTTTCAAATAGTTTAACTACTCCTTCCGAAGTCTCCCAATCAAGGTTTCCCGTAGGTTCGTCTGCCAAAAGCAATTTGGGATTAACAACTAAAGCGCGCGCAAGGGAAACCCTTTGAAGTTCGCCTCCGGAAAGTTGAGAAGGAAAAAGATTTATCTGTTTGGTAAGCCCAACGAGTTTTAGAACATGATTAATCCGTTCTTTCCACTCGTGCTCGGAAAGCCCAATAACTGCCAAGGCCACCTCTACGTTTTCACCGACAGTACGCTCCGGCAAAACTTTAAAGTCCTGAAATACTGTACCTATTTTCTGGCGAAAAAACGGCACATCTTTAGACTTTAAATTTTTGAGATCTATGCCATCAACAGTAACAGTCCCACTATCCGGCGTAAGCTCCCCAAGAATTAATTTCAAAATAGTGCTTTTGCCGGCCCCTGAGGGACCTGTTATGAAAACAAACTCACCTTTTTTGATCTCAAACGAAACATCGGTTATAGCACTCACAGATCCAAATTTCTTTGTAACATTTTTGAAGTTGATCACGGCAAGTACAATTTAGCAAGTGAAAAGGGAAATTACCAGACCCGCTTAAGTCTATTGAACCTGAATTTTAGCAACATCCATTAACCACCCTGCTTTTTTGGAAGCCAAGGTCTCCCCCCAAATGCGGACCTTTTTACCGACAAAGCTCTCCAAATCAATTACACTGGAAGATAGATAAACCGTTTGACTTACCCCGCCGTCGCGGTCAAGATGATGGGTTCCTTCATTTCCCATTCCGCCCGCTACCACTGTTCCAATCGCATCATGATACTGAATTTTAGGATCAAGCCTTCCGGCTTCAGTGGTTGTAACTTTTGACCCTGGGGCGGCGACTGATGAAGAGCCTGTATTAATAACTTTAGAAAAAAGAAGCCAAGCAACTCCTACCCCCGCGATTACAACCAAGAAAGCTCCGATGATGAGCGGCCAAGTTTTTGGCATTTTTGGAATTTTTACAACCGGTTGAGTCTGATTTTCCATCAACTTAATATACCACCGAATAGCAACAAGTGACAAGTGATAAGTAACAAGTGACAAGTTATAGTGAAGGCAAACGCAATTCAGATTCTATAAATTCATCTATCTCTCCGTCAAGAACCGCATCTGTATTGCCGGTTTCTACTTGGGTACGAAGGTCTTTTACCATCTTGTAAGGATGCAAAACATAGGAACGGATTTGAGTTCCCCAGGATGCAGGACGGTAATCCCCTTTAATCTCCTTTTTAACTCCTTTTTCGATCTCTTGCTGTCTAATCCATAATTTTCCACGAAGGAGGTCCAGGGCGATTTTCCTATTTTGTTCCTGAAAACGTTCGGTTGAAGCTGTGATCACAATTCCGCTTGGAATATGGGTAAGCCGTACCGCTGTGGCCACCTTATTGACATTTTGGCCTCCGTGACCGCCTGCGTGAATAAATTGCCAGTCCAAATCACTGTCTTTAATTTCCATATCATGAAGGTCGGTATCAGTTAGTTCAGGCATTACCTCTACAAGCGCAAATGAGGTTTGCCTGAGCTTGTCCGCATTAAAAGGAGACTGGCGCACCAGCCTGTGAGTTCCGGCCTCTCTTTTTAAGTAGCCGTAGGCATAATGCCCTGTAACTTTGAAGGTAACACTCTTAATACCGGCTTCCTCGCCCGAGGTATAATCTAGGTTCTCCGTGGGCCATCCCCTACGTTCACAAAAACGCAGATACATGCGATATAGCATATTGCTCCAATCCATAGCCTCCGTGCCTCCTTGGCCCGCATGAAGCGAAATTAGGGCATTCTTGGCATCATATTCTCCGGATAGGTAAGACATAAGCTCGAGCCGCTCAAGGGTCTTTTCGGCCTTTTTTACCTCTTCTTCATCCTGAACCTGTCCGTCATCCTGAACTAGCTTGTCATCCTGAACTAGTTTGTCATCCTGAACTAGTTTCAGGATCTCCAAAGTATCCTTTAGATCAGAAATCTCACCTACTTCCTTTTTGATGTCCGAAAGCTCCTGGGTAACCGCCCGTGCATGGTTTGGATCATCCCAGAGTGTAGACTCGGAGGCCTTGGCCTCAAGTTCAACTATTTTTTGGCGTTTTTCCGGAAGACCGACAACCTCGATAAGTTTATTAAGACGAATCATAAGCTCGTCAATCTTCTCTTTAAGTTCCTGCATGACTGAATTATATACCAAATTGTCTCAAAAATGATTCAACTACTATAAGATTGAGAAAACAATTTGTGTATGATACAATCCCTTTCGATAGTTGGCACATTTTCCAAATCAAAAAAGGAGTTTATTATGACTGAAGGTGTTTCTTTCTACGATCGTTTGAAGAACTATCCATGGAAGCTTTTTGGGCAGTTTAACCCTCTATTCAAAGTGATTGTCATCATATTTGCAATCGCAGTTTGGGTGCCAGATCCGCTGGACATCATTGGTGTTTCAGTCTGGGGAATCATAGCCGCTATCCTGTTTCAAAAGCTGGTGGCTACCTGGATCGTGGTCGGCCTGGGAATCATTTTCTGGATCGTCACTCAAATTGTCGAGTCAGTCCTGGTGTTTGTTGTCACCACCTATCTGATTCCGGCGGGTGTTGGTCTGGTCTGCCTTTTCCTGGAGAAGGATCCAATCCCGGTTGTGTTTAATGGTTAATAAAAGAGAGTAATAATTGTAAGTGTAGCAGTCCCCGTTCGTCGGTCAAAAACCACAACGGGGATTTTTTATTGGAGCAATTTCGTCCTTATTGGACTCATCCTGACTTTCCCTACGACCTAATTTTTGGATATTGTTAGCCTTAAAAATGCCT
>CAZBTH010000017.1:0-19908 GCA_964494885.1 uncultured Gammaproteobacteria bacterium | reverse complement strand
CTTGGTTTATATAGGTATCAATGTATTTTTGAATCAGGGCTTTATCTACTGATTCTAACCGCATTAATTTACTCCACGAGGCTACAACAATCTGGTTATTATTGCCCGAGCGTGGTGATACTACCGTACTTTGTGAGTTTTGTTTACCGATCTCTTTTAAGACAGCAATGTCTGCCTCGATAATATTCTTGTATGAAATCCAAATACCACCATGTTCCATACTATGAACGCCGGCTTTGTCATCAATTTCTTTGTCATAAACGCCCCAATTTTCTGCTTGAGCCAAATGGTCACCTGATGTGGGAGGATTGGTTTGGTACTCTACACTGGTTCCAGCTGACACATGATCACGGCCTTCAATAGGGAACTCTTCTACTTTGCCGTCCAAAGAAACGGCCTCAACCCGTTGCTCAAATTGAATTTGTTCCGGAGTTTTCTTGGTTAACTGGATAAAACCTACAATCCCAACCACAAGAATAACAATTACTATTCCCCCATTACGAACTTTCTTTATCGAATCAGTTTTGCGTTCCTGCTTTTGCCTCAACTCCCTAAGTTTCTTTTTGCGCTCATGCTTCGGAAGTTCATTCCATTCTTCTGGAAATTCCATACTTATTGCCCCCTCTCAATCGCACAGACATAAGGTTGATGTATCTTCTTAAGAGTAAAACTGATCGCAAACAATAAAATCACTATCCCGATAAAGCCAAATTCCTGACCTCTCAAGGGTAAAAATCCTAATACGGCGGTGGCGCTCCCAAAACCAATCAGTGAAGTTAAAACAACTGATCCGCAAGAGGCACAACCTACACCCAGCATGCTGGTGGCAACTCCTAGGGCAGACATTCCCATCGATTGTGCAGCTTTAGAAGTTTGCCTCAGGTAATAAACCAGAAGGCTGGCTTGCACCCCTGCCAAACCAGCACTCACAAAGGTAACAGCACGAGACAGTGGTGTGAAATTAGTTTGCAATGATCCTAATAAGCCTGTGAGGAGATTGGTTTTTTGCCACAAGGTCATGGTAGAACTGGTCATGGTTTTGATAATTAAGTGAAGATTAGGCAACCAGGCGGCAAAAGCAATTACCATTAAGGAAACTGCAATTGCCACTGTCAAATACTTTGGTTGCACCATTATCTTCACTATTGTCATATCTATTGGAGTAAAGGACCAATTATGGCTTGGAAAGCAGCATATGGTTGTGCCCCGACTACCAAATCACCGTCTATCTCTCCGTTTGAAGTTGATTTACCAATTACAAAGGTCGGGGTACCGGTCGCTCCCGCTTGACCTGCATCTGCCAGATCCTTCTTAACTTCTTCTTCCTGAGCTGGATCTCCAAGACAGCTGTTGAAAGAATTTACATTTAACCTCAAGTCAGTAGCGATCGTCGTTAGGTCTGCCTCGGACAAACCGTTACCGTTAGATATAGTTCTGGTAAAAATTTCATCATGATACTGGAAGTACTTGCTGTCTCCACCTTGCTCCCTGGCACAATTGGCAGCAACAGCTTCTTTTGTAGCCATTGGATCATGGAAGGAGAGAGGAAGGTCGCGAAAAACAATTTTCACTTTCCCAGTATCTACATAAGTCTTTACGAGTTGAGGAAATGTTTCATCAAAATGGCGTTTGCAAAACGGACACTCGTAATCAGAAAACTCGATAATTGTAACTGGAGCGTTTTTATCACCCAAGACCGGATCATCATCTATGGAAGCTACACCTTTAGTTGGTTGTTGAGCTGCTGCGACAGGCTCTTGATTGTTGATTGAACCTCGAGCGGCATTACCGCCTTTCTCCAACATTTGAACTTTAGTGTAGAGAGAACCTACTAAAAAGGCAGCTACTACTAATGCTGCCGTTAGTATGGGAACTAATTTTCCGGAAAGAGGATTTATTTTTGATTTTATTGTTTCGCTCATATTTTGCATCTCCTTTAATCTTGACAACTTTTAACTACCTCCTACAACTGTAGGAGATTATTTCTTCCTTGTCAATGAGAAGATGAGAGCGAAAATGAGGCAGGAACATGGGGAGTAAAATTGTGTGGCTCTATACTTTGATGACTGGTGCAGTCTGTCGTTTGACACTTTTCTCCCACCCGGCAGATAGCATTGCTTTCTAAAGTAAGACCAGCAGAGACTTGACCTGGTTGAATAACGGCTGCGCCCATCATCAGGCCAATACTAAGCAGACTGACACTGAGTTGTCTGGTGCCTATTTTTTCCAAAGACACTTTGTTGCTAACCAAAGACTCAACTCGCTTCTCAATTGGCGAGGTAGCAAAGTGAGGGATAATACCGCCGGCATATTGGATGTTCAAAGCTAGTGAGCCACACAAGTGATCTCTAGTTTTCTGTTTCTCCACCACAAAGGCATCGGCTGCTAATTCAAACTCGGTTTTTAACTGCTGGGCTAAATATTCAACCAGAGGAATAAAGAAAAAGAGCGAGCTAATTAATTTAGAAAGTAACAACCACAAAAGATGGCGACTACGAAGGTGATGCAACTCATGAAGCACCACTGCTTCCAGTTGTTCGTGAGATAGCTTTGCAATCAAAGCACTTGATACAATAATCTTTGGTTTAAATAAACCAATGGTATAGGCGGTCAGTTTATTATTTCTGACTACAACTACAGCAGTTTGAGATAAATCGTGCTTGCTCATTATCTCTTTTAAATTATCTGGAAGAGTTTCCTCAGCTTGGAACCTATGTAGTCGCCTATGAGAAACCATAAACCGGACCAATTGAAACAGAGCAAGAGCAACACTAACTGAAGCTACAAACAATATTATAGAAGACAAAATACCATCAGGATTAAAATGTACGTGCTCTTGGATATTCTTTAGTACCTCACCGCAAGCTGTAATAAAAAGTTGTGGATGGAGGGTGGTTTTGGTTATCAGTAAATAAGCTCCCAAAGCAAAAACCAAACTTGATATGGCAACAAAAGTGATGGGTAACACATGTCTATTTTTCATTTTTTTGTAATTTCTCGATTAACTTTTGGCGAGTCTCTTCCGAAATATCATCCAAACCATCAACAAAAGCGATAAGGGCTTCTTCACCAAATTGGCCAGTGAAACCGCTCATTGTCTGAGCGATAAGTGAGAATAAGACACTTTTTTGTTTTGCCGCCGGTTTATAGACATGGGTTTTGCCCTCCAGCTTTCTTTTGAGTAGTCCTTTGTCAACCAAGCGGGTCATAATAGTTTGAACGGTGTTGTATGCAATCTCTCTCTCCTGACTTAGGCAGACAACAATTTCCCTTGCTATACAGACTTTTTTCCGCCAGACACAACTCATAACTTCCTGCTCAAGCGGTCCTAAAGAAACATTTTTCATACCTACAAGTGTAGGACTTAATGGAAGAATTTTCAATGCGAGTTCGATGACACAAAACCTAGTTGCTTACAAAAGTGAACAATAATCACCACAAAGTTTATTGAGATGAATATACGACTCCGGCTAGGCTGGATATAGTAATTCAATTTTTGAATATCTATGTCGCAGTCACCATATAACTCCTCCCATTACTTGACCAGTGATCTTGCTTTAGTCGCCACCCTCTCTCTCAAATTTCCCATTGAGGAAATCGACCGGTCCAACCCAAGAAAAGCAACTTTTGTATTCCGCCGGTCCCCAGAACTAGAAGCATTAGCTGATCAATTTTTCTCCAACCAAATTCAGATTTCACCCCAGGTTTTCTTTAACCAGTTGCGCGATGTTAAAAATCGTCTCTACGCGGAAAAACGACCATGGTAAGTCAAAAATTACTACTCGAGCTAAAGGAGATCGTTGAACAGGACTACGGCATTAAGTTAACCATGGCCGAAGTCACTGAGGTAGCGATGACACCGATTGGCTTCGCAGAAACAGCTATGAAGATCGAAGCCAAAATGAACAGCTCTTAGCGGGTTTTAGGTTACGAAAGATAATTTTAATGTCAAAACAAAACAAACCAACAACTGGTAATTTATACCTTCAAGTCTGGAGAGATCCTATCTATGACGATCTCTTGTTTACCCATGTTAATGCACAGCAATGGCAAACCCTCACAGCACTAGCAGTCTTCATCAACAACAAAGGCGAGTGTTACCCCTCTTTGAGCAAGCTCAAACAAATCCTAGGACTAAGAAGTGTAGCCAGCGTCAGTCGCCGGATCCTCTCACTGGAGAAGGTTCTCTTCAAAGGTGTGCCATTGATTACTGTGTCTCGGAAGAATAAGAAGGTAAAACAAGGCAAGCTGATTTACTCCAATAACACCTACCGTATTAATCAGCAGATTATCACCATCTTTGCTCCCCCGGCTGGATTCGAACCAGCAACCTTAATCTTAACAGGATTCTGCTCTACCATTGAGCTACAGGGGATTATAAAGTGCAATTTAGAATTAATAATTTAAAATTAACAATTCTCTGAAGCTATTATAGTCTAAATATACCAGTTTTTACACCTGCAGAGTTATTTTGAAACATTGAGGAATTGACCACAAAGCCCCGGGGTGCGGGCGATAATGAAAACCGCCTTGCCAAGTTTGGGGTCCCAGCCAAAAGCACAGAGGATGGCCGCAATTGCTCCGTCGATATTTACAGGCAGTACTTTACCCTTTTGCTCCAAAAGCTCCCTTTCGATATCGCGGGCCAAATTTATATATTCATCTGAGATCCCTTCATCTTTAGCAAGTTTAAAAAGAAGTTGACTTCTGGGGTCTACCTCATAAATCCTGTGCCCAAACCCAGGTATTCTGTTCCCTTGCCCCAATTGTTCCTGCACTAAATTTTTAATATTTAATTTTTGATTTTTAATTTTGTACAGTAACCCCATTGCCGGTTCTATCGCCCCCCCGTGTGTGTCGTTTATTTGTAATATCCCGGCAGCTACTGACTCACTGATTGTTTTTCCTTCCTTTGCCGCCCTGATCGTTTCCGTGGCCGATGGGGTTTCTTCTCCATGATCTATGGAAATATTGAGGATCGTTTCGAAAACCTTGAGCTGATGACTATCAGCTTCTTTTCCGCTAAGAAGTTCAAAAATCATACCTGCAAAACTTCTCTTGGGAGCAATCTCCAAAAGAGATTCATCTCCAAAATGAGGCAAATTTTCTTTGTGTATTACAGTTTTTGTCATATGTCATCCTGGAGTCGAGCTCAGCTCGACGATAGGATCTTCCTCAATAATACAGGGGTCTCATCAAAATTCTCTGCAACCAAAATTCCGGCTTCTTTCAAAATCTTTCTTTTTTCAGAAGGAAGACCGCGCTTCCCTTCTATTATAGCTCCCGCATGACCGAATTGAACATCGCTTGGTAAACCTGTCGTGAATTCCCCCGCAATGTAGGCTACAACCGGTTTTTTAATTTTACCTTTCCTTACATATTCCGCAATTTTTTCTTCATACTTCCCTCCAAGTTCTCCAAAAATAACCGAGGCTTTCGTATCCTTATCTTGTTCTAATTCCATCAAAAAGTCCGTAAAGTCGGTACATATTATTCTGTCTCCGCCAATGCCAACTGCCCAGGAAACCCCCATTCCGTTGTTTTTAAGAATTAAACCAAGCTCGGAATTCATTCCGCCGGACTTGGATATAACTCCAATATTCCCCGCAACAAAAACTCTCTCCGGAGTTCCTCCCCCAATTTGTCCCAGTTTTATTTTATTCTTAGGAGAGATAATCCCTACAGAACTCGGACCGATTATTGTTACTCTTTTCTTCTTGGCAAGCGCAAACATTTCAGCAGCATCCTTCGTGGGTACTTTTTCGGCACCGATTAATATAAATTTTATTCCCGCCTCAATGGCCTCCACCACTGCCCCTTTGGTAAATAGGGGCGGAACAAACTGCACGGTTCCGTCAACCTTTCCGACCTTTTTCAGCGCCTCTTTTACGCTGTTGAATATCGGCACTCCTTGTACCTCCTGCCCGCCTTTTCCCGGTGTTACCCCGGCGACAATCTTTGTTCCGTAACCGAGCATGTGGGCTAAAGAGGTTGAACCCTCAGATCCGGTTAACCCCTGTCCTATGAATTTTGAATTACTTTTTGGTAGATGCATATTTTTTTGCCAGACTGGACATGATTTTAGCCGACTCGACGATAGACGTTTTTTCACCGTAAAGATGTAAATCAAAATCCTTAACTTTCCTAAGCATGGCAAAAGCTTCTTTGTCGTGCGGACCACCACGTCTAATTACAATCGGGTATTCGGGCTTCGGTTTTATGTTTCTTAATGATTCCACAAATCCCGTAAGCGTCTCAAAAATGTTGGTAAAGTTGGCTATTGCCCCAACTACCCAAAGGCCGTTGATTCCTTTTTTAGATAGCACAATCTTGGTAAGTTTTGCCACTTTTTCTTTTGAGGGGTTACCGGAATATTCAGTATAATTTGCAGGAGCCCCACCCGCTTTGACCAATGCGTCCATTGCGGTTAACGAGGCTCCCCCTCCGGATGCAAGCACCGCAATATCTCCCGGTAAATCAAAATAAGTGGAACCCGCAGTTCCCTTATAATCACCTTCATCGATTTTTTTGGCCTCAATTTCTCTTTTTGTGGGGTTGTGACCGTGGATAGACCTAGGAGAATAGTTCCATTCTTTATGGCGACCCATCGCGGTATCGTCTAATTTAACTTTTGCGTCAAGAGCAAAGACATTTCCTTTTCCATCAATTACCAGGGGGTTAATTTCTAATAGCAACAAGTCGTTATCCAAGAACGACTTGATTAATTTAGGTAATATTTTCTGAATTTTTGAAGGAAGAGCAACTTTTGTTTTTTGGGGGTTAAGAATATCAATCGGAACAATTTTCGATTCCCTGTTTTCGATTCCTGTCCCACCCGATTCAGAAAAAGTTAAAACCACGCTACGACTCCCCGTGTCATACGACAACGCCAAATAAAACTCGCGTCTGTGTTTAATTATTTCTTCTGCAAGTATTTCCGTAACAATTTCTCCGTTTATTTTTTTGCCCAAAAGTTCTTTAACCTTAGATTTGAATTCTTCTTTTTTGTTTACAAAAATAATTCCACCGGCATCTTTTCTCTTACCGGAAAGGACCTGGGCCTTGAGAACTAACGGAAATTTTATTCTGACCCTGTTTGTAGCCGAATCCACAATCTGAAACGGAGGAACTTTAATACCTTTATCCGAAAGAAGTTTTTTCCCTTCAAATTCGTATAGAATCATGCCAATATCATACCAGAATATTGGTTTGAAGCAACCACTGACAACTAAAAAATATTATTTGTCCAAATAGACTTGAAGTTTTTTATTTAGAGTTTTGTCGAAAGTTAAGATCTTGGACTTATTTAGTTTTGAACAAGCAAGTAAATAGCTATCAACAAAGTGTAAATTTTCCCGATACAATTGCCACATAGACAATAACGGTTGGCGGTCTTCAACTTTTAACCATTTAGCTGATAAAAACGTCTCCAATTTATCTGCAATTTCATCTTTTGATTTTTTATAAAATGACTCCAAGACGTAACAAACCTCGGCAATTACAACGGTTTTTATTTGAAGTTTAATTTTTCCTTTTTTAGCTTCCAGAAATACTTTTCTGGCTTTGATTTTTTGTAATTCGTCATCACCAACAATATATCTGAGGATTATATTAGTGTCTATTATATTAATCATTTCGAGCCCAATTTTTTGAGAAACTATCTCTTGCCTTCCTTAACTCTTCGTCTGACAAAACTATATCAGATTTTAAAGACCCCTCTAACGACCAGAAGTCCTTTTTGGGAGTTACTACTAACGACTTTCCTCTTTTCTCAATAACAGCTTTTGTGGCCGACTCGATCCCCAATTCCTTTAAAAAAGACTTTGGAATAGAAAGCTGTCCTTGACTGGTTATTGAAGCTATCTGCGACATGACATTATTTTAACAGATTCCATTATTTTGTCAAGTCACATTATTTTTAATCCAAATAATCCTGCAACTTTTTACGTCTTGACGGGTGCTTGAGTTTTCGGAGAGCTTTTGCCTCAATTTGGCGGATACGTTCGCGGGTAACACCAAAAACCTTACCCACCTCTTCCAGTGTCATGGCTTTACTTCCTTCCAAACCAAATCTAAGTTTAAGAACTTTTGCCTCACGCTCTGATAAAGTTCCCAAAACTTCTTCCAAATGATCTTTGAGAAGTTGTTTACTGGCCTGGTCCACCGGGGAAAGCGCGTTTTCGTCAGGAATAAAGTCACCCAAGAAGCTTTCCTGGTCTTCTCCGACGGGGGCTTCCAGTGAAGTTGTCTCTTGAGCAATCTTAAATATTTCGCGAACCCTATCTCCGTCCAGCTCGAGCTCCCCTCCAATTTCTTCCGGCGTGGGTTCGCGGCCAAGTTCCTGCATAAGCCTACGGGAAGTGCGGTAAATTTTGTTGATAGTCTCGACCATATGGACTGGAATCCTGATGGTTCTGGCCTGATCAGCAATCGCGCGAGTAATGGCCTGCCTTATCCACCAGGTGGCGTAAGTTGAGAATTTGTAGCCCTTTCTCCAGTCGTACTTTTCCACGGCCCGAATTAGCCCTTGGTTCCCCTCCTGAATAAGGTCAAGAAGTGATAAGCCGCGTCCTATATACTTCTTGGCAATAGAAACAACCAGACGCAAATTGCTCTCGGTTAGCTTATCTTTTGCTCTTTTGTCGGCTTTTTCGTATCTTTTGGCGAGTTCCACCTCGTCCTCGGCTAAAAGAAGGGGAACACGTCCGATTTCCCTAAGATACTGCCTGACCGGGTCTGTAGATTCAATCCCCTCAAGTTTTGTAAGAAGTTCAATTTCGCGGTCGAGTTTCTCTTTGGCCTTTTCGTCACTTTCAATCTCTCCTGGGGTTACCGACTCAAAAACATCAATTCCTTCACCAAGAAGTTTTTCGTAGAGCTCGTCGAGCTCAATTACCCTTTCTTCAGCATCTGGGAAAACATCCAAAATTTCGTCTTGGGTTAAAAATCCCTGGTCGCGCCCTTTTTTAATTAAATCTAAAACCGGTTTTCGTATCATAAGTGTGGCCAAGCAAACAAGCCAGAATTAATCCGGCTCTTTGAGTATTATACCCCCTCCGTCGGACTCAGTATACCCTGACAATTTTTTGGCGAGTTTTCCGAATTTATTCTGAGCCGCCAGGAGCCCGTCTTTATCACCGCTTTCTTCCAAACTCCGCATCTGGGTGGCCAAAAGCTTGAGATTATCCTTCGTGGAAAGTATTCTAAGCTCTTTTTGAACTAAATCAAGCTCTTTTTTGAGAAAATCCGAATCGACGTCTTCGTCCTTACTCTTACTCATTACCATTTGAGCAAACCCGTCAAATATTTCTTTCGGCAAGGAGTTTGCAAATTCGGAAAGATTGAAATCTTTGTGTAAAGGTGAAAACTTCTTGTATTCATCCAAAATCCTTACATTTATGGGGGATGATATGAGGCCGGAAACACTTTCGGAAAGGAGAATTTTGGGATCTGTTTGCAAAGCCATGGCAATTAGATCCTCCTCTAAAAGGACTTTCCTGTCTTTGACGGTGGTGGTTTCCGTTTTTACCAATACGTTGGGTAAAGCGTCCGCCTTTTTGTTTTTATCAAGTTCGTCTGTAACAGCATTAAGAGGCACATCCAGGCGCCTGGCAACAACGTTGGCATAATGGGCCTGAACTATTTTGTCTCCTATTTCGGAAAGAATCGGTATCAGCTCCTTTGAAATCTTAGCTTTCCCCGTACCGGTTGACGAATCAAATCTGGAGAATACTGAGTTTGTCAGATAGTCCCATGATCCTTCGGCTTCAATCAGGTCTTTTTTATAACCCGCAAGGCCTCGCCTTGCAGCCTCGTCGGGATCTTTGAAGTTGCTTAATTTGGCAACTTTAACCTCAATTCCTGCGTTGCTGGCAATGGTTAAACCACGCTTCGAAGCCGCATCTCCCGCCACATCGGCATCAAGTGCCAAAATGAATTTAGAGGCAAAACGGGAAAGAAGCCTTATTTGCTCTTCGGTTAATGCCGAACCTTTAATCGCTACAACATTCCTGATCCCGGCCTGGTAGGATGAAATCGCATCAAGCTCTCCCTCAACTATAATTGCAACTTTTTTCTTCTTAATAAAACTCCTGGTAATGTTTAGTGCGTATAAAACATGACTTTTGTGATAAATGGGGGTTTCGGGTGAATTTATATATTTTCCGGTTTCGCGTTTGTCCCAAGGAAGTACCCTACCGGCAAAACCAATAGGGTTACCTCTATGGTCAAAAAGCGGAAAAATTATACGTCCGTTAAACCTGTCGTAGATATTTGATCCTCTGATTATTCCTATTCCCGCCCGTTCAATGTCGCTTGGTAAAAACTTTTTCTTGTCAATCAGAAATTTTTTAAGGGAATGTGAATTTTCGGGAGAAAACCCCAATTGGAATTCTTTAATTGTGTCCGGTTTCAACCCCCTGTCGTTAATTAAATATTCCAAAGCTTTCTTCCCGACAGGATGTTCCAAAAGAAGATAATTGTAAAACTTTAGGGCCTGGGAATTGACTTCAATCAATCTTTCACGGTCACCAGTCTCCCCAAAGTTTGTCTTTTGTAGTTTGACTCCGGCCCGGTCGGCAAGATATTTTAAGGCCTCAGGAAAATCCATTCCTTCAAATTTTTCCAAAAAATTAAAAACGTCCCCCGCCTCTCCACAACCAAAACATTTAAAAATCTGGAGTTCCGGAGAAACCATGAAGGAAGGAGTTTTTTCGCCGTGAAATGGGCATGGCGCTTTATAATTTCTACCAGCTTTTTTAAGATCGATTCTTTCTCCGATGATAGAAACTATATCTGTCTTTGACTTTATCTCGGTAACTTGATCATCAGACATCCTAGTTCGATTATAACAGACCCGAAGAAATACCTTAGCTCTTTATATCAAATTCTAAAACTAAGGGGAGGTGGTCGGAAATTTCGATATTGGGAACCTCAAAACTTTTAACTTTTACTTCAGACGAAACAAAAAGGTAATCGGCAAAATATTGGCGTTCAAAAAGCGGATCTCCGTTTTCTTTATGTTGCCTCTCGGCCTGCTCCCAGGAAAAATGATTCCTCGTAGATTTTATTTTGTATTCATTAATCAAATTTCGGTAACCCGCTTTCTCAAACATCTCTACACTCTTCGTGTCAGGTATTAAGTTGAAATCTCCGCCGATGATTTTAAGTCCGTTTTTGTTTTTGAAGTAGTCTATTATTATTTTTGACTGTTTAATCCTTGCTGGGGTATCCAGTTTATGGCCCGGCTTGGCTTTTCCGTGAACACTGCCGATAAATAATTTCTCCTCGTCATTGCCAACCTCAACCGCCTGGAACCCTCCCGCATCTTTCCTGGTTATTTTATAGGCAAGCATGTTTGAATAATTGGCCACTTCCACACCTTTTTTGACAAAAACGGTTTGTCCGTCGATACCGCCGTTTAAATAATCCGTTTTGATTAACTCGTAATAAAACGGTCGGTAATCTGATAAAAGATTTGCCAGTTTTGTTTGAAGCTCGGGGCCAACTTCCGTAAAGCAGAAAATGTCGGTAATACCGACCTCACTCAATATATATTCCTGAAGTTTGTCCCATACTTCTCCGTGCCAGATATTTAAAAGGATTATTTTCATATAAAGCGGCAGGTACAATACTATACCTGCCAGCCAGATGCCGAATGGTATCTGGCGGTGGGGACAGGATTCGAACCTGCGAGGCCTTTCGACCACACGATTTCCAATCGTGCTCCTTGAACCACTCGGACACCCCACCTTGTAAAGCGTATTATATCAAACAAGAAGGACTTCGAAGTTATCTAACTCTCTTGTTCATTATTTTTTCTTTTTCTTCTTTTTTCAGTCCTCTAAGAAGTATTGTTGCCTTATGGGTGTCTACAGATTCTAAAAAGGTCGATGTTGGAATAACCAATTTCTGATCCGGGAAAAGGATCACTGCCTGCCCCCCCAACGGCGCTCTCTTTTTGTTAGATTTACCTCCGGAATCATATTCAGAAAACCAGCCTGGGGCAACATAATCAGCATCCGGTGTAGTCATAAAACCTCCACCCAACATATGCCCTCCCGCAACGACATCGGATCTTAAGAGTGCCTTGCGTCTGGCCTGCACCAAACCTCTAAAAGGATCAAACTCACTTCCGGAATTGGCAAGATGGTCCATAAGTAAAAATTCATATGAAGCCTTTCCAAAATCCAAATACATTAAGGATTGATTAAGATATAGAGGCACTTTTTTGGAAAACGCTCTATAAATATAAGTTCCCGGATACAGACGGGGCTTCCTTTCTCTCTCGAAATGAATTTTTCCTCTATTATCTTTAATTTTTATGACATTTCCCAAAACATCTTTCTTCCATCTGTCGTCCAACAAACTGGAGGACATCATAAAACCCAAAAGCCTGTCTTTATTAACAATCGGGGAGAGGTCATTAATCATCCTGTCCAAGACATAATCTCTGCTGTACATTTTGGCCACATCAGGATCTATAAAATGCCTCATTACAAGTCCGTATTCAAACGGATTTCCTTCAATTTGTTTGATAATTTCAAACAATTTCTCTTTATCTCTTTTTTCAAAACTGGTACTCGAATATCTGGCACCAGCCAGAAGAAACACCATCCTGGGGATACTACCGGAGTCCTCAAACTTCCATTTAAAGTTTTCGAACATGGGAGTATCAAACTGATTGTCTTTGATTTTTGTTCTCGAACTTTTCCTGTCAAATTCGGCTTTGGGTTTTCTTGATCTATCTATTATTTCTTCAATAAGCCCACCTGTCTTCTGCAGTTTTTCGGTTTTGTCTAACAATTTGGCCGCCTCATACAAAATTTCTCCTTTGTTAAATCCATACGACAACCAAGCGTATTCTCCATTTTTTCCGTCACCCTTTTTTCTTTCCGGTTGATTGAGAATCAACTGGACTCCCGGAGTTAGTGTTGGTCCTTTTGCCATTTTAGACAAATAAGTATCGGGTCTATTGGGATCGTTTCCTTTTGTGGTTCCGTTTGCAAAAAGAAGATGTCCTTTTTCTCTCCCTTCCTTAAGATCAAACACCATTTCCTTGGATACGCCGGCCCTGTGATGCCAATGTCCGCCGCCGGCACCGTCAACATCTCCTCTATGGCTAATATATTCCCAAAGACGGTTTCTCTGGGCCCCCAATGGATTGACTTCATCTGACCCGCCGCCACCCGGAGCGTGATAAACAAGTTGTGTGTAAGTCACACCGTTATTTAAGTGAATAATTAATCTGCCTCCGTTATATAACACCTTTAGTTCTGTTCCGTCAGGTTGGGTAAACCCGTCGGCAATCAGTTGAACTACATCAATTCCTAAGTATCTATCTCCCCATCCCTCATGACCGTCAAAAGTTCCAACCATACAAATAATCTTTCCGGTTTTTACATATGGTTCAATAATCTTCTTGGCCGCCTTTATCTGATTGCTAAACCCTATTTCGACGTTGTTGATATGGTCAGGAATACCGGGATTAGCGCCTTCAATAAAATCTCCCATTATAATTCCGTATGTATGGGGCTCCTCAAGTTTACCCAACAGTTCATTGACCTTGCCTTTGTCCGTTTGTACCGCAAACAAATGCGTGTCAGATATCGGGATTATTCTTACAGGTTCATTAAATCCTACTGAAAGCTCCACCTTTTCCTGCAACAAGGTCATATCTTCTTCGATTTCTTGCTTGAGTTGATGAACAGTGTCTAGTTTGATTTGAATTTTATCAAAAGCGGGACGATCCTTATCTACAAATCGAAGTTTGATCTCCGGCATCTTTTCTTTCATTTCATCCCCATTATAGAAAGGAAAATATTCTTTTCAAGTATTGACTTAGTCTGTGAAAAGTCGTAAAAATTAGGACAGCTCTTATCGAAGTTCCTCCGCCTTTTTAAGTATTTCTTTTTCCCTTGTGAACGAAAGGCGATCGTATGCTTCATCATATGAAAGCCATACAACCTCTGAAGTTTCGCCGTCAAATCCTTCCGGCAAGTCGCGCAAATACTCCATTAAATAAAATGTCACGAACTTCATAATTTTTCCCCGAACCGGATGTGTATAAAAAAATGTCGAAGTGCCAATTTTATCAATTATCTTTGTCTCAACCCCCCCTTCTTCTCTAACTTCTCTCAAAGCGGTTTCCCTGAGAGTCTTTTCGTCAGCTTTTTTACTACCACTCGCCATCGGTCCGGGAACCCCCTCGCTTTCATCGTCCAACCAGCCCTTTGGTAATCGCCAATGTATTTCCGGATAAAGTTTGCTTGGCACTGTCGCCGCCACGAGCCAAAGAATTTTTAATTTTTCATTTTTAATTTTTAATTTTTTATAGACCACCCCACCTGAAGAAAACTCTCTTCCAATCGGCGATTTAGAAGTTAAAACTGTTGTTTTTTGTTGTGCGTCTTTTCCCACTCTTTTAGTATATCTTTTGCGTTCTTTAACATTTCCTTTTCCTTTTTAATAGTTAACTTTTTCATTGCCTTGGCATGCTCCAGCCAAACGAAGTCGGTAAAGCCTATCGCATCAGCCCCGCCAGCTTTGAGAATCATTAAGTAATAATAAAATTTTTGAGGAATTGACTTTGCGTTTACCATTGTCGTTCCGGTGGCGCGGCCCACCTCTTCTAAAACTCTTGTGGCCATCCCGGCTTGCTCTCCGGTTAAACGTATAACTGCACGCACCGAAGACTCACCTTTCCTTACGGTTACCTTTGGTAGCTCCCATTCACCATCTTCTTTTTGCTTAACCACAAACCATTGCCTCTTTCCGCGGTTATCTCTAAAGATAACGGCTATTCCTATCGAAATTTGTTGATTTTGTTTAGATGTAATCATATTATTTATTCCCGTGATACAGGAGTCGTCCCGCACCGAGCGGAGGGTACAGGATTTGAACCTGTGTAGGGATTGCTCCCTCGAGTTTTCGAAACTCGTGCAATTGGCCGCTATGCGAACCCTCCGCTCTACGCGGGATTCGAAACCAACGCGTTACCGTCCCGCCCATCCTCCAGTGTGTACCCGGTGAGACTCGGACTCACAATCTTCAGATCCGCAATCTGATGCTTAATCCAATTAAGCTACGGGTACAGATAGCAAGCCCATACTATACCGCGTTCGACGCGGCCAAGCCGTTTACGGCTTATCCGATTAAGCTACAATAACATTTTTAACTATTTCCTGGCAGCTTTTTTCCTACCCAGTCCGTAAATTTATCGATTCCGGATGCGGGCACCTCCTCAAGAGGTAGGTATGCAGAGATTTCTTTTGTGATTTTTTCTTTTACCAACGGCTCTATCACCATCTCGGTTCTCCCCGGAATTAAACTCGTGTCGACAACTAAAAGCTCCTGATCAAATCGTTTGGTAAACCAGAACCTGTTTAAAAATCTCCACTCGGTCAAGCTGTTTCCGATTTTTATTCCTTTACTTGTTACTTTGTATTCGATTCTTTCCGGCTCCACCGTAGATAGAACATAATACAAAAAAACAAGTGCAATAATTAAAAGTACAGGCATAAACCCTTCGGCAAAAAAAAGTACCAATCCCAAAATCCCGGCCATCGCAAAAACTGTTACAAAAAACTGTTTGTCACGCCTTTTAAACGAACGGGCCGGAGCGGACCAGCTAACCAGTTCCCTCTCAGGTTCGCGCCTAACAACCACAGCCTGAGGTTCTTGATTTTGATCATTGGCAGGATCCATATAAATCGTAGTATACCTCAAATAGTAGTTCCGTTCCAGAGGCTGAAAACTGATATAATATACACACTGGAGAGCATCCCGAACGGTTCAGGGGACGGTTCGCTAAACCGTATCGCGTAATTGCGACTGACAGGTTCGACTCCTGTGCTCTCCGCATTATATTTGGAGAGGTCGCATAGTGGCCTAGTGCAGCGGTTTACTAAACCGCCGTATCGCAAGATACCGAGAGTTCGAATCTCTCCCTCTCCGCAGCGTAAAATCTGCAAAGCAGATTAACGCTGCTGTCGCGTTTAAATCAAAGATTTATTACGCGACGCCCTTGTATGATAAGTTTTGCAATTTAAACGTTGCTGGGACGTTTAAATTTCCAAAAGAAATTTATTACGTCCCGCCAAATGTATTACTGCTACGTTCTCCAAAGTATTAAAAATAAAAGTTTTTATATCGGATACACTTCTAATCTAGTCAATCGGATCAAACAGCACAATTCTGGTAAAAGTAAGGCTACAAGACCATTTATCCCTTATAAATTAATCTTTTATGAGGCGTTTATAAATAGAATTGATGCAAAAAACCGTGAAGTATATTTAAAAAGCGGTTACGGGAGAAGGTCCATCCACAAACTATTACTTAAATATTTACAAAACAACCAATCTGAGTTTCGTTTGGTATAATCAGATTTGTTGGTGGGCGGGCAGGACGGTAATGCGCGGGTCTTGAAAACCCGTGAGCGTAAGCTCTAACAGGTTCGACCCCTGTGCCCACCGCTTTCACCCGCAAAGCCCGGAGGGCGAAGGGGGGCTTTGATCGGGTTTCAGCGGTCGAAAACCGCACAAACAAATGACAGACCAAGACAAAAAATTGGAGCCACAAACGTCCAGACCGGATTGGTTTGAGCAATATCAAAACAAACTAGATGAAGTATTGACAAAAAATGGAGTAACTCTTGACCAGGTTGCAGACGTGGTTTACCAATATGGGATATTGGACCACATTGCTCCAAATGATCCAAACGTAAAAAAAGAAAGGCAAGATAAAGGAAAAGACGTCTACGACAGAAAATCAGACTTTCTTTACAAACGAATTATTTATTCTGCCCTCTACACTCAGGATTGTTATGAGAATAATACCTCTGTCTTTGCTGGGTATTCAACACAGGTTATTGCTAACGCCATCATCGCAATCTCGGCAAGGGAGGAGCTTTATAAATCATTATTTGAGAACAATGAGTCAAAACCGTATAAACCACTAATCGCTAAAATTGTTGAGCTCGCACAAAAAGACATAGAGGTATTATCCGAGAAAAGAGAGGAAATCATAAAACCAGGTACTGAATTTGAATACGAGGAAGCTCAAATTTTAACAGATGGGTACACTTCAGATGGCCAAATTAGATTGAAGTTAAAACCAGGACAAGACGAGAACCATCGTTTTGCCGTTTTAAATCTTGTCGAGTCGTTAAGCGGCCAAATAGGAGGAGCTCTGCCAGCAGAAATAATTGAAGTGCTCAGGGAAAAGCCCAAGACAGAAACGGATGATGATCCCAAAAAAGAATCTCAAAGACTTGCGGACGAATTAATCCAACTAAATGAAACAGCTGGTGTTCATAAAAACAAAAGGGTTGTATTAGATATGATAGATCTTCTTAATAGGGGTTATTTTATGGACGCAATGATTAATGTCAAGACTGCAGACTGGGACAAATTCGATGGCGTCCCAGATATCCAGGATTGGATAAAAAGAAACCTGTTTAAAGACTTTCAAAACCCGTGGGAATCTGAAGAAGATTTTGTAGAAAGACTGTCACAGAGAAAAATACCTATCGTCAAAGAAGCTTTGTATCAAAACGAGAATACACTTCGAAAGTTAACCAAAAATCTTGAAGACAAAGGCTATCATTTATATCCTCCTATAAGTTTAACTACGACAAAATTTAGCACCGAAGCAAAATTCGAAACAGTCGAAGTCACGACTCCTGATAATGTCCTTACTCAAGTTTTGCAAGAGGCCGAAGAAAAAACCAACAAAAAACATGTTTGCAAAGTTGTTATCCGAGAATACGGACACGAAGGAGCAAAAGATGCTTTTGTCTTTTTCCGGACCAAAGTTAAACGAGAAGATATCGTCCCCGGCTGGAACACCGGTACAACTGTTTGGACTGAAAGCGACGGAACTCTTGTCGGAAAAGCCGTTTCTAGTTACGGAGCTCCCGACGAAAAAATTGAAGTGACTATATTGAAAAGATACTATCCTGAAAGTAAATTAGAAGAAAAACTCGACGAGCTTTCAGCTACAAACCTTCCTATTGAAATTGACGAGTCGGACAACCCAGACCATATTAGATTTCATATCGACCTTAAGAAAGCTAACAACGCTAACTTAGCTTTTAATAGTTTAAAAACAGAATTTGATAACTGGTTTATCCGAAATTAGTTACCTTGCAATCGTCATTCCCCAAACCTTTTCCACCCCAGCCCTCTTTAAAACCTTAGCCGCTTCATTAAGGGTGGAGCCGGTGGTGAAGACATCGTCGAACAAAATAACAGATTTAAGATTTAAGTCTAATGATTTATGAATGGGGTTGAGGGAAAAGACACCGCGGAGATTTTGTTTACGTCCCTCAACAGTCAACTCAACTTGAGATTTTGTTGATTTATTCTTTATTAACAAATCCGAAACAAATTCCCAACCCATTTCTTTGGCCACAATTTTTCCGATTTCTTCCGACTGATTAAACCCTCGCATGTTTTCCCTTTGCCAATATATTGGTATTGGAACCAACGTGCCATTGACAGGGTGCGACCCTGTCACCCCTGTCACGAGCTCCCGGACAAGAATGCTGGCTAGTTCCGCTCCAACTTGGGTAGCATATTTAAATTTTAGCGCCCAGATTGCTTTTTTGATTACTCCCTCATATTTCCACGTAGAAGTTAGGCCGTCCAAACCGTATTTTTTTCTGCATTTCGAGTGAGTAAATCCGTCAATGGATGGCTTCTCACAATAAGGACACGCAGGCTTTAACACCCGAACTCTTCCAAGACAATTCTCACAAACATATTTACCCTCTTTCCCACAGGAAAGGCAGGTTTTGGGAAAAATTAGATCAAGGAGTTTCATCTAAATTAAATGTTTATTTCTAAAGGCAAAACCCGACCCTGCTTTTAAATATCTTTCGAATGCAGTCGCCTTATGTTTTTTATCAAAAGCGCAATAAAACACAAGTTTAAGAGGTAATAAATTTTTAGTTGTTTTGACAATTCCCCTTTTGTGATCGGAGATTCTTCCTTTTAGGTTGTCTGAATAACCTACATATAAAGAATTGTCTTTAAGACAAAGGATATAAACGTAATGCACTATAAAATTATAGCTCTACTCCGCTAAAGCTACGAAGAGCACCTCTTCAAAACGAAGGTGCTGCGCACTTCGTAGCTCCAAAGGAGCGAAGAAGTGGAGACGGCGGGAATCGAACCCGCGTCCGAAAAACATTAAAACAAAACATCTACAAGCTTATTTGATTTTTTAATTTCCCTTGAACTTATCTAATCAACAAGAAATTTCAAGGTAAGATGTAATTGGCTTATTTATAAATCTCTAAATCATAAGATTTATACAGCATCTCGAACAGGTTTATGCCCATCTAATTCGGTCGAGAATCAAATTAAAGGACACCCATTCCTTAGGCGAATGCCATCTGGAAACGGGGAGCTGAATCGTAAGATTTAGCTTTTGTTTATTAATCTTTTTTTAAGGACTACAGATAGAAGTCCGCTTGCAGTTTTGTTAAAGAGCTCTCGTCGAAACCGATCGTCCCCCTTCGCCCTCCGAAACTTCAGTGTAGGAGGGGTCGAAATTTGGAGGGCTTCGGGAGATAAAATCCCCTTAAATCCTTTCCTTAAATTCCGACTCGATATCCCTTTGGACATCTTTAAGTTTAATCGATTCTTTCTTTTCGAACTTGCGTTTGGAACGGCCAAGCTCAAGATAAATCTTAATTAAACGCCGCTTATTATACACCCTAACAGGCACGATTTGCAACTTTTGTTGCTTGGCTTTTGTCAAAATAGAGATAATTTCCCGTTTGTGCAGTAAAAGCTTACGTGTTCTTGTCGGATCATATTTTTGAATTCCGGTTGCAGGTATGTTCGCATTAATTAAATAAGCCTCACCGTTTAGAATTCTTACGCTAGACCTGGAGATATCTCC
>CAZBTH010000016.1:0-20601 GCA_964494885.1 uncultured Gammaproteobacteria bacterium | reverse complement strand
AGGCATTTTTAAGGCTAACAATATCCAAAAATTAGGTCGTAGGGAAAGTCAGGATTTTCAAACTCAATTTTGCTATTGTGGGAGGACTGATTCTGAGAATTTCATGGATGCTTTGGTAATCATGATTTTTGGCTAGTAAAACCGCCGCCGCAAGGCGTTTCGCGAACATTATTTTTTCTGTTGGAGAGAAAAAGTTATCGAAAAACTCAGAGAGCTTTTTCTTATCCGTTTGATCGGCAATTGTTGATACAAACAAATTCAAAACCCTATCCCAGACGTCTGGTCTTAGCGATATTCTGGATACTTTAGTCATATTACTTAATTACTATATAGTAATTAAGTGAATGGTTGCAAGGGATTGAATACATCTATTTAGCTGGTGTAAATTAAATTGGTTGGTGTAAAGATTTAATAATTATAATTTTATAATTATGACAATGAAGAAGAAAAAAATTGACGACTCAGAATATCAATTAGTTTCAAGTAGCGATGAATTTTTTGATGACTGTCCGGTTTGTAGACTCATGAAAAAGGCGGAAAAAGAAGGCAGACCTCCATCAGAAGAAGAACTTAAGGAAGCTTTTGTAAGAGCAAATACTCAAGATTAACCAAAAATATAGTTGAAGAGATGAAGGGGGAAGAGTTGTAGCTTATCCCAAAAAAACGCCTTCCCTCGGTACGAAAATTAGTCTGGACGCGTGGCTACTCCCACCATAAGGTTCTACGAAATCGTCTTCGTAATTTATTGCTAGATAGTTTTTGTCGATATTCAGGTTAAAAGGAATGGCGACAAGGCTTTTCTCGCCAAAAAATCTTGCATATTCGAGGGCAATATCAATATTATTGCCAACATCGACCCCCATTGCCCCAACATACTCGTTGAAGCTAAGTCCCAGATCTCTCCACCCGGCAGATTTGAGTTGTCGCTCTAACATTATCGCTATTTGAGGCCATTTCCCCGGGAGTACGACATAATCTTCTGCATTAATGTTGGAGTAGTTTCTTTCTGCAAAGTTCGACAATTTTCCGTTTGAATCATAAAGTTCGGTGACCAGAAGATCGGATGCTACCAACCTTGTTGCTAGTCTGTGGGTATCGGTGAGGGACATGCCCAGGATCTCTTTTTCGGGAAAGCCATGAAGTTTTAATACTTTTTGGGCCATATAATGTAACTTGGGTTTTTTAGTTTTTTCATCGCCAAAATTTGGTCCAAGGATAGTGTTTATTCTTGATGAGGCCTTTTTGTGAAGTTCAGCCCTTCTTTGTTCAACAGATTGGCTGGTCTCCCCATGAATTATTTCATTAAGCAACTTGCCTGATTGTATTACTGCCCTTTTTTTGACAGCGTGTGATCTTTCCATGCCGGCATTATAATATAGGATATGGGTATTGTCAAACCTTATACTGTCAGTTGACATATAAGAATATCTGAATATAAACTTAAGATATGCCACAGGAAAATGTTCCGTCAGTCCAAGCGGTTCAGCCGCAGCCAGTGAGTATTTCGCCATCACCCGCCGTTCCTGTGTCAAGCCAACCTATTTACGCCGGTTTTTGGTCCAGACTTGGAGCTTCACTGTTGGATGGGCTTATTATTGGTGTGGTCTCCTTTATAATTAATCTCGTAATGGGGATTGTTACCGCGGTTGCGGGAAACAGTTCAACTTCTTCTGTTGTTGCGTTGGTTTCCATGGTGGTGTCTCTAATATTTTTTGTACTTGAACTTGTCTACTTCATCTATTTTATAGGGGCAAAAGGGCAGACGTTGGGAAAAATGGCGCTTAAGATTAAGGTCGTAACGGCGGGAACGAACGAAGTCCCCGGGTATCTTAAGGCTTTTTTGAGAGAAGTTGTGGGTAAATTTTTATCATCTTTTGCGCTGCTGCTCGGATTTTTGTGGATGCTTTGGGATAAAAATAAGCAAACGTGGCACGATAAAATTGCAGGCACAGTAGTTATCAAAGTCTAACTTCATGCAAAATATTGATTACGGAAAGATAATCAAGCGCTCCTGGGAGCTGACTTGGAAAAACAAATGGTTGTGGGTAATGGGACTGGTTCTGGCTGCTTTTGGAGGCGGCAGTTCTGGTGGCAGTGGTGGGGGCGGTGGTTCAAGTAGTTCCAACACAAGCCTTCCAGGTTCATCTCCCAGTCCAGATCCAACAAATATCGAAAACATTAAACAGCAGACCACATATGTTTTGGGTGAGGCTACAAATGTCTTCAAAAATTGGATCACCGGAATTCCGGTCGGAACGTTGGTTCTTTTGGGGCTTTTGATTCTAGTGTTTGTAATTTTTACGACCGCAATACTTTGGGTACTGACGTCTTGGGCTAAAGGAGCGCTTATTGCTGGACTCAACATGGCTGACATGGACGAGGCGGTTGATTTGAAAAAGGTCTCGCCAAAAGGAATAGCCAAAATAAAAGATTTAATTGTTTTCAAGCTGATTTCATTTGGTATAACTACTGTTTTAATTTTAGGAATAATTTTCATTATAGGAATTGGTTTTCTAATCAAGCTATTAATACCCGTGCTCGGAATCATCTGGCTTGTTCTTTTTGGAATAGTCGGAGTATTGGCTTTTATCATCTCCATGGTTCTTTTTGTTATGCTTTCGATATACGCTGAACGTCTGATAGTTCTTAAAGATTACTCCCCATGGAACGCCTGGAAAAAAGGTTTATCTTTAAGCAAAGGCAACTTTATCCCTACTTTTGTGATGGGTCTCATTAATTCGGTTATTGGTTGCACTTCGGGATGCGTGGGGCTTTTACTTTTGGGTCTGGTACTTGGAATCCCCGGTTACTTTTTGATTGCGCCATCTTTTGATGATGGGTTTCATTTTCCGGGAATTGGTCAGATAATTGGTATTGCGGTTTTGTTTTTGATTTTTGTTTCTATTAATACATTAATCAAGGCTGTGTTTATTGTATTTAATTACGGAAATTGGAACTTGTTGTTCAAGGAAATTTTTACGGAGGATTTAAAGAATGAATAATATTTCAAGTCCATGGCAGAGACTTTTGGCACGAACTATAGACGTTGCATTTTTGTGGCTTTTTCCAATTTACTTAATAAATCTTCTTTCGACCTCAACCGATACCGCGATCATGCTCAACAGACTTTCTTTGTGTGTGGTGATGTTCATGGTCTACCCCATTGTTTATATCTTTCTCTATTCGTTCCTTATCTCAAGATTTGGGGGAACGATTGGCAAATTAGCGATAGGAATAAAAGTTGTTCTTGCAGATGGTCAATTTTTAAGTTTTTGGAGAAGCTTTTTCCGTGACAGAATTGCATATATAGTTTCCGGTGTTCTTTTGTGGCTCGGATTCATATGGATTTTGGTGGATAAAGAAAGACGAGCATGGCACGACCAGATTGCCGGTAGTTATGTGGTTACCAGTAATAAGAAACTCGCCTTTTTGGGTGTGATAGTTTTGGCGGCCATCCTATTTTTGGAATTTAATTTAGTAACCGTGGCGATATCCAACTTTGTAAAGAATGGCGCTATATATAAAGATATTTACAAAGTTGCAGCCGATGCCTTCAAAACTCTTTAGATATTGTTAGCAAGTGGTCCGTTTGTAGAGAAAATCCTTGGAGGATTTACGGGTACAGCATTTTGGTTTATGAAAGTTGGTTGCGTCGGCAAAGGAATCGGAGGAGCAACGCCCGTTCCCGGCGTCTTCCTCCTGCTTATAAAAATTATTATTCCGACCCCGCCCCCGATAATAGCGACTATTATGCCTGCAAAAATGAGTTGTGTTTTTAAATCATGGGTTAGAAGAAACAAGAATCCGCTTTTATCCTGACCTTTTTGAATCGCAGTGTTTGAATCCGAGACGTAACTTACAACTGTAGGGTGGATTGGATAATCTTTTTGTACTTGAGAAAATGGAATCTCGGCTTGCCTGTAATGCTCAATCCAGAAGTAATTTAGACCCTGTGCCCATTGGTCGTAAGTAGAAGATGTGCCGATAGACACCGAATTATCACTCGCCAGTTTTTTAAGATCGTTTATATCTCTTAAAAAATTATAGTTGCCACTGGTGCTTCCAATTCCGTAAGTCGCAATTCCAATCACATTTCCGTTAGTATCGAAAGCCGGGCCACCGCTATTTCCGTGATCGATCGAGGCGTCAATTTGGATCAACTTTAGTCCGCCTTGATCATTTTTGATAGCGGAAATAATTCCCCGAGTCACAGTGGCAGTGGCGGAGGACTTTTGATTTAGAAGAGAATCTCCCGAGGCGCTTCCCGACACGAGTCCCGGATAACCGATTACAATTACATCAGAACCTTCTTTTAAACCGTCAGAAGTACCGAGATTAATAGAGGGAAATACCAGACCGTTAGGATTTGTGATTTTGAGAATGGCGACGTCAGAACCTGCTGGAATTTTATTATTTAGTATTGCATCCACAGAATAAGCGTTTGGATAATTTGATGCTACGTAAGTTGCTTCTTTAATCGTGTCTGATGGTGTTATTGAGTTTAAAATATCGAGTCCTGTTTTCTGGGTATCGATCACGAGGGGATCATTACTTAGTTTTACAAAATATTTGTTCTGGTTTTCCTTGAGAACAAGCAGATTTTGTTGCATCATCTTATAAACCAGATTCATGAGTATTTGAAATACATTCGGATCACTTTCGGCCTGAGCGAGAAATACAGCTGCCTGATCCGGACCTATTTCTTGACCCGTTTGAATTAAGGCAATTTCTTGGATCAAATCAAGCGCAAAAGGTTTAATACTTGTGCTTTTATACAAAAATGCCTGCACCATTGCTTCTTCGGGGTAACTTTTGGCGACGTGCCCGTTTGTTGCAATAAAACCGTCTTTGTTTATTGCAAAACCGGACCCCAATGCGCCGTTACAGAAAGTATAGTTCGCTTTTAGAAATTTGGTCCCGGATAAATTTGGGATATTAATATCATTGCAGTAGATGTGCGCAATCTCAAAGACGGATGGTTTCGTAAGTTCCACAATTTTTGATTCATCAAGTACTGCCATTGGAATAGAATTCGTTGATGCCGCCTTCACCGACGGATTTTGGGGTAAGAATGAAAGTGAATCGATGACTTGATTGGTAAATGCTTGTCCGTTTCCAAACGTGGAATATTTGGCCGTTATGATATAGTAATTATTTCCGTTTATGGTCAAATATTTAAAATATTGACTTTTTTGGTTCAGGAAGTTTAAGTTGTACGTTAATTTGTAGTAATCTCGTCCGTTCATCCTGACTTTTTCTTTGGAGGTGGGGTTGGTTTCTGCCGCGTAAGCCTGGGCGAGCAAGTCAAGTTGGCTGCCTGTCCCGATTACAGATTTAAGCTTTTTTGTTAAATCGAAGGCGGCAAAAGTTATTTGAGCATTCCCCGCCTGGTTGTTAAGAGACAGATTTATTGTTTGCAGATTTGATTGGCTTAAATCTGTAGCAGACGTCCAGTAATTCCGATCGAAACTAATTTGATAGCCCAGGTTGTTAGATGTGTACACAGAAATATTTGATGGTTGATTCTGACCGAGATTTTTAGCTATTTCAGCTATTTTTTGTGCAGTGGTATTCTCGGCGGCTTTCCCGCTAAATATTTGCTGACTTTGGACAAGAAGAACGCCTAGGCCGGCCCCGATTGTGAGTACTACAATCCCGAGAAAGCCAATAATCGTTTTTGTAATCTTGTTTTTAGGGAAAGACGAAGATTTTGAAGGAGGTTGGTATGGAACTTTCGGAACATTGATCAAATAGGGGTTTTGTTCTTGCATGACAGGGTACTTCATTTTGTCATCACACACGATGGTTTGCAAGTGATATTTTGCAGCTAGTTTCTAGAAGATGATTGATACTTTAGATTAATTGAGGTAGAATCTACTCTGGGTACGAGAAATTAGGTGGGAACTAACACACCCGCCTTTTTTTATAACGTAGAGTATAAGTGCTATAGAGTAGAAGAGCAGAAGCCCTAACTTATACTCTTACACTCTTTTACCCTTTTACTCTAAGACCATGCAAACAGCAAGAACAGAATTTTCACAAGCACTTAAAGCCATTGCTCAAGAGCGTGGGCTTGATCCCGACGTGATTTTGGATACGATCAAGCAAGCAATAATTGCCGCTTACAAGAGGGACGCAAAGGAACAAGGTGGGGATGTTGACATTTTTGATTATGAAGCGGTGCTAGACCCCACAAGTGGAGAGACACGTGTTTTTGCCTGGGCACTCCCTGCAGAGGACGCCACAGACGCAGAGAAAGCAAAGGCCAAAAAGGACAAAAAAGACGTCACCCCCCCAGGGTTTGGACGAATCGCAGCTCAAACCGCAAAGCAAGTTATTCATCAAAAAATCCGGGAAGCAGAAAAAGGGGCAATAATGGAAGAATTTGAGGAAAAAGTCGGCTCTTTGGCGTCCGGTTTGATTCTTCGTTTTGATGGACCAAATGTCCGGGTCGACTTGGGTAGAACAGAGGCAATTTTGCTTGCCGAGGATAGAATTCCGAATGAACGGCTCAATTTGAACCAGAGGCTTACATTTTTAATAAAAGCTATCTCAGAAACTCCTAGAGGCAAGGAAATCTTTCTCTCTAGAGCGGCCCCAGAGTTTGTTGAAAAACTTTTCGCAAGAGAGGTACCCGAAATCTCCTCTAAATCTGTAGAAATCAAAGCCATTGCCAGAGAGGCTGGAATTAGAACCAAGGTTGCGGTCTTTTCGTCTCAAACAGGGGTTGACCCGGTTGGGTCTTGTGTTGGTCAAAAAGGTGTTAGGGTACAGGCTGTAACAAATGAAATTGGAGGAGAGCGGGTAGACGTAATTCCCTGGAGTGAAGATAAGGGAGAGTTGATCAAATCGTCTCTTTCCCCCGCGGAGAGTTTGACGGTAACTTTAGATAAAGAAAAAATGATTGCTAGGGTTTCAGCTCCCGAGGATCAGCTTTCGATGGCTATTGGAAAAGACGGCCAAAACGTTCGGTTGACAGCTAAACTTACCGGTTACCGAATAGAGGTTGAGGGAAATGGCGAGCTTTCTGCACCCGAAGAGAAAGTGGAGGAGCCGGTTGTTGCCCCACCTGTTAAAAAGATAACAAAAACTAAGGCTAAAAAACTAGCCAAAAAGGCGAAATCTGCTACAACGGAAAAATTGGATGTAAACGAGGTCGAAATGAAAGACGGAGAAAGTGACATTGTTCCGGAAAATGCGGAACCAGCCTTTCCCGTAGCAACAGAAGAGCCTAAAGAGGAAGTTAAGTCTGAAGACATCAAATAAAATGGAAACAAATTTAGTTTTGTATTCATAATCTTACTTCAAACTAAGCCTCCTTAGGCAATCGAGTAGTATCAATTATAAAAAAGTCATGGAAGCTAAAAATCAAAATAATCAAACACGCCCGCCAATTGTTGTCGTACTCGGGCATGTTGATCATGGAAAAACTACACTTCTTGACGCAGTAAGAAAAACTAATATTGCAGGGGGAGAGGCGGGAGGAATAACACAGGCAATAGGGGCTTCGGTTGTCACAACAAAAGACGGTAAAAAAATAACCTTCATAGATACCCCGGGACACGCGGCGTTTACAAAGATGCGCGGACGCGGGGCTAAAATTGCTGATATCGCCGTACTCGTTGTTGCCCAAGATGACGGTGTAGCACCCCAGACCAAAGAAGCAATTCAGATTATCCGTGATGCCAAAATCCCATTCCTGGTTGCCGGAACCAAAGCGGACGTAGCCGGAGTTAACCCCGAAATGCTTCGGGGCCTGCTTGAAAAAGAGCAGGTATTTTTTGAAGGACGCGGTGGAGACACGCCTTTTGTATCGGTCTCGGCCAAAACAGGCACAGGAGTAGACGATTTAATAGAAATGATTATCCTGATGTCTGAAGTTATCGATTTAAAAGGGGATTCGACAGCAGATCTTGAAGGTGTTGTTATTGAGTCAAATAAAGAGAAAATGGGACCCGTTGCTTCAGTTGTTGTCAGAAACGGAAGTATAAAAGTAGGTCAGGCAATTTTTGCCGAAGAAGTTCTTTGTCGCGTACGCGGACTTTTTGACGACCATGGAAAATCAATCCGCGAAGTCTTGCCGGGTTATCCCGCGAAGGTTATTGGTTTTAGCCAGATCCCTCCGGTTGGAGCCAGAGTTGGCGAAAACCCTGAAGCAAGTTCAGGGTCTGTGCCTCCGAAGGCTCGAGGATATTTTGATCTCAGGAGACTTAAGGAGGACGAAATTCCGATAATAATTAAAGCCAGTAATGCCGGGGCACTGGAGGCAATTATCGCATCTATTCCACCTAAAATTGTCGTTGTTGATAGTGGGGTCGGCGAAATCAATTCATCGGATGTAATTGCGGCCAAGACCGGAAACGCCTTTATTTTTTCTTTTGAGTCCAAAATTGGAAACGATGTAGCCAAACTGGCAGAAGCAGAGAATGTAAGACTGGAGCGGTTTGAAATAATTTACGAGTTGATACAACGGTTGGAAGAGATTCTTAAAAAGGGCAAAATCCAGGAAATAGGACGGGCAAATATATTAGCCAGTTTTCCTTTTAACAACAAAAAGGTTGCCGGTGCAAAAGTAATTAGTGGCAGAATCACGAAAGGTGACGCGGTTCTCCTTTTGAGGAACGAAAAGACGGTTGGTAAGGCCAAAATAATTTCGATCAGAAAACAAAAAAATGAGGTTACCTCGGTTGGGCCTTCCGAAGAATTTGGAGCGATAATTGAACCCCAGCTTGATTTTGTGGTAGGTGACGTGATAGTATCGGTCACTAAATAGAAATTAGTAATTAGCGATTAGTCATTAGTTTCTACTCGCTACCAACTACCCACTAATTACTAACATTATGGATAATAGTTTTTCTTCTCTTGTTGAATCTGCCACATCAATTCTTGTTTTGCTGCCTACAAAACCCTACTTCGATCAGGTGGCGGCCGGGCTTTCGTTATATCTTTCGTTAAAGGTCGGAAAAGACGTGTCGATAGCAAGCACCTCCCCCATGCTTGTCGGTTTTAACCGTTTGATAGGTGTAGATAAAATTGTCGGTGAAATTGGTAATAAAAATTTAACAATAAAATTTGACGGGTATGATGCGAATAATATCGAAAAGGTCAGTTATGATATTGAACAGGGTGAATTTAAACTTACAGTTGTACCAAAAACAGGTTTCGTTGCACCCCAAAAAGAACAATTGGATTTAAGCTATGCAGGTGTGGCATCTGATTTAGTTATATTAATCGGAGGGGCCAACGATTCCCATTTTCCCATTCTTTCTTCCGAGGATTTTGCGGGAGCAAAAGTTGTACATATCGGGACAAGAGTCCTTGCTTCAAATCGCGAAGTTATGTCGTTTGCCAAGCCCGGGGCAGCCACAAGTGAGTTGATTGCCAATCTAATTAAGGAAAGTAGCCTGAATATGGAACCGGATATTGCTACAAACCTTATTATGGGAGTTGAGGAAGGTAGTAATAATTTTGCAGGAAGTGATGTAACTCCCGAGACTTTTGAAACATTTGCCTACCTTTTAAGAAGTGGCGGACAAAGACTTCCCAAAAACAGACTTAGTCCTGCAAGTTTCCCGCCCGGAGCAATTCCAACCCAACCATTTTCAAAACCGATTAGGGGATTTCAAACTCCAGTTCCACAGCCTCAGGAGTTAGATGCCCAAGATATAAATGGTACTCAGGAGGCTGAACAAGACGTGAACCCACCTGATGACTGGCTTCAACCTAAGATATTCAAAGGTGCTGCCGGCAATCAACCCGATGCCTACAGTGAGAACAAGGGGTAAATTTTCTTGACACGAATTTCTCTTCAATATATACTGCGTATATATGACAAGCACTATCATTATTAGAACTGATTCGAAACTTAAGGCCAGGGCCCAGAAAACGGCCGCTGAGTTAGGCCTAACTTTAAGTACTGTTATTAATAATCATTTAAAGAAATTTGTTGAAGAGAAGTCCTTCAAATCTACTAGAAGTTCAGATTTTTGGAAAAAACATAAAACTCCGTTTGGCATATTTAAGGATGCGAAAACCACAGATAAGGATATTAATGAAGTTACCCACAGCTGGGATAAAATAGTTGATAAACTTACCTAAATACTCTTTTGATACCCATACTTTAGTTTGGTATTTTGAGAATTCAGACACGCTGTCTAAAGAAGCTAAATCGATTTTGGACGACGCTTTTTTAGGCAATTGTCTAGCTTTTGTTTCTTCGATGGTTCTTCTTGAAGCATTTCATATCAGTTTAAAAGATAAGGACTTTCTTTTCCCAGAATTTGTTGACTTTTTAAGTCGAGCGGGATTTATCATTATTTCTCTTGATGAAGATGTTCTTAAAATTGGCTATGAATTGCCCAGAAACATTAATATTCACGACAGAGTTATTATTTCCACGGCAATTTTGACAGGATCAAAACTAGTTACAAAAGACAGAATTTTAAGGTCAGCTTTTCCACACGAAACTATTTGGTAGGCCGAGCCGGCCCACCACAAACCGGCCTGACAATTACAGTGAAACCAGAAGGTAATGGCACAATAGATTTGAATTCCCAGCCCATAGTGTATAATACTCCTTGGTTTCAACAAAAACATTTCTAGCTCTTTTTCATACAGAAAGGAAGGTTCCATGGCTACTTTACGCAAGATTTTTTGTTTCTTGTCGGGTGTTATCTGTTTTGTTTTGCTAATTCCCAATCTGACCAGTTGGATCCAAATATCGCCCACAACTTATTGGGGATGGGTTTATACAATATTGACTTTCGTGTGGTTTATCGTCACCGTTCCCAACAAGTTTTTCATGGCAATTAACAAGCGAAAGTCGTATTTAAACATTGTATCCGTATTGCTTTTTTTGATGGGTCCTGTTTCGCTTGGTTTACACCCACAATCTGGCGTTGTTTACTCAGCCAATTTTGTACCAATTATGTTGAGTGCAGGTTGTTCAGCGACAGTCGATTTTATTGATATTTTCCTCGATTGGTTACAGAAGTAGATGGTAACAGGGAATGGTGCTAATACCCTTCATCAAATTTTTGATGAGAAGCACCAATCTCTTCCGATGTGTTTCGGAACTGATGAGTCCAAAAGGACGAAAGATTTGCCATTTGAGATTTGAATCCAAACCTGATAAAATGCACAAGATGATTAACTAGGTGGCTCCTGAAATGGAACTACTTTGTTTCTGCATGACACATATATGGCACTAGCCAAAGACACAAAACAGGACATAATCAAGAAGTTCTCCCGCGAGAAGGGTGACACAGGTTCTCCTGAGGTGCAGATCGCATTGCTTTCTAATCAGATAGATAAGCTTGTTGCTCACCTTAAGGAACATAAAAAGGATGTTCATTCCAGGCGCGGACTTCTTTCAATGGTAGCCAAAAGGCGAAGACTCCTAAGTTACTTAAAAAGACGCGATGAAGAGAGGTTTGCGAAATTGGCCAGTGACTTAAAGATAGAGAAGTAATATAATAAGTGAGTTTGAGATTGGAAATGGTGTCTCACGATTAGTTGTGGGACCTCAGAACTCAATCTTCAAACTCACCTCAAATAAATATGAAATTCTATCAATACGAACTAAACGATTCGGAGAATCTCTAAGGATGAATTTCATATAAATTCAACATTTATGAAAAAAATTGAAAAATCAATAGATTTAGGAGGCAGAACTCTTACTCTTTCAACCGGAGAACTTGCTGAACAGGCAGGTGGAGCAGTTATGGCTAGGCACGGTGATACTGTCGTTCTTGCAACTGTTGCTTCGGCGCCGATGAAAATGGAAATGGATTATTTTCCTCTTTCCGTTGATTATCTTGAAAGGCTTTACGCAGGAGGACGCATTAAAGGAAGCAAGTGGGTTAAAAAGGAAGGCAGGCCAACAGATGATGAAATTCTTTCCGCCCGCTTAATTGATCGTTCAATCCGTCCGCTTTTTCCCAAATCCTACAAAATGGAAGTTCAGGTTACAGTTACCGTTCTTTCGGTTGACATGGAAAATGATCCAAAGATTTTGGGCGCAATTGCCGCAAGCGCTGCCATTCACGTCTCGACTCTTCCCTGGAAAGGCCCGGTTGCTCCTCTTACAGTGGGTTTGATTGACGGTAAATATAAAATTAATCCCGTTGCCACCGAAATGAAGGATTCTTTGATGGATCTTACCGTTTCTTCTACAAAAGAGGCGGTTTTTATGGTTGAGGCTGATGCAAACGAAGGAACCCAGGCGCAAATTGTAAAAGGGGTTGAAATTGCGACAAAGGAATCGAAAGCGGTTCTCAAGTTGATTGAAGATTTGTCTAAAGAAGTCGGTAGAACCCGCGAAACATACAAAGAAGAAAAGCCATCGGCTGAACTTGAAAACCAAGTCAAAAAATTGGTTGGAGACAAGATTGCCGGAGTTGTAGCGAGTTTGGTCCAAGTTGAAAACGGGAGGTCAACAGAACTTGCAGATTTAATCGACGCCGTTACGGAGAATGTGACCGAGGCCGATGCAAAATGGGTACCTGAGATTATTGATCACATGAAGAAAGACTTCATACGTGAACAAATTCTCAAAAAAGGTGTTCGCCCCGACGGCCGAAAATTGACAGAAGTAAGAAAATTGTCTGGAGAGGTTGCATATTTACCAAGAGTTCACGGATCTGCATTGTTTAAGAGGGGCCAAACACACGTTCTTTCCGTTGCCACACTTGGCGCCCAATCAATGGGTCAGCTACTTGAGTCGGCCGAAGGAGAAGCTGAAAAGCGCTACATGCATCAATATTCCATGCCTCCTTATGCATCCGGAGAGGTCGGGAGATTCGGAAATCCGGGCAGACGCGAAATCGGACATGGAGCTTTAGCCGAGAGAGCACTAGAACCGGTTATTCCTTCTCAGGATGACTTTCCTTACGCAATCCGCGTAGTCAGCGAAGTCATGAGCTCGAACGGTTCAACTTCTATGGCTTCGGTTGTTGGTTCAACACTTTCATTGATGGATGCCGGTGTCCCAATTAAAGCCCCTGTTGCAGGAATTGCCATGGGACTTATCTTCGGAGATAGTGAAAAAGACTTTGCAGTCCTTTCAGACATCATGGGTATTGAGGATTATAACGGGGATATGGACTTTAAAGTTGCCGGGACGGAAAAAGGAATTACAGCGCTTCAGCTCGACGTCAAAACTTTAAATTTAACACCCGAAATTTTAGAAAAAGCGTTGGAGCAATCTAAAGATGCCAGAGGACAGGTGATGAAAGCAATAACAGATACGCTCGCAGCTCCAAGAGCGGCTGTTTCGCAATATGCGCCCAAAATTCGTGTTGTTAAGATTCCGGTCGATAAGATTGGTGAGTTTATTGGCCCCGGCGGAAAGAATATAAAGAAGGTTATGGCAGACTTTGGAGTAACGGTAGATGTCAGTGATGACGGAAGCGTTGCTGTTAGCGGAGTAGATCCTGAAAAGATGCAGGCAGCAATTGCCTACGTCGAAGGTTTTGCTAAGGAAGTTCAAGCCGGCGAAATTTATGACGGAGAAGTAGTAAGAATTATGCCTTTTGGAGCATTTGTTAATATCCTTCCCGGAAAAGACGGAATGGTACATGTAAGCGATATGGGTCGTGAGGAGTTTGTAGCTGATGCCAACGATGTTGTTAAAATCGGCGATAAAGTGAAGGTCCGTGTAGTCAAAATTGACGAAATGGGAAGAATCAATCTTTCTATGAACATGGACCCCGCAAAAGATAAACCCAGGGAAGAGCGTCCAAGAGGTGGCGGACGAGGCGGATTTGGTGGTGGTCGTGGAGGGTTTGGAGGCGGGAGAAGCGGTGGTTTTGGAGGAGGTTCTCGAGGTGGGTTCGGAGGGGGAAGACCGGGTGGATTTTCCAGAGGCCCAAGAACCGGTTTTGGTGGACCAAGGCGCGATTTTGGAAACAGTGATAGACCAGGTGAAAGCGGTGGTCCCCATTTCCCAACTTCAAGACTAATGGGAGATGACAGTAATAAAGACTTTAATAGATAATCCAGTCCTCCTTCGCCAAGTCTGCGGAAGGGGAAAGAAAGACTTCGGGAGATAAATAGTTTCTTCAAAAAGAAGTTATAATTATTTTATGGGCGAGACATCAGATGCTGTTATTTTTGCTGGACCAGAAATAGATAAAACAAAAGTCTTTATCTCACCGATTTTGGTTCAAGAAAAGCCGATTTTGAATGAAGATTTCAGACCAATAGAAAAAAGTGAATGTTTCTCCGGAGGTATGCCAATATTGGTTGGAGACGATAAAGCCAAATTTGATGAACAGGCAGAAACGTTATATGGAGGCGAAGGTGAAGCGCATGGAAAATGGGGAAGAGTTTTATTTTCAGGCAATAAAGCAACGAAAATTTTTTATCAACCAAGCAATTTACTAAATGCATTCGACCTTGAATTTACCAGAAGATATGGGGGTGTGGCTGGTCTTCCAAAATTTGAAGGTGTAGTACCCAATGGTTATCAGATGGAAAGGTTCAAAGGTGAATCTTTGGGAAAATTAATTAATACAGAATTCGATAAAGATTATTATGGTAAAAGGTTTACGGCCAAAGAAAAAATCCAGAGAGTAATTTCAAAAGAGCAAGCACAAGAACTGCTGGATAGAATTGCTGAGTTTCATAAAGGTACAGGTCGGGTTCATGGCGATTTAGGTCATTTGGATGATTTTACTATCGACTCAGAAGGAAAAATCAGATTAACAGATCCTGAATGGGAAAGGATTGGAAATGAAACACCTGCCGGCGAACTAAAAGGTATATACGATTATTTAACGGAGAATGCAGGGTACGATGGTTTAATTTTACCTGAAACTATTCGTGATGAAGATGCTAGAAATAATTTAGAACAATTTATGGAGGAGGTAATAAATAAAGTAGAAATGGATCTTGTAATAGGGTCAAAGGTAACAAAATATAAAGAGCAAGGAATAGAAGTCAGAGTCAATGAAGGCGAAATTCAAATCAAAGAAATCAAGCAATAATTAATTTTTATTTACTCAAGCCGTTTAAGTCTAAAACTTGCCTTTGTTTGTTCAATCGCTGATTTAAAGCAGCATGTAACAACCAAATTTTCAGCCCTTAGAAATGCTTCTTTTGCTTGAAATTCTGGGTCATCCCAATGCGATTCAAGATTGTCTCTAAGAATAGCCATTACCGATCTAGGGTATTTTGTTCCGTCTAGTTCTGATAATGCCTTCTTCCAAAAGTTAACATCATTAATTTCAGATTTAGAAGCATAAAAATCCAGACCTGCCTTGAAAAAAGATCTAATGTGATCCAGAGTAGTTACCCTCAAATCAGTTTCAATCAATTTTTTCTCGGCCAAGTCAAAATTTTGTTGTAATATATTTGTTTGTAAATTTTCCATAATTCTAAAAATAGAAAATTTCTATACTTAGAATTACCACACAGAGAATCTTTTTTGAGAAAACTCTCTGTGTGTTTGGTGATGGTTGGTTTAAGGGCAGATCCGCTCATAACTGAGTGGGTTGCAAGCCGAATATGCTTTATTCCCGGCTACCAATGCGCAGGCGATAATATTGTACTCGGGATTGGAATACGCGCGGTCATAACAGAATCGTTCAGGTGTGCCGACGGGTTGTAATGTTGGTGCGGGTTGTGCGGGTGACCAACTGACGATAGTGATGGCTGTTTCGTCCACGTAGTTAAGTTGGCGCTCACTCTGCACCTTAAATTCTGTGCTTCCGTCTGTGTATTTAACAATATATTCAAGTTTATCCTCCTTGAAAAGTTTGACGCTGATTCTTTCGAATGGATAACGAACAACCTGATATCCATCGTCCCAAGCTAAAACCTGTGGCGCATAAGTTGGCTGCACCGCAGGCGCCGGGGTAGGTGTAAAACTGACAGTGGGAGCGACAAACAATGCTCCAAAGGTAATACCCAGCAATAATATTCCGATACCGAGAGCATAGTGAATTGGTTTCATTTTCACTCTCCTTATAGTTAGAACAACTTAGAAATTTCGAATATCCCGTAGATAGAAATTACGATTAAAAGGATCTGATAGATCGAAATGGCCGCGGAGTATGTCGTTTGTGACATTTTTATGTCTGTTGGCAGGGTCCAGCGTTTGAGAAATGCTGGCGGAAAGAGTAAGGCGACTGCCCAGAACGCAAAAATGACATTCATTTGCTGTTCGTTAAGCCAGATAGCCGAAATCCAAACAATTGCGTTTCCGGCCAAAAAGGCCTTGAGCAAATACAACGCATACTTTTTGCGTCCGTCAATGATTTCCGCAGCACCCACTATGCCTGAAATTGCCATGATGAGTAAAACGCCACCAGAAATATACGAAGCTTTTGAATCACCCGTTAATAGGATGAAACTTCCAATACTCGCAATCATGCTTAATACCACCATGACCGTAGGTAGCACTTTCGAGGTTGTTGTTTTCATTTTTCCTCTTGTTGTCGTTAGTCTGCCATTTGCTTCATGCGTTGAAATGTAAACATATACCCCAAAGGTAGAATTACCCACAACACAAGCAGCAAGACGAAACTGGCAATTATCGGAATATCCAGATCTACAAAAAAAGCTAACGTGGGTGGATACAAAATCCAAATAATCAGACCAATTGTTTCTGCCAGGTGATGGTCAAGGCCGTAAAAGGCGACCGGAACCGTATAAAAGATGACAGCTGAGAAGAATATTGTCATCGTCGGATTCAGATCGTTTAACACCATTCCAGCAGAAATTAATCCTACCAGGCACGCAACAATTGAGATCAATTCTTTTTTCATCTCATTCTCCTTTTTTTTGTTGGGAATAGTTGATTTTGTCGAAACATATCGACACGAAATCTTTCTACTCCCAACCCCAACCATTATTTTAATGTACCTAAATATTATCCTATAACAAGATTGAAAAGTCTGGACAAACAGTGGACAAAATGAGCCCAGTTTAGGTTTGTGTTAGAATTAGCCAATGGATTTTTATAAAACCCAGTCATATAGGGATTTTTCAGAAGCTATTAAAAATTCGTGCTCTAAAAACACCAATCTCCTCTTGGTCAGCGTGCCAGGGATGAGTGTCACTTTTTATATTCAGAAGTTCTTGGAGAAAGAGAAAAACAATGATTTTAAATATATTCAGTCTGAGGGCGAAACTCTTTCCAGATTTAATTTTTTGGACCTTAATTTTGACAAAAACGAGAAGGCTCTAAAAATTGCCGAGAATTATTTTAAAAATGCAAAGCTAAGTCAGAAATTTGTGCTTGTTATAAACACCCCGTTTATTTTAGATAATACAGAGTTTCAACAGTCTATCATTGGAAGTCATCTCTACAATTCCTATTATTTTAAAGTATTAGATTTAAATTTGATAAAAATCTTTGCCGACTTGACAAATATCAAATTAACAGACGATGAAATCCAAAGAATGCATATTTTGAGCGGAGGTCTAACCAGAATTATAAAATTCTTTCTTAACCACAAGGAGATGGTAGGCCTTTCTGCCTCCAAGATATTGGAGAACAGCGATTTTAAAAGGGTGTTTTTGCCAACCGCTGAAGTCATTGAAAAATGTGAAGACGAAATCTTGGAAAAGTTGGGAATAAAAGTTGATGGCCAGTTCGTCGGTGGAGTTCTGAAAATATACTTTATAAGTCGACAACAAGTGGTGAAGATAGGTATCAAAATAAATTCAGATTTAACTTTTTACGAGAATGAGAGATTAAACAAAGTAAGGCTTCTAGAAATGGAAAAGGACATTTTAGAGGAGGCTATAAAAAACAAAGGGCCAGTTAGTAAAGAAAAAATCGCCGATTTTAAATGGGGAGAAGGTAGCTATGATAAATATTCTGATCAAGCGATAAGTAAAACTATGCAACGATTAAATTTAAAATTAAGAAGTTATCAATTCGAGCCCATTTTAACCTTCGGTTATAAACTTATAAACAAAAAATAATATGGCCGATGTTTTTGAGGACAAAGCACAAAAATATTATAATTACGTTCAACCGGATTCGGAGCTGAAAAGATTTCTTCTTCAACGGATAATTTTTGAGTCATCGCAAGGTGACATTGCAGAACTTGGAATTCAGAACTTCCCCGATCTTATCAAGGGTGAGAGACTATTATTTCCAACCGTTGATGCGGAATCTGATTTAATAACTAGTCGGGCAGAAGCCGCCGGTGCCAAGGTTGAGCGACGTGAGTTGAATGACAATGAAAAGGCTCGATTAGCATTTTGCATAGAAGTATTAAAAATGCCCATACTTTTAGCTACACACCTCGCAATAAATATACCTGAAGTCAAACTAGAAGATTTTGTAGTGCCGGACGTCAATGGCGAATCAACAGTTATTGCAATGATTCACGGCAGGCCGAGAACTGGGAAAAGCATTTTTTTAGCAACGATGAATTTTAAATTTGGATACGAGGTTTTTACCCTTGATCAATTTTCTCCATCTTCTCCTATGGCCTACATTAATATTTTTAAAGAAAAAGGCTTGAAATCACAAGATTCCTATGAAAAGTTTTTAGAAGCGGTAAAGGAATTTAACAACTCTCTTAAAAAAGCAGTTGATATTAAGCCGGTAGCACGAACAATGGGGAGTGTTTTAGACGAATTGGTCGACAAATTCAGGGATAGACACAGGCCAAAGATTTTATTGATAGAGGGAGTTGCGTCACACGGCCCTGGAGAAATGAGCGTAAATATTTACCATCTTATATCCAAACTTTCCGGAGAAGCCTCGGTTGCAGTTGGTGACGCTTCAACTTCTGCTACTCTCGAAAAGGCGATATCTAATTATTTTGATTTAGAACCCTTTATTTTGGAATACGGAAGAGAAGTAAAAAGAGAATTTTTAGAAAAAGTAAAACGAGTTTGACTCCCAAAAAGACTTCAACCGGTAAGAAATGCGTGAATTTGGGTAGTTTTTGACATAAATTCACGTATATTTGACAAAAAGACGTGAATACAGAAAATGGAGTTTGGAAAATTGGGGTTTAAATAAGTCTCAATTTCTTAGCATTCTTTTCTGTGAAATTTCAGTTGTGGCGGTTTCTGCCAACATATTTAAAACCAATTCCAAGTTGGTCATGTTGTCTCTTAAGTTTTCTTTCTTTAACCCTTTGAGGTTTTTATATTGTTTGGTGGTCATACCCGTCCATGCTTGTGTAATTTCATTGGTCAAAATTGCAAACTCCAGCCCTTCTTTTACACCGCGGTTTTCCCATTCATCGGGTAAGGATTTTCTTAGTTCAATACTTTTTAAACGTAGGTTAATCCAATCTCTGCTATATCCTTTTTGTAAATATGTTTTTAAAGCCCTGCTAATTGCACGTTCCGGATCGGCTGTTTCTTCTAATCTTTCATAACCAACGTGAGCCAACCAAAGCTTAAAGGGCTCGGCTTTTGGGGAGGGAATAGTTTGGATTAAACGAAGCATCACCTGGGTGTCTGCCACATCTGTGATTCTCATTTTTCCATCAGCCGCTTTCATTTTCAAACCGTTACATTTTGTAACGGTTTCATTTGATCCTTCATCGATTAATCTCTTTTTAAGGACTCTCCAATAAACTTGAGGATTATCGCTGTTTGTTAATGTGGCAATCACATCAACAATAGAGAAATACCACAATTCCTTTTTGTTATCCCAATGCCTGCGTATTTTATTTCCTTCGAATAAAGCAATTCTAGAAGTTTTGGTCATACATATACTTTATGGCCAAACATTACCCGAAGTCAAGATATGATTTCTTGAGAGAGTTTGGAAAATTGAGATTTTTCAAGATTTGTCAAACAGCGTCTTTCCATGCAGGTTTGAGTTGAAATTTCTCTTTACTTCTTTGTTCGTATTGGGCTGAAAAAACTTCTTGTAATAAAGTTGTTTGAATATCGTAGTTAAATGGAAGTTCTTCAAATTTGTCTTCGTTAAAATCATATCGAATACGGTCAATGAACTGGTCGTCTTTGAAGTATGGTTGGCTTATATGTTCTGGTGGAATACCATACTTTTGGGCTGCGGCAAGAATTTCACTGCGTTTCTTTTCCGATACCGAACGGCTAAACGCCATTCTAATATGCAATGATAGGGCTGAAGGTTTACCAATTTTTTTTACTAATTCACCAAATAATACATCAGCTCCGTCAGTTTCGATGTTATCCCCTGCAACATGTGTTGCAATAGCGGTTTTCTCGTGGTTTGGATCTTCGTTTCTAACTATGAGAAAAATACAATCACCAAGATTTCCGGTTGTAACCTTTGGCTTCGATTTGTTAATGACGTCGTATTCATTTATACCCAAATACTTTTCTTGGACTGATAAGAGTTCGGATGATTGAAGGTTTTGGTTTGAATTGGCTTCTGGAGATTCTTCAAGAGATTGACTGTCAATTGAATACATATCCACAAATATACCATATAAGCTAAAAGACAGGGTTGTTTGTGGCGAGTAATGATTTATTTTTTAATTCATCAGGGTCACGATGGACAAATCAAAAAGGAGGGGAAAGGTTCGGGTGGGTAAACCCTGAAAGTGGTTGATATACTATATCTGATATGTCTACAGATATACCCCTCTTCCTCCAGTTTGTAGCATAGAAATTTGACTTTGGTGTGAAAAA
>CAZBTH010000015.1:0-22222 GCA_964494885.1 uncultured Gammaproteobacteria bacterium | reverse complement strand
CTCGTCATTGCAAAAATTTTGTGGACCGTATCGGATTCGAACCGATGACCTCGTCATTGCAAATGACGCGCTCTACCAACTGAGCCAACGGCCCAAGTTGTATCACAAAATTACGCGTTCAGTTTACCCCGTTAGAAGCCTTCGGCTTTCTAACTGGGGCCAGTGAGTCGCTTGCGCGACCCGTCTCGGTTTTCACCTCGGCGTAAAACTTTGGGCATCTTTATTTTTTAAGTGCGATTTTCATTTTCAAAGCTTCAACTTCGGCCTTTAAGTTTGCCACAATATCCTGCAAAACCTTGAGTTCACTACTGGCCAACTCTCCGGATGCTGATTCGTGGGCAACTCCCCTGAAATGCTTCATCCGAAAGTCAACTTTGGCCTCATACTCACCTAATTTTTTCAAAAGTGCGTCTAACTTTTCTTGGTCGGACAGGGTTTGCATGACATTTACTTTGAAGCCGGAGGAAACATTTTGAAGATACGAGCCTAATTCCGCTTAACCACGCAAATTTGCGCTTTTTGTTTTAGAAATTAGTGTAATTCTCATTAAATGCTCTTTGTTCCGAATCAAAGACTAGAGGGATTATACCAAAGATCTGGCCTAAGCGTCAATAGGTCAAACTAATGGCCTTCGTCTTCTTTTTTACCTTTCCAACTCTCACCCAAGATTAAATCTTTACCCCCTCCCAGTTTGACCACCCTTCTTTCAATGATTTTTCCCGATTTAAAGGCAGCTATTGCTTCCTCTGACCATCCCTTTTTCCGAAATAGAGCTAAGATATCTTCCTCTTCTCCAACAGACATGCTGACAGGAGTCTCAAAAACCAGTTTGTCAGTATAGTTGGCCCCTCGATTTTTTCGACTTTATCGGGATCGCCCTTTGGTAATTCCGCGCTCATGGCTCGATAGTACCACATCCGTTTTTAGAAGAAAAGTTTAATCCAACCACCCATGCAAGACACGGTCTTTAACAGTGTATATAGTTTAGCGGTCTGACAGGGTGCGACCCTGTCACACAAAAGTTCTGAGTTACTCTAAACTCGAATAAAAAAACGATACTTAGCCCATATTGCAAACGTCAAAGCTCGTTTATAAGTTGAATTTGTATAGAATTCGACCTCTCCATCCCAGGCTGAATTAGAGTTGCATCCTGTCCAAAGTCTATTGGGGCAAATTCAACGGGCTCCAGGCAAAAATATGTTCTATCATATTCGTCACTTACATCGTGCTTCATCGCCCACAAAACTGCACGACTCAATCCTGACTGTTCCAGTATTACAGAGGCATTCCCGGGAATATCAACTCTGTTAGTTTCTTCAAGTTCAATCATTCCCGAAGTCTTTATTTTTTCGGCCACTTCCCGGCCGTTGACTGTAACCCTCTCCCACCCGGCATAGTTTGTTGACCAATATAAATGTTCGCCAAAAACAACCGGGACTGCGAACTCACCTTTATTTCTGTGATTTGTATCAATTCTTAATATCCCGTTTCTAAGACCAATAGATTGATCAACAAGTAGCCCCCTTGGGTATTGGCCACTTTCGATATTGCAAACAATATCAACCGAGTTCCCGTTATAGTTAACTAAGTTCCAGTTAGCAGTCCTGCCAACACCATGCTGCGGAAGCCCAAATTCGCTTCCGTAGGGGCCAAAGTTGGGGGTACATGGGTGACTTACTGCGGCTTTTTCATCATATCTTTTGAGGTTAAAACTACTTAATATTTGATGCTCCCCGATCCTCAGGCTCAGTCTTGCCCCTTGGAGATCGACTTTGAGATGGTTACCTCCCTCTACAATGTCTATTGTACTAGGCCCCTCGCCACTCAGCGGAGAATAGTCAGTAAATGTCTTTTTGTCTACCATATACCATATTATACAGTAGGCAGGGGAACTACCAACGGTTAAGCGAGTTGGAAAATCTGGCGCAGGGAAAACCGCAACCCTTCAAAAGTTTTCAGATCAAAATGGATATTACTATATATCTGTAGATCAGACGAAAACATCAAAATAACAAATGTAAAATGCAAATCGCAAGGTTAGGGAAACATCCAAACAAGTAGGAGGAAATCGGGATCGAACTCAATGGGGCATTAATCAACTTTATACAATCCACTTTTGTCAATCTGTTCCTCCATCTCCTCCTCTGTCATATTTGTAAACACACGCCATAGAGATTTTAATTGATCTTTCTCCATTGTCGGCACCACATCTGCTTCCGTTCCATCTTCGTTAACTTTAGCCAAACAAGGGATTCCACCTTCTTTTAGATGTTTAATCATTTCCTTCCCCATCGCCTCTGCCATCACTGCAGCTTCAAATAAATCGGGTTTATAATTAGTTTGGTCTTCAATCATATCCCCTACTTCTTGAGCCGAAACTGGTTTCCATTCTCCCATAGGCGGAATTGTAAGGCATATGGAACTATGGGTCATAGTATATAGTTTTGCAATCTGACAGCTGACAGGGTCCGACCCTGTCACACAAGATCAAATTTTCCTCGAAGATCCTGAGCCTGTCGAAAGCCAAAAAAAAGGCAGGCACCTAACCACATAAATGTGATTTTGGCGCCTGCCAGCTATCAGCCCCGCAATGAAAACATTACCATCACAAAACCGGATAATCCGATAATTGTCAACATGGTCGGCATAAACCAACCCATGAGATTGTTTAACCACGGAATCTGTAATGCTGTTTGCTGTTCAGTTTGATCAAGTCCATTGGTCCATCTTTCATCTTGTTTACGCACCTGAATGATGGCTGAGAACCAGTATATTGCCCGGGCCGCAATAAGTCCTGCAAGATATATAGCAAGACTAATCCAAAAGATATAAGTAAAGATCAGAGCCATTTTTTCTCCTCTCGAGAAAATTGAATATTAGGAGCAGAATCCTTGCTTGGTTTAAACCAACAGTCAAGGCCTTGCCCCTTTCAATTACGATCGCGTTATTAAATTCGATCAAGAATTCTATAAATCTCTGCATTCTTTTCATCAAATTATCTTGAAAGTCGCAGGAACTCCCCCAAATTCGAGTATTGTCTTTTTTCCATCTTTTCATAAATTTTGCCCAAGTCAACACAAAGACTTTTGGCTTCGGCCAATAAGGCTTTTTGACCTTGAAGTTTAGCCGCCGTAGCTTTGAGGAATTCGTCGATATCGAACTTCTGAGCAGGAACTACCTTTTTTCTCCGTAAAAATAACGGACTAAAAAATCAGACAAAGGCCGACGATCCACAAACAGATTTCTAAAACATCTCTTGCCATTTTTTCTCTTTCCGGGGATTTGAATATGGGATTTGATAGATACAACAAACAGCCCCGCATGGGACTGGAAAATAAAGAAAGTTTTTTAAGCGTTAAAGTACAACCGGCAATAATACCACATCTGAAGCTAAAAGTCAAATACTATGAGGCATAGGGCAGTTTGTGGACAAAGACACTTCATTACAGGGTGTCACCTTTAACGGTGCATATAGTTTTTGACAGGGTGCGACCCTGTCACACAGAAGTCCTCAGTTTCTCCGCCAGCCAGGTTCGGGAAAGAACAGACACGCTTACTCCCTTCTTTTTGGCAACTTTTTCTAACTTTAGCTTCATCGCCTCCTGAACTCTCAAAACAATCGACTTTTGTTTAGGTTTATATTCATCTAAAAGTTCGTAATTGACAATATCGTGTGTATCCCAAAAATTGGCTTCCTCTTCCAATGAGTGAAAAGCGGGAATTTTTCCATACGCCTCAGTTGGGTATTTTGGTCCCTTATAGTTTTTTTTATATATGCTCTTTATCATATAGTTTCTGCCTTTCTTTTTTATCTGAATCTCTGGCCGTTACAACAAAATATGTCGCAGTCCCGTTTCTATTCAGAATTACAGTTAAAATTCTTGTTTTACTTCTGCCAACCACTTTGTACCTATTTTTATCAGCTTTCGAGTGGTAGACCTTGTTCGAAACCGCAATCTCAACTTCTTTTTGTGTCACATCGTGCTTTTTAATATGGCCAATATTCCAATCGTTCCAAACTAATGTTTCTACTTTAATCTTAGTCATTGTATTACAAATGTATTACATAAGTCAAGTTCGAACACTTGAATAGCTATATTTAATACTACTCTTTATTTGCTCTGGTGTTCAACAAATTTCAAAACCATTCCGGGAATGGTTTAGCTACTGAGCCTGTCGAAGGACAAAAAAAGGCGGGGCCTACTAGACAAACTTCAGCCCTGAAATTTTCTCAAAATGCTTTTTATTTCTTGTGGCCAAGGTCATGTTATTAACCAGGCAAGAAGCTGCGATTAAGGCGTCGTCAACCGAAAAAGTTAACCCCTCCCTCATGAATTTTGCGGCCAAAAGCCCTTCTTTTTTGTTAATGCTTAATACTCGAAAGTTGGCAATAAATTCTTCCGCCACGGCGTGCTTTTTAGTATCTTTTAGGTTTTTATCAGTAAAATACTCCGCTATAACAATAGCGTTAATAAAAAGCTGCGTAGCATCTTTGGATTGATTAAAAAGCAGGTTAGCAAGAAAAACGCTTTTACCATGGCCGAAATCTATAATGACATTTGTATCTACAAAGATTTTAAGCGTTGCCATTTCTTAACTTTTTAACTCGATCTCTTTCGTATTTATTTCTCCTGACACGATTTACAAAAGCTTCGCCATCTTCCCCTTTCCCCATAAACCCAAAATACTTCATAAAATCATTTGCCTTTTTGGTATACGGCTTTATTTCCCACATTGGCTTGCCAAATCGGGAAATAATAAGAGGAGTCTCATCTTTCCAGATATTGTCCAGATAATCAGCTAACTTCTCTCTAAATTTATTCGTGGATACGATTAACATAAATATATGTTATATCTAAGTTGTACGTTTGTCAAGTTGTACAACTTTTTTATTCCAACAAAAAGGCGGGGCCATTCATCAAATTTCGATGTTTGGCGCCCGCCTCGGTTTACTTTAAAACTTTCTTTGATCTTGATTAGGAGCAGAATCCTTGCTTGGTAACTTACCAGCAGTCAAGGCTTTGCCCCTAAAAACTTACTGACAAAACGACAGTTCTCCCGGTGCACCCTGTTTGTTGCAATCGAAATCGATCGATTTGGTGCCAGAAAAGCCAGGTAACACGTAGATCGTGACATCTTCGTTGTCACCTTTCAGTTCTCTGGGTTTGGCATCAAACTTTTTTCCCTCAAAATATACCCAGAAAGGCTGACTGTCCGCGAACTCAATTTTTTCCTCTTTGTCGAGAGCAAATTGAATCCAGTCACCGTATTCGTCTGAGGAAAGATAGTCCTTACAATCCCTGAGCGAGTTCCAGAAGATGGTGGTAGAAACATCAAGGCGGAACCATGGTGATTCGGCTTGAAGTTTACACATTTGTTGTATAAGCTCTTCAATCTTTTGGATAATCTCGTCAGCCGGTTCAGGTGTCGGGTCCGCAGTCTGATCGATAATGGCAATTTTCATGAGATCAGGAAAAGGACTCGTATTGCTTGATAAAAATTGCCCAATCAGCAGTGCGCAAATCAGAATGCCGAAAACAATACCGGCGATCCGTAAGGTGTTACTCTTCATATTTTCTCCTTCCGAGAATTTGAATAGATTTGATGATACGACAACAGCCCCACATGGGACTGACAATTAAGAAAGTTTTTAAGCGTTAAAGTACAACCGGCAATACTACCACATCTGAAGCTAAAAGTCAAATACTATGAGACGTGTGATTTGTCCCCTTCCAAGCGTTTGTGAAGACTTCCTGCCTCGACCCACCGTATGAAATTTGATTGTGAATTAGATTTGTGAATACCTTTTAAAAGCAAAAACTTGTTAGACGAAGGCCTTGAGCCTAGGAGAGGTTTTTGCATAAATGAACAAATCTAAGAGATATCAAATTTCAAAGAGGTGTCTCTTTCTTTGGTTGCTTTCTTGGAGAGGCAAGAAAGGAACAACTGGAGTTTGGACGAGCAAAGAAGTGCTGAAAGAGTGTTCTTTGAGACTGTAACCCTGAGCAATACCAAAGGACAAGAAGTTGGCACACCTGCTTCTTGACATTTCACCATTTATAGTTTATAGTAAACTATTAACCATTAACTATGATTACTGAAACCAAAAACAGGATCGTCGCATACATAAAAATCAATAAGCAGGCCAGAATAAGCGACCTGGTAAAACATCTTGGTTTGTCGAACGTGGCTATTCACAAACAAATGAATAAGCTTCTCGCCCAAAATGCCGTCAGGAAAATCGGCTCCCCGCCTCTTGTCTATTACACCCTGGCCACACATCACAAGTCGAAAGAAACAAATGTGCCTCAAAATGTAAAGGAAGCCATTGATCAAAATTACCTATATGTCTCCCCTGCCGGCGAACTCCTTACCGGTTTTACCGGGTTTACTGCTTGGGTTCAGAGTATAAATCAGGAAAAATACCTAGAACCGCTTGCAGGAGAATACACGAAAACAATCGCATATCATAAATACATAGATGCAACTAACAAAATTAAATCTACATTTAAGAATTCCACAGCCGTAGACAAAGTCTTTTACTCAGATTTTTACTCCCTGCCAAAATTCGGCAAAACCAAACTTGGACAAATGGTTTTGTACGCCAAGCAATCACAAAATAAAGATTTTACGGAAAAAATTTGCAACCAAATTAAACGGGATATATTGGATATTATTGAAAAACATAATATTGGGGCCGTTTCGTTCATTCCGCCGACTGTTCCTCGTAAAACTCAATTTATAGTAGAAGTTGAAAGCTGTCTGAAACTAAATTTGCCCACGATCAAGTTAGTTAAAATATCCGGAGAAGTGCTGATTCCTCAAAAAACACTCTCAAAACTGGAGGAAAGAGTTGTCAATGCCAGGGAAACAATTTATGTTAAAAGCCCAGAAGCTATTGGTTATAAAAATATATTGCTGATCGATGACGCAACGGGTTCGGGAGCAACATTTAATGAAGTTGCCAAAAAAATTAAGGAGAAATCCAATGCAAATATTTTTGCGTATGCAATTGTTGGAAGCATTAAGGGTTTTGATGTGATTAGCGAAGTCTAAGCCAACAAAAAGGCGGGGCCTAATCAAATGAATGATTTTGGCGCCCGCCTATTACTTACTGAATCTCGATCAAGACCACCCTATTGGACAACAGTCCTTCGACCATTTCCGCAATAAACCTGTATGCCGATTCGTCCCAGAGTAAGATTTGGAAAGGCTGATCCTCAGGGATCGCTGCAATCAACTTGCCATCTTTTGTCCTGACCGTCAGGGACAGTGGTCTGTCCGTTTCGGGAACACGAATGGAATCTTTGAATCCATCCTTTTGGATCACATACCCGGGAAATAGCCAGGCCAAACCGAAAATATGTTCAATTAACGATCTGTCGCTCTTGTCATCGTCAGATTTGTAAGTGACAAACTTTGCCATTATTGCTTCTCCTTAGAAAGTGATCTTGGCCTCTAGTTAGAATGTTAATGAAACTGTATCGAACGTAAAAGTAGTATATCAAACAACTGCAAGAAGTGAAATAACGCTACATTCTAAATGAGGTTGAAGTTTTGGTAGATTGTTCGTAGTTAGTTACTCACCTTTGCAACATCTGGATATTTGAATACAGATATTTAGACATCGTTATTTTGTCATTCCCGCGACTTTGTGTCATTCCCGCGAAGGCGAGAATCTATATGAACAACTATTTGAATAGATCCCCAATCGAGTTGGGGATGACAAGGTTCGGAACCAATACAAAAAGTGTTGCAAAGGTTCGTAGTTATTACGTTATTGACCTATAATCTTGACTCCGCCATTTGCGTATGGTATATTTTCTTCCATGAATAAAGTTCGTCTAAGTAGACGCGCTTTTAGCCCTGTCTTTAGTAGTACTTTAACAACTTCAAGAGTTTTAACAAATAAGCGCAATTTGTTATTTTTGTAGTCACCCAATCCGATCAGACAATCATGAGGAGAGCATTCAATGGATAACGATCAGTTCGAAAGATTCAGAAAGGCCCTGGAAACAAGTCGGGCAACAATCCTCGAACAACAACAGTTAATCAGCCAACTTATCGCAGGCCCAAAAGCCATCGGTGTTGTGGTGGCTTCAAAACAACTCGACTATATGCAAAATTTCTCCGTTGGCTCCGAAGTCATCGGAAATCAAAATTCTGACCATCCTGGCCAAAAAGGAAAGATTGTTCGACCGATGGATTCCGATGGCGATATTCGAGTCAGATACAGTGATGGAGATGAAGACTATGTGGGGGTTTTCGATGTTGGACGCAAACAGCCTCAACACAACCCGGGAGTTTCCCCAATCCGGGGCTTGACCAACGGTTGGGTTCTGGTTGTAGTCGACGGGAAAACCCTGGAAATGGAATACCCATCTGGCCTAGGCACAATTCAACCAGGCACAATCGTAAAAATCTCAACCCAAACGCTTCAAATTGTCGACATTGTTGACGGTTACGGCGTGATGGGCACAGTTGTCAAGTTCCGCAAATTTACCGGCGGCCAAAACAATATGATGCAGATCGCGGACAACGGAAACACTCGTCTTGTCTACCCGGGTAACCTAATGGAGGCCGAAGCGGGAGATGATATTCTGCTTGACCCGTCCGGAGTTGTGGCCGTTGGAAACTTGGGGCAGGATGAAGAGTCGTTCACCTTCGCGAGTGTCAATGTAACCTGGGACCAAGTTGGAGGTTTGGAACAAGCAAAGGCTACTTTAAGGGAAGCAATCGAACTCCCCTTGAGCTATGCTGGTCTATTCGCTGGCTACAAAAAGCAACCCATGAAGGGCGCCGTATTGGCTGGCCCTCCCGGCAACGGAAAGACTCTGCTGGGCAAAGCCGCGGCCACTGCCATGAACCGCTTGCACGGTAGGAAAGGGCCAAACCCATTCCTTTATGTAAAGGGGCCGGAACTTCTGAACATGTTTGTTGGCAACACCGAGGCCGCCATTCGCGGAGTTTTCGATCGCGCCCGCAGATACCAGAAGAAATATGCCTCCCCGATCCTGATCTTTTTCGACGAAGCGGAAAGCATCTTCAGGAAACGCGGATCCGGGATTTCTACCGACGTTAACGATTCGATTGTGGCCATGATGCTCACCGAAATGGACGGCTTTGAAGCAACTGGCGCCTTCGTGCTCTTTGCAACAAACAGGCTGGACCTAATGGATCCTGCTCTTTTGCGCGATGGCCGGACAAGCCGCATCATTCGGGTGGAACGGCCGGATAAAAAAGCCGCCCAGAAAATCTTCGAGATCCACCTGACTGGTAAACCTTTGAATAACGGGCACAGCCATGCTGATTTGGCTAGGGTTGGCGCTGCGTCACTCTTTGATCCAAGACTCACACTCCTTGAAGCCGGTAATCCCCTTGCTAAACATGTCCCTGGGTTTTACCTCGGACAAATCGCAAGCGGCGCAATGATCGAAGGAATTGTGGATCGCGCAACATCTATCGCCATGGGTCGGGATATAATGGCTCACAGCCGACAGGCCTCAGGGCTTTGCATCAACGACATTCAAGCGGCAGTTGTCCAGGCTCACACCGAACAACGAAGTCTTGACCATACGGACGAAATCCGTGCAATGCTTATGAAAGGAGCAGTTTAATGATCAAACCACCAACTTCGGACCAACAGCAGGTCGAAAAGGCTCCAGTTGGACAATCGGCCGGCGCAGGTTTGACCCAAACAGATAAAGTCGAGGGAGTCGAAGTCCAGGATGTACTCGACGAAATTGACGCGCTTCTCGCCGAACGTGAGACTGGAAAAGAAGAGCGCTCAGGTTGCGGTTGCTGGAGCGGAGGATGAAATGAACCCATCACAGGTAATTTCCGAATTCCTCAAACTCCTGACGTGCGCTTTCGCCGTCGCGGCTGTGGCCATGACCATTACACGGGCCGTGATCACCGCTCCTTTACGCAAATGGGTAAAGAGCAAGTCCGAGTGGCTCGGTGAACTGGTAAGTTGTCCTTACTGCGCCAGTCATTGGGGTAGCCTGATCGCGGTTTTGATCTTTAAACCACGGCCGGTTGTTACACCTTGGCCCGCAATGGACTTTACGCTCTCCGCCTTCGCCATGGTCGGCCTTGCAGCTGTTTGCGCCTGGATCATCTTCCAGGTTTACAAAAGCTTGCCGCCAGTTGCGGAATAAACTCTTGAAGCTTTAGCGCTGAACCAGGGACTGGATATGTCAATTTTGCCGCATCCGCGACAATCTTGACCCCAGTCCCTTTTTATGTCCCATAATCTTGACTTTTGAGCTGATTTGTGGTATCATAGGCATGGTTAAATAGTTGCACTTTTCATCCAAAATCATAAAGGAATTCACAGAAAGGAATTCGCAATGAACCAAAGAAAACCGTTCCCGTTCTATCTGGTCATGATTCTCATGGCTATCGGCGCAATTGTCGGGTCGTTCGTCGCGTTTGTGACAGGAGCCACTTTGGTGGGAGAATCAATCCTGACCTGCTGGCCTGGACAATCTTTGGCCTGCTACTTCCTGCTGGACCTGCTCAAATTTCATATCTGGGGCGGATTCGCTTCAGGAACCGTGATCACCCTTGTGGTCATGGGGATTTTGGGCAAACTGCCAGAGGCTGTCGACCAGGGCAATTTCAGCGAATAGCCTGCGCCACATCCAATCCTCACCCAAACCGAAAAGGTATTGCTTTCACAAGCAGCTTTTTCCAGGGTGAGGATTTTTTTTGGCAATTGACAAACAGTATGATTTGTCATAATATTTAAATAGTGAAATATTATGATTGGAATAAGGCCAAGAATGAATTTTTAAAGCTAGAAAGAGATATTTCTTTTGAAGATGTTGTAAACGCTATAGAAGAAAATAAAGTCTTGGAAATAAGGATACATCCAAACGAAAACAAGTATCCCAATCAGAAGATACTGATAGTCGAAATGGATAATTACATTTATTGCGTCCCTTTTGTAGAAAATGAAGAAAAATACTTCCTCAAAACAATATTCCCTAGTAGGAAATTGACAAAAAGATATTTGTTTAAAAAAGGAGGTGACAAAAAATGAAATATTATGAATTAACAAATGACGAAGAAAAACTACTTAAAGAAGTAGAGTCTGGAGAGTGGGTCTCTGTTAAAGATTTTAAAGGACTGAACAAGAAATATATATTGGCGGCCAAAAACACACTTAATAAAACTAAAAATATAAATATTAGACTTTCCGAAAAAGTGGTATCACGCCTAAAAACTAAAGCTGCGGAAGAAGGAATCCCCTACCAAACATTGGCTTCTTCAATCCTTCACAAATACGCCAACCAATAATTGCGGATTAATGCAAAAAAAACAGGGGCAGTAGTCCAATCTCGAAAGAAAGGACTATAGCATTTACTTCGTTCTTTAGCCAGCAGGCGCATTACGACGAGCATCATTGCGAGACGCAATGTCGAGAAAGCGTTCTCTATTTGTGGGTCGGAATGGAGTCGGACCACTTACTTCATTCTTATGACAGAAACAAAGTTCCTGTCTGTCAAAAATTTTTTGGGCTTCAGTGTGGGTGTGCAAGGAGTCGAACCTTGTACTTCTTTCTTATCAGGAAAGCGTTCTACCGGTGAACTACACACCCAAAAAATTGTTTGTCATCAATAATGCTTGCCAGTGAACTACCGACCCAGCTTATTAAACCACGGCTAGTTTAACATAATTCGGACTTCCAAACCATAATAGATATTTCTTGACAAAAATCGGTTTTTCCACTACACTCCACCCTGTAGTAAGTTCAATAATTCTGAATTTCAATCAAGGAGGTTGAAATGTCTGATCAAATTTGGTCTGGAAATGTTGATGAATTGCCCACCATGGGCGAACCGTTCTTTTACAATGGCAGCCAGTATTACTGGACGCCCTGCCCCTGCGGCAACCCGGAATGCAACCGGCCTGTTGCGTACAACGCCTCGGACGACGAGGAAAATTCCGAAATGACCTTCCGCCTGCGCGGAAAGGATCAGGGCAACTCCCCGCTCGATTTGTTGCTCGCTATTGGGGCCGGTCCAGACGAAGTCTGGGATGCGCATCAAAAAGCAGAAAGCGGAGACGATGGCCATGCCATGTCCATTCTTCTGCAAAAGTATAAGGAAACTGCCCTCAAGAGTGGCCTTATTACCAAAGAAGAACTCCTGATCCGAGAAGTTGCCGCTTTTATCTCGGAGATATCCTGAGAGGAAAAAATGGAAACAAACCCGCTTGTGTGTGTATTCTACATCCCGATTTTACTGGGAATCCCAGTCTTAATTTGGTACGTGGTTAATCATGCGGCGTCAAAAAAGAAGAGTCTGGCGACAAAAATCGTTCAAACGATGTTTTGGTCAATTCTCGCCGTACTCGCCCTTACATTCAACTTTGCTCCCCTGCTTGGTATGTGAACAACCTGAATCTTCCCCGCAAGCCGGAACAACACCACTTGCGGGGAAATTTTTTTGACTTTTCCCCCCTCAATATATATAATCCAACCGATAGTTTGTATTTTAGCCACACGCTTGATGTTCTTTAATAAAACAAGATATAAGGAGACCAAATGAAAACAAATTCCATAGATAAGAAAGCCTATTTTACTCAAGCGATCTTGAGCGTATTTTTCTCATTATCAACCATAACAGCATCTCTCTTTTTATATTTCAAGGAGATACTCCCCGACATTGGGTATTACAGCATCGTCACAACTTTGGCGTCCCTGGGGTTAATCGTTATATCCCGACGCGGAACCAAGTTCCGGTATTACCTTTCCGGGTTTATAGGACTTGTGCTCATGGCCCCAATAATGGTCCATGTAATTGCCGCAAACCCCGAAGGATCAAGCCCTACCTGGGTAATGTTTATTGGAATTACCATCGCGGCCACGATATGTTTGTTTGACTCGTCAACAGAGAAGAAGTTGCCTGTGCGTAATTCCTTTGCAACGGCGGCGTTACTTGCCATTTCATTTTTTCTCTAGACATGATCAAGAAAGGAGATATTCTATGCCACAAATCATAACTTCAACAAGTCTGCTCTGGAAAGAGGCGTTGTTGGCCATAAACGCTCCGAGCGGTTGGAAGTTTGGAAAAGACAGCGAATACGGCTGGAAAATAACAAGGGGGATAACCTTGATTGCTACAGTTGTTAATGATCTGCCCTTAATCGTGCTTAACGATATTCAAGAGCGGGAAAACGTTATAAATCTCGCCACCCAAATTGAATCCTGGGCCAAAGATTCCGGAAAAGGAGAAGAGCGGGCCTTCTTGGGCACAATTTTCATTCTGATCGACAGTTAATCAATATTCCCTATTCCATATTTCAACAAAGGAGATTGAAATGTCTGATTTGGTTGTCTGGACAGGAGATACGAATAACTTACCACCCGCAGGGGAAAAGTTCATTTACAAGGATGTCGAGTACATCTGGAAACCTTGCACCTGCAAAGAACAATGTTTGCGGCCAAAGGCTTACAAAGGCGGAGAAATGGATCTCGAAATGACAATCCGCCTCAGAGGAACCAATCAGGGGGTCCCGTTACTTACGGTTTTGGTCAAGCTCGGCAAGATGGAGTAACTGATCGAGGTATGCAAGAGCAAGCTGCCTGTCGCGCCTCTCTACGCCAAAACTCTCCAGGAGATCCCATCACCGAAAGACGCTAACTTTGCGGCGTTCATCTCATCCAAAAACATTTCACCCACAGAATTGGTTATTGCCACCACCGAGGCTCTGGGACTGCCGATTCAATTTGCCGCACTCTTGAGCGCTCTTTAGTCTTTGCGATCTCTACTCACCTCCCCGCACGTTGGAACAAAATTCGATTTTAATCGAAGTTTCAATTTGCGGGGAATTTTTTTTACCCTTCCGAAGCCTAGGCGAAGGAGGGTTTGCCCTCCGACAAGTTTTGGCATGAGCCGTATACGAACAGTATTGAAAAGGCGAAAGCGAAAACCAGGAGGGTTTTGACTTAATCGCGCTTAAAAGGTAAACTTCGGCCAATCTCGACAATTTGGATCGAATCGCTATTTAAAATCTAAAAAGGAGTAAAAATGACCGCAAAATTATTCCACTTTGTGGAATTCTATTTCCCCTCGGAAATCGAACCAAAGAAAATCTTCGGAATTGTAAACAGAGATCTCACGAAACTCAAAATACTCGACGGCGCCTATGCGTTCAGATTTTTTGATGTTTTGATGGCACAGGCAGGAGAAGTCCAACTGAGAAGTCCCCGCCTCAATGTTTCCGGCATGCATTTCATTGATGCCCACATAAAGCAAATCAAACACGTTTTGCAGGTGGCAGATCCTGATCTCATAAGTCTAATTGCTGACGAAAAATGGGAACGCGCAGTCTACTGCCGGGATGATACTTTTCGTGAGTTCAAACGAGGCGACAGCATTGTCCCTTCCAAATTCAAAAAAAATAAGGAGTTAATATGAATGACATTCAATTTGCCGCAGTCCTTATTGCGATTGCGATTGTGGCCGGAGCAGGAATTATTGGAATCGCCATTCGCGTTAGTATTGGCGATTACCTTGCCGAAATCCGCGATCGTTTGCCCAAGCCCAAGAATTAGATCCAACCTCCCCGCAAGCCGGAAAAACACCACTTGCGGGGGATTTTTGTGATATAATCCGAACCGATAGTATTCTTGAAAAGTTGCTCGTTCACAAAAGGAGAATCAAATGACTATAATCGTTAGATGGGACGGTACTCAAAAAAACCTCCCCCTTGCCAACCAGCCATTTTTTTACAAAGGGAAAACTGATAACTTTGTCTGGAGGCCTTGCAACTGCAAGGAGTCCTGCCAAAGGCCGATCGCCTACAAACTCAGCGATGACAGTGTGGATTTCGCCATGACTACCCGATTGCGCGGAACCAACCAAGGCGAACTGATGTCCAACGTCCTTGTCAAGCTTGGGCACATGGAGGAATTGATCCAAGCCGGGGAAAACATCGTCGCAATCGCAAAACTTTTGAACGATGTTCTCCCTGAACTACCAAAGCCCGGAGAAGACGGATTTGAGTCCTTCCTCGCAAAAAAAGATATTCCCGTGGAGGAACTGGCCACCGCGGTACTGAAGGCTCTCAGAATGTCACCGTTTTTCCGAGCCTCGATTCTTGGTCTTTAGGACTTTAAATACCTCCCCGCAAGCCGGAACAATACTGACATCTGTCAGCACCGATACTTGCGGGGGAATTTCTAACTAAAAGACAACAACGACTTGTAATCTCGCACCAATCTAAAGAATGGAGGCATTTATGAAAAGATATTGGACAGGCATCATCACAAGTGCCTGCATCTTTTTGATCTTGTTAGCGCTCGCTGGATCGATTGCAAATTACTATTTTCCCACCCAAGAGGCATTCGCTGAGTGGTTTAGACCATGGTCATGGATATTGCTGGCTCCAATGGGATTATTTATATTTAGTTTAATTGTTCGTACCGTGGTGAGGGTTAAGAATCACAAAACCAGCAAACGGTAATTCACTTTCGGATTGATCCCGCAAGTCGGAATAATATTCGATTTTAATCGAAGTTCCGAGACTGCGGGAAGTTTTTTTGTGGTATAATCCAAACCGATAGTATTTCTTGTAAAGTTGGCTCATTCAAAAAAGAAAGGATAAGAAGCTATGGCAACTGTATCGTATTCTATTTCAAGGATATGGAAAGACGCCTTGACTGCAATTGTGCTCCCCAAAGGCTATATACTCGAACCTTGGGGAAACTTCGGTTGGAAAATAACGAAGGGCACAGATCTTGTTGCCCTAATCAACAGCTCATTTCCATTAATCACCCTCAACATGGAGGATGAGCTCGCGACTATTAAAACTTTCGCGGAAAAAGTCGAATTCTGGGCCCAAGAAACAGGGAAAGACGAAAGAATGGGCCTAAGCTCGATCAAAATACAAATCCAGTGATTGAGAAATATCCAAAAGGAGTGTTTGAATAAGCATGGATAATTTACAGTTCGCGCTTTTGACTGTCGGCTATGCTTTGGTTGGCTTTGGAGGCATTATTTTTGCTTTCCTTAAGCCCAAGCTTTGGAAGATAACCGGGTTGATCATGGCAGGGGTCGGAATAGCGATGATATTAATCGGAGCGTCTTTCACTCACGGAACCATTACCACTATTATTTTGGTGGCTGTCCTATTTGCGCTGGTTGTCCTATTCATGTATCGGCGTGGATGGTTGCCAAAAATCAGATGACATACCCCCTGATGATGAGAGTTCCTCCCGTTCGAATCTAACCTTATGGTTTTAAATAGATTCGGGCGGGAGATTTTTTTGTCCGTAGGCACACCTTGTAAGGATCATCCTTTAAAGGTGTATATAGTCTCACAACTACCCCATAGTTGCTATTCGAACCAAACTTGCTACAATCCCCGCTTGGAATAGTTTGCACCTAAAAATCAAAAATTTTCACTTGGCGAAAGCCGGAAAGAAGGTTGTTATGAGCAATCAGATTCCTGATCAGGTTTTAGAGGCGATACTCACTGTAGTGCCGCACGGAACCAGCATTCAATATCTGCCCAAGATCGGCTGGAGTGTCATTTACAAAAACAACATTGTCCTTTTCTTGAGGCCGAACTTGAAAGACGCCTGGATCAGCGGTCCAACCCAGCCGTGGATGTCAAAAGAGTTTTCGGAAAAAATCCAACAAAAAACGGGCATCACACCGCAAGTCCATGAAAATGAGGCATTCCAGAATCTTATTTCGCACCTTAAATGGGACCGAATTAAATTTATATCGGCCATCTTAAGTTGGTTCAACATGAAAGCTGGGCCAGGACTGTTTGACGAGGATATTGTCGTCTATAGAAAGCGTCTTGGTTTCTGGGGACTTGTACTTGACTTTATCTTCGGAAGCGAAGAAGTTGGACATATCTCGAAAGACTTTAGGGACATCTACTCGATGACCGACCGGTTGGCCTGGGAAACGCTTTCCTACGAGATTAAGAAAAATTACGGCATCACGCCGAACCTTTCGGCAAACTTGATTTTTGGCTAAATTGTTTGCCACCTGTGCCGTACGGACAACTTTAATTTACAAAGTCCGTACGGCCTTTTTTTTTGGAAAAATCCCCCTCCCCCGCTCCAAAACAAGCGTTTGTGAGGATTCCACGAGAGAGTTTGTGAATTCAGTTAAAAAGCAAAAGCAGCCCTCGCTTGACGAAGGAGCAATCTTTTGCAAAACATGAGCAAACTCACGAGTGGATGACGAACAAAGAGCGCGCACTTTCTTCACAGCATTTCTTTGTGCGAGCAAAGAAGTGCTGAAAGGATGTTCTTGGAGAAGCAAGAATGGAACAAATTGTTTGTTTTGACAAGCAAAGAAAAACCATTCAAGATATAATTGTTTAATATGCCAACCCTGACCACTCTTTTTCTCAAGCTTCCAAGGAATATAGAAGTAACCCCCGAAGCTGCCAAAACATTTTTGGCGGCTTTAACCCAGATTAATTCAGTCTCTTCATTGCAAAAATTATTCGGAACCAGACCTCAGGCACTGGCGCTTGAAATTGCCAGCGTAAATCAACAAATAAGATTTCTTATTACCTGTGACGCCGATATTGCCCAGTTTATAGAGACCCAAATTCAAAGTAACTACCCGTTGGTTGTTATAGAAAAAATTATGGACCCACTCCTTACCAAATCGCCTTCCGGTGACAGTGCAAAGATTTCGGATCTTCAGGTTAAAGAACTTAAACTTGCCAAAGGCAGTTACTATCCAATAGGCACATATGACAAATTCGCAGATGTCGATCCTCTCGCCTCAGTCCTCTCTGTTCTTTCAAAGGCAGAACCGACCGAAACTTCCATGGTTCAAATTGCACTTGAATCAACCGGCGGTGGATGGCAGTCTGCTGGGGCCTCTTACGCCGACCATGGTACCAAAAACCCAGAGTCAGAGACTTGGACCCCAAGATCGGACAAAATGATTATAACTGAGAAGATTTCTTACCCGGGATTCAAGGCATCGGTACGTTTGATTAGCAACCAAAGCAAATCCGTAACGGAACTCGCCTCGGCCTTTGGTGTATACACCAGAAGCGACGGAAATTATTTTAAATCCAAAAAGCCGGGAATTTTTTCGTTGGGTAACCCCGTAACAAATGCTCTCGCCAGAAAAGTAACTGACAACAGCATACTTAATATTCTCGAATTGGCAACCATCTGGCATCTTCCGTCGGATAAAATCAAAACGCAAGGCATCGCCTGGGGAACAAAAGTATTATCTGAGCCTCCCGAAAATCTTCCAAATGCTGTAACTGCAACCGATGAAGAGAAACAACACATCAATTTTTTTGGCAGGACAATATTTAAAAACCGAGAAACTATTTTTGGAATTAAAGATGTAGATAGGCGCCGTCATATCTGGGCAATTGGTAAAACAGGTACCGGTAAATCTACGCTTATAGCCAACATGGCAATTGATGACATTAAAAAAGGCCGCGGAATGGCCATAATCGACCCTCACGGGGACCTTTGCGACATTATCTTAAATTATATTCCCAAAAACAGAATCAACGATGTAATTTATTTTAACCCCGCCGATAAAGACTTCCCCATTGTTATTAACCCCTTGGAAGTTACAAACAAGGAGGAGGCAGAGTTGGTGGTAAGCGGAATCGTTTCCATCTTCAATAAAATTTTCGGTTTTTCCTGGGGTCCGAGACTTGAATACATTTTAAGGAATTCCTTATTCACTCTTTCTCAAATCCCCAATTCAACTCTAAGAGATATTCCTCTTCTTCTTACCAATAAATCGTTTAGACTTAAAATTGAGGATACTATTGCCGACGAAACAATGCGTGCTTTTTGGCGGGATGAATTCGATAAAATGCCGGAAAAGCTGCAGCAAGAAGCCATTTCCCCCATTCTAAACAAGGTTGGTCAGTTTGTTACCAGCCCTTTGATTAGAACCGTAATTGGACAACCTCATAGCTCAATAAGTCTGGATGATGCCATGAATGAGGGCAAAATCGTTTTGGCAAATTTGTCCCAAGGACGCCTTGGAGAAGACAACGCAGCCCTACTGGGCGCCATGCTTATTACCAAATTCCAACTTGCCGCAATGCATAGGGTCGCCCTTGCCGAAGAAGATAGACGTGACTTTTACTTATATGTAGACGAGTTCCAAAACTTTGCTACGGGGAGCTTTATTAAAATTATGTCCGAGGCCCGTAAATACAGATTGGACATAATGCTCGCAAATCAGTATATGGCTCAGATTCCCGAAGAAGTCACCAAAGCCATTTTAGGTAACGCAGGAACCGTTATGACGTTTGCGGTTGGCGCGGGTGATGCTGATATCTTAACGAAGGAGTTCGCCGAAGTCTTTACAGCTCAAGACCTGATCAATTTAGGTAGATTTCAAGTAGCCACCAAGATGACAATAGACTCCCAAGTCACACGTCCTTTTGTATCAACTACACTTCCCTTGCCAATTTCTGTCAACGAAAATAGGGATAAAGTAATTCAGGTAAGCCGCGAGCGCTGGACAAGAAAAGTTGAGAATGAGGAGTTGGTAATTAATAACTACGGGAGTAAGACCCCTGATTACCCGACCGCAACAGGTACATCTCCCCAGGAACGTTCCACTGGTGGGCCTCAGGCAACCATGCCTGTCGCGTCGGAACCGGCACCGTATCGCAGTGAACCCACACCATTTAAACAACCTCCACCGTATCGTCCACCACGCCCACAAAAATAATTAAAGAGTGAAACATATACCGGCTGGTATATGCCCCATAATTTGACATTGATCTTCTTGTAATATAGAATCTGGCTTCAATTTTCATAAAGTTCTTTTATATACAAAGAAAGGAGACGTGAATGGATAGTTCCTACGATTTGGCCAACTTGCCTAAAGGACAACAAATGCTCTGGCGGATGATCAGAACTCAAGAGTTTTGGATCATCCAACAACTTGTTCCTCTCGGATTCTGGGCACTGTTTACAATGGTTTACAGAATCAACTTTACGCCAATTGCCGCAATTATCTTGGGGGCAACGCTTATAGTCCAAATATATTTACACGAAGTGGGCCATCTGAACGTGCTTAGGTCTCAGAAGATCGAGAGCAAAATCTGGTGGTTATTCCCATTTGGTGCAGCGGCAGGAGGGATTAACCCCGAGGAAGATAAAAAGACTTTTGGCCTAAACCAAGGGATCTTTACTTCCTACGCTTTAGCCGGAATTTTCATCAACACAATGCTTGTAATTCTTGGCACACTGCTCAGACATTACGAAGTCAGGTTTTTGATGATGGTCGGAAATGCCTTGATTATTACCGGTTTTTGTAGCATCATCCCCAACCTTTTGCCGGTCTGGCAGGTTGACGGCGCCTTTGCTTTTAGGGCAATTTTTGGTTCGGCTGGCAAAAAAGGAAGCAAAATTTTGACTCTCATGATTTCCATCATCGCAGTAAGCGCCATGGCGATAACTTTTCGATTCATACCCAAAGACCCTGGATTTTTGGGAATACTGGAAAAGATTTACTTTCGAATCGGTTGGACAGTGGTACCAACGCTTTTGGTAATCGGTGTCTGGAAAAAGCGGAAAGAAAGCCTGGCAAATCCTTTGCCCGGCAAACCAATGGCCTTTTGGCAGTGCCTGGGGTTTACCCTTTTGATTCTTGTAATGTTTTACATTCCAACTTGGGCCGCATTCGGCTCACCATAACGGACGTTTAAGTCTAAAACACCCCCAAGGTTTACATCTTTTTGATGCTAAGCCGTAAGGGTGTTTTTTGTGAGATATAAGCCTATAATCTTGACTTTTGCCCTCTTTTGTGGTACAATACCCTGTTCGTGTTAGTGTACTTTAAAAGCTTAAGGTTAACTTTTCTCCGCACATTGAGGGAACTTCGGGCACAAATTGCTTGTTCCCGAACCTTCCTCAATGTGAGGCATTTTGCATTAAAGGAGATAAACATGTTCAAAGGAAAGAATATTTTCCGGCTAATGTTCGTGGCGTTAATCGCCATCGTGCTCGTTTTCAGCACACTTGGCCAGGTTTTCGCCAAGTCAGACTGGGTCTATATCTGTCATGTTCCCCCGGGAAACCCGGAGAATATGAAGATCCATGAAGTGTCAAGAAATGCCTGGGAGAATGGCCATTCCCCGCACAATATGCATGCTTTGGACTTTTTGGTCTCGGGCCCGAATGATCCCTCCTGTGGTGGAGCTTCGGCCACGGCTACCGGCAACCCGCCCACGGCAACTCGAACACCGATTCAGGTAACGATCCCGGCCAACACTGCCACATCGCTGCCAGCCAAAACGGCCACTGCCACACCCGTGATAAAACCGTCTGCGACGCCTGTTTATACGCAGACCCCGCCCAGTCCCTACCCCTCCTCTAAACCAGGTGGAGAAAATAAGGAAAAGGACGTGCTGCAAGAATATACCTGCAACCTCCGTGAAGGTCATGTGGCGTTTTTGCCAGCAGTCAATGTCGAATACGAATTCACTGCCAATGGCCAAAAATTCATCGTCAAAGCCCTGCTGGGATCGGCCACGGCCAATAAGTTGACGCTTGTCAACAACGGCCTGTGCTTTGATGTTCAAGTCCAATTTCCCACTCTCAGCCAAACCTATACCTACGTGGTGAAATATCCCGACGGAACGGTCCTGGCCATTCTCGAAAATGGACTGAAAGTCTACAAACCTTAAGCTGAGCCTTTAAAAAAGCTCATACAAATGTGGCGCCGTACTCGGAGAAAACTCGATTTTCGAGAAATTCTCCAGTATGGCGCCACACAACACCTCTTCATTTCAATTTCAATACTCTTTAGATTTAGCTTCACAAAACGGTATTTTTCCAACAAAAAACCACCCGTTAAAGGTGGTTTTTTGCAGAACTTCAAAGATTTGGTTAATCAAAATTCCAATTATTGGAATTCCATATGTGATCGGAAAAACTGCCCCGTTTATTTGTCCTGAGATAAACTCAGGAAAGCTAAAACAGCGACATTAAAAGCTGGGTGTATTCCCCGTTAGATGACGTCTTGCGGCTATCTAATGGGGTCATCTCCTTAGAAAGGAGGTGATCCATCCGCACCTTCCAGTACGGATACCTTGTTACGACTTAATTCTCATCGCTGGTTTTACCTTGAGTCTGCACTGCAGACTTTAGGGTACCTCCAACTTTGCTAACTTGACGGGCGGTGTGTACAAGACCCGAGAACGTATTCACCGCGCCATAGCTGATGCGCGATTACTA
>CAZBTH010000014.1:0-22663 GCA_964494885.1 uncultured Gammaproteobacteria bacterium | reverse complement strand
CCTGATGATATCAACGTATTTCACTACTACACCATCAGTTCCGGAAGCCCCACCAGTAGTCAAACGAGGTAGTATTATCTCCCTTTCCCCGGTTAAGCCGTGGCCTTAAAAAGATAACTTGCCTAGTCGCCTACGAAACGCTTTACGCCCAATAAATCCGGATAACGCTTGCACCCTCTGTATTACCGCGGCTGCTGGCCGAATACACTAGAAGAAAACTAATATCCGATTTTGTATTTAAAAACCGAATGGATGTAAGGTTTCAGTAAAGAAATAAATCTTTCCATACTCTCAGACCAAATATAAAGTCTGGGATAAACCTTTCCCCTCATCTTAGTTTGATTGACTGAAGCTTTAATTCCAAAGTTACTTTTTAGAACATTGGATAAAAGATCACATTCTTCAAAACTAAAACAATTAGAAGCAATTGATGCGTTGAAATGATACTTGGATCTCTTATCCAATGTACCATCGTCCATATACCAAACAGCCAACGAAATTTCATTTTTAAGGAGATCGGATATACCTCTGGGTATAACCTTCCTCCCACCTACATAAAATATCTTTTTATAAAAACCCAGAGTTACATCTGGTTCAGTTATAAAATAATGCTGTTGATAGCCTTTTTTGTGTTTGACTGGGCCAACTCCAATACCTTTTCCCAATTTAGAATGTAACCATTCCAAATATGGAAGCTTGCTTGTGTGTTGAGAAATATAAAGTTGAGAAGTCTGAGTTCTCTTATATAAATATTTCAAGTGCCCGTCTCCCAAAATTGATCCAATTGCTATTTTTACATGTTCTTCCATGTATGCTTGGACTATATCTTCATCCTATTCCGAATTATACCCGAAAAAGGAGCTCCACGTATAGTCTCTGAGGACTCTCTCCGTTTAAAAACGGAGGTTGCCTGCTGATATTTTTGCAACCCTTATGTACAACCGCGTACTTTTTTGGGTTTCAGGTAAAATTTTCAGTTACTTAAAAGCAACTATCTACCTGTTTACAAACTTTTCCAGCATATAGTAGAGTTTTCTTCCCAATATTGCTATTGGTCTCTGCACCAGTTTTTTTTCAAACTTTACAGAGTTAGCAGGTGCTTATTCTCAGTAGAATCTCTTCTACTGTAAAAGGAGTTTACAACCCGAAGGCCTTAATCCTCCACGCGGCATTGCGACGTCAGACTTTCGTCCATTGCGTACGATTCCCTGTTGCTGCCACCCGTAGGTGTATGGGCCGTGTCTCAGTCCCATTCTGGGGGAACGCGCTCTCACGCCCCCTACCCGTCATAGGTTTGGTAGGCCATTACCCTACCAACAGCCTGATGGGAGATAGGCTCATCCATCGGCGCGCAGTTAAGCGCTTTTCTCTTGCGAGGTCATGCGGTATTAGCTCATCTTTCGATGAGGTATTCCACACCATTGGGGAGATTCCTATCCATTACTCAGCCGTTCGCAACTCCCCCTCATAGCTTCTTGCGAAGCGACGTGGGGTCGTTCTACTTGCATGCATAAGGCATGCCGCCAGCGTTAATCCTGGGCCAGGATCAAACCCTCAAAAAGCGTCCTACATAGCCTTACGGCGACGTGGGACAATCCTGATTTCCCGATCACATATCGAGCTCCAATATTCGCTCTATAAATAGCGCGAAGACCCCTCGTAGCTCCGAAGGAGCGAAGTGGGGTAAATCCCGTATGCTTTCATTCCAGCCCTGCTAGAGCCGGTCGTCCCATCAATTTCGCACAGAGATTGAGGGACAATTTTGATTAACCTTTACACTGAAAAATAAGAAATTTTTTAGTGTAAAATCTTTGAGTGTGAAGGTACTTGACCAAAAGTAACAAGAAACAAGCGACAAGTAGGCAGAAAATCTAATTAAACAAACTTTGCTTTTTCTTTACTTGTAACCTGTTGCTTGTAACTTTTAACGATCGTGAAGTTTTTACCCTGAAGGGAAGTTAACCTCCGACGAGAGAATCAAAAAACCGCCCAGAGGCGGTTTTAGACTAACCGTGGCCCTTTGGCCTCTGAAAGCTTAAGTTCTCATCGTGCTAGAGGTATTATATAGCAGGCTATATACTCCCGTCAATGACCCTTACCCAATATTTCAAATCCCCCAAATTTCCCTACTGGCCCAGCCTGCCCAATGTGGCCGAAAACTGAAGTTATTTCACCCCAAGTGAAGAAATCTCCCCAGGAATGAACACTCCAATCACACCCTTAGTTTTGTGCTCAAGCAAAAGGACTGTCCCTAAGTCTCGATAACTATCAACGGCCTTGAGAATTAGCTTTTTACTGGCTCCAATTTTATTCATACCAGTTTCCGATGGAATATCAAATAAAACAGTGTGCTCGGATGTTCCGGTAGAGTGCTCGATTGCATCCCCCCTATCAATTGGTTTTACTACCGATTTTGAATCCAAAAGAGCCTTGGGGATAGTAAGAGTTAATTCAATGCCATTTTTAGATGCAAACTCAATTGCAGTTTGTAACTTTGCTGTATTTGCAACCATATCCCGCCCTCTATTCCACGCCTCAAACGACCTTGTAAGATCAAGACCAAATTCTTTACTTTCCATGTCCAAATAGTACTCTCTCTCTCTCTCTGCCAATGTCAAATTTTTTTTATCTCCCACATTCCCCCAATCCCCCTAAATTCCCCAAAAAGTATTAATATGGATTATGGCAAAAAAGTTAACCGTCAAAGATTTGCTCAAAAAGAAAGTTCCCTACATTTTAATCCCCGGCCTGCTCTTAGCCTCTCTGCTCGGTTGGAAAGGTGTAAATGATATAAAAAATTATGATGCTTATAAAAGTTTATTTCCCTCAGCTGGTGTTGTAGAAACCATTGAAGACGGCGACACTTTTACTCTCAAATCGGGGGTAAAGGTTCGTCTGTTGGGGGTCAACGCCCCCGACCGCGGCCAAAAGAATTACGACCTTGCAAGGACCATCCTCACAAGTATGCTTAAAGATGAAAAAGTTTATTTGGAATATGACCGCTACCAAGATGATAAATTCGGTCGTGTTTTGGCCTGGATCTGGATCGACTGCGAATCATCCCCCAAATTTCTCCCTGCCGACTATATGCATAAAAGCGGAAACGAGAGTATGCCTGGATTAACAAATAATCCGACCGGATGCAAAAAAGGGGAATTGGTTAACGAGGAACTCGTAAAAGCAAAATTAGCTGTTCCTGTAGTTTATAAAGATCGCGGCGAACTGAAATATCAAAAGAGACTTCTGTCCTTTTGATCTCTCCATAGCTTCACTCCTCACCCAGTCCGGGTACATTGTAAGAAGCCTCAATATACAAATCTCCTATATCGTTCCTGTCTTTTTCAGATAATCCATTAGTCTCGTCATATTTAATAAAACAGCCGGTTTCATTCATAACTTCGGAGATCTGAAGAGGGTTGGCCTCTCTGCTAAAAGTCACCCTCCCGCTTACTTTCCCGTCATCTACCAGTTCGACCACCAACTGGGACTTTCCGGAAACTTCTGATACTTCTTCATCGACTATAACTATAATTTTATTTTCGACCATAATTGTCAGAATTGTATCGTAGTGAGCCCCTTTTGAAGTCCAACAATATTTTTACTCCGCCCTTTTGGATTCTTTGAATATTTCTCTCACCACCGGCATTTGAGCCAATAGAATCTTGGCTGATTCATTTTCGAACCCTTTTAATATCTTTTCAAGTTTGTCTGGTCCGGTATAAGTAGCCATTTCAGACGCCAGATAACCTGGAACAAAATAGTCGGGATGTTCATCCATTGTCGTTAAAAACCTCGGAAGGATGTTTTTTGCATCATGGGGATTGTAACTAATTAATCCCACACAAAACATACCTCTAAACTTCCAATCGAAAATATCGCTTTCATACCATCTGGCTACCGCCTCCCTTGCCTCCTCGGTAGCCGATCCCACAATACTGGAAACAATGACGGCAAAATCCCGGTTATCTTCAGTAGTTTTACCCTTCAAAACAAAATTTTCTTCTATAATTTTAATTAGACCGGGTACAACTGCCTCGTTTTGAATCAAAGCCGCTACCATTGCCACATCTGCAAGGGCCGAAGTCTTATGAACCAGAGGATTCCACTCAGACACTGATTTTGCCAAGGCCAGGGAAACCTTCTTCTGTGTATTTTCATTTAAATTTCTGTACGTTCCGGCAAGTCTGACGACCCCAGACTCATCGTCATTATACCAAACCGGAGATAAGCTCTCCCCACGAAGAAGCCACTTTGCGAGTTCGTCGGCAGAAGTCGTTTCCAAAAAACTTATGTTTTGTCGCTCTATGGGTAACATGGTTACTTTTGTATCAGCCCCTGCCAATCACCTTCCTTTAAAAACCCAAGGGCATTATCCAACTTTTCCTGCCTAAAATATTCACCCATTTCCTCTGCAAGTCCCGCCTTGGTGGCAGTTAAATCAATTCGGCCTTTTTCATCTGAAGCCGAAACAAGATACCGAAGATAAGAAAGAAAAAACGCCCTAGATATTGTCGTAAAGTATTCTTTTGTGACAAAAAACCATTCTTTTTTGTGCCAGGCATCAAAAGCTTGGTCAAGAATTCCCAAATATTCTTGTTTTCTGGCCGGGTCAATGAAGCTCCCCAACACAGGCGGCAGGGTATCTTCTCCCAGCGCTTCGTCTGGAGCGGAATCCCTCCGAAGCGAAACCTCTTCGCTCTCACCCACGACCTTACGGTCGGGGTATTCGCGAAGGGGGATAAAAATTGACTCGCTGTCACCGATGTGTAGATCTTTCTCGCCTTTCATGTCAGAAGAGTACTACTTATAGGCCCAAGAATCAATTAAAATGTTAAAATACCCCAAATGGCAGATATTATTAAAGAGGTTGGCGGTGAAATTCCCTGGGACAAAGGATTGCTGGAAGCTATGAAAGGGAAAGTTGCAGAAGAAATGGAGGGTTTGGACCTCTACTTTCGCTGGCTTACAGATAAGGAGAAAGAGGAAATATTACTTGCAGGGGAAGACCTGCCAAAAGATTTACCTACAAGAAGATGGTTTGCGCGGACTGTTGTCATGGAGCTTAGGACACGAAGTCCATTGAGTTCAGATAAATTTGACAAACTATTGAAAGAAAAGTTGGCCGGGGCTCTCGCCGCAAAACAAAGATATTCAAGGTGATTTTCCCAAAAAATAACGCCTGGTGGACAATGATTGTATAAAACAAATCAATGCCGCCAGGCGCTTGGGATCAGACGTTGTGTCTGTTGGATGGGGGCAAAGGCCTCTCAAAAATCGCGTAAAAACGCAACCAACCTGCCGGGGTTTGGTCCCGAAGATCGGGAAACACCGAACAGGATGCCAATCTCCAACCTTTCTTGCCCATCTCCAACAAGTATTCGCTCCAAACAACGATCTTGTCCGTTACCTTTTGACCAGCAATCTCCCCTACGATCAGCGGTCCATTGGGTGCTCCTTTTCCCCAAACTTCAAAACTTGCATACTCTCGCATGTTATTCTCCTTACAACTTAAGTCTTGGGTCAGCAAGATAGACACTTACTGTGTCACGAGCCTGAATCGGGGAGTTACATGTACTGAGAGTAACGTCGCTGTTTTCAATTTCCAGCTTTCGCACCTCAGACGGCCAAACAACCTGACCAATTTTTCTCCCAATCACAGCAGGCGCAAATGGGATTAGAACCTCTGTTGCGTTTCGGCCAATCAAAGCTGCCGTTTGAAACGCGTAGAGAAATTTATTGCCACTACGGCGGACAAAAATCTTTTCGCCCCTCAAGATTCTATGGTCTGTACAATCTTCTTCTCCGCAACGCGGACAAATGACCACATCCGAATGCCTGAGATTCCATGCTCGGAAAATTTGATCTTCAAGCCAGATTTGCCCGGGCAATAGACCGCGAGTCCGTTCGTCTGTGTATGGGCCAAGCAGTTTTTCTTGAAATACCTCCACCTTAGCCATATCTTCAAAGACGCATAGACTTCCCTGCCCAAGTTCTCCGCCATCCGACAGTCCAACCACTACGTCGCCTTCCCCAAATCTATCCCAAGACGCAGAATCATCAACTTCCTTACCGTTAACAAACACCCGTTCTGGGTCACCTTCACGAGTAAGGTTCTCCAAAAAAGAAGAAAGTGTTTGACTATTGTTCTTAAACACGATGTTTTCTATGTTGAAGTGTTCAAGTCCAATTGGGGCGGAGTACTCTGTCCAAAGACCTTTTGGTGTTTTAGTTAACCCCGATACTCCGGTTTTGGGCAGTGTGTGTGCACGGGCAATCCGCGAAATTTGTTCTTCCGTAAGGTGCCCCTTTGTTCGGAAAAAATTTCCTCCGGGTGTTGACGGCTTCCTGACAAAACATATTCCGACAACATTTGACGTAGCCCGTCTCGCTAATGAATCAACTAAAACGGCAACTTCAGGAAAATCTCGTGCCAAATCCTTTCCTTTTTTAAACATGTGTTCCTCCAATCTGATATTAAACCGAAATGTGCAAACCGACGAACAACGAGGATTATAGACTTATTAGCCCTCAAATTCCAATCGTCCCTGTTGAAACCAAGCGTTTGTGAAAAATTCCATGCCCCCAAAAACCCACCGTGTGAAATTCCACAACAAAGTTGGTTACTTTTTTGATGAGCCCTGTTTTCAATAAGCGTTTGTGAGGATTCCACGAGAGAGTTTGTGAATTCAGTTAAAAAGCAAAAGCAGCCCTCGCTTGACGAAGGAGCAATCTTTTGCAAAACATGAGCAAACTCACGAGTGGATGACGAACAAAGAGCGCGCACTTTCTTCACAGCATTTCTTTGTGCGAGCAAAGAAGTGCTGAAAATGTAAAAATTTACTTTGTTTTTAATTCCAAAATATCTTCAGGTCTAAAAAACCCAATTGTTTTTTCTGTTCTACTATCTAAAAATAAATAAGACCTTTCTCTTATCGCCCCTACTCGCATCGATAGTTCCTGTGAAGATTCAAAAACTATTGAATTACCGTCAACACATCCATATCTAAAAGCAACTGTTCTAATTATAGGAAGCTCACTGGTTCCAAATTTATCCAGCACTTCCCTTTTGACCTTAAGTAACAAGCCCTCCGCTGCCAAGGCCACCATAATCGCCTCGCTCACTCTTGCCAAATATTCCTTAGAATCAGGCATTTTCTGCCATGAAGAAAGGGCATTTGTAAGTTCGAGATTTAAATGTGATTTGTTTTTGTCGCGTTCCACCGTTAAAGAGTGTAGAGGGGAGAAGACAAATAATCAAACACCAATATCTGATATAATCTCCCCGTTTGAACCAATTCGGGTTCAGGCACATTCACAATCGGAAGGAGGCTTGAGTGAAAGAAATACTCGCGTTCACGGGGATTTGGGTAGTACTGACCGTCGCAATGTTTGTCCACGAGCTCGGACACGCCCTTGTCGCAGGCGCCCTCGGAGAAAAAGTCGAAGAAATTTCCCTGGGTTTACCAAGGTTGTTTACTTTCAAACTGTTTGGGATACCAGTCAGGGTTGGGCTGCTGCCATTAATTGGAGGCACGAAACTCGACAGCCTACTCAAAATGCATTGGCTCAAAAAAGCGGTGATTGCACTATCGGGCCCAGTTTTTAACTTTGCCCTCGCTCTGTGCTGCTACTACGCCGTCGGTGGATTTAACCAAATCGCAAGTCTTGCCGAAGACCAATTTTTGGTTATTCCAACTGTTAAGTCCTTTTTTGGCAACGAGAGTTTACCCACTCCGGGCTTCGCAGCTTTGTTCGCGTCCATGACACCAAAGAATGTCATCTTCGCAATTGGCGACATCAATCTAATGTTGGCCATTTTGAACATGCTGCCAATTCCTGTGCTCGACGGTGGCAGAATTCTGTTCGCGTTGTTGGAGGGTATATTTGGAAAGGTTGTTAACAACATACAGGCCATTCTGATACCGATATCGTTCATCCTGCTCATACTGTGGCAAGTATTAATAAAATGAAGTGTTGTGGGTGGTCACTGGTAGCGAAATCTATTCATATCACCCACATATTTTTTAACGCAAAATTTATTTAACTACAAACGAATCAATTTCATGAGGCCTAAAAGCCGCCATCCAAACACGCCCGCTTTTTTGCCCTTCAAAGATTAAAAGATGAGGTTGACCTCTAACATTTCTGGCAAAAATACTATATTTGCCGGTTTCTGTATTTGTTTTAAAACGAAAGGTGTAAAAATCGCCCTCCTTTTTGGCAAGTCTTGCTAAATCGTTGAGCTGAATCGCACGCCTTCCATCACTGTTTTCAAAAGTCTCCGCTTTTATATGCAAATCCAAATTTAATCTCATTTGATTGGTTGTAGAAAACAAACTGTTTATTTTTGCCATCGCCACACTGTTTTCCGGAAAACTTTGCCAATAAAAAAGCGATGTTCTGAAGTCCTTATTAACTGCGTTAATTCTATCTCTTTCCATTTATTTTCCTTTCACCATTTCGTAATGATCGATGATCATTTCAATTTCATCATCTATCAAAAGCTTCCTCAAATTTCTTTCAACTCCAATAAGAATATCGGACTTAATATCAACTTCATTTTGAAGAATAATTGCGTAATAAATCCCTGCTGCAGCCCGCTTGGCTAAGTTTTCAACAGTACCGTCATTACCGAAAACACCGGTGGCGAACTCATGGGAATTTTCAACAAGTGCCATGATAAGTAGATTGTCCCAGGAAGTATGAAAAAAGTCAAAAAAAATACCGCTAAGGTTGTTCATCTCAATTAAGAGTGAAAAACCTTAGCGGTAAACTGACGGGAACAAACAAATTTTCCAGCCAAATTGGCTAGATATTTTGCCCCGCCGCGCGAGACGAATCAGCCGCCTTGAATGAGAGGGATCAGGTAAACAACGTCGCCGTTACGAACGGTGGCGGTTTCGAGATCTTTCTCGGAGATGGCCGCTTCATTGCGTTCCACAGAGTTCACTTCGTCCAGGTCAAAACCGGCTTCCGCGACCGCGTCGGTCAAAAGCATGGAATCGCCCTCAAAGGTGAACATTTCGGTCTTGCCATCGGCAAGGGAGGCAACCGTAACAGTACTCTTGCGCTGTGCCATTTGAAACTCCTTAACTCAGATTTTTGAACAACAACGTGCTTGCAACTTACTGCACGCTATTCTACCACCATTTTCAACCGTTTCAAATCCACCGTAATGCATTGGGGTAAAGCAGATCTGTCGGTTAGGAAAGTTTTGACAACTTCGCCAACCAATCCCGCGCAGGTGACCACAGTGTAAAAAATTGTCGCTGCAGTGCAGACCGCGTCATACACCTTAACTTTTTTGTAAAGTTTTTGGGCGTATGCTTCAACGCGTTCTTTATCCGTCATCGGGATCGGATAAATCTGAAACAGCTCCCCTGCCATCCGTGTTTCGATGTACAAAGGAACCCGGCGGCTTTTTCTTACACCTTCCCAGATTTCTTTCCTGACCTCGATCCTATCAACTGCGCTGATGACGATTCCCGTTAAAGGTGAACCATCATATCTTTTGGCAATTGGAGTGGCCTGAATCTGAGCATACTCTGCAAGATTTACAGCCAACGACTCCGCCTTCCCCATTCCAAGTTGGGACAGTTTGTAAAGTTGATTTGGAAGGTTGTGACTTTCGATCGTGTCATGATCCCAAATCGTGAGCCGCTCTACACCCATTTTCACAATGGTAAAACCAATCGGGGATCCGATTCCACCGGCACCTATCAAAACATAGGGCACACTATTCAAAAGTGTTGGCGGAAGTAAACCCATCTGCCTTTTGAAGTTAGCGATTTTTCCCATTACTCACCTCCTTTTTGTAAACAACTTTCTCGGCAACCTCAGCCTTCAAATCTTCCATTGAAACGGGCTTTTCTCCGAAAGTGTGATATATCTGCAAGGGTAAACCGTGCAAGGTGAAGACCTCGGGAGTTTGAATGTCGTATCTGGTAGCAACGTCGTTGTGTTTATTTCCTACAATCGAAACCAGGTACTTTGATCTCGACAACCTTTTAATTGTCGATTCATCTTTGTCTACCGACCAGCCAACTTTATATATACCATGGCTGTGCCACCAGACGCGGTATCTTCCAAAGTCTCGCCCGTCTTTCATCTCATCAACCATCAGCTTTTTCAAAGCCGCCTGGTCAAGAGTGGTTTCTTCCCCCGTAGTAGTCTGGGGTAGAAGAATTATATCCCTTACATCAAGAATCGAAGTTCTATCTACCACTTCACCAAGTCCGCCAATTTCACCCTCGGCTATTTGGATGTAGGCAAAAAACTTCTCGATCGCCATTGCTGAAAACCAGACAGAAGGAATCGTGATCGCCATTTTGATCTCCCTATGACTCCTCAACAAATAGTTTGATTGCCTCGGCTGCGAGTGCAATCTCTTTATCGTGAAGGAATTCGGAAACACCGTAATGAATATTCCCAATACACGAATTTCCGTCTGAGTAGATATGGGGATGTTTACCTTTACGTCTTGGGTCCAGGTAGTAAATCTCGACGAAATCACCATCATCCCACTTTTCAGGCAGGAGAATGAAGAAAACCTCCCCAATATCTACCTGCCCCGAGCGATCAAACGAACTTCGTGTTTGTTTTTTACCCAAAGGGATCCGAATCCCGCCGTCGTAAACAATCAAGTCGCCCTTCGATATGCGGGTAATTACGTCGTATTGTCTTTTGATTTCGGCAGAGCTGTGTCCGGAATCGGCCAACAATCTCCGAAAGTTCGGGAACGATTTACTCCTGAGATCCATCTTCTTTTTCCCTTCCAGCTCACGCCTTTTAGTAAGCGACGGAGCTTTGGCGTAACTCTCAAGGATTTTCTGAAGAATGGAATTTGCTTCCTCGACTCCCAGCCAACCATCGAAATCAAGCAGGTCAAAAAGAACATAGATTGTATTTTCAACAACCTCTGCCACCAGGTTGTCTTCACCGTCCTCGATCTGAAATCCAATCAGCGACGGCGTTACACCAGTAGATTGATCATTGTCGAGGTCGTACCCAAAAGCACGGTAATACGACTTCTCCTTTCCTCCGGAATATGCTCCAACGGCCGGCGCAGCATAAAAATATATTTCCAACCTATCTTTTTTGGTGTTTGGTGGGTAAAGCGCGCTTTCGAATTCGTCAGATCCCTTCGCGTAAATATTCATACCAATGTTTTCGGCGAAATCACGAAGCACCTTTCTCATAGAGCCTGGGACATTCTTGGTTTCAACTGTGAACATGACTTATACCTTCCCGCATCTTATTGATGCTGTTTAGAATTTCAAAGTTCGAGGCTTATTCAAAGAACAAAAGTCTCTGACCTCGGACAGAATGGAGATTCTACCACGCCCCACGATTAAAAGTCACTTTTGAAGTTATCCAGCCCCGCCACCGCCGCCACCTCCACCACCACCCCCGCCTCCGGAAAATCCTCCGGAACTTCCAACACCGCTAGCTCCGTACGAATTAAAAGATGAAGACAGGGTGGAAAATGCGCTTTCAAAATTCCCCAACCCCCCTAAATTCCCCGATGTCCCATGGCCGTAAAACGCCATATACATTCCGCTACCCCGCTGTGCCGCTTCACTAAACTTTATTGGTAACTGTGATAACGCCTTAACAGAAATTCCCAAAACAGTTCCATACACTAAATATTTTTCCCAGAGAATAACGGAATCTATCGGATAGTTTTTGGTTACCGAATAATCCTTTAGCCATTTTTTAAATGCCATCCAACCGGCCACTTCTTCTCCACCCCACCTGCTTTTCTTCCGCATGGAAGCAATCGAAAGAACCATAACAGAATCACACACGATAAATACCGGAATTAGCTGTGGTATTAAAACGAATCCCCCAAACTGAAAATAAAGGTAAGTCAAAATTCCCCAACCCACAAGTTCTCCTATACCTTTCTTTTGTACATCCAAACTTTTTTGTTCATAAAATCCCAATTTCTTTAAACCTGTTTTTGCATCCTTTTTCCAGCGTATCCAAAAACTCTGAGTTTTGCTCGGGCGGGTTTTTCCAAAATCCTTAATTTCATCAAAATTTAAACTGGTCTGACCCTCATTAAACAAAAACTCCAACAAATTCCGTTCCATTGGGGAGACTAAATCGATATAAGGTTCTTTCCTAAGAACTAAAACATATACATCTTTGTTTCCCCAAAAAGATTTTTTTCCGTCTTTTGTAAAATCAATCGCCAGAATTTTCCTCCTCGTTAACTCCAATATCGTAGCCACAATAGATTTTCCCGTAGCCATACCAGAAAGCATTGTTTCCACATAAACAGGCGATAAGTCGCTTGGTGGTTCATGGACGGTCCCCGCAAGGTTAACTTCAGGCAAAGGATTATCTCTACCTATTTTGTACCAACGGATAAGCCAAACAATTGTTCTCCAAATTAACAGTAAGCCAATTAGCCCAATTAATCCAATTTGCCAAATCTGCCCAATTCTGGTTTTATCCCCGAAGGCTTTTTCCTCAGCAAGAATATTCTTTAAATCACTATCGCCTTTGCCTGAGTTAACAAAAGAGGGGTTTGTTGGAAACAAAATTCTGACTTCAAAAAATTTTTTTGCAGAAAGGTTTGTAGCACTAAAATCAACTTCCTGGTTAGAAATAATATTTACTTTTCCATTTAGTGGCCCGTGTCCGAATGCCCAAATGCGGTCGTCGGGAACGGAGAAACCCAAATAAACATTGGCCGTTACTTTACCAATCCCTTTCGTCCATTGATCCCCGACCAGCTGCCAATAGAATTCTGAAATATCGGTATGATTTGTAACCGCGTTTTGAATTTTATATTTGAGTGTAAATGTTTTTTGTTCGTTTATTGCTGTGTAATACCATTTGATGTAAATTTTATCCCCCTGGTCAGCTACAGAATAAGTTCCCTGTGTCCCTAAATTGTTTTGCAAATATGTTTTATTTCCCTCCCCCAATTGAAAATTGGAAATTGTAAATTGATAATTTTTCTTTGGGATCCATTCATCCGCCCAACTAAAACTCCCATCAAAATTGTAGACTCTCGTCTCGGTAACATCCGCCGATCCGTCTTTATTTATCTTCACATCAAAATCTGCGGACTCAATCGAATAATCTTTAGCGTGTGCAACAAGAGTAAAAGAGTGTAAGAGTGTAAGAGTAAAAGAAAGAAAAATAAAATGTAAAAAAATTTTCTTCACCACGTTAGAAGTCCGACTTATATTTCGGAGGTCGGCAAAAATTTCTAATTTTTTACTTCTAACGTGGTTCACAATTAATTATATCCCCAAATCTCCCAAATCACCTCAATCTTCTTGGTATTGTATAATTTGCCTATGAGAAAAAAATTTAATGGTGAGCATAGTCGAACCACATCCTGGCAAAAAGTCGCGCCTTGGTACAACAGAATAACCGACCAGGGCCGGGGGCATTATTACCATCAACACGTCGTCATCCCCGGTGTTTTGCGTCTTCTGGATCTTAATTCTAAAATCTTAAATCAAGAATCTAAAGTCTTAGACCTCGCCTGCGGGAACGGTGTACTGGCAAAATCTCTCCCCAAAAGCGTTAAATATACAGGTGTCGATATTGCCGAAAGTTTGATAAATACTGCCAGAAATGAGGACAAAAATTATAATCATAAATATGCTGTAGCCGATGTAACAAATCCTGCAAATTTGTCTAATCTGCCAAATGATTTCACCCATGCCGTTATTATCCTCGCCCTCCAAAACATTTCCAACCCCAAAGCCGTTTTTAAAAATGCATCCGAAAATTTATTGACAAGGGGCCCCCTTGTCATAGTTCTAAATCATCCAATGTTTAGAATCCCCAGACAATCGTCCTGGGAAATAGATGAAGCAAGAAAGATTCAATATAGAAGAGTGGATAAATACATGTCCCCAATGGAAATACCAATCCGTATGAATCCGTCCGACCCGAATTCCCAAAACACCCTAAGTTACCACTTCCCCCTAAGTGATTATTCCAAAATGTTAAAGGATGCTGGTTTTGTAATCGAATTAATTGAAGAATGGACAAGCGATAAAGAAAGTAAAGGCCGCGCCGGTAGAATGGAAAATAGAAGCCGCGCCGAAATCCCACTTTTCATGGCGATACTGGCTACTAAGAAGTAGCCCTATATACGATATACGATTTACGATTTACGATATATCGTTCTCTATTAGTTTTGTCTGTGCAAGTTTGGAAATTGCAATAATTCTAGGGTCATTGTAGTCGGCCAAAAATTCAATTGGTTCGTCATGGTCTTCTACCCATGCTTCCAGTGCCTTGGGTGCAACTTCAAAAAGAACATCAACTATTGCGCTACAAGCCTCCATCGTCTGAGTTTCTGCGTCCCGACTAATTCCAAGATCATCCAAATTAGATGCAAGAAGAATCTGGCTAACAGATCTTTCTTGAGCATCTTCTGTGCCACGCGGAGGTTGCAGGCGCGTAAACTGCGAGACTCGGTCGTCCTTTCTAAAAACTTTATACCAATGGATATAAAGTGACTTAACCGTCTCTGGAAGACTGTCGGGGCCAGGATTTTCTACCGCCATGAGCAATATTATATAGTCATATGAAATAAAATGTCATTTTCCGACATTTTGTATTGGATCTGTTATAACATTTCAAGAATTGGAGACTATGTTCCTGATAAAGTCAGCCATCTTATAAACCTCATCTTTTGAAAACGGAGAGTTTTTCTTGAGGTATCGATCTTTGGACGCAAAAAACCCAAAGTCAACTTCATCAAACGGCATTGCCACAGTAACAACAAAATCATCAGATATTCTCAGATCACTTATCGAATTGGCCAAATTCGGCAATCCATGTTTTTTTAAATTTGGAACACCCTCATTTGTTAATAAGTTAATTGCATCTAACAAAGCCGGTTTTGTCCCATAAATTTTGGCAGCATGTCTAGCTCCAATACCTACCCTAAACTTAGCCTCAACAGCTCCAAAAATTGTATTACCATCAACCAATACTGCGTCACGATTGGTAATTGATTTAGAAATTGAAAGAAGTTTAAATCTTTTTGGGTTATGCATTACTTCTCTTAACTCTTGGGCCGCTTTAGTCTCTCCATTTGGGCAAATATCCCTGTCAGCTCTTACTAAATATTCAAAAATCTCACCATGAAGTTGGTCGTCGGGTTTTAAAATATGAAAACCTTTGACCAACAAATCAAAATCCTCCGGCAGATTTTTTAAAATTTCCAATTGTCTCTGTTTTCTTACAGGATCTATCCCTTCTCTTCCCTCCATTTTTTCCAATGTGTTCCACATCCCTTCAGCCAAAGAGTTCCCCTCCCCAAATTCACCTGTTTTTGATACAGTCGCCTCCGCCATTTCAAAATGATGATACCACATCTAAGGATTTTGTTCCGTGCTTGTTGTGCCTGTTCACTAAATCCCCATCGAATTTTCAAATTTAATTTTTGTCCCCAAAACCCACATCAACTTTTTAACCTGGAACAAAAGGAGAGGATTCATTTAAAAGCAAAAGCAGCCCTCGCTTGACGAAGGAGTAATCTTTTGCATAATCATGAACGACTGGGGTGACTGGCTAAAAATGTTGCGGTGGCGTCCTTCTTTCTCACATTTCTTGGACGAGCAAGAAATGGGAAATGGATTTTTTGGGTGCGCAAAGAATGGAAAAGATGTGTTCTTGGAGGCAAGAAATTGGCATATTGGGTTATCCCACAAACGTCAAGGCAATGCCCTTTTTGTCCGCTCTTCCCGTTCTTCCGATCCTATGAATATACGCCTCGTAGGATTCGGGTAAATCATAGTTAATAACGTGGCTTACATTGGGAATATCAAGCCCGCGGGAGGCAACGTCGGTTGCAATCAAAATCTGAATGTTATTTTGTTTGAATGATGCCAAGGTTCTTATTCTTTGGCTTTGATTCTTGTTACCATGAATTGCATCAGACCTAAATCCCCTTTTAACTAAATCATCAGACAATCTTTGAACCCCGTGTTTGGTACGACCAAAAATCAGGACTTTTTCAAATTCTTTTTGACTAAGAAGGCTGTGGAGCTGCTCAATCTTCTTGGCAGAGTCTCCAACTCTTATCGTCTTTTGTTCTACATTTGCCGCTGTATCCCCCGTTTTAACAGAAACAGTAACTGGATTATAGACAAAACTCTGCAATATTCCGCGTACAGCTTCGTCAATTGTCGCCGAAAAGAAAAGTGACAAACGTTTTGCGGGAAGAAGGGAAATCATATATTTGATATCGTGAATGAATCCAATGTCCACCATGTGATCCGCCTCGTCTAAAACTACCGCGGAAAAACGGGATAAATCTAAGTACCTGTTTTTGATCAAATCTGTAACCCTGCCTGGTGTACCTATTACAAAATTCGGGTTGCGACGTAAACTGTCTATTTGCCTGCCCATGCTGGCTCCACCAATTAAAAGGGCTGCATAGATTCCAAGTCCGTCGGCAAAAACAAAAAGCTCATCTTTAATTTGCGATGCAAGCTCACGTGTTGGGGCCATTATAAGGACCTTAAAATTCCTATCAGCCAACATCCTGTTAACCAATGGAATCAAAAAAGCGGCAGTTTTACCCGTTCCGGTATTGGCAATTCCAATCAAATCGCGTCCTTCAAGGATTGCCGGTATAGCTTTATCTTGCACAGGAGTTGGGGTCTTGTAGCCATGCTTTAAGATGTTTGCTTTCAAACGTTCATCAATATTAAAGTCGGCAAATGCATGAGTCGGAACATACTCTTCTTGGGTAACAGAAGCTATATTTTGAGGCAGATTGTTAATAACCTGGGAAGGGTCGAATGTCTTGATTCTCCTAACCCCACGGGAAGATGCGCCACCACGGCTGGCTAAATTTCCACGAAGAAATCCCCTCTGCGGGCCTCTACGATTTGGCTTAAATCTATTGTTATACATGGGTAAAGGGAACAGAACTGCTTAAAGAAAAATTACATTTGGGCCTAGTGAAGAAAAAGATACAAATAATATATAAATACTTGGGGTACCTATTTTCTTAAAAACTAAACTTTAAATATTAACTAAATTTAAGCAGATCTATTACCTCTGACCTGCTAACAAAAGGAAGTATATCACACCGATTTGAGAATGTCAAGTACTATGAGATATTGGCCTATTTGTCGTCCTCATGACCTTTCCGGAGCAACCACCACTTTGTCTATATCTACCCACTCCACCCCAGAAGCAAACACATTCGCGACTGAGTTTTTTTCAGCTTCTGTGCAAATTATTTTCGCTGCTCTCTTTTGTCCTCTGAAAGCACCCTGCTCGACCCAAGCCTTTGTCCATTTGGCCGCATATTCTCCAAGCCACGGCAATTCAAGCTCCAATGATTTAGCATTTTTGACATCTGTACCACTCATTAACTTATTCAGAAGTTCAAACTTTGGCTCATTCGTTTCGCCTCTGAAAATCATCCTAACCTGATTCGAAATATCTACCGGTAAATCTACTGGTTCTTGTGTTTCCATTCTGGAATTATAATAGCACTATTCCATGAATCGTTTCTAACCAACAAGCGTTTGTGAGGAAACCACGAGAGAGTTTGCGAATTCAAATAAAAAGCAAAAGCAGCCCTCGCTTGACGAAGGAGCAATCTTTTGCATAATTATGAACGACTGGGGTGACTGGCTAAAAATGTTGCGGTGGCGTCTTTCTTTCTCACATTTCTTGGACGAGCAAGAAATGGGAAATGGGCGTTTTAGAGAAGCAGAGAAATGAACAAATTCTTTCTTGGAGGTAAGAAATCGGCGTATTGTTTTTTGGATAAGTATTCTAAGCAAGAGCCTTTACATCGAGTCTCCGAGATGAAAAGCCCTAGACTTCTCAGGCAAGGGCTTTTATTATCGCTTCCCTTATATTTTTGCCTCCAAACCAGCCTTTTAGGTAAACCGTAGCATGCTTATTCCTATTCCAGTCATGAAGGTAATACTTATCTATCCTGCCACCTTTTTCTATAAGAATCTCAACTAACCGTGCAAACGAAAGTGAATTGTTGATTCCTTATTATACCACAAAACAAGCCCCAATATCGTTTGCGAAGGTTTGTATTCCCAAAACCACCGTGTGAAATTACATTTTGATGAACCTTGGTGAATACCAAAGAGCAAAAACTTGTTTAGACGAGGCCTTGTGCCGAGGAGAGGTTTTTGCAAAATATCCATCAAGGCGAAGAGCTATGGAATTTCAGAGGGTGGCTCCTTCTTTCGCCGACTTCTTGGAGGCAAGAAATCGGCAATAATGTATAATTCCCCCCGTGACTACTGAAAACAAAGGTAAATTGGTAGGAAAGTCCGTAGAAAAAGTCTTTTTTGGTGACGCAAAAGCCCAACTTGAGGCTTTTTGGAAGCTTGGCAGCCTTGGTGAATTGGGATCTGCCACCCAAATTGAGCTCCCGGAAAAAGCTTTCGTTTACGTGCAAACGAAGCGGGATGAATCTGATCTTACAGGTAAGGAATATGGGGCAGTGCTAGGTTTTGATGCTAATGGTGTAAATATTTATAACGAGCGGGAAAGCCGAAAATCTATAAGGGACTTTGTCGGAAACAGCTTCGTCAACACTATGGAGCTGTCTGTGGAATACGGAAATATAGTCGAAACCAGTGTAGGAAGATTCTTTAAAAAGACCGACCCCATTCTTTTTCATACCCATGTGACATTGGGCGAAAATGACATCAAAAGCGCCCAAATCGGGCTTTCCGATGGGACCACGCTAAAAATTTCCAAGGAAGCTATTACCAAGTATGTCAGCTATCAGATAGAGGGATTCTCATCCGCAGACTTAGATAATTTATTCAGTGGAAACAGGGAGACCGCCTCGCTGCTTTTGTCTACCCCCACCCGAACAATTTATGTTGCACCTCCGGAATTATTTGTCAACAAAGGATATACAAAATTTAGTAAATTTCTAAAGGAATACGAAGACCGGATACTTACACTCGATTTGGCAGCCTCTATTTCCCTGCTGGGACTGGAGCCGGATTTTTATTTTGACTCTTTAAAAAAATCACAAAAAAGAATATTTTTGAAGATAATTGACGATGCCAAATATATAGCCAGGGGGAAACCTGACCTTGCCAAACTTATGGATATGAAAGATGCAATCTTGGTTAAAATAATGAATTCTGCGGGTTTTTCGGTATTTGCCTCAGAAGGTAATGACACAAAAGTCCTAAAAAGGCTAAAAATATTATCTTTGTCGTGACGATTTCTGTTATGACATATCGGCGTTCAATTCATCCTCGCAATAAGTTGTGAGGTTTTCTTGAATGCTGTTATAATGGCAGTTAACCTACCAACTGACTAAACGACAGCAAAACAAAGAGGTGGAATATCAAAGGAGGTAAAAAGTATAAAATATATGGGCAAAAAGGTTAATGCAGAGGAAATCTGGGAAGTGGCATGGACTTATGTCAGAACTGTGGTTGATACTGTCCGCGAGCCTTTTTTGATTCTTGATGCCAAGTTAATAGTACTGTCTGCAAACAGAACTTTTTATTCTGTTTTTCAAGTTACAAAAGAGGGAACGGAGGGCAAGAAAGTGTACAGCTTAGGAAATGGCCAGTGGAATATCCCCAAATTAAAAATTCTTTTGGAAGATATCTTGCCAAAAAATACTCATTTTGAAGATTTTAAAGTTGAACACGACTTTCCACAAATAGGGCACAAGATAATGATCTTAAACGCCAGACAAGTTCATACAACAGACCAAGATAGACCAATAATACTTTTGGCGATGGAGGACATTACCAAGCAAGTAACTTTAGAAAAACAACTTAAAGAATATACAGAGAAACTTACCCTGGAGGTTGCCAAACGAACGGCAGAGTTGGAAGTACGAGTTAAAGAACTCGAACGAATGAACAAAATAATGGTGGGTCGCGAGTTGAGAATGGTGGAACTAAAAGCCGAACTTGCAAAATCCAAAAAAAGATGAATGTGGGTAAAAAACTTCAATCTTCCAGGTATCAAGTAGCACGGGTTCCGTTTTTGAGAGAAAATTCCTTCATAATGCATCCATTCTACCTTTTCGGTCATAGTTTAGCTTGACGGTAACAATCTTCCGACATTTACAATTGTATGCCCTCGAGAAGGGACAAAAGTGATTTTGATCTGTCCAAAATAAAGGCACCGGGGTGTACAGAATTGTCATCGGGAATATTTTTGACCCAATTCAGGGGATCATATCTTTGCCTAACAGGATCACCCATTGAAAGGTCAATCGGAGCTATTTGACCCATCATTCTCCTTTTTTCGGCCATCGCATCTTCAATCTTAGTATATACCTCAATATTGCCCGCCAGATCCGACCAAATATTGAGGACCGAACAATAAAGACCGGTAGAATCTATCTTGACTACTTCATAATCTCCAATTGCCGTCCTAAGATCTCTTAAGGCGTTGTCGAGTACTGGTTTTGGTTCTAAAGTTTCGGAATGGTTTAACATTTTGTGAACTGCTGGGGTTGAAAAATTATGAGCGCAGTCGAATAACTCTATATTAGAAATTATTATTTTGAAGGTAAAGTTTATTTAAGTTCTTATAGTAATAGTAATATTTGCCAGATTTGCTAATATTGATATATGGCCAATTTATTAAAAGTAGTAGTTGAACCTACCATCCTCAAATATGCTAGGTATTGTTCTGGTTATGAAATTGCGGAGGCTTCAAAAAAGGCAATAATTAAAAAAGAATTTTTAGAACAATGTGAACAAGAGAAAACTGAAATTTCAATAGCAAGGCTGGAAAAACTTGCAGGTGTTTACAAAATCCCACTTGCGTACTTCTTTCTAAAAGAAATACCAAAAGATGTTGTGCTACCCAAGGATTTTAGAAAAGTATTTACTTACAAAGAAACTAAACTCTCCCCCAAAGTTATGTTGGCTGTAAGACGGGCAAGATACGTCCAATCAGTAATTAGAGAATTGGAGGGTGATGAAATAAAATATAACTTTAAAAAATCATCACTCGAAAGCGATCCCGAAGAAATGGCGCAAGAATTACGTTTATTTTTTGGAGTATCAATTAACGATCAATCTAAGTGGCCTTCTAGTTCATCCGCACTAAAACAATGGAAAGAAGTAATTGAAAAAGTCGGGATATTTATATTGCAACAAAGCCTTCCTGAAAAGGAAGTTAGCGCATTTTCCTTAGTTGATAAAACTCCGTACGTAGTTGTGCTTAATTCTCTAGAACACGAAAACCGTAGGGTTTTTTCGTTATTTCACGAAATGGGGCATATACTTTTACGAGGGTCTGGCGTATGTACTCCAGATGAACTTTCAAAAAATTCTTTTGAATATATAAAAATAGAAAAATTCTGTAACCAGTTTGCTGCCTCATTTCTTGTACCAAAAGAGGTTTTTCTAAATAATCCAGATGTCAAAAGATTAACTAATTTATCTTTTTCACAATGGGATCAAGAATCTATTGAAAAAATAAGCAAAAGCTTCAGAGTAAGCCAAGAGGTTATTTATAGGAGATTTAACTTTTTGGAAATTATCACCGAAAATGAATATAAACAAGTAAGAAGAGAGTTGATTAAAGGATTTGAAGAACATAAGGCTAAAAGTAAAAAGGGTGAATTCAGGATTCCACAATATATCAAGATAATAAGTAGAAATGGCGGTGCTTTCTCTTCTTTTATTTTGGAGAATTTGCATATGAACAGAATTACTATGGTAGACGCTGCCAATTATTTAGATACTACTTCCAAACATATAGCTGCGGTTGAGTTGCACATTTAAACTAACTATGGAAAAATCCAAAGACAAAAAATATTGCTTTGACTCTTCAGCCTTCATAAACAGTTGGAGGATTCATTACCGACCGAGTACATTTAATAAATTGTGGGAGAAATTGGGTGGTTTTATCGAACAAGGCAGTATATTAATTCCCGATGAGGTTAAAAAAGAAATAAAAGCGGGAAACGATGAGTTAACTGTATGGTTTAAAAATTTTGATAGTTATGCAATTGCCCCAACGACTGAACAAATCGAAATAGTTACAGATATTGTAAACAAATACCCACTGGTTTCTCAATATAGAAAACCAAGACCGTTTCATGCCGATCCGTTTGTTGTAGCGTTAGGAAAACTTACAGAAACTACAGTTGTTACCTACGAACGAAAAAACGGGAGTTCTGAAAATCCAAGCATTCCTGATTTATGTGAGGAGTACAAAGTAAAATGTTGTACGATCTCTGACTTCTTTGAAAAACAAGGTTGGCAATTTGACTTAATGTAGTGTTTTAGTCGTACAAAAGCGAACAGGTTTTTGAGAGAAAATTCCTTCATCCCTGAGATATTGGCATAATCAGATAGAGTAGATAAATTTTAAAAACTAACCAAAATTGTCGAAAGAACAGCTTTAGTCATCTCGTGCAATTCCCTTCCAGAAAAAACACTCTCCTTAATATCTGTACCTCTAAGAACTTTCAAAGCTTCTTGCATTCCTTGCCCATTAAACACATCCGACTTAAGCAAGGATTTTGGTCCATGGACCAAACGGCCTCGAGGAACTGCCAGGGTTACCTTGAGATCATGACCAATCTTTATACCACCATTTTCTTTTACAAAACCCAATCCATTTCGTTTGAGTTCTGGGTAGGGGATTTTTTTTGCATCTTCTATGGCACCCTTTAGATTTGTAATGAAAC
>CAZBTH010000013.1:0-25897 GCA_964494885.1 uncultured Gammaproteobacteria bacterium | reverse complement strand
GTAATACCCAAAAAATCAGGATTGGATAAACTTTCTCTTCCCTCATCAGTAAACCGAAACACCCCCGGATTGGCAAGCAAAGTCCTCAACCTTTTCGCCTCTTCAGCCTCTTCAAAACAAATCTTAAAGTCGGACCGAACCAAAAGTTCAAATAGCGCGCCGGCTACTAAAACCTCAGGGTCAACCACACCATCTCGTAAATAAGTATCCGCGCTCACGGCTCCTATAATTTCAGTCTCGGAATCAGAAGGTAATCTGGCAATTACAAGCTGTTGAGCGTTCCAAATTCCGTCATCAATTTTTTCCTCTCTATGGTACTCCAATAACGTTTCTTTTAACACAAATTTCAAGTCTGGTTTTTGCGTATGTTCTTTTTTAGAAGGTTCCATAAGTAAGTTATACCATTTTTTTCAAATACTAAAAACCACCCAATTTTTATGAAAATCGCAAGATTAAGTTGCAGACATAAAATTGGATGGACACAGAATGGATAAGTCCTTTCCGATAAAGGTGAACAAATAGGAGTCTATGATCGTATTTTGGAATGGGGAGGAGAATCGCAGAAAGAACAGCAAATGATTATCTTTATATCAAAATCTGCTTCAAAATGAAGGGTTTTGTAAGGTTTCGTCGTTTGCAAGCAACTGTTTTTTGTAATACTATATGCATATGGATGTCGACAAGGCAACAAAAAGAGAGGAAATTTTAAGCCATTTCCCCAGCAGTGTGGATGTAAATGAACTATCAGCCCTGCTTTTGAAACACCACGACGAGCTTAAGGAGTATTGCGGCAAAAACGTATTGCCTGCTTTAAACAAATTTGCCAAGGAACAAGAGGCTCCGCAACGAGAGCTTCATGACCAAGGTAAATATTTGACAATTCGGTTTTCAAAAGAGGCCGTTAATTTAAAAGGATTGCCTGGCTATGGTGATAAATTGGGGGTAGATCCAAGAGAAATTGTAAAATGTTATCAAAGGTTTGGGAAATTATGAATGAAGGATGGGGAATGGACCCGTATTTCGATGGCTCAAACATTAAAGCTCTAACTCTCACCCGAGTAGAAAACATGACCTTAGATTTTGATGGTGAAGAAACTGTCGCCCCGGCATTCCGTTACAAAGTAGGTCCAGACGGACCAACAGCGGAGGACATTGAGAAAATTGTAAATGTAATAAAGAAAGGAAGAGAAATACTTCAAGGCTCTTCATCTACAACCGGCGGTTTAATTGAGGTCTAATCCGGTCTAACTTCAAAAATATTAGCTGAACTGTTGGGACTATATTAAAACTTATTATAATTCAATTTGAGACTCAAGTGACTTCAAATAATCTTTAATTGCATTGATTATTTCATGGAGGTTTTCTCGTGCCAAGTAAATTTCTTCGCCTTGTTTAAACTTAACAATCTGTACCTTTTTTTCTACTTTGGTCGTGGCAATACCATTATTGTGAAGAATAGCATTTCTAATTTGTCGCAACTCTCCAAATATTGGAGACATCAGTTCACTCTTTTTCAAATTAATAGATGTGGCAATTGCTTCTCTATACTTATCTTCCCAGTATTGGTATAACAAAACAACCGAAAGATTGCCTATAACCTTAAAATTTATTCCATTTTCTTTGTTTCGTTCCTTTAATTCTCCTTGAGTAGTCATGTGTAGTACACCGCGATCGTTTGGGATTTTATGTTGTGGAGGACTGCCCATCCCATACATAAATTCAGCTTCGTCAAGTTTTTTCGTTGTCGCCTCCGAACCTATGAGTTCGATGCTTTTCTTTTGCATCTTCGTAATATATTCAATTAACAGCTTAAATCCCAATATGCCATCGAGATAAACTCCATAAATTGAATCAATCACACTGAGAAATTCTAAAATTATTTTTTGAGTATTCATATCTTATACTGCAGAAAGATAATCAATAAATTTGAGCCCGAAATCCGTAAGGTGATAACTGCTTCCAGCCCCGCTTCCGAGAGTTCCCCCGGTAACTGCAATTCTGAAAATTCCTAATCCAAGAAGCTCTGGCCAATTTTCAGTTTTTTCTTTGGTAATTTTATGCTCGATCCTTGCAATTTTTACTGAGAGAGTTTCGTTGTGTTCAGAGCCAATTTTATATTGTTTTTTAACAATTTGGCTATTCACATTATAGTTATCATAAATCCATTGCATTATTGCGGCCGACACCGATTGACGTTGCCAAATAGTATCCTCTAAGCGATCCTTGTCTTCAGGTAGATATTTCATATTTACAATTTCAACGGCAGCCGTTTTTCTCATACTGGGTAATATTTCTTTTTGAATAAAGACCAAAACACCAATAGCTTCGGGGGATATTCTTAATAACGTATCTTGAAGCCTTTCGAGCTCATATGATTCTTTGTGCTCGGAGATCGCAAAATCAAGCAGAATTGATCTGGATATCTTTCTCTTATTTTTCAAACGTTCCTTTACATATGTATCAAAAAATTGAATAAAACCTTTTCTAAATTCTTCACTTTTGACAATTTCCTCCCTAAATTCTTCCGGGTGTTTTTGGATAAAAACAATTAACTCGTTGAGTTCGTCTTGTTTTAAAGCCAGATAAACTCCATATAGACCTATTACTGCATAGATTGCCAATCCCCAATATGGATTTGTTAGCAAAAATGGGTCAACAACCTTCTGGATGAAGGGCATCATTCCTGGTAGCGCAATGTTGAGTGCGGATTTGGTGTCGTTGATTAAAGCGGGCGCTTTGTTTTTCGGACCCATAAATCGTCTTGCTTAGTATCTGTATTGTACCTCACTTACACAACAGCAATTTTTTTCCATTAATAATTTGTACTTGCTAAAAGGCGCTAAAAATTTATTGAACTATGGATTCAATTAAAACATTTGGTACACACCTTCCGAAGATGGTGTTTCTATATGCATCTGTGATACCAACCCATTTTCCTTTAACTCTGACCAAACCACTTAGTCCGACTTCTTTTTTATCCTCCCAAGCTTTATTAATGTCTTCATCTAAACGTCCAGCATAGAAATATGGATTTTCCTTATCTTCAGGCGTTTTTTTGATTCCATATACGGTTCCACTAACCATTTGTGCTATAACTTCTCCTGTCCATTCAACGTCAATTGGTTTATCGAATGTTTTGTTACAATCTTCTGTATCATTTTTTGGAGATGCGGAAGGTAAATTAGTCTTTTCAATGATTTTGTTGGTGGAGATTACAAATGTAGCTAGAATGATCAAAAACCCCGCAATACCGAGAGGTACTATATTCGTCATCGTCTTTATTTTGACCAACAGATCCGCCAATAATGATAATTATTATTACAATGACCCACCAAGGGATAAACATTGTTTATTAATTCGAATAGCCCTTTTTTATCATACACATGTCGATCATTTGTTTATATAAATCTATCGCTTCTTGGTTTGACTGCACTTTGATAGAACTTCCATTCTTTTCAATGTTTTTGTTAACTTCCGCCGTACAATCTTTGAGTGCTTGGGCTTTATTCGATTCGGTATTCTGCTCAATGAGCTGGTTGTACAACTTGGTTGAAGTATCTTGATTATATTTTTTAGGTAGAAAGATCACGAAGTAATAGGCGAGGGATAAAGCAACTATGATCAGCGCGGCGGCTGCTGAAATCGTTAAAATCTGGTTAGTTTTCATTTATAACCATTATTTTATACCAATTGTTTCGAAATACAAACTATACCATTCCCAACGCTTTCGATCTGGTCGCAAAATATGACGCGGCGCCCCTCACGGCGAAGAAGTTGCTGAATTGTACCTTGCTCCGGAGCTTGGATTCGGACCAAGAGTTTTCTGCTCCAAAGGCAGACGTCCTTACCGTTAGACGACTCCGGAATATTTTAAGACCTAATGTATCTAGCGAGTATTATATCTTATTTTCCATATTTCTTTAACCCTTCCGTAGCTTCATGCTAAGAACGGCCCAATCACCCAAAATCCCCTAAATTCCAAGTCTCCTTGAGGAATACCGCCTGATCGAGTAAAATATGAGCACGAAGGCTTTTTTTGACTGTTTTCGCCCCCGCCAAAATTCCAAAGGAATTTTGAAAGGAGTAATCGACAAGCGTAAGTGGCCAAAGTGTAAACTTTGTGACACGATCAGCGCGTCGTATTACGACGCGGGCCCTTAGCTCAATGGTAGAGCAATTCCCTTTTAAGGAAGCGGTTCTGGGTTCGAGTCCCAGAGGGCTCACAACGTAAAATTGATCTTTAAAGATCAATCACGTTGCAAGCTAGAAAAATGTATTTTGTTTATCTTTTAGAAAGCAAGCAGGATAAAAGTTGGTATATTGGGTATACGCCCGATAATCCGATAAATCGGCTTGCAAAGCATAATGCGTTGACAGCTTATTACACAAAACGTAAAGCGCCTTGGAAAATCATATATTTTGAAGCTTATTTAGCAAGAAAAGATGCCACTGGAAGAGAAAAATTTCTCAAAAGTGGATCGGGTCATAGATTTTTAAAAAAACAACTTAAAAATTATCTAGGGCTTGCCATGTGACGAGCAAAGCGAGTTTTACATGGCCTCATCGTCTAGCGGTTAGGACATCAGGTTTTCAGCCTGATTACCTGGGTTCGAGTCCCAGTGAGGTCACATAGCTGAAGTTTCGATTCTGAAAAATCCAGATTTACCTTATCCAGTGCTTTACCACATTTAGCTTATATCCTATTTTAAAAATTTCGATTACAAAAAACATCAGAATCGATAATCCCACCGCAGTTATCCAATATATTAAACTAAGTTCGCTTAATCCAAAGAATAGTCGCAATGTTGGTGTCATAAACGGTACAATTTGTAAAACAAGTCCGGCAAAGACTGCCACTACCAGCCATTTATTTTCAAATATTCGGTTTTCCCAAAATGGTGTCATTAAAGATCTAACTGAAAAAACATAAGCCAGAGAGTTAAGACCAAGTGTAACGAAGGCGACGGAACGAGCCGCAAGAATATCGTTTGTCACTTTGTATACAATAATAAAAGAAGAAAGTGCAATTAACCCCGCTGTAAAACTTACAAGACCTATTAGGACGATCATCCATCTGTTAACTAATTTTCCTTGTGGATGTCGGGGTTTCTCTTTCATAATATTGGGCCTTTTGGGGTCAATGGTCAGCGCAAGCCCGGGAAAACCGTCAGAAATCAGATTTATCCACAATATCTGTGCAGCCGTGATCGGCAACGGTAGTCCAATCATTATGCATCCGACCACAACAAGAATTTCAGCAAAAGCATCACTCATTAGGTACAAAATGACTTTTCTGATATTATCGAACATTGTTCTTCCTTCTTCGATAGCTCCAACAACGGTTGCAAAATTGGAGTCAAGTAAAACCAGGTCAGCCGACTCTTTGGCGACATCGGTGGCCTCGTCAACAACGATACCTATATCGGCTTTGTGTAAAGCCGGGGCATCGTTAACTCCGTCACCCATCATGGCAACGATTTCACCATCTCTCTTTAAGGCATCTACTATCGTTAATTTTTGATCAGGTGTTGTTCTGGCAAAAAGTTTAATGGATTTGACTTTCTGGGATAGTTCTTCAATTGTTAGCTTTTCGATCTCACTTCCAAGAAGGATTTCATCTTTTGTGACCCCTATTCCAAGCTCTGAGAGGACAAATTCGGCCGTTGTTGAATAATCTCCAGTTATTACGATTGTTCTGATACCCGCTTCGTGAGCTAACATCAAAGATTCTTTCACTCCTAACCGGACAGGGTCCGAAAATGCCAATATCCCTACCCAAGTAAGGCCCTCTTTGGCGTCATCAATCTTTAAGCCTTTTTTATTCAACAAAACTTCTTTTTTTGCAAACCCAATCAACCTTTTGCCTTGTTTGGTTAAGTTGTTGATGTCTTGACTAACTGCCTTTTTTTCTGCTTCTGAAAGTGTGGTCCATCCAAGTAATAATTCCGGAGCACCGTTAACAAAAAGAATATTGTTTTTCTCTGACCATTTATGGAGGCTCATGAAAAACCGCTCCTTTGCGGAGAATGGTATGCTGTCTAACCGTGAATGTTCGGAGACAAAATCATTGATGATTGTCCTACCCCACTCAAAGGCAGAAATAACAATCGGGTCATCCAGATCATTGGCTAAAAGTACCTGCTCTGCAAGTTGTTTTTTGTCGCCCAGATAGTCAACGACTTTCATCTTACCTTGTGTTAACGTACCCGTTTTATCTACGCAAATTACCGTTACTCCACCTAACGTCTCAGCGGCTGACAGTTTTCTAACCAGACCCCTGTGTTTAACTATTTTTTGCATCCCAATAGCCAACACCACCGTTAGGGAAACTAACAAACCTTCTGGAATACTTGATACTGCCAAAGCTACGGAAGTAACAAATATTTCTGCTAAACTGAATTTGTTTAAAAGACCAAGAATAAAGACCAGCGTTATTAATATACAAATTATCAATACCAGCTGCTTACTAAACTCCTTAAGCTGTCTTTGAAGTGGACTGTCGTCTTCTTTTTCTTGTATTTGAAGGGCAATTGTTCCCATCTTGGTTGTCGCTCCGGTCGTTTCAACTAAAAAGAGTGCCTGCCCCGAAGCAACTACCGTGCCCATAAAAACACTGTCGTCCTTATTTTTATTAACAGGCAGACTTTCCCCGGTAAGCACGGCTTCGTCTATATATAAACGGTTGGCGAAAGTAAGTGTTCCGTCAGCAGGAATTTTGGTTCCCGCTTCCAGCACAACAAGGTCTCCGGGTACAATATCCGAAGTACTTATCGATGTTCTTTGCCCATTTCGGATAACAGTCGTTTTGCTTGTAACGTAATGCTTGAGTGCATAAAGGGCATTATTAGCTCTACTCTCTTGAACAAAACCCAATATAGTATTAATAAAAACAGCTAGTAAGATAATTGAGGCATCTGAAAAATGACCAATAATAAACATTATTACGGCAGCAGCAAGCAGTATATATACGAAGGGGTTTTTTAGTTGTTGAAGTATTAGAATAAACCGGCTTGGTGGTGGTTTTTCAGGCAAAATGTTGGCTCCGTATTGTTGTTGCCTTTTTTTTACTTCTTCGTTAGACAGTCCGTGTTCGTTAGGAAACATAGAAATCTTTAGCTGTTTCAATTTCGACTACGGTTTTACAACTACCGAAGCCGAAACGATCAAAAAGATACCAACAGAGTTTAAGATGTAGGATATTAAGATAAATTTAAAAGTATTCATTTTTGAGATACCCATCAAACTTACTCCTATTTCATCGGGTAGCGGGGAGGCAATGACAATACTACCTATCACGGGCAGCATCCAGTTAAAATATTTTGAGTGGAATAATCTTTTGAGGTGCTTTTTCTTATCTATATGGTTGTAGATATCTTCAATCTCATAAGTCAGATCGTCCTTAATTAATCGAAAAATTAACATGTCACCCACAACTGCGCCAAGCCCTGCAATCAATCCTATTTCGACCGGAGAGAGGCTTTCGGCGAGAACCAGTAAAACCAAAGCGCCGGTTGCTACCGTAAAAGTTGAGACAAATAGTATTCCCGCGATAAAAGCCCCCATATACCCGAGGTTGCCCAGATGTAATAAAAATGAATGGAATGTCTCATTTTGAGAGAGAATAATGGCAACGGCAATACCAATGAAAACTACTGTTAAATTTCTGTATTTCCAGTGAATTTTGTAGTTTGCAGGCATCTTAATTAAGTATACGGGAAAATGGTCAAAAAAACCTCATCGTGAATTATGTCTCGATTGTCCCGTTTAGACTTGAAGTGATTTATGCGTTCTTCCTTGCAGCGAACGTGGCTTTCCTAAGAAGTTCTCTCTTTTCCTGCTCGTCTTTTATGACCAATCTCTTCCTTTTTTCTTCCTTAAGCACCTGGTCTACTTTTTTCTGGCATTCGGAATCAGAACAGGCTGTAATGGTATATGTTACAAGTGAAGTTTCCACCTTTTCTTCATACGTTTCGACTACAATCCTAGGCTTACCACACCTTGTGCACGAGCTTCCTGTCAAATTTTTCGTAGCTGTCATTTAATTATATTCTCTCTTTTCTTGAGGTTTAGCCTCAGCAACAACCAGTTTTCTACCTCCAAAGTCAGAATCGTTTAGCATCTGAATAGCTTTAGCGGCTTCTTCCTCTGTCTCCATCTCGATAAAGCCAAAACCCTTGGATTTACCTGTAAATTTGTCGATTATGATTGTGGCAGAAACCACAATTCCAGCCTGAGCAAAAAGATTGGCTAGTTCCTCCTGAGTGGTTGTAAAAGGAATTCCTGCTACGAATAGTTTCTTCATTAATTGGTGACTGGTGCTATTATACCATGTTTTTGGGGTTAATGCTTCCCCCTAGTCTAACTTGACAGAAATTCTCCCAATACCCCAAATTCCTCTAATTAGTCAAATTTGTGGCCAAAAATGTATAATAGGTGTATGGCAGACAGAGATAAACCAAAGTCGATCGAAACTCTAGGACTAACACGGAGGGACCCGATCGTTTGGTATGATGAATTAGAAGGTGATCAAGAAAAGACTGTCGCTGTACTCACCACTCTCGACAAAAGACTCAAAATGTTAATCTCTATAACAGAAAGGTTGCTTCCGGAAGGTCAGGACAAGTGGGAATTCTGGACCTTTGAAGAGCCTGGAATTTGGAGAGATTTGTCAGACAGGATTCAAGATATGCTGGAGGTGGGAACAGAAAATCCAAATCCCGTTATTAAACAAGGTGTCCTTGACGGCCTTGACAAACTCATAAAAGTAGAAAAAGACAGAAAAGGAATACTTAATGACGGTGTTATAGAAGCTGCAACAGAATCCCTTTCAACCACAACTGATTCCCAATTTGACCAAGAAGAAAGGCAGCAAGGCGCCTTGAGTCTTTGGGAACTGGAAGCCGTAGAAAAAGCTTACGATTTTCTTCAGAAGTCCTGGGGAACACCCATCAAAAAGATCTCAGGAGCTGATGCAATGAAAATACTTAAAATGAAAATCCCGGTAGATATAAAACCCCACTAACCTTCAAGTGTTTGCAAAGCCCCCTATCACCCCTAATTCCCCATTGAATTCTGAGATTCGTTTTTAGTCCTCAAAATCCACATCAACTTTTTAGCCTGAAACGAAAGGAGAGAATTCAATTAAGAAGCAAAAGCAGCCCTCGCTTGACGAAGGAGCAATCTTTTGTATAACAATGAACGACTGGAGTGACTGGCTAAAAATGTTGCGGTGGCGTCTTTCTTTCTCACATTTCTTGGACGAGCAAGAAATGGGAAAGAAATGTGGCCATTTTTCGGCCAAAAATGTTAAAATATACTTGTAACCAGGTTGGTGCTACAAACCAGAGAACGACTAGGCAAAAAATTTATGGATTTTGAACAATATCTTGATAACACCAAAAGGAAAGAGTTGGAAAACCTTTCAAAAGCATCCCCTACTTCAGAGGACCTAGATCAGATGCGGCTATTTCAGAGACATCTGCTAGACGACGGATTAGAGGAGTTCGATCCATTCAGCGTTATCGCGAATAGGGGTAGCAGAAACTTCCCTTACTTATTCGGAGTAGCAAAACCTACCTCACTAATGAGTGACGATGAATTAGCCGAGACGTTAAAAAAGGCAAAAACGGCTCCTTGGAATAAATTTAACATTCACAAACCAGATGGAAATAGAACTAATTTGGAGTCAGGAAGTTGCTATCTCAATTGTGTTAAGTATGGTCCCGATCGCGGTAACTTTGTACACTTTTTACCATATGGTGGTATTGAAAATCCTGGCGAACTGCATGACTATATGTCGAAAAATAATATTCCGCTTGCCCACCCCATATACATGTGGATTCTTGGCACCCAGCACACCATTTACGCCATAGACAACAAACTTATTAAGTTAATACCTCCCTATGAAATAACGGCAATAACTAACCCTACTCACGCAAAATTTTTATCGCATTGGGGCTTCGAACAAATAGATAACGGGGCAAAGGCAAATTATACAAGGTTTAGAGACAAATTTAATATGATGACTAGCCAAGATCCAGCCACAAAAGCAATCGTCAGACTCGGTCAAGATATTTACAGCCTTGCTTACTTAGAAGTTTATGGCTATATGAGATCAACCAACGATATACTTGATCCAGATTTCTGGGAATGGTTTTTTAATAGACATTCAGATTTGTTCAATTACAACACCAAAAAAAATGCTTAAGCTTAATTCCAGACAACTTAGAAAAACCAAACCCTCAGACGGAGAGGAGAAAGTCATCAAAAGAAACCCGATTTATTTGGTTTTAGACAACGTTATCGACACCTACAATATCGGTTCCATGTTTAGATTGGCCGATGCCATTGCCGCCGAAAAATTATATATTTGCGGCGACACCGAATATCCCCCTAATTCAAGGATTCACAAAGCCGCGGTCGGAACAGAAGAATGGGTGCCATGGGAACACAATACTTCAACCATTCGAATGATAGAAGTGTTAAAAAAGAAAGGTATCCAAATTGTTTGTGTCGAACAATCCCCTAAAGCTATTAGCTATTCGCTATTACCTATTAACTTGCGATTCCCAATCGCACTCGTGGTTGGCAACGAAACCACCGGTATTTCAAAGGAAGTTTTAAGCCTTGCAGATATCATTGTGGAATTACCCATGTTTGGAGTAAATATTTCTCTGAATGTTTGGGGTAGTGCGGCAATAATAGCATACAAAATTATCGAATCTCTCACATTCAAACCTTACAGAAAACCCAAGAATTCAAAGTAAAAATGCTTTAATATTAAGTGTGAAGTTGTTTTCAAATCTAGAACTGTCTACGAATAAGATTATTGCTTTTTTCTCCTTTTTAATTTCTATTGACCTGATTGTTATTTCGCATTTATTGATACCGGCAAATCCCAAACCGGAAGAAAAATTAATCGTACAAAAAAAACCAAGACCAGTACGCCCCAAAATGGGCTTTGCCGAAATCATTGCGAGGGGTGTCATAGTACCCCAAGTTTTATCAGAACAGACAGTTTTTACTCCACCACTGAAAAGTGTGATATTGACAAAAAAGGAATATGTGATTGCCGCAATCGGAGATTCAATGATTGAAACCATGGGAAACTCGTTGGATTATCTTCAACGTGATCTTGAAAACAGATATCCGGGAACAAAATTTACTATGTACAACTATGGAATCGGCGGAGAAAAGGTAACGGGAGGCCTATGGAGACTGAACAAACCTTACGACCTTGGTAGTCGTCATTTCCCCCCTTTGTCGGAACTTAGACCTGATATATTAATCGTAGGTTCTTATGCATATAACCCTTTCGATATCCCAAACCCAACGGTACATCGAAACCAATTGGCAGAATTGGTTAATCAGGCAAGACAAATTTCGGGAAAAGTATACATGATTGCGGAGATCGCCCCACTAAAAGATGGGTTTGGCACAGGCCCGGGTGGTGTTAACTGGCCGGAGGCTTTAGCAGATGAACAAACTGCTGAAATAGAAAATCAAATGCAAAATGTTTTTGGAATTGCAAAGACACTAACCGTCCCGGTTATAGATATTTATAATAAGTCGAAGGTCTTCGGTTCCAACTACGGTAATACGAAATATGTGAGCTCTCATGACAACATTCATCCTTCCGTAGAGGGAGAATCTTTTATGGCCAGAGTCATCGTCGACAGTTTAAACCTAAAATAAGGATCAGATTGGGTAATAACAACAAACTTTTCCAGCAGAACAATTGCCGGAGACTTTTACCCCACCACCTGTACATCCATCCAAATTCGAAACACATGTGTGTTTACATGCTCCTGAATATGGGGTTTGTTTGGGGGTTGGTTTTGGTTTTGGTGTTGGTGCTGGTGCTGGCGTCGGCCTAGAAACACAGTCTCCAGTATCAGGATTGCAAAAACCGTCGTAATGAGTCTTTGCATAGTCTTCCCAAAATTGCAAAACACCATCGGTACATCTATATCTATTTGTACCCACCATTATCGGCTGACATTCATATTCACCTTCAATTTGGCAATCATTATTGTGATCAAGAGTGCACTTGAAAGTACAATAATTTTGACTAGACTCTCTTATAGCACACAGGTACCCCTGAGAACATTTTTGCTTTTTGCAAGCAAAGAAAAACCGCTCCTCGGCGGTCGTCAAAAACCTAACAACTAACTAACCTATCTTGTTACCGAAATTGTAACAGGCACGCCTGCGTCTACTTCCTCAGCGTTTGGAGCAGATACTGTAACCCTTCCAGCAGAATCAACTATAATTTTATAACCGGTGTCATATGCGGAACAATCAGTAAATGAATATCCACTCTTAGGATCAACCGGCAACTGAGACACGTATTTAGTGACCAATGAGCTACAAATATCTCCATTACCACCAGCAGGCGCTGTAGCAGCTATCTCTGCTTCAGCCATACCTTTTGCTAACCCTGTCGGGAGTTTACCTTTGTTGTCAGCCATATACTGTGAAACAGCATTTAAAATCGTCGTAGAACCGCTTTGTCTACTAGTATTGTTTGCTTGTGCAAATTGACGGGCGGGATTAATTGCAACCAAAACAATCGCAAGGAGAATACCCAAAATACCAATGACTACAAGAAGTTCGATAAGTGTAAATCCCTTTGAAGATTTTTTAATATTGAGCATTAGTTAACATTAAATTATTTAACAACACCTTGTCAAGACCTAATTTCGCGCTTGCCCCGCGAAGCCTTGAGCGAACTTGTCCTGAGTGAAATCGAAGGAGCCGAATGGGCGAAGTGGGGTCAAGTAGTATTTTCTATATCAGTTTTATTTTCTCGTCACTATCACTACTACTAAAATAGTCAGAAGTACCACAAACCCAACTATCAAATACGGAAGGAGTTTACTCTTCGGTTCTTTAGTAACAGAGGTCGCAAGTTCATGGCTTTCGGGAGCTATCTTCTCCCCTACCATGCTCGACAATTTAGCCTTTTCCCGCGTATCAATAATATGTTTGGCAAACTTATCTGTTAACTCACGCAACGCACCGAATTCTGGATAAATATTTGCGGGAACTATAGCCGTCAAACCAAACCCCTTTTGGGTAAAAGCATCGACAATCACATCCACCAACTCCTGATTGGTAGTCACAACCCTATAAACCGTCTGGGTTTTGTAAATCTTTGATAAAACGGAGTTAAAAGGGACTGCATCAATAAATGCCCGCGAGTTTGCCTCTACTCCTGTGACATCAGTTGGATCTTTGACCGGAAAATCCTTACTAAAACAAACCGCTTCGGAGATCACAAAAAATAGCTGGGACGGTTCAAGTTTGTTATTTTGAATGAATGTTGTTACCAGATTAAAAAGAGTGTCTTTATCTTTAACATCCAAATCCGGTAAAACTTGAGGTGGAAAACTCAAACTCAAGATTGCGCCGCCATTACACAGGTAAAACCTGTCTCTCTCTAAAAATATTATTGTTTCTCCGCTGGTATCAACCATGACTCTTAAATCATACCAAATTCATCCTTAGAGAGCGAATGCACATTTAATCTTACTGACTGAATTTTCACTAATTTGTCTCCTTCCAATAGGTTGGCACTCCCAAAACATTATTACTGTAAGCCACAATGACTTCAACCTCTTTGACAAAACTGCCGTTTGTTGCAATAGAATTGATTGTTTTTGTACTCCCCCCAGTTATTGTCACAATTACACTTCCACCGTCGATATCCGTAATCGTCTCACCTGTATAGCTGTCATTCTCCCTTAACAGTCCAAGCATCGCAACCTCGATTCCACTATCTGCCATCTCCTTCGTAATTATACCCTCGCTCTGGGTTGTTGCCGCTTCGGAATTGGCAGCAACCGCAAACGTCGCCGCGGTCGCAATAGTAATTCCCACAAGAACAAAGAAAAGCAACATGATTAGAGCTTGCCCGCCCTCGCGGCCTGAGATTTGAGATTTGAGATTTGAGATTTTCATAAGTTAGTATCTTAACCCTAAGGTTGTATTTATAGTTTGAGTTCTAGGCCCGCCGTTAGTCGTTATTAATGACTCAAGGGTAAATGATATCCGGATGGTCTGCCCTATTTTAGTAAAAGTAATGTTATCAACTTTTGTATCCAAACTATTCAATTTAACGGAATTTAATAATAAGTCATTTCCGGAAAGTTCATACACCTTTGTCCCTGAATCAAGGCTTAGTTTAGAACTGGACACAACAGTTGCCGTACCCGAATTATAAATATTGTAATTAAGATTTCCCAAAATCGACCTTGAATCTTGGTTTAGCGCACTTGTCGCTTCACTCTGGAGTTTAAAATTCAAAGTCGTGGTAAAAAGATCCAAAAGAACTAGGAGAAAAATGGTTAAAAGAGCCATATATATCAAAAGCTCCACAACGGTAAAACCGTTGTGAATTTTTATCGCGAAGCGTGACGATTTATAATTTTTAATTTTTAATTTTAGTTTCATGGGCTGTAATTCACCGAAACTGTAGTTGATGCCGCTGTCCCCACCCCACTTCCCCCACTAAATGTCACTTTATACCTAAAACATTGACCCGGGTTTAGAGCCATCGGAATAGGGCCTCCTGCAGTTGTGTAATTTCCTGAATAATTATAAGTGGAGCAATCGGTTGAAACCGCAACCTGATAGGTTGCCATTATCCCCAACGGCGTAAGGCTAACAATATCCATTCTATTGAAAATAACAGAGTGTCCGGCATCCAAAACCGGAGACTCTACCGTTAATCCTCCACCCGTACCACCTCCGCCGGGTCCACCTTCGATGATTTTGAGTTGGTCACTATTGGTATTCGTAATAATATATGAATAGGCACGCTGAGCATCTGTAAAAACGGTTGCGATTCCATTAAGATCTCCCGCAGAAGTCAAACCTCCACATCTTGCCGGATTTGTTTCGTCCGTAACGTCAATTACCTGGTATTGCTCACCACCGGCACCCACCACAATAACCTTTGGCAGGTTAACAAGTACAATACCTGCAGGGTCCATCCCGTTAGTGTCATACGAACCCATTGTATTTCCATAATTTACTGAAGTTTCATCTGTATTGACTATAAACATTTCTTTTAAGGTCGGGGATACTGCCGTAGCCATATATACGCGAGTTCCTGTCGAAGCGACGTAAACAGATTTTCCTTCAAGGCCATTAACATGAATTTTTCCAGGAGAAACAGCCGGTTTGGTGTTAAAAGCTAAATTTGCAGGATCGGTAATATCTACAATAATTAATTGATATGTTGTGGAATTGGCAGAAATATACAAACGGGATCCCCATGTAACCATTTTTATAGCAGGTGTGGGTAGTTGCAAACTACCCCTTTGGGGCCTGGACCCGGACTTGGTCGATAAATCAAAACTGTAAAGCATGTCGCCAATGGTCATATATCCATAATTACCGTTGGTAACAATTGTCCCCGCATTTGCACTTCCATTATTTGGGGAGTTGAAATAACCCGCCTCGCTATAATTAGATAAATCAATTATGTCTATATCCTTTGTGTGGTCGTCCGTGGCAATATACGCATAATTTTGTTCGGTGAAAACATCATTAGTTTTGGTTGGCCCATTAAATACCGAGATTGTTGCAGAAGGTGTTGCGGGTGCAGGAGGATCTGTTAAAGATGCGTTTACAAATGTAAATCCGGCCGCGGCTTGACCGGTACCCGTCGTAACCCGTCCCTGAATAGCGCTTATCGATCTGGCTGTGGCGTTTCCTAAATCAACACTTCCCAGTGTAAGAGAAGGTGCACACCAGTCCCCACCTCCCTGGTTGATGAGTGTCCCGGCAGAAACAAGTGAGGATGAAACATTTTTCCATCTCGCTAATATAAAAGTCGCTGTCATTGAACTTGAAAAAATATTATTCCAGCTGACAGTAACGGTAATCTGTTTTTTGGATAGATCGGCTGGAGTCAAATCCGAAATTTCAACCTTTCTTGTAAAATCACCGATGGTTCCATCGGTTTCTGTTCCCCAAGTCCATGAAGAACCGATCACCTTAGGATAGTAAATCCCATTCGTTGCAACATTAACCCAGTCAGCATCCCTCAAGCTCCTTGTTGCCTCTTCGCCCTCTTTCAAGAGACCCGTTGCTTTTAGTCTTTGTTCTTGTTGGACTCTACCGCCACTTGCCGATATAAATCCAAAAATAATTGCAGGGATTAATATAGAAGCAACCCCAAATGCCACAAGAAGTTCAACCAGAAGCTGCCCCTGCAAAAATTTTGAAGAAATTTTTGAGGGTAAACCCTTTTGTGTTTTTAAATTCTTCATGATATTCCAACAAGCTTTGCTTATTCTTAATTGTTTAGTATGTTGCCCCATATTTATTTATATTAACCACAGTCGTTTGGTCTATTTGATCGTTGACTATGAAAAATGTGCCGGGGGTCGTTTCTCCGTTCCCCGCTGAAAAATTTAGATTTCCCCCGGGAAAAGCAACACCGGCAAAACTTATTCCCGGATCTAAATTTACAACAAAATTCGATGGAATTAGAGTATAGCTTGTTGAATCAAAATGAACCCCAAAATCGGAATTTCCCGCCATCGCCTGTGTTTGTTGCGAACGGATGTCGCTTATCAATACATCAAAAGTAGCGTTCTGCGCAAACGAGGAAGGAAGGCGGCCCAGATTGATTGTGGTAAGCGCAAAAAGAATTGCCAAGATCCCGATCGAAAGCATAAGCTCAACCACAGTAAACCCCCTCTGTACTCTGTACTCTGTACTACGTACTTTCATATTAGTGTGGACTGACTTGGCTAATAAGTCCGTAGATTGGGGCGATAATAGAAATCATCATTCCACCAACCATAATGCCTATTACCACTAACATTATTGGCTCAAGAAGCGCGGTAAGGGTTTTGAGGGTGGTAGATACCTGATAATCGAAATATTCGGAAATATCTTGTAAGGATTTGTCAAGACTTCCGGTCTTTTCCCCAGTTTCGACCAGTTTTATCATAATCGTCGGAATATACCCCTTCGCGGTTCTTAGCCCCTCCGAAAACGTTTTTCCGCTCAAAATCATTCCTCTCGATTTGATTATTACTTTTTGTGTTTGAACCCTAACAACAACTTCGCTTGTAAGATCCAGGGCCGCGACAATTGGAAGGCCTGAATTTAAGAGTAAATATAAAGATCTGGAAAATCTAGTCAGGTCAATGAGTTTGACAAGACCCGATACGCCGGGCAATGAATAAAAGAGGTTCAGTACAAAACCTTTCTTTTTGGTATAAAGAAAAATGAAAAACAAAATTATTGCGGTCAGTACAAACAGAAAAGTTATTGTGTTTTTAAGCATAAAGTCAGAAAGCCCGATTAATATTTTGGTAGGCAACGGTAGCGGAACTCTTAAGTTTTTAAAAACTAAAGCGATCTTTGGAATGACGTAAACCAATTGAACTACAAGTACCAGAAGAAAAACACCGACAATAAAAACGGGATAAATTAAAGCGGACTTTACCTTATCGTTAAATTCATTTTGTTTTTGCAAACTTGCTTTTAAATCCTTTAGGGTTGTGTCGAGAGTCCCGGCTTCTTCGGATGCCTTAACTACGTTTACCGTAACCTTATCAAAAGTGTTTGTAAATTTGGCGAGAGTAAAGTTTATCTGATGCCCTTGGGTCAAATCATCTCTTAAGGTTTCCAAAATCTTTTTGACTCCACCTTTGCTATCCTCCAATAGATTGTTTACAGCATCAAGAATCGGAATCCCCGCAGAAAGCATCGTGGATAAATTACTAATTAAGGCAATCTTATCTCCAGGTGATAATCTGACGTCTTTTTCTTGCATGATATTTAGAATATCACCCTGAACTTGTTTCAGGGTCTTTCTATACCGACTCAACCTTCGTAACTCTAATTACCTCTTCCATTGTAGTCACCCCAGTCGCCACCTTTTCAAGTCCGTCATCAAGCATCGTTTTCATTCCCTCCGCAATAGCTGCCTGTGCAATGACATCAGAATCGGCCCTCCCTGAAATTAACTTTCTAATCTCCTTTGTGACTTCCAATACTTCAAAAAGGCCAACACGTCCGGTATAGCCTGTTTGTCTACAAATCTTACACCCTTTCCCCTTATGAACTGTGACTTCCAAAGTATTGCCGAAATATCTCCCCACCAAATTCTTCGGAAAATGTTTTATTACTTCACTCATTGCCATTTTTTCTTCAGTCTTACAGGATGGACATATCTGACGCACCAACCTTTGAGCGATAATCACGTTGACCGTGGAAGCAACCAAAAATGGCTCGACCTTCATATCGCTTAGGCGGGGAATTGCCGTTGCCGCATCATTGGTATGGAGTGTAGAAAGAACCAGATGTCCGGTCAGGGCCGCATTCACAGCAATTCCGGCTGTCTCACCATCTCTTATTTCCCCGACAAAAATCACGTTTGGATCCTGGCGCAAAATGGAACGAAGTCCATTAGCGAAAGTTAAATTCGTTTTGGCGTTAACCTGCACTTGATTGGCGCCCTGAATCCTATACTCAACCGGATCCTCGATTGTCATTATATTTTTTTCACGAGTATTTAATACTTTTAAAATCGCGTAAATTGAAGTTGTTTTGCCACTCCCTGTTGGACCGGTGGAAAGAATCATTCCAAAACTTCTATTAAACGCGTTCGTGACCTTTTGGAGATCTGAGCCGTTCATCCCAAGGTCGCTAAGCGTATATTCTCTAGAATGTCCTGAAAGAAGTCTCAAAACTGCTTTTTCACCTTGGGCTACCGGTAAAATAGAGACCCTGATATCTAGATTTTCTTCCTCAAGCTTTGCGGTCATTTTACCATCTTGAGCGCTTAGATGCTCGTCCGTTCGCAGGTTTGATAGAACTTTGATTCTTGAAATTATTCGGTCGTGAACTTCCCGAGGAACGCGCAAAACATCTTGCAGAACTCCGTCTATACGAAACCTTATCAGTGAAGTTTTTTCTTCAGGCTCAATATGAACATCGCTTGCCCTATCGTGATAAGAAGCATTTACAAGTTCGTCAACGACCTTTATGATCGGGAGATCTCCCTTATATAAGGTTGCCTGTTTAACATACTCCTGCAAAAGTTCGTCGATTGTTCGCTGAAGTGCCTTTTCGTAAAGCTGAATAGTTCCTTCTATCTCACTTTCATCGGCATAATACGCTGTCACTTTTTGCCCGGTCTTTCTTGTAACCATCGATATTATTGCTTTATTGGTGGGGTCATTAAGCGCCACCTTTACCCCATTTGCATCCCGTGCAAAAGCTATTGCTTTTTGTCTCCTCGCGACCTTGTCCGGAATTATATGTGCAACGTCCTCGGTAATCGATTCTTTGGAGAGGGCAATGTAGGGGACATTATAATAACCGGCAATAATTGCTCCCAGTTGATCCTCAGATAAGACCCCGCTTTCTATAAAAGCATTAACTAAATTGGGTGACCTGGTTTCCACTGCGTAACCTTCGGCCTTTTTGATTGCCGCAGTATCAAGCACACCGCTCTTTTTGACTAAATCTATAATTTTTGTGTCGGGCAGAGACATACAACTACTATTGTATAACAAGCCAAAAGCAGTTTGGGGAGATTGTCAAGGGTAGTCGCAACAGATTTTTCCGTAAGAACAAGTACCGGACACTCTTTCACCACCATCCTCACATTCCGGAGACGGAACACATGTGTGTTTACATGATCCGGAAAACGGAGTAGGTTTTGTTGTGGGTTTAGTGGTTGGCGATAGACAAGTAGCATTTCCTGTAGGAGTTTTTGCACATCTCCCACCTACCTCACAATCCTCAGTTTTACACACTCCATTAAAGCATATAGTAATGGTATTATCATCAACACAAAAACTTCTATCTTTCATTACAATTTTACAAAAAAAGGATCCTGTTGGAACTTGTGTACAGCTTCCAGGTTGGTAACAGTTTGTTTTAGTCCTCCATTCTCCATAATAGCATTCTTCAATTTTTGATCTATCTTCGTCGCATCTTTTAATATCTCCTTTGCATTCAAATCCATAGCATCTACAAATTCCACCCTCAAATTTGCCTTCGAGCCCAGGGCAGCAAGACCTCGTCATACATTGTCTTCCTACTCCTGCACACGAACCAGCCTCAGAATAAAAATTAACAGCAGTTTTTTGTGTGGCTAGAATAACACCCACCGAGGTACCCAAAACCAGAACTAACAACGAAAAGAATTTAAGGAAATCTTTCTTTGGGTGAAGTGTTTTAAATTTCATTAAAAAAATTAAATCGGATAAAAGCAGCAGATTTTTCCGTAAGAACAAGTACCGGACACTCTTTCACCACCATCCTCACATTCCGGAGACGGAACACATGTGTGTTTACATGATCCGGAAAACGGAGTAGGTTTCACTGTTGGTTTTGGGGTTGGTTTGGGCGTGCCTATAATGATAGTGGGGGTACACGTCCAATAACTATAATCTTTGGCAACGTAACAAGTTGAGGGGAAGTCGCAATCCATAATTGGTGTTAATTCACCACCATCACACATATACACATCTTTGCCTCTATCCTTCTTATCCGGATAGCAAAACGGACGCCAATGATTTACCTCAGTAGCGACACACTCTACCGATTTTCTATAGCACCTATAGACATTTCCACCAATGTATGATGCTTTGCAAGTATCTCTGGGGTCACAACAGTCCTTTGTTCCTCCAAAAATATTTCCACACGATTCATGATGGGGTACACATTTCCCAAACGCTTTAGATTCATCAAAAACAGCTTTTTGATTTGCCAAGATAACCACAGTAGAAGTACCCAACACCAACACGACGAGAGAAAGAAATTTAAGAAAATTCTTTTTAGGAACCAATACCCTCATACAACTATATTGTGTACTTTTCGTAACGAAGAGTCAATGTTTTCGTTTATCTAAAGGCCATACTCCTTATAGAGTCTTTCTTTACCATTTTCCATAATATAAGCAGTGATTGTTATATGTCTTTCAATGTTGCTTCCTTTAAGTTTTTCGGTCATTATGTCGTCCACCTGGAAAACACCGGCGGGATTAGTCATGTGAACTCTAATTTCGATCGGTCTCTCCTTTCCTTCCAAGATTTCTACTCGGGAAATCGCGAGATCTGATTCAGAATATATATTAAACTCCCCGCGTGTATAAGAAATTCTACTTCTACCTTTACCCATATCAATAGCGTCCGCAATCCTAACAATTCCTGCTTCAACCGTGGAAGGCTTGCCGTAGGCCCTGTGGGAAATAATTGCATGAAGAGTTTCGGATATCATCACCATTTTTTCTTCAATCGGCAGAAACGACAAAATTTCTTTCAATATATCACGGGCTATGAACAAACTAAATCCCTCATGACCTTCTCTGTGGATGGACATTCCCAGATCGTGCATTATACATGCAAGAAAAATCGCAACTTCCGCATGCTCTATAGTTAGAGCAAAGTCGTTGACAATCGACATCTCAATACCTTTACTTTCCAAAATCCTTGCAATTTTGATTCCATTGTTGGCCACGATGCCAAAGTGGGTCGGTCCGTGATCGCTCATCTTTAATCTATCTGTCGCCATTACATTCATAATTTTCCACAAAGCCTTAATTTCATCATTTTTATTGATTCGGTTCAGAACCTCCTCCAGCATTTTGTTTCCGTCGGTTGGAACCTGAATTCTTATGGCATCTAAAGAAGATTTTGTTATTTTTGTATGTGATTTGTCCATGGGCAAAAGTATAAAAAGTATTACAAGTACAACAAGTATAACATGTGAGCCCTTTTTCTGCCTGTAATACCTGTAATACTTTGAAGATTATTTTAGAGCTCCGTCGACAACCGGCTTCATGCTCGAGTAGTCCACAGCTCCACCAAAGTTGGTATCGTTAACAAAAAAGTTGGGGGTTCCACCCTGAGGTGGAAAAAGAGGTTGTGCTAGTTGAATATCGCTTTCGAGCCGTGCATCATATTTTCCGCTATCAAGGCAACTTTTCATAAAAACAGGGTCAACCGCGCTCTTCAAAAAGTCAGCCATTACGCCAGACTTTGCCACATCATTTCCGACAACTTGAGCTGCAGGTACATCTTTCTGATCGACGTCGGAACCATTCTGAATTTTATAACCGGCTCTACTCATAAGGAGATCGTGAGCATCCCAAAACTTGCCTTTTTCGTTTGCGCAATACATGGCTTTCATTGCCATTTCTCCTGTTCCGTGTCCGGGGTAATAAATATAAACAAACGAAGCCTTCCCTGCATCAACCAATGCTCTCATCTCTTTTACGGGCGGATTATATTTTCCTCCACTTATCGCCATTGTAAACTGAGCACCCACTGCCTTATTTAAATCTGGGTTCTCTCCAGTTGCTATATGGCAATAAGGACAACTTGGATCCCCCACTTCAACAAACAAAACTTTTCGGTATGCGTCCCCAAATTTAATTAAATCTTTGTCGAAAAGACCTTTAATGGTAGCTAATTCAACTTTAAATGGAGCTTGTGCCGTGCCTCCAACAGCAGTTCCCGCTGAACCACCCTTTTCCAAATTATTTACCTTTTGCCACAAAACACCCACCATAAACGCAAGGCCAATGCTAAGCACTACGAGAATTGGAGCAATCTTTTCAAAAATACCTACCCGTGGAGTTATCTCTTCGTTTACTGACATTTGTACATTTTGCCCGAATGGAACTCAAAAGTCAACAGGAAGAGAATTAACCCTATAGTTATATATATTTATATATAATATATAATATAAAAAAATCTTATAATATTGACAGGGTGTCGATTTGGTGCTAATATGCCCATGGTCGCTCTCTCACACCCTAGAAAGGTAGGTAAGAATGAAGGTTGGAATCCCGTTCTGGCTTTGGTGGTCCATATTTTGTGTCACGTTGGTTGTTTTGATCGGGTCGATCGTACCCAATCCAACCCCGCCAAATTACATATTATTTGTCTTTGGCGCGATTATCTTTTGGTTCATGGTACTTTTTAACCACTATTACCGGAGGTGAAAAAATCAAAAAACAAACAGAGAAAGCGAAGCGCTTGGAAACGAAATTTATACGCCCAAGCGCTTTTTTATGGAAATATTATTTCTTTTCCACCAAATAATTCAGTGCATCCATTGCGGCCATACATCCGTAACCTGCTGCAGTTATCGCTTGCTTGTAACGGTAGTCATGCACGTCCCCCGCAACAAAAACCCCGGGAATATTTGTCTTTGATCTTTCGGAGAGTTTTATAAACCCACGTTCATCTGTTTCAATAACATCTTTGAAAATTTCACTACCTGGCCTGTGCCCTATCGCAATAAATAGCCCGTCGATGGGAAGCTCTGAAGTCTCGTTCGTTTTATTGTTTTTTAGTTCAAGTGTCTCCAACTTACTCTCTCCTCTTACACTTACTATTTCTGTATTCCACATTATTTTTATTTTTGTATTATTCATTACTTCTTTCTGCATCGCGGCGGAAGCGCGGAACGTGTCTCGTCTATGAATTATTGTTACTTCCGAAGCATATTTAGTTAACACCAAAGCCTCCTCCATCGCACTATCTCCTCCTCCCACCACCACAACTTTTTTACCTTTAAAAAACGGGGCGTCACAAGGTGCGCACGAAGAGACTCCGCGTCCAATCAATTTTTGAACTCCTGGAGCGTCAAGCCACAAAGTTTCAGCGCCGGTTGCAATAATAATAGACCTAGCCGAATACCGTTGACTGTTTACTGTTATCTGAAAAGGTTGCTGGGAAATATCGATAGCGGTAACATTCTGTCCAAGAAACTCTGCCCCAAATCTTTCTGCCTGAGCGCGCATTTCCCCCATCAATTTTGGCCCCATTATCCCCTGTGGAAAACCCGGGAAATTATCAACTTCAGTCGTCAGCATGAGTTGGCCTCCCCAGACTTCTCCGCCAAAAATCAGGGTTGAAGCCGCACCACGGGTTGTATAAATCGCGGCAGTGAGTCCCGAAGGCCCAGACCCAATTACGGCAATGTCCCACGGACCCCTAGGATCTTCCGGTTTTGGCGCAAAAATAACAGATTCCATATTTTTAAAACAAAGAAGAAAGAACTCCGACTAATCGGAACTCTTCCTTCTTCTTTTTAACTCAATTAAACGGTTTGCTGATCGGCTGGTTTTTCCTCAACTGGAGGTGTTGCAACCGGCTCAGGCGTTCCTGCAGCTGGCGGAACATATGTACCTGGTGTAACAACAGGTCCCTCAACTTTTGGTTCTTCAACAGGCACAACAACCGGAGGTGTCTGAACACCTGCACTCTGATCGGATGGGACTGTCGGACTGACTGGATTTTGTGCGTTTGGATCCATAATTAATCACCTCCTCCCTGTGAGATAGCGTTTACGCATCTCACGGGACCACGTTGGATGCTTTAGCTATCCAACTGTGGCCTTTTTCATAAGCTCTTCAAAACCTTGTTTTCCTGCAAAACCAACATGACGTCCTATTTCTTTTCCATCTTTGAAAAGAACCGTCGTGGGGATAGACATTATTCCATACTCTTGTGAGTTGGTTGGATTAGCATCAACGTCCAACTTCATTACCAACACCTTGTCTTTGTAAGCCTCCGAAAGCTCTTCTAAAATTGGAGCCGCCATCAGACAAGGCCCACACCATGTTGCCCAAAAATCAACTAGCACCGGAAGTTTATTCTTAAGAACTTGTTCTTCAAAATTTGCGTCTGTTATATTTTGCGATGCCATACGAAATTCAATATACCTTTCGATAAAAATTTAATCAAGAACCAAAAGTTCTTGTCGCGAGTTTTACGAGTTTCAAGAAGTAATTTACCTTGACTACCAAACTTGACAAATACGATTACTATGGGTATAATATGCCCGCCCTTTTACAGAGAACGATGTAATTCAACTCTTAAACGAGAGTTGTTCAATATTTCTACTAAGGAGATAGAAAATGACCAAATCAGGTTTAAAAGCGTTTTTTTTGTTTGTAATTTTGATACTGGTGGGATGCTACGCAATCGTATCCATCATTAACTTTGTGTTAGACGGTGCAGATTGGATATTTTTACATCTCCCATGGCCATGTCAGGGGATTTTCCTAGTCTTGGTGGCGATTGCTGGAGTTTATCTGTGGATGAAAAACTTCCGTCCGCAGGAATAAGATCAACCAAAAACTAAGTAAAAACAGGAGTCTCATCACTCATTACATCGTTCTCCTGTTTTTACTGTACTATCTCTCATTCCCATTTCACATCATTCGTACTTAAAGTTGCGTCGATGACCAACGAAGATTAAAATGCCTCTCAATGATTGAGAATCTACACCCACCCTTCAACCGGAGAGATACTGTCGAAGCCTTTGAAAATCTTGCCAGAAAAATAAAACCATTTCTCCATACTTACAATGTCATAATCGGAGACGATGTTAGTGGCCGTCTTCCCACTCTTGTCATTGCAGATTTAGCCAGAAGAAAAAGACGTGAATTAAACCTTCCCCCGCCTTTTATATTTCTCATAAATGCGGGTTCAAATCTTACAAACTACGAGACAGCTGAAATTGTAAAGCCAAAAATCGCAGAAATTATCAAGACAAACAAAGATCGATACAAAGGAAAGGTTCTGATTGTCACTGAATATGCTTGTACTGGATACTCTATCGGAGCACTTGTTGATGAATTTCTAAAGCAAAATATCAAACCTGACTTGTGCGTATTGGGCTCGAATGCTGATTTTTCCAAAATTAGAGGGCTCGAAAATATAAATATATTTAAGGGTTCCCCCAAACATGACGGAGCCAGTTATGCGTTTTACGGCTTCCCACGTTTAACTGGAGTCAGCAGTACCCCCGGATCTGCCTATTCAGAAAGGTTAGAATTATACGATGATGAACTACCGGCAGCTTACGCAGCCGGTTTACTTTAACTCAAGCTTCGCTTGTC
>CAZBTH010000012.1:0-33082 GCA_964494885.1 uncultured Gammaproteobacteria bacterium | reverse complement strand
TGATATCAATTAAAAACGGAACCATAAAAAATATAAATTCTGTTATTTCCAATATTCAAACTCAGCTTTCGGATTTTGTAATTCCCTCAGAACCTTTAAATATCAAATTCATGCGCGCCCAAAATTATCCGGGAAGCGACATTAAAACAGAGGAGACGCTTTCTCCAGGCTCAAATTACTTAAGATATATTGTTTCGTTTTCTGTTGGTGACTTGAAAGAGTATGCAATGATGACAATCCCAACTGCGCCAAAACCCCAAAATGGTTTCCCTGTAATAATTTTCAATCACGGTTATATTATTCCTGAAAAATATACCCCTGATGGAAACTACATTAGCTATGTAGACGCGCTTTCAAAGGCTGGGTATATAGTTTTTAAACCAAATTTTCGTGGAAATGGAAAATCGGAAGGAAGCCCCGGAAGTTCCTATTTCTCACCCAATTACGCGATTGACGTTTTAAACGCAATTGCCTCTGTAAAAAGATTTCCGGAAGCAGACCCCGACAGAATAGGTATTTGGGGACATTCGATGGGGGCAAATATTACTTTTAGAGTTTCCGAAATTTCACCAGATATTAAAGCAGCTGTTCTGTGGGGAGGGGTAGTCGGAAGTTATAGCGATATTCTTTATAATTGGCAAAATAGAGTTTCGTATAAACCGGACGCCGAAGATTTGTATTTAAGAAATTTGGGTTTGCAGGATTTGCTTTCCAAAAACGGGACCCCATCTCAAAATCCGAGTTTTTGGAATTCAATAGACCCGACGGCCAATTTGAATTTCATTAATTCTCCTTTTCAAATTCATGTGGGCCTTGCAGACAATCAGGTCCCACCGGATTTTTCCAAAGGTCTTTTTAATAAATTATCTGAACAGAAGAAACTCGTTGAATATTTTGAATATCCAAGTGCCAACCATGATATCAATCAGTCCTTTGATCTGGCAATGTTAAGAACAATAGAGTTTTTTAACCGCTATTTAAAATGACCCTTTGGACATTCTGTGGTCAACAAACAATTTCAACAAAAACTTTTTCGTAGTGTTTCATACCAACTTGACAAGGACGGCAATCATGGAAATAGGGAAAATTTGACCCCAATTATAAAAAGAAAAAACGCAACTACATACCTGAATTTTTCTTGTGGAATTTTATCTAACATTAATTTACCAACTCTCACTCCGAGAACTGAAGCCAGAATGAAAAAAGGGATACCGACAAATAATACATGATTAATCCTAGTTCCTCCATTAAAATAACCAAATATTCTAGATGAGTCAACTGCCGCACCAACCAAACCGGTCGTAAAGACATAAATATCTTTGGGTAAGTTAAATGCGCTTAAAATGACGGCGCGAATCGCACCGCCCGCAACACCCGTTAATCCACCGAATAGACCGGAAAATGCACCACCAAGAAGTGCGACTTTTGTGTTAGGTGTTATTTTAAATTTAGGTCTAAGAAGAATATACGACACATAACCAATTAAGAAAATACCGACTATACGCGATAAAACTTCGGTTGGCACTTTGAATGTCAATGCTGCTCCTATATATGCAGCGACTATACCTGGAATTCCAAAGGCTAAAATTATTTTCCAGTTAAGGCCGCGTTCAAACATAAATATTTTTGTGACATCGCTAAACCAGTGAACTAAACCAACAAACAACAATGTTTCAGGATACGGAAGAAAGAAAAGCATTACTGGTACCATCAATGTAGAAACTCCGAATCCGCTAACAGTTCCTACCGCAGAAGCAATAATGGTTAAGATCATTATCCAAAAAACTTCTATATTCATTTATTTTTTGACGAAGAGGATCACGTTGGGCAAGTCTCGGCCCGGTCCTACTTTGTAACCGCCGTTCCAAAGTGCTGTGGAACCTCCGTTATCCAAATTCAGGGCATTTTCCATCCCCATTGTTTTCATAACATGGGCAACTTCGGCAACTGTGGCATTGTGGACAACCCCAATGTACACGGTGTTACCCTTGTTTGCCACAAAGCTTCTATTTCCCTTGCTCCCTTGCTTCGGATCATCATTTCCTCCAAAAGAGATGTTGCCTCCGGAGACCAGAAGCGGATAGTTACTTAACATACTATCGATCCCAGTGTCCCGTCCCCACTGGGAAACTGCACCCACAAATCTTACGTAGCTTCCTCCAAAAATTACCCCGGGATTATTACTGTACACATTATTGTCGGAATTAAAATAAGTTTTATTTTTATTCATTACCAATAAGTCAAAAGAGTTTGTTTTTCCGGCGCAAGAAGGGTATGTTGAAGGGCAAAAATATGAACCGTTGATTCCGGCATACGCTCCGTTTCTGGCAACGTATGTGGCCAAAGGAAGAACGGGGCAGTTATTTGCACAAGTAGAATCGGATGCGGTATCAACTATTACGCGTGTCGATCCTAAATCTCCGGCAACAATATCTACAAGAAAATTTCCAACATCGGTTGCAACTTGTTGTTTAGATGAGGATCCGGAATTCGGGACAGAAGCACTCATAGGTACATTTTTGGGAATCGCAGTCGCCGCAGCCGTTGCCGCCCTGGCTTGTTCAGCCGCAATTTTGTTTGCGATGTCGCTTAGACCTTTTTCTGCCCCAAGATAGTCTTGTTTACCTAAAAGCACCAAGATATTGGCAAAAAGAGTATCAAGTCCTTTTATCTCTTTTGGTGGATTTTCTAAGTCCAAGAGATTTTCATAAACAACAACTGCTTTGGCAAATGTCCTTTGAATATTGTCTATTTGTTTTTTAAGTTCGGTGTTGGTCTTGTATGGATCTGTTGATTTGATATCCGCCAGTTCCTTATTTATTTCCTGTATAGTAGTGGTGTTTTTGGAAGCCGTTGTTTTCAAGGCCAGGTTCTGCATATAAAGATAAGATGAATAGCCAACGGCCAACAAGAGAGCAGCGCTTAGTGCGACGAGCGTTGTCGTTAGCCACTTTTGTCCGGTAAAAGTTTTTTTAAGAACTAAATTTAGTGCCATCTATTCAATTTACCATTAATTTGGGTGTAGTTAACAGTGTCAGTACTCTTGGGTCGAGCATTTTGGATGTAGTTTTCGAATCGTTTTTATCTACTGCTTCACGGATTTTGGTTGCCGAAATACTGTTTGATTTTTTCTTTCTATCGACTAGTACTTTTGTTTTGAATCTTTCTGCCAGCACATTTAAATCTTCAATACTACCGCCAAAAAAAGTAAATTTGGCTTCCATCCTTTTTTCCAATTCCTCAACACTATCCAACCACACCCCGTTTGTATCGTTGTGAAAAGTTATTAAATCGGGTTCCGGATCAGGGAGTGGAACCGTCTTGATGTTTGGATAGACTAAATGAACCATTTCTTTTCGTTGACTGAGGGTGTAAGGCGTGCGAAAGTTTTTAGTCGTGGAAGATCCTATTATTATCAAGATATTTGCTTCACCAAACTTTTGGATCAGTCTGTCTACAATTTTTTGATGCCCAAGATGTAAAGGACAAAATCTCCCGAGCAAGACGGAGTATTGTTTCTTTGCCCTCTGCATATCCATGCTCAGTGTAACATTTTTTGAGAACTTTGTGATCTTGGCGTATACTACGGATATGGACACTGAAAGAAAGGGGCTAACCGGAAACGCATTGCTTTTTAAAATTGCTAGAGATCGGGGTTATGTCACAGAGGATGATCTTTACCGTGTTTTCCCTTTTGCAAAGGAAGATATAGACGCATTCGAGCTTGCAATGGACACAATAAAGATTGAAAAGATTGTATTTGTCAGAGCAGATGTCACTTCGGTTAAACCTCTGGCAATCTAGAAGGCTACACTCCCTGGTTGACAAAACATCCTGTAGTATGTATAATTTCAACCTTGCTCGTTAACAACCGAGAGCAGAGAACAAAAATTTTTTCGTAAAAAAAGGAGAATTTCGATGAAAAAGTTAGTTGGTTTGATGATCACGCTCGCTTTGATATTGGTCGCATGTGCCCCTGGAGGCACGCCAACTCCGGTGATTGAGCCTGTCCAGGTGGCGCCAAGCAATAATCAGCCGGGGACCGGCGATTCCACCCCGCCTTCTACCTCATCCCCACTCATGGTTGGTGAGGCCGAAGTTCAGGTCACGCCGGGGTACACATTGACACCCGAAGCAATTGCTGCACCTCTTCCCCCCGGGGCCACTGTAATTTTTTTAACGGCGCCTGAGGGTTTTGAAGATTCATTATGGCAAATGGAGTTCGAGGTGGCACAGTACCAAGGCGCTCACCCTGAACTAAACGGCCAAATTAATGATGCGGTTTTTATCACCGGACTTTTGGGAATCCTCCTCAAAGGTATTGCGCCTGCGTTTTGTGCCGGATATTCGGAAACGATGTATCGGCATTTGGTTGACGAAGACGCAGGATATCGTTTGGCACGTTTGGGGGGCTGGAGGGGGTCTCAATCTTTCATAAACTCTCTCATATCGGGGAGCGGAGGCGCTGGAAGTTATGAGATTAAGGCTCTTGTTTCCAGCTACACCTATCGCCGTGCGCTATTCTGGCTTGGAATTAATGGAGATGATGTAATTGTCATAATTTCCAACGAAAGTAAAAGCACGGTTATCCCATTACTCGCCGGCGCTGAAGGAGCCGCAATAGTCGAGAATTTCATCATCCGTAACGAAATGGGTCTCTTGTCAAAGGGCTTGATAATGTCGAGCAAGGCAATATCGTCCCTCGTTGGCATTGGAACCTATGCTATCCAGGCTTCGATATTAGTTGATGCCTATAAGTCACTTGCCCAGCTTGGCAGGTGCCTTAAGGAAAGATTCGAAAAAAATCCAGACTACAAGGCTTGGGTCGAACGCCACCAAAAAGATACGGCTCAAGATAATGAGGCGGCTAGATTCAAGTACCGGGATGAATCAGATCTATTGGAAGATCTTCGGGTGCTCAAAAACGTTGGAATCGTGGCGCCGGTTGTCGATCAAAGGGAGTCCGAAAGGATCGTCACCCGCCTTGCCATGGTGGTGGGGGCCGGGTTCCTCATTATTGAGGTAGTGCCTGTTCTAGTAGTTGGTGCCCCCATTGTCGAAGTGGCAGGTACTTCTACTGTATATTTCGCATTTCAATTCGCCCACTAGGCATTAAACTTCAACCGAGCTTAAAGCTCATTGTTCTCTGTCTCTCGGTTGAAGTTTTTTCTTCACGATTATTTTTCGTAAGGTGAATTTTTCAAAGCAGTCAACAAATCTTCAAGTTTAATTCTGGCTACAGCCACCGTAGTGTCTCCGGCACCATAATAAACCAGAAGCTGATCTTTCAGAATTACGTATCCGCAGGAAAACACGGTTCCCGGTCTAAATCCGCTCATTTCATAATTCGTTTCAGGTTCGAGTATCGGATAGTCTAAAAGATTTTTAATTTTCAAAGGATCGTCAATATCCAGAAGCATAGCACCGAGCCTATATTTCAGATCGTCTTTAGAAAGACCATGGAAAATCAGAAGCCATCCCTGGGTTGTTCTTATTGGGGTTCCGGTGATCCCTACTTTCTCGGAATACCATTTGTTTGGATTGGGTTCGAATAAGATATTTCCTTGAATCCACCTGCCGTCTTTAAAATCCATAGTGTCGGTATAGTCAACCCAAATTCTATGGTTGGTTCTATGGAAAATTACATATTTACCCCCGATTTTTTCCGGCAAAACACAAGCATTTTTATCGTTTATCTCACGCGGGGAGACAATTTCTGCCTTGCTCCAATTCCACTTTTTTTGCAAAAAATCATCTACACTAATCGTACTAAAGGCTATGTGGGTTGGATCACTATCTTTATAAGCAGTATAAAAAAGATAGAGCGTATCGCCAATTTTGGTAATTCTCGGGTCCTCGCAGCCTAAGGTCTCGTAATCTTCTCTCGGTACATATACCGGCTTATCCAACCTCTCTTCGATGGTCACTCCGTCAGTAGAGTTTGCATAGCCGAGAGTTGAAACGTTGTCGGCTCCTTGAGCTCTATAGAGGATATGAACTTTTTCATCAAGGACAATCGCTGTAGGGTTAAATGTATACATAGCCTCCCATTTGTGGGATGAATCGGGAGAAATAATCGGATTCCCTTCAAATCTTGACAGGTGCACCTTCGTGGGTCTGATATCGGTGCCGGCCTTTTCGTCAAAATACATATTATTGATAAGAAGGTCAAGATTAATCGTAGCGACCGCGCCAACTGTGTCTGCGGCACCGTAGTAAATATGCAAGATATTATCAACAACGATTGCTCCGCTTGGAAATATTACGTACGGGACTTCTCCGAAAAGTTCGTATTGTTCCTTCGGTATAAGTAGTGGTTCTTCCGTCCTGGCAAGAATAGTTTGAGGGTCATCCGTCTTAAGTAGAACAGCTTCAATCCCGAATTTCTGATCGGGGGAAAAATAGTCTTTAATGTAAGAGTGAATCAGAAGCCAGCCGTATTTGGTTTTGACGGGCACTGCCCCGACTTCAACTTGGTGTGAGCTATCGCGAGAAAGATCGATTTTGTTGTGATTAATGTTTTTTTGCCATTCATTCCAATATTCTTCGGACCAGGTGTCGCTAATTTTGTCAAAATAGGCGATGCAAACTTTAGAGGGGGGTCTGTCCGGGTTAACAGTTATAAGCATGGCATATTTTCCCCCGATTTTTTCCGGAAAAAGGCAGGCAGCCTTTGCGTTGAAATTTGTCACTAAATGCTTTTCCTCAATTGTTTTGAAGTCGCTGGTTTTCGCAACCCCCACCTTTATACAATCTGCATTGAATGGGTAATTGGAAAGTGCGGTATAAAAAATGTAATAATTTCCATCGATTTTTGTAATACGGGGATCTTCACAGCCATATTTTTCCCAATCATATTCAGGTTCAATTAACTGTTTTCTATTTACGAAGTGAATTGGATCGGGGGAGTTTGCATATCCGATTGTCGAAAGCTTTATCTCTTTATCAAAATACGGTTTCGCGTTTGAGAGCGCCCTATAAACCATGTGATACAAATGTCCGTCTTCAATGACCGAAGGATTAAAACTCGCCTGATTCTCCCAGCCATTCGTGGAGGACGGGTTTAGAATCGGATTTTCGAGTGATCTAGATAGCTTTAACATTGAAATTAGGTAAGTCTGCAGTCCCGATACTGTCCAGGTGTGGTGAATTGTCAAATTTCAGAGCATCCAAAAATTCATTCACATCGGCCGAGGCGGCCGCGATATATGTATCGCTTGCACCATAATAGACAATTAATTGTTCATCAATTACGACGGCTCCACAAGGGTAGACCACTCCGGGCTTAAAACCGGAGTTTTCATAATGCACTGCAGGTTCAAGTATGGGACGACTTGATCTATATAATACTTTTGTTGGGTCTTTCAGGTCCAGTAGCATCGCCCCGATTTTATAAACACCGTGATCAAAACCCACAGCTTGATAAATTGCAAGCCAACCGTCCTTTGTTCTTATGGGTGGTGGCCCAATACCAACCTTTTTACTATCCCAAAAATCCGGCCTCGGATGAATTTTATATTCACCGGAAAGCCATGCGCTTTTTCCGTCAAAATCAAGGTCGTCTACGAAGTCGATCAAGATGTCTGGGTAAACCCTGTGAAATATTACGTATTTCCCCCCAATTTTTTCTGACAAAATGCAAGCATTTTTGTCTACCACCCCGGGAGGTGAAATTAAAACTGATTTTGCCCAATTTTCCCATTTTTGATTTTCAAAATCCTTGATTGAAATATAAGTTAATGCCACACGTGGTTCGGATTTGCCATTATAGGCAATGTAAGTAAGATAAAATCTATCATCAATTTTTGTTATCCTTGGATCTTCAATTCCTCCATAGCCTCCTCCACCTGATACGAATGGCGAAGCTTTAATCGGGATGTTGTAATTTGGATGTTCAAACTCCTCCTTGGGGACATAGGCGGGAGTAGGAAACCTGCCGTCAACGTCTATACCGTTACTACTTGTGGCGTATCCCAAAACAGAGGTGTCATGTTCACCAATGGCTCTATATAGAAGGTGAACTTTTTCACCGTGATAAACCGCGGCAGCATTAAATACTTGTTTCGATTCCCAAAGATTATCACTGGGTGTAATTATCGGATTATTTAAGAATCTTATTAGAGTTGCATGGGGAAGTGGTGAACCACTTGTTATATATTCATCAACCGCAGTATGGACTACACAAAAAACTCCTTTTTGTTCCAATTCCCAGTAAGAGTAATATGTACCTCCGTATTCGATAATTCCGACCGGCTTTATTGGTTTACCTGTCCACTCCTGAGGAGCTTGCCAATAAGCTTTGTCTGCTTTCCATTTAACCTGTGTCGGGTCTAGCGGGTCTAGATTAACAATCCAAATCGAAAAATGATTGTGGCCTTCGTGTTCCTCCTCTCGGAAATATGTCATAACTATTCCTTCCCGAATTTCCTTAACGGAACCTACCTGACAGTGGCTTTTTGAGATTGGGAGATCGATCTTTTTTATATTCCACCTTTCATTGTCTTCTGACAAACCTACATTTAACGACGTCCCGCCAAAGAAAATAACCGATTGATCTTTGTGTTTAAGAAACGGTACGGAAATTGCCGCTTCGGTAATTGGAAAAAGACGCTTAGAGCCTTTCCACTGACAAAAATCGGTAGAAGTGGCCATGTTTAAATATTTATGCCCCGCTTCTTCGGATAGGTATAACAGTCGGTAGACGTCTCCAGTCTTTGTTGAATTAAAGGAAGATGTTCCCAAAATTAATTCTGATGAGTTCAGACCCTCTATTGTGCATTCATCAGAATATTTTTTGAAGATTTTGCCATCAGTACTATAATCCATCCGAAAACTCGGGGATTTATTTTGGGCTGGGTTGTAGAAAACAAATATTTTTTCGTCAAACGAAGCTACACCCAACGTTTTGAATGCGTTGTCTTCCATTTTTGTAAACTTAACACCTCAACACTCAAGTTAAGCATAAACAGATATGTTTTTGAATGGCCATTTCGATTAATGTTACTATTTAGTAACACAAAATTGAATACGTAAATTATGTTGAGTTTTTCCCGAGGATTAAAGCAATCTTTTTGGCCTTTGGCCAGTTCTTTATTTTTGCTTCCCGTTTTAGAGCCTCTGATTTTGAAGCGAATTTTTCCCTGTAAACTATTTTTATAGGCTTGTGGCTTTTGGTGTAACGCGCGCCGCGACCTTTTAGATGGTCCTTGAATCGCTTTTTGATATTGTTGGTGGAGCCTGTGTAGTGGCTACCGTCTTGGCAGAGGAGGATATAGATATAATACATTTAAAATTTGTGACCACTTGTCATTCCCGCGTCCATTTGTCATTCCCGCGAAAGCGGGAATCTATAGCTTGGTTTCAAACCACAAAGGACTCTTAGTTCTGTTTCCGTGACGGTAATCAAAAGTTATTTCTTCATCTTTTTTAATGTTTTTTAAGGCAATAAATTCGACTATTTCTTTTTTTGGATAAATTTTGAAATTTGAGTTCGGCGTTTCGGAATGATTATAAATAGACCCGAAACCTAGCATCATACCCAGGCGTTCTTTCATCTTACCAAAATAAAGAAAATATGTGACTAAAACGCTTTCGTTTAATTTTGAAGTGTCGTCTTTGGGAATTTCAATAATAGGACAAGTTTCGATAATTTCTCCTTTTTTGATGTTGCACGCTGCAAATACGCCCCGACCTGCATTTGTGATTTTGGATGTATGTATGTAGATTCTGTCTGATGCAAAAATTTTCTTCACTGTGTAATTATACTGCAAACTTGGACTGAAATATTTTGCATTGAGTCGTATAATGTTTTTGTGTTAACTGAACGCATAACGACCGATGCTAGGGGAATTTGGGAAGAACTTTATTCAAAAGAAGAAATTGCAGAGAGGGTAAAAAGTCTGGCCGTGGAAATTTCCAAAGATTATAAAGATAAAAAACTTCTGGTAGTTTGCATATTAAAAGGAGCATTTATTTTTACAGCAGACCTTGTTCGCGAGTTGGGGGAAAACGTACCTGGTTTGGAAATTGACTTTATGGCAGTTACTAGTTACGGGCAGGGAGAGGATTCAAACAGGGCGCCAAAAATTCTCTTGGACTTGAGTCACGATATTGAAGATATGGATGTGTTGGTTGTTGAAGATATTGTGGATACCGGTTACAGTTTTAAAAAATTGTTGGAAATTCTTTCGGTCAGAAACCCAAAGTCTATTAAAACCTGCTCATTCCTGTCAAAGCCGGATAGAAGAGAGGTTGAGGTCCCCATAGATTATTTGGGTTTTACGATAGAGGATCGGTGGATAGAAGGTTATGGTCCCGATTCAGGTGAAAAAGGAAGATGGAGAAAAAACATAGTGGCAAAAACTGAGTAAACTCAAACTAGCCCGGGATGGAGCTTCTCTCCCACATTAATCATTTTTTGAATCGTTGGTAAACTAAAAAATTCAACTCTCTCAACTTCCTTGGGGTCAACGATAAACGGACCATTGTGAAGCATTTTGTAAATTGAAGCATCCACTTTTCTAAAAATAGACGAGTCCCAGGCCGGATATTCAAAATGTTTTTTGGAAACAAGTATTAGTTGACCGGAAGTTCCAAGTTCCTCATAGACCTCTCTTTTGGCTGCATCATCACTCTTCTCGTTGACGTCAACGTGTCCTCCCGCCGAAAAATCCCAGTACACGGGAAAAGATTTATTGTCTATGCCCGCATTTGAGGAGCCAGTTCATTCAGATGGTTAAGTATTAAAATATCTACACTGTTGTGGTATTCAGTCTTCTTTTTTGTTTCCGTCATGATATTGACATATTATACCTCAGAAATATTCGGAGGAAATGTTTACAACTACCACTTAAATACTGTACAGTATTTAAGTGGTATGACAAAAGTTTCAAGAATTCCATTAAGACCTGACATTTGGGAAAGAATATTCGGATTGTTTGTTGATACTACTGCGGGTCTCAAAGACAAAAATCTTCTTGCTTCATTTATAAACGATTTATATTCTCCAACCGAAAAAATAATGCTTGCCAAACGTCTTGCAGCGGCGGTTTTGCTGACAAAAGGCCGTAGTTATACAAGTGTTGGAAGGATTTTAAGAATCAGTTCTCCAACCATTGCTAAAATCAGTCTGAAAATAAAATACACCGATGGGGGATTGAAAGATGTCATTAATAAAGTTTTGCTTAAGCAATCGGCACAAATACTTTGGAAAGAGCTCGAAGAAATGTTCGACTTACCTGCCAAAGGAAACTTAAAGTCTCCCGAAAGATTTCGTCGAAAATTAAACAGAGAAAAAGAAATCAGGAGAATTAAAGAAGAGTTTTAGTACCACTTAAATACTGTACAGTATTTAAGTGGTGTGTTTCGCATATATATTTTTATATTTTCAGGTTATAATTTACCCATGTCTTGGCAATTTTTGATCGGTGTTAGTGTCTTGCTTTATTCTTTGTCCGCGATTCTTCAGAAAGTTCTACTAAAAGACGATAAAAGCGAGCCAATATCATTCTCCATTTTCTTTCAAGTTGGGGTTGCTGTTGTCATAGGTATATTGGTTTTGATAATTCGCGGAGGGATACTGATTCCGGATATTACGCAAATCTCTTGGAGCGTTTTAGTAATGACCATTCTGTATGCACTTTCGAATATATTTATTTTCAGGTCTCTCAAAATTACAGAGGCCTCGAGATTTACAGTAATATTTTCAAGTAAGACCCTCTTTGCGGTTCTGGGCGCTTCATTATTTTTTAGAGAAAACTTAAGTTCAATACAGTGGTTGGGTGCATTGCTGATTATTTTGGGTGTTGCGATTATTTCAATAAAAGATTTTAATAAAAAAATAAATAAAGGGGATTTATTTGCACTCCTTGCGGCAATTTTGTTTGGATTGGCAAATACGAATGATCGTTTCTTAGTTAAATTTTTCGACATCTATTTGTATGTAGTAATGGTATTTTTACTTCCGGGATTGGCAACCGGATTGTTTTATCCAAAAAAGCTGAAAAATCTTAAGATTTTTCTTAACGGGAAGACATTGTATAAGATGGTTCTCCTTTGTTTGTTGTATGGACTTTCCGCTGTCGCTTTTTTTGCGGCACTGCAAACAACCTCAAATTCTTCGCAGCTCTTTTCCATTAATTCATTTGGAGCAATATTAACAGTTGTTTTGTCAATTATTATCCTTAAAGAAAAGGACCAAATGGCCAAAAAAATTCTTGGTGCGGTGGTAAGTGTTATTGGACTTATATTGGTAAATAAATGAAACTTAAATTATTTACTATTGTTGAAATCATACCCACTTCACCTTTTGATTTTGACTCAACGTTCCACAAACCCGATCACTTTACTTCAGGTGACAACTTATTTGAACCAGGAATAAAATGGCAGACCTGGAATTGGATGGGCGAATTTTTGGGACTCAAATTCATAAACAAAGGGACCGTGGAAAAACCAAAGCTGGACGTTAGTATCTATTCAAATAAAAAACTGAACAAAATCTTTATCGATTCGTTAACTCATGAAATTAAATATAGATACAATCTGGATTTAGATTTGACCGATTTTTACGAATCCTTTAAAGACGACAAAACTTTGGGGCCAATAATTAATAAGTTTAGAGGTATGCGACCCGGTCATCCAAGTTCTTTATATGAATATTTATTAATTGGTATCGTCCTTCAAAATGCGACAGTGAGAAGAAGTGTTCAAATGTTCAAGGCTCTTCTTGAAAATTACGGAACCGAACTAGAGTTTGACGGTAAAAACCTGCCTGCCGGCAAGGCAGGACTTTGGTGCTTCTTTAAGCCCGGGGCTTTACAAAAAGTTTCGGAAGATGAACTTCGTGCTTTAAAGCTTGGTTATAGAGTTAAATCAATTAAGAAAATTGATGACTATTTTGCTCAGGGACTCATGGTCGAAATGGAACTAAGAAAAAAGAACAGGGAAACTCAGATGGCAGAACTGCTTAAATTATATGGTGTTGGCCCCGCCACCGTCTGGTATCTGCTTTTTGATGTTTTTCATCACTGGGATTTTTTTAACCATGTCTCTCCATGGGAACAAAAAATATATTCTAAAGTTTTCTTCGGCGTAGATCCCGAGAGTCCCGTGCCGGTTGAAAAAATATTGAAACATTTCGACAAATTTGGTGATTATAAACAACTGGCAGTTCACTATATTTGGGAAGATTTGTGGTGGAAAAGAAAAAACGAAAACATTCCTTGGTTAGAGAAGGAGATTAGAATATAATATTCAGCGTAATGGCAGATAACAGTAAAACTTTTAACTTAAAGGACGGACGAAGGCTTGGCTATATTGAATATGGCGAACCAAAAGGTAAACCCGTCTTTTTCTTTCACGGTTGGCCAGGGTCACGTTATTCCGGAAAAGAAACTGATGTCGATGCGAAAAAGTTGGGGGTTAGGGTTATTTCAACAGATCGACCGGGGATCGGATTATCAGATTACAAAAGGGACAGAAAGCTTCTCGATTGGCCGGACGATATAGCTGAACTGGCAGACTTTTTGAAAATAAAAAAGTTTTCGATAATGGGGGTTTCCGGCGGAGGTCCGTATGTTGCCGTTTGCGCTTATAAAATTCCGGAAAGAATAATCAAAGCGGGGATTGTTGTTGGACTGGCTCCGATTACAAAAAAAATTTGGAGGGAATGTCATTTCGGGGAAATTTGGGTTGGGCCAACTATCATAGATTTCCGCTTCTAAGAACACTTTCAGCATTAAACTCGGAAATTCTCTTTAAGTACATTCCATTTCTTGGACAACTTCTCGCTTTTCCCACCAAACAAGACCACTTGGCATATGTCAACGCTATTAAAACCAAAGTGGGAGAAGAATCCGGCGTAAAAGAAGCCTTTAGTCAGGGAATAAAAGGACCGGCTGAAGAGTTACGAATTTACACCGACGATTGGGGATTCGATTTGAAAGATGTTAAAGCAAAAGTCTATTTATGGTATGGCGCGAAAGATAAGTGTGTTTCTTTGAATATGGCCAGGTATTATGAATCTAGAATTCCGGGAAGTAAGTTGTATATTGATAAAAATGGCGGCCATCTTGCCAGGTACAAATTTGAGGATGAAATATTAGAGACTTTAGTAAATTAGATTCTTAAGTACTTATCAATATTGGCTTTGTGTTCTTCGTATGTTTTTGCGCAGTGAATTTGTTCAAACTTGTCGTGCAAATAAAATAAACAATCTGTTTCTTCGGGATTTAAGGCCGCGTCTATTGCATCAATATTTGGACTGCAAATTGGGGTAGGGGGAAGCCCTTTGGTGCGATAGCTGTTATACGGAGAGTCACTTCGTTTTTGCTCCAGGCTTATTCTTCCCCACCAGCTTCCGTCTGCCTGTTTACCAAGTGTATACTGCATTGTTGCATCAATCTGGAGAGCCATATTTTTATTCAAACGGTTCCAAATAATTCCGGAAATTATTTTCATATCTTCTTTCCCGGCTGCCTCTCTTGCGATCAACGAGGCAATTTTTAAAACCGTAGTCCACCTAATGTTTTTCTTGTTTGCTTCCGGAAAAAAGGGAGCAAATTTTTCGTTAAAACGATTAATAAATCTATTCGCAATTTGTGCGCCGTTTTCGTCCCGCGGTATCAAATAAGTGTCGGGGTAATATACCCCCTCAAAATATTCAGGTTTGGTATTTGTATAGACAGTGTTCCATTTGGCCAGTTCTTCAGAGTTCCAATCAAGAGCCTTTGCCAGTTTTTCTCCGACCTGTTCTTTTCTTGGGCAAAAGGAAATCGTAACCCAAGTTAAATCTTCTTTTGATGTAATTTTTTTCATTACCTGCCATGCGTTCATACTTTTACTCAATCTGTATCCGCCCGGTGCTACAAATTTTCCTAACGCGAAAGTATCCATTAAGAAACTTAAGCCCTTGGTGTTTATAATTAACCCCTCTTTCTTTAGTTCATTTGCAATATCAAAATCTATTTGATCTTGGGGTATTACAAATACCTGCGTTTGCATCGAGTTTCCCGGGGAGTCGAAATAATTAAACCAAACGAGAGCTCCAGAAACCACGAGCAGTAAAAGAATAAAAATCGCGCTTAACGTTTTCATTTAAGTCAAAGCACACGAATTATATCAGTAAGGGGGTAGGCCTAGGCAAACCGGTACAAAGCGGCCGGGCGGTGGGGAACATTTTTTTGAACCTTCGTCACTTTGCGGACTATTCCCGAGCTCAAAACTTTCTTTCTAAAATTTCTGTTATCCAGCTTCTTTTGACCGATAACTTCGTGGACAATCTGAAGATCGTTGAGTGGAAAATAACGGGGCATAAATTCCTTAACAATTTGGTTGTCTAAATTCTCTTTAAGATATTCGATAGCTTTCCGTATGATTTCTTTATGATCAAATGCTAGTTTTGGAAGGACGCTTACTTCTTGAAAATTACTGATGTTAGTTATTTTGTCCTGGGAAGTTAAAGCAATAAAGCCGACTGAGATAACCCTGCCTCTGGGGTCACGGTCGGGTCTGGTGAATGAATAAAATTGTTGAAAAAAAATCTTCGTGTCACCAAAAATACCTCTTATCTTTCTGGATAATGTTTGTTCGGCTGTCTCTCGGGGTTTAAGTAGTCCTCCCGGAAGTTCTGCCAAATTTTTGTAGGGTTCTTTTTCGCGGGAATTCAGATATACCAGAAGCTCGTTATCTTTGATTGTGAGAATAACTGCGTCTACGGCTATAGCGCCCCGCCCGTAATTTGACAGATCTTTTGTCTTCATTAGAGTTATTGTATCACACCTTAACGTAAAAATCACGTATTGATTTATATTGGTTTAGTTTTACAATCATTATGCTTAACGTTATCAATACGCTAAGCATGGAAAGGCCATCGGCCAATAGGGCCTCTGGCCCGGAGGGAGGTGAAAATATGTCGCCGGAAAGAATCAAACCAATAAGTCCAAAAGAAGTTGCCAACGAAAAACAAAGACTGTTTCCCAATGAGGTCTTTGAGGCTTTTAACGAGATGATCGTTCAAAATGCCGGGGGAGGTGGTGGAAGAATATCCGTTGACCAAGGTGAGGTTGTAGACCTGATGGTAAAAAAAGGTCTAAACCGCGATCTAATATTTAAAAACGGATGGCTGGACGTAGAGGACGTTTACAGAAAAGCAGGTTGGAAAGTAGAATACGACAAACCGGGGTACAACGAGGATTATTCAGCTTATTTTATATTTAGCAGGTCGGATAAAGGTTGAATCTGTATGGGTCAAGCGGCCGCTGGCCCGGCAATGCAGGTGCGGACTTTGTCATAAACGAATTCAACCGAATCGGTTGCATCGATTTCGACAATATTCCAATTGGGGTTGTCTCTAATTATGTTCAGTCTTTCGTCAAGTTGGGTGTAAAATTTATTAAGTCGGAGCTTTAACCCATTTTCAGTGTCGTCACTCCTTTTTCTGGCATTTTCCCCGGTTATAAATCTTTCGAAACAAACTTCAATAGGGATATTTAAATAAATTACTGTTATAGGAAGATCTCTCCCTGCTTTTTCCAGAGTTGAAGTAAAATCGCGGGTCTCTTCGACAGTGCGAAAACCGCCGTCTAAAATAAAACCGTTTTCAGTGTCTTCGCGGCTAAATCTGTCGCTCATAATTTCGAGGAGTAAATCACCCGCAAGGTATGTGTGTTCTGAAAACATTATTCTACACGCCTCACCAAGTCTCCCGGGATCATTGGCTGCGTATTCACGAAGGGTGTCTCCGGTGGTTAAGTATGGTTTACCCGACTCAGCGGAAAGAAGTTTTGCAATTGTGGTTTTTCCTGACCCTTCGGGGCCAATAAAAGATATAATTCTTTTCCCGATATCGATTCTTTCCTGTCCAAAATCAATCTCTTTCATGAAGTGATAATATGATTGGGATAACTAAAAAACAAGTGGCGAGTCTAATGGGATTGTAAATATTCCAGAGTACCCTTATCGCATTTGTCTCCGACAAAAACAAAAGTTGTCTTCTTTCCCATAGAGCGGAGCTCTTCATCCATCTTGTAATCTGACTGGCTGTCACCAAATTCAGTAAATTCAAGTGGTGAAATTTTTGATTTATCGAGCAGTTCAATAAATTTCCTCGCCCCGAAACCTTTATCGATATTTTTATGATGAATATCAATTGCGATCCGGCTTGTATCTACTACCCATTCTCTATTTAGATTCATTTGCACTAAAGTATCTTCAAATAAATCAACTAATTCTTTCTTAGCTATTTGGAACTCTTCAACTGTTCGGTCTTTATTAAGTTCTACAGTAATCATTGTCCTTTTTTCTTCATCGAAAAAAACCAAATTGTCGAAACTTTCTGAAATTAAATTTTTAACGATTTTTTTTAAATCGAGCGGAATAGTAAATTGCCTATCAATATTTTTGATGCGTTTTCCGTCATGGTCATAAATGATTCGCATACATCCATTTTCTCCTAACGCAAAAATATTTCTTAGTAAACTTTTGTCGTCTATTTTATTCTCGGTAGGTGTCAAGACCTCCCTTATTATAAATTCTAGCGACCGGCCCGTGTTTAAACCTACCGGCTCTCCTTTTTTTAATCTTCTTATTAATTCATCAACTATCTCCGGGATAATTATCCTTTTTTGCTCTGGATCTGTAAGAACACCATCAACGTCAAACAGCCAAGCCATGCTGGGTTCTGATTTATCTATCTTCATATTTGAAGTATAACATTTTGAGGCCAGATTCTGGACAGGGCATTTCGGTCTAGCCCCATAGACATTTAGACACTATTAAAAAGGGATCTTTCATCTTTTTCTGTCAACCTACCTTGCTCGTCAGATAGTCCGGTCCTAAAAGTAAAGCGACCCAGTATTTTTGACAAAAGTAACGATGGATAAAGATTATAACCATGATCCCAGAATTCGATATTAGGAGCCTTTGCCTTTAACAATTTTCGTATTTTTCCAAAGTAGATTAGAAGCCCTCCTGTTGAATGATGGATAAAAAGTACCTTAATTCTGTTTGCCACCATTGAAGTATAAAACAAAACATAAAAATGTTGGTAGTTACTTTGTCTAATCGCTGTCGGATCGGGTATGTAGTCCTGCCAAGATGGTATACTTGTGGATATGAAATACAAATACATTATTTTTGACTGTTTTGGGACGCTCGTTTCCGACGAAGAAATTGTCAATAAAGGTAAGCTATTCAGAGAAAAATTGACAGAAACAGAGAATTTAGTATTTGTGGCACATTGGAGAGATTGGCATAGAAATAATTATTCATTAGATAAATTCATGAGTGACATTACGGATACAGGTATGTTCAACGACGAAAAGATAGAGTTGATAAAAGTGCGGGTGACCATTGACACATTTACTTTATATGACGATGTTCTACCTACACTTAAAGAGCTAAAAGAAAAAGGCTATAAACTTGCCATACTTTCAAATATCCCTCCAAATGCTAAAAGGCTATATAAAAATAAAAAAGACCTTAATGTTTTGATTGATGACACTTTTTGGTCATGCGATTTTGGCTGTGGAAAACCCGAAAAGCAAATTTTTGATCTAGTAATAGATGCTCTGAAGTGCAAAGTGGAAGAAGCCTTATATATAGGTGACTCTTATGAAAATGATTATCTGGGCGCTAAAAATGCTGGCATCGACTCTGTTCTCCTTGATAGAAAAAATAGATTTAAAATTAAAGGTAGCATAGAAGATTTATCAGAGCTGATAAATATGGTTAGTTAGACGTCCGACCCCATTTGTGTTTACCCTCCGGGAGTTACCCTTTTAGATTCTCTTTTAGAAGTTTGCTTTGCCCTTTAACCCCAAAAGTATTCCGGGAGTATAAGTGACTGGAATTTTAACCAAAAACTTTTTCCCGTCGGAAAATATGTTTTTAGATTCTCCCGATATTTCCTTTTTGATTCCAACAATTTCTAATTTGCATTTTTTAGGCTCAAGAAAATCTGAGATGTCTTTTTGTTCGATTTCTATTTCAAAATAATACGATGAAGAATCAATTATTTTTATAGTACTACTGGCCGGGGTCACATATAATCCCGGGGCAAGACTTCCGTCGTCAACTATTATTCCGTCGACTGGGGAAAATAAATCCGCTTGGTCCAACCTGGCTTTTACCAACTCAACCGCCTTAACGCTCCCTTTTAAGTCCGCATCTTTCTCTGTTTTTAGATATTTGTCGATAGCCTCAGTTGGGTTTGGATTTTTTTGCCCAAAGATTTCAAAATCCGCTCTTACCTTTTCATAATCGGATAGTTCTGCGTCAAGCTCTGTTTGCAAAATTTTTCGATCGAGAGAAGCCAAAAGGTCCCATTTTTTAACAATATCTCCGGTATGTTTTGGAGAGCTAACTATTTTGCCGGATAGGGCAAATCTCACCTCAACTATTCTTGCCTTGATTGTTCCTTCGAATGTTTTCATTTTTGCCTCCATTTTTTGTCATTCCCGCGAATGCGGGAATCTATAAATAAATTCTTAATTATTAATTAGTTCAATAATATCACAACATAGGGTTGAATGTAGGAGTATTGTAGTGTGGTTTTGGTTCGAATCCGATGGCTCTAACGCATAACCAGTCTCGCCAATTTCAATTCATTGTATGAATATTTGCCGTGAAATTTATTAAATACAAGTGATAATTTACCCTCCTCAACATTTGCAAACATCATATGGATCTCGGGTAAACTCTGTACCAGTTTTTTTGGAATAATCTTCTCTAATTCTTTGGAAATGATTTTGCCATCGAGTTTTAATTTTTCCAAATGTTGAATAATTGTTCCTATTGTATATCCGCGTTTTTTAGCAATTTGACCAACATCCATTCCCTCTTTATACAAAGAAAGAGTTTCTTCATATGTCGATCTGGATCGAATAGACTTTGATTTTTTGAGAATTCCCCCGTAGCTTAAAATGAAACTATTATGTTTTTCAAAAAGATCAATATCCGAATATTTATTTAAAATGTCTTCTGCTTTTTTAGACTGCTCGCGAAATTCAACATCCACTTGAGATACACACGGATGGACTTCTAGAGCTCTCTTATTTAATCCCAAAAGAAATAATCCAGACAAAGATCTTACTCTGGATATTGCAACATATCCCTGTCCGTATTCAAAAGCATCAGACAGGTCGACTATTGCAGAGTCGAGTGTCATTCCTTGGCTTTTATGAACAGTTAGCGCCCAAGCAAGGCGAAGCGGAATTTGTGTAACACTTGCAAGTACTTTGTCATCCTGTTCAATTGACCATTCCATTGATGAGGCTTCAATTTTTCGATTCTGCAGTGTTCGCGCTATTGGAATATCGTCTTCGCTAAAACCAATAATTTCTCCTAATGTTCCATTTACAAAACCGCGTCCATTATTATTTTTGGTAAATATAACCTTCGCGCCTTTTTTAAGTACTAATACCTCAGGAGATAAACAACTTTTTTTGATTCGGTCAACTAATACTTTTTTCCCGATTGAGGTCATCTGGAAAATATATTCTTTCCCGGGGAGTGACGAAAGCTTTTTATCATTTATGCTATTTACATCAACATTATGAGAGTAAAGACGTGTAATAGTCTTTTCTATATCTACCGTTACTTTTCGCGCCACTAATGTTTGGTAAATTTGAGAAAGTTCAATACCATTTCTAATTGACTTCAAAATTGAAGTAAAATGTTCATCATCTTGTCTATATTGTTCGGATAAATAGCAAATCGTAGGGTTTACACTACCCCAAGATGGAGATTCAAAAGCAAACTGCACATCTTTATTATCTTGCCGAACTGGGGGAAGTTGAAAAAAATCTCCAACAAACACTACTTGCAATCCTCCAAATGGTCTGCCGTCTTCGCAGAGAGTCCTGATTGATTGGTCTATACAGCTAAGAAGTTCTGCATCAATCATGGATATTTCATCAATAATCAAAACTGCCGTTCTTCGAACTTTACCAACAAGTCTGTCATTATTACAAAGGGTGAATAAATCGCGTTCCGTTAGCTCCTTTTTAATACCAATTCCGCACCAAGAGTGGATTGTAACTCCGTTTAAATGTGTTGCTGCGATTCCAGTCGAAGCGGTCACTGCCACATTAACTCCATGTTCACGAAGATACTCAATATAAAGATTTACAGTGTGTGTTTTTCCGCTTCCTGGTTCTCCTGTTAGAAAAACATTTGCACCTGTTTTAAGAATTAATAATGCTTGGTCTTGAGTCATAATAGTTTAAATAAATTATATTAAATCAAAAGAGGCGCTTCTTTGAGCCAACCATTCTTTTTGTAATATGTTTTTCTCTTTTTAAACATCCTCACGTAAAAAGGAATATTATTATCAACATAATCAACTATTACTTTTTGATTCTCTGAACGCTGAATACGCCCAACATACTGAATAAGTTTTCCTTCAAAAGAAAACGGGTAGACAAGAAACAAACAGTCAAGGATTGGTAAATCAAACCCCTCCCCGAGCAATTGACCTGTGGCGATAAGAACTTGAAAATGACCCAGATTAATTTGTTCGAGTTTTAATCTTTTTTTGGATACCGAATCATTGCCAGTGAGTGTAACTACTTCACAATGACTTTTTAAAAATAAATTTAATATCTCAACATGCTCCTTACGTTCTGTAAGTACAATTATTTTCTTCCCCATACCAACCTGTTTTAAAATATCTTGAGTAATTAAAGCGTTACGATTACTATCATACACAAGTACTTTCGATAACACCTCAAAAGTATCTGTTTTGCGATCAAATGGAACATTTAATGATGTTTCGTGAATTTCCACTATTGTACGTTTTCCATGTTCGTTTTGTTTCGACTTGGTGGTTATTTTGTTTGGATCAATTGTTGTTAGAATCTTCCCAATGTAATAATAAATAAGTTTTTCGTCATTATATTTACGTTTTGGAGTTGCTGTAAGGCCATACAAATAATATGGATTAAACTCAGTAATTAGTTCCCTAAATGTTTTAGCTGGAATATGATGACATTCATCAACAATAATCGTACCAAAAGAAGATTTTATCTTTTCTTTTTCTTTCCCATCCATTTTAATAAGACTTTGCATCATAGCAACTGTTATTTCTTTACCGACCGTCTTCTTGCTTCCCGATATTTGTCCGATGTCATTTTTGGAAATTCCTAGGAACGACTGAATTCGCTCTACCCATTGATCTAGTAGTTGTTTTCTGTGAACAAGGATAAGTGTAGGTTGTGTTCTTTCTGCTATTAATTTTAATCCTAGAATGGTTTTTCCAGCTCCAGGAGGAGCTACAATTACTCCATATTCATGGTTACCAATTTCGTCAAACGCAACCTGTTGATAATCATATAGTTCAATCTTTGTTTTGAAAACGACCTCTCTTTGTAGTTTTCGTTCATCAGTAACCACGTATGGTATTTTTTGTTCATTGCAAAATGTAATTAAATTTTGCAAAAATCCTCTTGGCAATAAAACATACTCATTGGATTCGCTTATAAGCCTAAAATACTTTTCCGTTTGATAGTTACTAATTCCCATTTTTTCTTTGACAAGATACTCGGTATTAAAAAAATTAAGTTCTTCTCGGAGAAACTTTATTAATTGAGGTTTAAGACTTACTTTTGGAATCTTAATACTGTTTCCAATAATTATTTTTAATTTTTTCGTGTTTAATTTACCAACTTTTGGTAAATTACTATCGACTAATGTTTTCCCATCTTCAATGAGTTCTTTGTATATTTTTTCTAAATCTTTAGTATTTATTTTTCTTATTTCTTTTAAATATATCCATTGGTCAGGAATTATATCGAGTGTTTCAGGATCTAGAAAAACCGTATTCCTGTTAGTAATCGATGTACCTTGAAGTGGTAGGGCAATCAAATTCCCAAAACCTTTATTTGCATGATAATCTTGGTTGGGAAATAATCTGTCAAAACTTATCTCTTTTTCAAAATTTGATAGCCCGAGAGCTTTCCTGACAATTTCAAGGATGATAGAGCGTGATTTATTTGCTGGATATTTTTCTTCAAAAAAAATCCAAACATGAGCACCTTTACCCGACCTTGATCGCTCCAGATAAGCTGAAATACCGTACTCTTTGCAAACTTTTATAAATGATTTACTTTCTTTTTGCCAATTTGCCTCATCAAAATCTGCAGCTATAAAATATGATGTGTTATCGGTAAACAATGGATATATTCCAATTGTTTGGCTACCATTTAAGTGATTCTGAATTACTTCAGCTGTAAGCAACAACGGTTTTTTATTTGGATAATCACCAAATTTACCTCCATTTGCTTTAAATTTGTTATATTCAGTCCAATCTACTTCATATGCAGGACTATAACCATTTTTACCATCTTTTTCCCAACGCTTGGCATAGATATCGTTTCTACCTCTAAACAGAGATATAAATAGATGAACCTGATCGAAAGTAATATTTTCCATGATTTACAAACCCAATTGTATCAAATTACATCATTTTTGTGGTCGACATAATACTTTTAACCTCATTTAAATATTACAGGATTTAACGGTTCAAATCCCGTGTTGTTAGATAGAAAAGAGACTCTCACGTCAGTATCAATATCCAGCAAGGATTTTAAATGAAATTTATCCTTATAACTCACCAAAAAGGCCTGTTTCAAGGCATTTATCCGAACAACGAGTGTATAGTACGAGAGTTTGGTAAAAAAAATAGCGTTTTTGGAGGTGTTTTCGGGCTATTCTAGGAGTCTCGGTCGTGTGGGTGCACTGCTTGGCTGGGGGACAGGGATTTGAACCCCGATAGGCAGATCCAGAATCTGCAGTCCTACCGTTAGACGATCCCCCAATTTAAAATACAAAGAGCAGGCTAACGGCCAAGCTTCGCTTACCGTTAGACGATCCCCCAATGGCGAAGCCATGCCTATTATATCATCACCGATCTTAAAAGAATTCCCAACCACCACCTCTCACATTATCCGAATAATCGATTAATCGGATAATAGATGATGTTGTTGGAACTTTCCCATCGAATTATCCGGTTACTTTGGATGCGAAGGGGATTTTGCGGATTAGGAAAGCAGCCAAAAACGAGAGTCCGAGAACCACCCCAAAAAATATTGGGTCGAAGATAATTTTTCCAACCGGCATAGATCCAAAAGAATTAAACAAAGATTTTCCGACAAGTTTCCAAACATTTTCCAAAATAATTACATGTATAAAAAATACAAAAAACGAGGCATCAGAAAGTTTTTTTCTGGGAGATAGCTTAAGATGTTCTCTATCGAAAACAAAATAGAATACGAGTTCTACAAGAACCGCATATATAAGAGTACTCGGTCTAAAGTTAGAATAAAAAGTTAAATAATTTCCGGTTTTAACAAAATTTGTCATTCCTTCCAAAAAAATAAAGAAGCCGGTTAATGCCGCGGATCCGGCCAAAACAAATCTCCATTTTTTTGCAAATTCCAATATCTTATCTCTGTTTCTCGCTGCCACCATTCCCAAAATGAAGACAAAATAACACATGAGTGCGGTGTGCAGTGGATCGTTAAGGTGGTATGGTTTTACAAAGTAATCTTGGTAAAGAATATACGTTTGGAAAAAAGCCAAAACCAATACCACCCATTTGTTGGCGATCAAATTATAAATTTTATGTAGTAGAGGGAAAATAATATAAAAGATAAAAAGGGTCGGGATAAAATAAAGTTGGTACGAGGCGTTACCCAAATATAAGACTTTGAAAAAATTATCGCTGTTTTGGTTATAAACAAAAAAATAATAAATAAGACTCCAAAAAATATAAGGAATTAAAATTCTACTAAAACGCTTCCTGAGATATGTAAAATAGTTAGTGTGATTTGAATAATTAAGTTCAAGTGCAAAACCCGAGACGATAAAGAATAGGGGAACTGCAAACCTTGCGATCTGGTTCAGAAAAAGAGTAAATGGAAAACCCGTTAAGTTGTCTTTTGTCGCTTCGATTGTTCGGGTTGTTGTATGAATCAAAACCACAGCGGAAATTGCGATAGCCCTCATCGCGTCCAGTGACTTAACGTAAATCCTTGTCATTGCTATTTATTTACACGTCATTCCCATATCTTCTTGTCATTCCCGCGAAAGCGGAAATCTATAAAAACATATTATTTGTATAGTTTCCCAGTCAAGCTGGGAATGACGTTTATTCGATTATTTGCTCCTCTTTCTTTGCCGACAAAAATTGAACCCACGAATCAATGAATCCCAGTATTATTTTAAATGGCGCCTCCAGTATGAAGTCAAATGTAAATGCCAAAAAGTTTAACTTGGAAAGCTCTTGGCTTAACCTGCTTCCGATTGCCAAAATTGGCAAAGAAAGAATTTCAATAAAAGTCGCTCCCCGTGTTTCTGTTCCTTTCCATGAGTACACTTTGGCGATCTGTGCAATCCTGTAGGCAAAAAAAGCGATTATTGTAAGGAAGAATATAAAGATAAATTTGCTGAAGAAGGTGTACCCAATCTTTCCTAATGCGTAATATATTGCCCAAAAAACTCCAAAGAAAAACACCGCGTAGAGAATGGAGAATAGGTAGTAGGCAAAGTTGTGGTCTTCTTTACTCTCGGAATTTATTAAAATGTCTTTTTCTTCTTTAAGGGAATTGAAGTTTTCCAAGATATACCAGGAGCGTTCCACAAGCGAGACTTTTTCTTTTTTGGAGGGGAGTTTAATCTGCATTGTTGTTAACCACATCAGGACGGGGGGGAAAGTCAGGTTTACTGTAAGAGGGATCACGCTAACGTGTCCGTAGGCGAATATTTCAAAAGGAACTTCTAGTCCGAATGCCAAAATCATCTTGGTGAGGAACACGTAAAAAATGCTCCTTACTCCGGCTGTAGCTATTTTCCCAGACATTTGGTCGAGCTGGGTTTTTAAAACTTCTTCTGCACGTTGATCAAATATTTCCTTTTTCATGATGGTGCTTCTAAATTCAGCCGGAGAGTAAAAATACATATCTCTTAAAACTATTATTGGTGGCATTTGGCGTCTGACAAATTTACTGATTCTGGGAAGTTCTTTATGCGTTCTGGCCAGTGTGAAAAGTTTCCAAGCCTCTTCGAACTTGTCTTTTGTTACTACGCCGCTGGCAAGCCCCAGAATGTGGTAGGCAATTTGTTCATCATCGCTTGCAGCATAGACCTTGTCGGTTGCAAAAAAAGTAAGTAGATCCAGGTCGGGTCCGATCATTGCAATTTTTTGTCTGACAACTTGGTAGGCAAAAAAAGTAAATTGTTTATAATCGGTATTCAAATTAAAAAGTTCTTCAATTTCAGCTGAAGCAATTTTCAAAATCCACTCCATAGGAACAGTGTTCCCGATAAAACTCATATATTTTGTAATCACGTTTTTGAGCTTATCTTGGTCGGAAGCTTTAATTTCCCCATACGATACATACTTTGCCCACGTCAGCTCCGTAAGTAAGCGGTCGGCAATTTTTATGGGGTCTTTTGTTAACAGTACGATTCTTCTTAGAATCCTTTCAATCGCTGCCCGCCTAACCAAATTATCTGCACGGTACTCCAAAGCATTCCTCGCTTTTTCGTATACACCTGCCAGGGTTTCCACAAAACCATTCGAACCCTCTCTGTTTTTTTCATTAATTATTCCGCCATAAGACAAACGCGAAAGAAGCGCAACGAGAGGTTTGTTCATTTGACAGATTGTATACCCAATATGCCATGTTTTGCACGCAAATTTGTAATGTTACAAAAAAGTAATTTGACAGAATACGTCATTTTTGGTAATTTATACTTATGAAGTCAAAGTTAATAATTGGCAGTATAGCTGTTTTTGTGGGCCTTGTTTTTTATTATGCATCGGGAGTTCGCGCTGAAGATTCAGATTTTCGTTTAAGAACATCTAAACCGGAAAGAACAATAGATGTTTTGGAAACACCTGAACCGTCCGAAACGCCCGAACCATCTGAATCTCCCGAGCCGTCAGAGACACCGAGAGTGAAAGGGGTTGACCGTCTTGAAAACAAGAGATTGATATTTTGTGAAAATCATGAGGACGAAATTGACAATCGGTTGACGAGTTTGGGTAATCTTGTAGCCATGATGCTTGGAAAGTTTGACGCTATAGCTGGTCGAGTTCAGGCATATTACACCACAAAAGTAGTTCCTTCCGGAAAGACAGTAGCGAACTACTCCACGCTAGTTGCAGATATCGAAGCAAAGAGAGCCGCGGTCGAAACCGCCTTAGCTAATACTCAAAATGATATTGCCGATTTTTCTTGTACCGGGGAAAATCCTAAGGGCCAGATCAGGCTTTACAGGACCGATATGCAATTGGTTAAAAAAGCGTTGCAAGATTATCGAACCTCGATTAAAAATCTGATTGTAGCTATAAAGTCGGTAGTGGGGGAAACAAATAGCGAATCTCCCAAACCAAGTGAAACACCTGAGGCGACAACCAGCCCTGTTCCAACCGCAACACCGTAATGAAAATGAAAAATAGTCAAAAAGGTATAACTCAAATATTATTGGTAATAGGAATTGTAGCTTTACTGGCCTTTATCGGATATCTTTTTTACACCCAAAGTGTGCAACAACAAAAAATCACAATATCGGAGGTTCCGTCCCCTTACCAAGTTCAGTATCAAAAAGCTGGGGAGGAGGTTGCACCCGTAAAAGACTCGAGCGATTTGACCTCTGTTGATGCCACACTAGATGCAACTGACATAACTGAGTTAGATACCAGCCTTAATGCTTTGGGTTCGGCTACTGCAGGCTTCTGAAACTTTAGTTAAAAGAGAAGCTTCAATTTAGGAAGGAATAGAAGTGCTCCGATTACAACTGATCCAATAGAAGCTACAAGTACACACGCCGCGGCAACATCTTTGGCGATTTTTGCTTTTTCCTGAAACTCCGGACTGATAAGATCTACAATTTCTTCAATTGATGTGTTTACAAGTTCAAGAATTAGAACAAGCGTGATGATGATGACTAGATTAAGCCATTCGTTAAGGTTGAGTCTAAGGGTAAAACCCAAGATAACGGCCAATATACCAATAAAAAGCTGAATCTTAAAGTTTCTTTCCTGAAGCACTACGCCCTTTAGTCCGTTAATGGCAAATCGGAAACTTTTTAAAAGTGAGTGCCTATGCTCCATACGATATGATACCATTTTAGTATATCTCAAGCCATGGAGGATCTAATCATTATTTATTTTGCAAGCTTTTTTATTTATTTCCTGTTCTTGGGACTTATCGTTTTATGGTTTATTGACGGTAAAATCAAAAAAGAGCAAGTAATTCACGCCCTGTTTGCCTGCTTTTTTGCCTGGGCAATAGCAGCTCTAATTAAGCATTTTTTTCCAACGGTGCGTCCGTTCATAACCAACGGTCGGGAAATTGATGTCTTTATCCGTCCCACCGATGGGGCATTTCCTTCTGAACACACAACTCTCGCATTTGCTCTTGCTGTCACAGTTTTTGTGCATGACAGGAAAATTGGTTGGTTTTTTTTGATAGGCGCTCTTACTGTCGGAATTGCCAGAGTACTTGCCAACGTTCATTATCCAATTGATATTGTCGGCGGCGCTTTCCTTGGTACATTAGTAGCCGTAATAGTTGAAAAACTCCATTTTTTGGATTTGATTAACAGATTTTCTCCACGTCACAAGCTTTCATCAAAAATAAAGAGAATGAAGCCCCCAACCTAACGGTCGGGGTATCTTCTCCCAGCGCTTCGTCGGAGGCGGAATCCCTCCGAAGCGAAAACTCCTTCGCTTCACCCACGGACTTACGCTCGAGGTATTCGCGAAGGGGGATAAAAATATATTTATTTTTAACGTATTGACTTCGTATTTTGTTTGGGTTAGATTTAATTAACGACACCGTCGATCAGATATGACTGTCGAAAAAAATACAAAAATCTCAATTTTTAAAGGCAAAAATATTCGAAAAACCATTTATAAAAATGAGTGGTGGTTTTCTGTAGTTGATGTGTGCCTTGCCTTGACTGAAAGTGTTGATTCTGGAGCATATTGGCGAAAATTAAAACAGAGATTGACAATAGAAGGTAGTCAAGTCGTGACATTTTGTCACGGGTTGAAATTATTAGCTCCAGATGGAAAACTTCGAGAAACAGATTGTGCCAATACCGAAACGGTATTTCGTATTATTCAAACGATTCCTTCTCCAAAGGCCGAGCCCATGAAAAGATGGCTAGCTAAAGTGGGTTATGAACGTGTACAGGAAATAGAAGATCCTGAGCTTGCAACAAAAAGGACAAGATTTTTATATAAAGCTAAAGGTTATTCTGATGGTTGGATTGAAAAAAGAATGCGTGGAATTGCCATTCGCGAAGAGCTAACAGATGAATGGCAAAATAGAGGGGCGAAGGCCAAGAAGGATTACGAAATTTTAACCTCTGAAATTTCCAAAGCTACTTTTGGCGTAACCCCATCCGAATACAAAAAATTGAAAGGCATTAAACGGCAAAATTTGAGAGATCATGTGGATGACTTTGAATTAATTTTTACAATGCTTGGCGAAAGATCGACAACCGAAATTCATAGGCAGGAAAATACTCAAGGGGTGCCAAAATTAAAAACGGACGCTGGTAGGGGAGGAAGGGTTGCGGGTATTGCGAGAAGAGAGTTAGAAAAAGAAATTGGAAGAAGTGTTGTTACAAAAGGTAATTTTTTAACCAAAAAATTAAAACAACAATCCTATTGATTTTGACTTCAATTGGGAATTGGTATAATCAAGCTATGAAAGCAAAAATAAGCATAATAACTCTGGGTGTGTCTGATTTTAAAAAATCATTTGACTTTTATACAAAAGGTCTCGGTTTCAAACCTTATAATCAATATAAGGAGGGGGATGAATATGTTATGTTGGAAATGGAAGGGTCTTGGCTTTCCTTGTTCTCAAAAGAGAAACTAGCAGCAGACGCTAATGTCTTCAACGATGGATCTGGGTTTAGCGGTGTTACCTTGGCTCACAATGTTAGATCAATAAGCGAAGTCGATGAAGTTTTTAAATTTGCAGTTTCAAATGGTGCAAAAGCAGTTAAAACGCCAAGAAAAACAAATTGGGGTGGATATTCAGGGTATTTTTCTGATCCTGATGGATATTTGTGGGAAGTAGCTTATAATCCCTTCACAGATTTAAGTTGATAGGTTAGAGGCCAATTACATTAAGTATATTTGTTCTTGACAATTAGCAGACGATCGTTTAGACTGCTAAATAATTAGATGCAAAAATTGCAAAAAGACACTTCAAGACGCGTTCCAATTGTTCCTGTTAGGGGCACCGTTGTTTTTCCCCACACAGATACTTTGGTTTCCTTTGGGCGCGCGAAAAGCATCGCCGCTGTCAATTCGGCATTTCAGGAAGATAGAGTGATTGCCATTTTTACACAGAAAGATTCCAGAACCGAAGATCCGGGCAAAGAAGATCTGTTTGAAATTGGAACAATTGCGACCATTACTCAAATGATGTCTACAGATGGTGAAATCCATGCCCTTATCCGTGGGCAAGCAAGAATTAGTCTTCTCGAAATACTTACTGAAGAGCCGTTTCTTGTTGGTAAAGTTGAAGAAATTCCCGAAGAGGCTGAAGTAACCCCGGAAATTACTGTATTGGCAAAAAATTTGCAGGAGCTATTCAAAAAATCCATTAATTTGGGCAAACAAGCAGAAATAATGACTGTTATGAAGTTGGTTTCCGGCGGGGTCGAGCCGGTCGAGATGGTAGACCAGGTGGCATCGCTTTTGGAAGTAAAACAAAACGAGAAACAAAAGCTTTTGGAGGAAATGAATCTGAAAATACGTCTTGATAAAGTCTCAGAGTTACTTGTAAAAGAAGTAAACGCTCTTGAAGTCGAACGGACCATCTCATCAAAAACGCAAAAGAGATTTGAAGATCAGATGAAAAAAGCCATGCTTCGGGAAAAGAAAAGAACAATTGAAGAAGAGCTGGGAGAAATGGCAGATGAGGGAGAATTATCCAACGAAGAAGCTAAAGAGTATAAAAATAAAATCAAAGAGGCCGGAATGCCATTAGAAGTTAAAAACAGGGCCGAAAAAGAGCTCAAGCGATTAGTTTCCATGTCCCCGAATAATCCCGAGGGTGCTTATATTAGAAATTACCTTGACTGGCTTTGTGACATGCCCTGGAGTAAGGTAAGTCCCAACAATGTTGCCATGAAAAAGGCCGCCAAAATTTTGGAAGATGAGCATTTCGGAATAGACAAAGCAAAAGAGAGAATTTTGGAATTTATGGCAGTGATGAAAATTAAAAAAGCATCCGGCCCAAAGGGCCAACGGTCCGGAGGGCGCGTTAATGAATCGCACCCCACAATCTTGTGTTTTATTGGCCCTCCCGGGGTTGGCAAGACTTCAATAGGCAGGTCAATTGCCAAAGCCTTAAACCGTAAATTTGTCAGGGTTTCCCTCGGAGGAATCAGAGATGAGGCGGAAATCAGAGGACACAGGCGTACTTATGTTGGAGCCCTTCCCGGAAGAATTGTCCAGGGAATCAAGGATGCTGGTACCAAAAACCCCGTTTTTATGTTGGATGAAATAGATAAGATCGGAGTGGATTTCAGGGGAGACCCCAGCTCTGCGCTTTTGGAAGCCTTGGACCCCGAACAAAACAAAGAGTTTTCCGATCATTATCTGGAAGTTCCGTTCGACTTGAGTGAAGTTATGTTTATTTGTACAGGAAATGTTTTGGATACAATTCCGGGTCCTCTCAAAGATAGAATGGAAGTAATCACATTTCCAGGTTACACTGAAGTGGAAAAATTTCAGATTGCCAGGAAGTTTCTTTGGCCAAAACAATTAAAAGCAACAGGACTTGAAGACAAGAAAACCGAGATAGAAGACACAGGCCTTAAAGAGATAATAAGTAGCTATACCAGAGAGGCCGGGGTACGTAATCTGGAGCGGAATTTAGCTTCGGTTTGCCGTAAAGTGGTAAGACTTGTGGCGGAGGGTAAAAAGTATCCTAAAGTTGTAAAAGTAGCCGATGTTCGGAAGTTCTTGGGGAGCCATAGGTTTTCATCCCAAATTGCAGAGAAAAAAGATGAAGTTGGAGTTAGCACGGGTCTTTCGGTTACTCCCTTTGGCGGGGAAATATTGTTTATAGAAATTTCCCTAATGCCTGGGAAAGGTAAACTTACTTTAACGGGACAGTTGGGGGACGTGATGAGGGAATCTGCTAAGGCGGCATTTACCTGGACACGCTCACATTATTACGAATTAGGTCTTAAACCCAACTTTTCGGAAAATATAGATATCCACATTCATGTTCCTGAAGGTGCAGTTCCCAAAGACGGCCCGTCAGCAGGTGTGTCGATTACCACAGCCTTAGTATCTGCCCTTACGGGTATTCCTGTAAAACGTGATGTGGGAATGACCGGAGAGGTCACTTTGCGTGGCCACGTGCTCGAAATTGGCGGACTTAAAGAGAAATCAATTGCCGGGCATAGGGCTGGTCTAAAAACAATTATCGCGCCCAAAGAAAATAAGAAGGATTTGGACGAGTTCCCAGATGCTGTTAAGAAGGATATCAAGTTTGTTTTTGCAGAAGAAGTAGAAGATGTTTTAAAAGTTGCCCTTACGGAATGGCCTTTAAAAGTTCGTAAAGAGGTCAAGTTTGCCTCAATTTCCTCGACCCTCGTGGCAAATTGACATTTTAGCTTCTAATAATGTCATTCCCAACTTGATTGGGAATCTATTAAGACATGCCACTTTCGTTCGTTTTGTCATTCCCCCTCGTTTTGTCATTCCCATTTCCACTTGTCATTCCCGCGAAAGCGGGAATCTATATAATATAAATCGTGTCCAATTCCTACTATGTTTACATTCTTGCCAGTAAGAAAAACGGAACTTTATATATAGGAGTTACAAATGATTTGCAACGTCGAATTTACGAACATAAACAAGATCTAATAAAAGGTTTTACATCAAAATACAAAGTTTATATATTGGTTTATTTTGAGGTGACAACTGATGTAAAAAGCGCTTTGGAACGGGAAAAACAGCTGAAAAAGTGGAACAGGCAATGGAAGATCCTGACTTTCCCTACGACCTAATTTTTGGATATTGTTAGCCTTAAAAATGCCT
>CAZBTH010000011.1:24059-34211 GCA_964494885.1 uncultured Gammaproteobacteria bacterium | reverse complement strand
GAAGCTATTTATTTAATTCGGTTGCGGGGCTGGGAGTTGAACCCAGCCTGCGAGATTATGAGCCTCGCGTGCAGCCGTACACTACCCCGCATATATCTAACAAGGGCAATTATAGCATAATATTTGATATAATAGCCTTGCGCCGGCGTAGCTCAGTGGTAGTAGCGGACGTTTCATAAGCGTCAGGTCACAGGTTCGATCCCTGTCGCCGGCACAAAGAAAAAATGAAAGAAAGATTTAAAGGGTTTAAAGATATAGGTGCTCGTTTGGAAAAATTTGTTTCCAGTGTGTTGGATTTACCACCTTCCTACGAGGAGGTCGTGGCAAACTTTGTTCACGGCAAAAACTGCAGTCAATCCTTGCCACTTCGAAAAATTGAGTCCGACCAAGTTATAGATATTCGAATTAGAAATCCTTGGGGTGTGGGCATAAACAGTGTTGTGGTGTCTCAGAAATATGTTGAGTGTGGAGAATGTAAGGCCAGTGTAAGGTATTCAGGATAATTTTTAAAACTTGACACACATCAGATCTATCTGATAGTATATCCATTAGTTTAACAAATGCTTTGAGGTTGTCGGTTGGGACTACCAAATAGCTGATTTGGCTACTTAAATAATAAGGTGTCAAATCCGGAGGCGAAACCGTAACCCTCCTTCGCTCAAGACTCTTGAGCTTCGGAAGGGCAAGAAAGTCAGCAACATTTGTCACGAAAGTGGAGAATGTCAAGAATAAGGTTCCCTTATTTTGATTATCCCGCGTTTGGCGGGATTTTCTTTGTAAGGAGACGAAGCAAGGTGGCATCGCCAGAATTAGATACTAGACATTAGAAATTAGTGGTTAGTAAACAACAAGGCCCTTGCAAGCTATGAATCATTTTTGGTTCGTGGTTTGCAAGGGCTTTTTGCATTCTTTGGCAAGAATACGAATAGCGCAACCCTTCGTAGCCCCGAGGGAAGTCGAAGGGGCGAAGGATGGGTTTGTGTTTAGTAGAGTTAAGAAATTAATACTATATTGATACATATCAATATAGTAAGAGAGGAAGAGAGAAAATATGGAAAATGAAAATAAAGTTTATCTACAGAAAGGAGCCTCTGAGATGCGGCGCGTCCAGGGGGTAGTTTGGCATGGAATATAACGAATTATTAAAGGCTAATAACATAAATACTTTGAAGATTTTGGATATAAACGGCTTGTTAAGGGAGCCAAGAACTCTGGTGCCCTTCAAAAATGATGGTGGTGATAAGTCAGATATGATTTTTGATTTACTAATGGACTCGTCCATTAGAAGAGGGGATGGCCTGGTTGCCTCAACGGTTCAAAATGAGAGTAAACAAAAAATCAAAGAGTTTGTTTTGAAAAACGAGCCGATAAATTTTGTTTTTCAGGGATTTCCATTTAAATGTCATAACCCGGTAGAAACTTTACGTAGAACACCAGATTTGGGAGAACTGGCGACTTTACAGAGGTTGATGGATATTAATGAGACTGTCAAACAAATTTATCCTTTAGGGGTTAAGTTTACTGTGTTGACAGAAGGTACTACTTACTTAGATTTGTTTGGGGCTACTAAAAAAGAGGCTGAAGTTTATCAAAAACAGTGTAATAACTTTGTAAAGTTTGTGGGTGGGGAAAAAATTATTCAACTTGTTGATTTTTTAGATTTAATTGATGATAAAGATAAATTTGCCGAATTGAGTCGACTAGAAGAAAGCTTGATACGGGAACCAGAGATAGAACAATTTACTCCAGTTATGATGCGGAGTATGCCAATAATTGAGAATGTTGCTTTCGAAGATCTTTTGTCAGTTTTTGGCTATGGAAAAAGTGGAGCGAACTTAACTGATTTTGAAAAAGACTTTAAGTTATATATTCAAAACGGAGCAGAAGATTTGGCGATTAGATATTTAGCCATTCAAAAAGTTAAAAAGAAATACGACTTAATAAATTCAAATTTTCCAGATGCACTTTATGTCTCAACCACAGCAAAACAAGACAGATACTCTTTTCACCCTATTCATAGGAAAACAAGACTGTATGCACACCATGGAGTTCCCGTTTTGGGGTCAGATAAAGTAGATATCGTGTATTTTGGAGAAATAATCACACACCCTGAAGTTTATACAGCTGTTTATTTAGAGGGAGATATTGAAGATGTGCCGTTTTATTTTTTGAAAGGAAAACAACACATTAAAAAACAGGTATAATTAAAAAAATGAAAGACAAACTTAATTTTTACATTTCAAGCAAGGTCAAAGCCAAATTTCCAGATCTGGATGAGGTTGTTATGCCTGTTTATGGTGTAAATACAAAAACAGATGAATCGATTTTATCTGCTACTGATTTTCAGAATTCGTTGGGCAAAATGTCTGATGAAGAATTTTATAGTCAGGAAGAGCTTCAGTTTTTCAGGAACTTTTGTGAAGATTTAAAAATTGATTTAAAGAAGTACCCACCGTCTGTTGAATTCTTGTTTAAACGTTTCCAGAATGCTGGCAAAGTTCCACATGTAAATAATGTTGTTGACTCTGCAAATAAAGTTGCAGTTGAAACACTTGTAGCTACAGGGGTTTTCGACCTGGACAAAATAAAAGGGGATTTAGTACTTAGATTTTCTAAAGAAAACGAAGAGTTTAAACCACTCGGAGGGGATACAGAGTCGTTACCTGCAGGACTTGTTGTAATTGCAGATGATGAAAAGATTCTCAACCTCTTTCCATTTAGAGACTCGATTTACCAAAAAATAACAGAAGAAACTAAAAATGTTTTAATTCTTGCCGACAAAATGCCGGAAGGTTCAATCGACAGAGTGGAGAATGCTGTTATTAAAGTTGGCCAGTATCTAGAAAAGTATTGTGGTGGAAAGGCTGGAGAAACATCCACAACGATCCTTAAAGAAGATAAGAGTCTGGTTATAACGATCGAAGATTTGGAAAAGGATAAAAGCCAGAAAAAGAGAAGAGTTTTTTCGGCGACGCGCGCTACGGGCAGGCTTCACTTGGGTAATTATCTAGGAGCAGTCAAGGGCTATTTAGCTCTTCAGAATGACCCCAGATTTGAATGTGTATTTATGGTTGTTGATCTTCATACCATTACTACTCCATTCGATCATGAAACCCTAGCTGCTGCATCTCGAGAAATAATTATTGATTATTTGGCTTGTGGTTTGGATCCTGAAAAAGTTGTTGTGACCACCCAGTCAATGGTTCCTGAACATCCATATTTATCTTTTCTATTTTCTGCAGTTGTATCGGTCGCTAGAATGCAACATCTACCAACATTTAAGGAAAAAGTTAAACAACATCCTGATAATGTGACAATGGCACTTTTAAATTATCCAATACTTATGGCTGCAGATATTTTGGTTTATAAAGGGTCGTTGGTTCCAGTTGGAATTGATCAAGAACCTCATTTAGAAGTAGCCCGCGAAATTGCCAGAAAAATGAATGACCGATTCGGTACAGATTTTCCTGAACCGATTCGTTTTGCGACAAAAGGGGAATATGTGCCATCGCTTTTGGGGGAGGGAAAGATGAGTAAAAGTGTTGAAGGGAGCTCAATTGGACTAGTAGATGATTTAGAGACAATCAAAAAGAAATTATCTGTTGCACCGACAGATTCAGGGCATGGGGATAAGGTTCCGGAAAAAGGTGGAGTTGCCAACTTGCTTAAATTTGTCGAACTTTTTGAAGGTGCCGAAAAAAGAAAAGAGTATGAATCAAAATATTTAGGTGGGGGAATAAGATATGGGGATTTGAAACCAGAACTTGCAGAAGCTATTTATAAAGAATTAAAACCAATTCAAGAAAAGAGAAAATATTTTGAACAAAACCCAGACGAAGTGGATAGGATAATTGAAGGAGGTGCCATTAAGGCCAGAAAAATTGCCAATGAAACCTTGAAAGAAGTAAAACAAAAAATGGGGTTTATTACTTGACAAACAGCCATATTGTATTGTATGATTAAATACACGAATTTAAGTTTATCCTTATCCAAATTTGAAGAATTTGAGTGGGATGATGGTAATTTGGAACATATTAAAAAGCATAGGGTTGATTACAACGAATGTGAACAGGTGTTTTCTAATAAACCCTTGATTATATTAGGAGACGAAAAGCATTCGATTTATGAAGAGAGGTTTAAAGTTTTTGGAAAAAGTGACGAAGACAGATTACTGGCATTAGTTATTACTGTAAGGAAAAATAAAATTAGAGTGGTAATGGCCAGGGATCAGAATAAAAAAGAAAGAGGTGATTTAAAAAATGTCTAAAAATCTAAAAAAACTACCAGTTTTTAAAAACGAGAAAGATGAGGTGAAATTTTGGGAAAATCATGCAATAACTGATTATTATGATATGAGCAAGGCTTTAGTTAATCCAGTTTTTCCAAATTTGAAGATGTCTACAAGAACTATTACCCTGAGGGTAACGGAATCACTTTTATATAGTCTTAAGATGCTTGCCAATAAACGCGATGTTCCTTATCAGTCTCTAATGAAAATATGGCTGGAGGAAAAAGTTAGAGAGGAATTTGCTTCAAAATAAAATGGACGAGATATCATTCGAACAATTTTCAGCGGTAGATATTAGGATTGGCACTGTTGTTAAGGCGGAAGTTCCTGAGTGGAGTCATTGGGTAATTAGGTTGGAAGTAGATTTTGGGCCCTCCTTCGCTGAAGCTACGGACGGCAAATCCACGAGGATTTGTTTTTCCGGCATCATGAAGTTCTTCAAACCTGAAGATTTGGAGGGCAAACAATTTCCCTTCGTCGTAAATCTCAAACCCAGAACGATTGGTCCTGACAAAGAACTCTCGGAAGTAATGATGATAATGTCTTGTCCTGGCGACAGCTCTGAGGATAAAAAAGTACAAGAGGAAACTCCCACAGTCTTGTTTCAACTTCAGGAAAAAGTCCCCAATGGAACAAAAGTGAGATAATTGTTATACTTCCCCCGTATGGATCCAAAACAACTACTCAAAGGCAAGAACTCCGGTGGGAAGAAACAAGTTCAGTTTAAGTTGAAAATAAATCTTTGGACCGTTGTTTTGGGGTTTCTTGTAATATTTTTTGTCATCCCTCTTATCGTAACCGGAGTTCAAATGGTCGGGAGCAATAATAATGTGGAGATCTCTCAACTTCTAAATGATATTAAGTCAGATAAAGTAGACAAAGTCCAAATTCAAGATAACAAAATGATTGTGACTTATAAAGATGGAACCACAAAGTTGTCTACAAAAGAAGATTCGGAAGGGTTCAGTCAACTTCTCAAAGATTCAGGAATAGATCCTACGAGCGTAAAGTTTGCCGTTATCGATCAATCCCTGACAAAAACTTTAGCAGATATCGCGGGGATTGTTTTGCCTTTAATTCTAATGGCCGCCTTCTTTTACTACATTATGAGGGCTCAAAGCCGCGGTGCGCAGGACATCTTTTCTTTTGGAAGAAGCAGGGCTAAAATTTTTGCCAAAGGTAAACAAGATACAACTTTTAAGGATGTTGCAGGGGTTGATGAAGCCAAAAAGGAACTTGAAGAGCTGGTAGATTTTCTTAAATATCCCGCAAAATACAGAAAAATGGGTGCCCGTACCCCTAAAGGAGCGCTTCTTTTCGGTCCTGCCGGGGTGGGTAAAACTCTTTTGGCGAAAGCTGTTGCCGGAGAAGCAGGAGTACCATTTTTCAGTATGGCCGGGTCGGAATTTATGGAAATGCTGGTTGGCGTTGGGGCTTCTAGGGTACGTGATCTTTTTGGCCAGGCAAAGGCAAGCGCTCCTTCAATAATTTTCATTGACGAGATTGACGCGATAGGACGGTCCCGCGGCCGCGGAATGATGGGTGGTCACGATGAGCGTGAACAAACACTTAATCAAATCCTGGTTGAAATGGACGGATTTACCCCAAACGATAACGTGGTGGTTCTCGCCGCAACAAACCGTGGAGATCTTTTGGATCCGGCCCTACTTCGTCCTGGTCGTTTTGACCGTCGAGTAGTACTCGACATGCCCGACAAAGAAGGACGACTTGCAATTCTTTTGATCCATGCTAAAGGAAAAAAGTTTGCCAAAAAGGTTGATTGGAGCGGGGTTGCCGATAGAACAGTAGGGTTTTCCGGGGCTGACCTTGAGAACATGCTCAACGAAGCCGCGATTGGGGCAGCCCGAAATGGTAAAGACGAAATTTCTATGGAAGAGATCGAAGAGAGTGCAACCAAAGTTAAACTTGGGCCCGCTAAGAAAAGACTTCAAAGTGAAGAAGATAAAAAGATCACCGCATACCACGAAGCGGGGCATGGAATTGTCACAAAATTTCTGAAGGGCATGGATCCGGTTCACCGAATCTCTATTGTCGCGCGTGGAATGAGTTTGGGGCATACTTTAATTCCACCTGCGGCAGATAGAACCCATGAAACGAAATCAAGGCTTCTAAACCAAATTACCGCAATGCTTGGCGGGCGCGCTGCGGAAGAACTTGTTTTTAATGAAATGACTTCAGGGGCCAGTAATGATATTGCGCAAGCCACCAAAGTTGCCCGGGCAATGGTGATTGAATTTGGAATGAGCGAACTTGGGCCCATGAATTTTGGAGATGATACAGGAATGGGGGATTTTGGCCAGATGGAATGGTACGAAGCTGCTAAGAATTCTCCGGCATTTTTGGAGAAGATAGACAATGAAGTCAAAAAAATTCTTGATTCTTGTTACAAGGTTGCCGTAAAGATGGTTAAAGAAAAAAGGAAGATTTTAGATAAAGTTTCTGAAGCCTTGATGGTTAAAGAAACGCTTGATAAGGATGAGTTTGAAAAGATAGTTGGACAGAAATAGAAACTAGATACTAGTAGCTAGCGACTAGTTACTGAGGAATAGCCAGTATAAGATTTTGAATATTGTTTGGGGTACAATATACCCATGAGTAGACTTGTTATCGTTGACGGGAATGCCATAATGCATCGGGCGTTTCATGCAATTCCTCCTTTAACCACACCCAATGGGGAGCCGATAAATGCTGTTCACGGACTGATTAGCATGCTTCTAAAGGTCATTCAGGACATCAAACCAACTCACATTGCTGTAGCATTTGATAGAAAAGAGCCGACTTTTAGGCAAAAAGAGCTACCAACCTATCAGGCCCAGCGTCCGCCAATGGCCGGGGAGTTGTCTTCACAATTTGAAAAAGCTCAGGAATTTTTAAATGTGGCCGGAATTTCTGTTTACTCAAAAGCCGGATATGAGGCAGATGATGTAATTGGGACAATTGTCTCGAAGGCAACGGGAGATATTAAGATATTACGATATAACGATATTAAGAAAAAAGCGAATAATGAAGCACTCAATATCTCAATATCTCAACATCTCAATATCGAGTCTGTTATTATTGTCACTGGTGATAGGGATCAGCTTCAATTAGTTAATGACAAACTTAACATAAAGTTGTACATGCCCGTTGCCGGAATATTGAATGCAAAATTATATGGTGAGGCAGATACGGTTGAGCGGATGGGAGTTCCTCCAACTCAAATTGTAGACCTCAAGGCGTTAACGGGGGATGCCTCCGACAACTATTTCGGAGTCCCTGGCATAGGACCTAAGACAGCTATCAATTTACTTAATCAATTTAAAGACGTTAAGAATATTTATTCTAATTTAGATAAAGTGAGTGTAAGAGTAAGAGAGAAACTTGAAAAAGGAAAGAAATCGGCTGACCAATCTTATTTCTTGGCAACAATAGATAGGAACGTTCCCATCGACTTGAATTTTGACGAAATGGGCAAATGGAATATATCGGGACAGAAAGTAATAAAATTGTTTGAAGAATTTGGATTCAAGACACTTACGAAAAGGGTATTCGATGTTGGAAAAAAGATAGAGGAAGATAAACAAATGCGGCTATTGTAGTACGTAGAATGTAGTATGTAGCATGGAAAACAAAATAAAAACATTTACAGATTTAAATACTTGGAGGGAAGCCCATAAGTTAGTACTTCAAATTTATGACATATCTAAAACATTTCCCAAAACTGAGACATACGCGCTTGTTGATCAAATATTGAGAGCTGTGGTTTCAATTACAAGTAATATTGCTGAAGGATTTGGAAGAAAGGGAATTAAGGAAAAAATCCAATTTTATTATATGGCGCAGGCGTCTCTTACAGAAGTTCAAAACCATCTGATAATAGCAAAAGATGTTGACTATATTAGTGAGAAAATTTTTGACGATTTATGGACCCAAACGATAGTAATTCACAAAATGATTACAGGGTTAATAAAAAGCTTAAGAATTTATAAATAGTTTGTAGTTGCATTCTACTTACTACATCCTACATACTACTTAAATGCGCGTTGCAATAGTACATGATTATTTAAAGGAATATGGGGGGGCGGAGCGCTTTGTTGAAACGCTACTTGAAATTTGGCCAAATGCTCCGGTTTATACGACGGTTTTTTTGCCCGAGTTTTTAGGTCCTCATAGAACACGTGTCGAGAAATGGGATATAAGAACTTCTTTTTTGCAAAAAATACCATTTAACGCAAAGCTTATCAGTATGTTTAGATTTATCGCCCCATTTATTTTTTCAACATTTGATTTGAAGGAATACGACGTAGTTATCGTGTCATCTGCCGGCACGTATACAAGCCCAAATTTTATACGAATGAATAAAAAAAGTACCCTGATATGTTATTACCATACTCCGCCGAGATATCTCTACGGTTACCCGGTTGCCAATGATTGGAAGAATAATTTTTTCCGCAGAATCCTTTTGATACTAGGTCAAATCCCAATGTTCTTTTTAAGGATTTTAGATAAACGCGCCGCTCAAATTCCAGACTACGTGTTAGCTAACTCTAAGGAGGTGGCGGGGAGGATAAGAAGGTTTTATAACAGAGAAGCGGCTGTAATTTATCCTCCCGTGGAGATACCAAGTCTTAAGCCTTATGATATAAGCCATAAGGCAAAAAGCTATTATTTGGCAGGCAGTAGGGTCTCAAGACATAAAGGACATGATATTGCAATAAAAGCATTTACAAAACTGGGATACCCACTAAAAATCTTTGGTGGAACTTTTGCTTCGTACGGTTTGGACCAATTTAAAAAAGATGCCGGTGCAAATATTAATTTTTTGGGCGAAGTGACGGAAGACGAAAAATTGGATTTAATGAAAAACGCGATAGCACTTATATACCCATCAGAACATGAAGATTTTGGAATAGTTCCAGTCGAAGCAATGGCGGCAGGAACACCGGTGATTGCTTTAGCACAGGGTGGGCCACTCGAAACCATAATTGACGGCAAAACCGGATTGTTTTTTAAAGACAGGACTCCTGATTCGTTGATTGAGGCAGTCAAAAAGTTTGAAAAGATGAAATTTAAATCTGAAGATTGTATTAATCAGGCGAAGAAATTTAGCAAAGAAAGATTTAAGAGAGAAATGTTACAATTTGTAAATGCCCACACACAAAAACAAAAAAAGTCTTCTTAGATTAGTCCATTTCCAAGCGCTTGTTTTTATAGTTATTTATTTTTTTATCTCTAATCTGATTGTAGTTAAATTTATTACTAATCCGAATATTTATATTTCTTTTCTTTGTTCATTTGTTTTTGGTACAGTATCTGTTTTTGCTTTTTTGTACCTTTTTTATCATCAGGATTTCTTTCCGTTTTTTAAGAACCTGCAAGGTAGTCAAGACAAAAAGGAAAAAAAGTATTTAAAAAGCTATATAAAATACGGAAAATTCATTGCTTGCGTAATTGTTGGAATATTGGGAGGTCCTATTTTCATGGCATTAACAGTTGGGTTTTTGTTCCCGCGGTCAAAGAATAAATATTTAATAGCATTTGTCTCAACTTTCGTATCTACAGTAATAGTAATATCTTTTGGAAAGAGCATCTTGGGGTTAATTAGATTTGAATTTTAAATAACAATGCCGGAATTACCAGACCCCATACTACACTTACCTCGCGCCAGAGTATTCCATGCTCGTGCTCGCGAGGGGCGTGACTACGGGGCAAGAGTAGAAGGGAGTATTCAATATGCCTGAGTTACCGGAGGTGGAATCAATGAGACTTCAGCTTGCGAAATTCCTCGTCGGACACAGGATAGTCGATATTAAGATATTAAGTGCAAAGACAATAAGCGGGGATACAAAAAAACTGATCGGCGG
>CAZBTH010000011.1:0-24049 GCA_964494885.1 uncultured Gammaproteobacteria bacterium | reverse complement strand
ATTTGGAAAAGTTTCTGTGATAGATCTTTCCAATGGCTACTCAATACTTATTCACGTTAAATTAACCGGCCAGTTTATCTATCGTGGACCCAACTTACCAAAACCCTATCCGCTATCACCTAAAGTTACCGGTGGGGTTCCCGGTAAACATACTCACGTTATTTTTAATTTAGACCACGATGGTGTTTTGTATTATAACGATGTTAGGAGGTTTGGTTGGATAAAAATAGAGAAAAGTGACAAGGTACAAGAAACAAGTTTTATATCGAAATTGGGACCAGAACCCCCCGTCGCCAAAGGCTTTGGGGGGCAGGCCCTAACTCTCGATCTATTCAAACAAATATTATCTAAAACTTCGCGTCCAATAAAAATTGTTCTCATGGATCAATCAAAAATGGGAGGAGTGGGGAATATTTATGCCAATGACGCGCTCTGGTTGGCAAAAATTGACCCCAAAACACCAGCCAAAAACCTTTCAGATGCAGATGATATAACGTTATATAACGATATATTACTTGTACTTAAGGCGGGGTTGAAATACGGAGGAGCGAGCGAACTGGCGTTTGTGACACCGGATGGAAAAGAGGGGGAATATCAAAACCATACCCTCGCCTACGGACACGATGGAGAATTGTGTCCGAGGTGTAAAAAATCTAAGTTTGAAAAATATTTTCTTGGAGGGCGGGGGACTTATTGGTGTCCAAATTGCCAAGTATAACTTGGCTATTACTGCGTTCAACGCGGTGTCAGAAATAATTCAAGTTTTTATTTTCCAAACAAACCAATTGTTCCTTTCTTACCTCTCCAAGAACACACCTTTTCCATTCTTTGCGCACCCAAAGAATGGAGATGAAAGGGTGCCCCTGCAAAACTTTTCCAGAAATTTTTAAACGCTTTTTGCCGGGGAGTCTAAGCCCTCACCAAATTCCCCGTTCGACTCGCTTCGCTCGCTCAGGGTCAGTTTGGTGTATCCCTCACTCAAAAAGCTAAAATTTCTAGGTGCAGTTTTGATGGGGTTAATTGGGAAAAAAAAGGGTGAAATAGGGTATAATTTGAGAGGCTCTAGATAACATCTATGAATTTAAACACGCCAGAAATTGTTGATCTTCTTTTTAAATTCAGGTACGTAATCTTGTTTCCAGTTGCCTTCCTCGAGGGACCTGCCGTGGCTGTTATTGCGGGGTTTATGATCGCGATAGGTTTTATGAGTTTTATACCCGTTTATCTTGTTCTGGTAGCAGCCAATATTTCGGGAGATATTGTCTATTATTTTATAGGAAGATTGACGCCCCGTAAAAAGCTAGATAAAGTCCTTATGTTTTTTAGAATTAGCGATAAAAGTATAAAAAAAGCCGAGGCCGTATTTGTCAAAAATAGGAAAAAAGCAATAATATTTGGTAAAATTGCGCATGCAGTAGGAAGTGTGTTTTTAATAACTGCCGGAATAGTTAAAATTCCATTGGGAGAATATTTGAAATTGGGCACATTAATCGAACTGCCGAAGGCGCTTGTTTTTTTAATGATCGGTTACTATTTTGGCCGCTCGGTGGGTAATCTCGGCAAAGTTGTTGACTACTCTATAATAGGTTTTATATTGGTAACGATAATACTAATTGTGGTTGGTCATATAGTCGGTAAATATGCAGATAAACAGATAGGGAATTCAGACACATCATGAAAATTGTTCTTGTGACAGATCTATATTATCCCTCCATAGGTGGAGTTGAAGTTGAGACTCGCAGGATGGCGACAAAATTGTCAGAGAGTGGCCATGACGTGTGGATAATTGCCCCATCGGATAAACACTTTCGGACATATCATAAAGACGGCCCAGTAAATGTGGTGAGAATTAAGCCCAGTCTAAAACCTGTCACTCCGTTATTTTTGATTAAGACAATGGTTTTTGGGGAACTGAGAAAAATAAATCCGAAAGTAATACATGTCCAGACAACCCTACCTATTGCCAAGGCTGCTAGTTTATATGCCAGAAAGTTCAAGGTGGCATGTGTGGCTACTGGTCATTATGCAGATGGTGAGCTGGAATATGGTTTTAAGAACAGAAAGTTGATATCAAAGATTATTGAACTTCTTATTGACGCTTATTGCAAAACTATTTGGAAAAATGTCGATATTGTTACTTTCCCCTCGATGTTTGCGAACAATCACTATCGCAAATTGATCAAAGATCAAGATAAAATCATAACCGTCTCGAATGGGATAGAAATCGACAAGTCCGATAAACTTGAAAAAAAATCAGACAGAAAGACTATTTTATATGTTGGCAGGTTCGAGGCTTCTAAGAATGTTGAAACAATAATTAAAGCCATGCCCGCCATTCTTGCCAAGTCAAATACGTCTTTGGTTTTAGTTGGGGGCGGCACCGGGGAGGGGGGGTTAAGAGACCTTGTCGAAAAATTGGGAATAAAGAAAAATGTTTTGTTTACGGGTTTCGCTATGGAGAAAAAGGTGAAACGATTTTATAAAATGGCGGATATTTTTGTGACCGCTTCTGCCGCCGAAAATCAACCCCTTGCTATACTGGAAGCAATATCTTCGGGTTTACCTGTGGTTGCCTCGGGGGTTGGAGGGATACCGGAGATTGTTAAGAATGGTGTGAATGGATATTTGTTCAACCCAAACGACTCGGCCTCGTTGGCCAAAAAGGTGGTCAAAATTTTATCTAGCAAAAAATTGATGACAAGAATGTCTAAAGAGAGTTTAAAGATAGCAAGAAAACATGATATCAATGAAGTTGTTATAAAAATGCAAAGTTTGTATCAAAAGGCGATAGCAATTAGTTCGATGGGGGTATCACACGTCCAGAATATTCCTTTCTATAGATCAAAAGGCTTCAGTGTAAGATTCGCAGTTGTCGGACTTGTGTTGGCATTTCTTTTCAGAAACGTTCTGGCGTCACCGTCCAAAGTTAGTGCCAGGGAATTGGTAATTAAAAATAAAATTATGAATTCCAAAATTGTTAAAAAGATAGAGAATTTGGACATAAAAGTGAAAGAAAAATTTCCCCTTCGTAACCCTTCAAGATAGTTGTGTTAATATAATTTAATGCTCAAGGATATCGAGAATTCAAGTTATAAAATTTTAGGGGATGATAATCTTCAGATAGACAGAGTTATTTCAAAAGAAAATAACGATTTAATACTTCAACTCAGGGCACGAAATACTACAAACAAACCGGTTAAAATCTTTTCATTTATCGTCGCAGAATTTATACTTCCAAACAAAATAGAAAAAATATTAGAGCATGGTTGGCTTCAGTGCAGTGAAGTTTCCTGGAAAAATCTTGATGAGCCGACGAAAGAAGCCAAATTGTTCTTGCAACGTGATCAAAATCACTTTTCTTTCCAAAAAGAATACGGGCATATCGAAGGGGCAATTATCAGTGAGTGGTTTACATTGGTAAAAATGTATGGAGAGGACCTCTTTATCGGAGCAGTCACGACCGCCGACCAGTTCACTCAGATTTTTGTTAAAAGTGAAGGTGGTGGAACAAGGATTAAGGTTACCTGCCAATATGACGGATTAATTTTAAACCCGGGACAAGTGGTAAAGAGTGAGAAAATATTTTTTGCGGTTGGGGAGGAGAGCAAAATTAAAAAAGATTTTGCTGAAAGTCTGGCGAAACACATGAATGTAAAAAAATTGGCACCGCCAATTCGTGCAATGTGCAATTCGTATTACTGGAATGCGAATAAGATAAGCGATGAAATAATAAACAACGAACTTGATGCGATCGAGAGGATGCCGGAACATCTCAATCTTGATTACTTTGAGCTTGACGCAGGTTATACAAGATATTTTGGCGATTGGTTAGATTATAAAGACAGGTTTCCAATGGGTTTTGAGCCAATTATCAAACGCATTAAATCTCTCGGTTACAAACCCGCCTTATGGATTTCTCCTTTCGCAATAAGTCCCGCTACCAAACTTCACGATCATCATGCGAGTTGGCTCTTAAAAGGTGATCACAAAGAACACTTTGAAGGAAGGTGGACAAGCCCGGTCGACACTTTGTCTAACGATATAGACCTTGAGGTTTTGGATCCGACTAACGATGAAGTCAAAAAATATCTCAAGGGAGTTTTAACTCATTTTATGGACTTGGGATTTGAACTTTTCAATACCGATTTTATGTATCCGGTTTGTTTAGCCGAAAAGTATTCAAAACCTGTCACAAGAGCCCAAGCGTTAAGGGAGGGGGTACAGTTTATTAGAGATACGGTGGGACCTTTGAAATTAAAATCTTGCATTACCCAACTTTCGCCAATAATTGGACTGATTGATTATGTAAGAACGGGGATTGATACTTTAAACCCGTTTGTCTGCGCAATCCCCGGGGTAAATAAGATGGTAAATGATTTCATGCTTGGGAAAAACATTAGAGAAAGCGAGGAAAGGTTGTTCCTAAATGGAATTGTATGGAATGCAGATCCCGACGTATTGGTTTTTAGAGACGGAACAGGAATCGACGAGGCTGTGATTAACCAGCACAAAAAAATGGCCAAGGAAAATAACATGTCACTGTGGTTTGGGGACAGTGTTGCCAACATGGACGAGGTTACCAAAGGAAAAGTTTTGAAATTTTTCAACAATGTTTAAATCGGTTCACATCAAGGCCCTGTTTGTATGGTTGGTTTACTCAATAATTACAAAAGGATCATTTCTGACAGGTTCTTTAAGGACGGAAGAAGTTTTAACTTCTTATTTGTTAAACATTGTGTTAAGCATTTTTTTTGGATCGATGTTTTTATATTTTTTTAGCCATGAAGATTTTTTTAAGTTTGCAAAAGAGATTGAAAATAAAAATGTAAAAAAAGAAAAACAGTGGGAGCATAAACTTTTACATCATGGAAAATTAGTAACGGCCATTTTGATTGGGATCGCAACAGGACCTTTAATTGGGGCTTTGTCTGTAAGGCTTTTGTTACCAAGGAATAAATATAAATATCTATTGATAAGTTTTTCTTCGGCTTTGGGGTCCGCGTTTTGGCTTGGGGTTGCAAGGGGTGTCATTCGCATTTAAACTTACGTCTCAATGATATCCAGCATAAAACTTTCTCATTTTAGAAATTTTAAATCGAAATCCTTAGAGTTTTCCGACAAAATTACAACAATAGTCGGGCCAAACGCTTCAGGAAAAACAAATATTCTGGAAGCTCTGTTTCTACTTTCTACAGGAAAAAGCTTTAAGGCGAGGACAGAATCAGAAATGCTCAACTATGGACAGGAATTGGCACGTATTTCTGCTATATGCCACATGCCATATGCTTTAGGGTATCAAAACCAAACAGCAGATAGCATAAAGCATAATACTGAACTTGAGGTCATTTTAACCGAAGGCTCAAACGGTTGGCCGAAGAAAAGACTCTTGGTCAACGGCATTCCGAAGAGATTGATCGACTTTGCGGGGAACTTCAAAACCGTCCTTTTTGGGCCGTGGGATATGGATTTGGTAACAGATTCTCCATCACTTCGACGAAGATTTTTAGATACGGTTTTGTCTCAAACTGATAGGGAATATCGCCGTAGCATCCTTTCTTACGAAAAAGGTTTAAGACAAAGAAATAAGCTCTTGTGGAGAATCCGCGAAGACCCTTCATTGCATTCAGGGCGAGAGGGGTTATTGCTTTTTTGGAACCAACTTTTAATTAAGAACGGAAATTACATATCACAAAAGAGGGAGGAACTGATTACTTTTGTTAATAATACCAATGATCACCAATTACAAAGTGTTCACGCCGGTGCGATGAACACCAATTACCAATTGGAATATGATCGATCCACAATATCTGAAGGACGGTTGGAACAGTATTCTAAAGAAGAGGTGGCGGCGGCGACAACTTTGGTTGGGCCACACAGGGATGATATGCAATTTAAAATTAATAATTCAAAATTTAAAATTGGGAGGAACTTGGCCGCATTCGGGAGCAGGGGGGAGCAAAGGATGGGAGTTCTTTGGCTAAAGATGGCCGAGTTGGATTATGTTGAATCACAGACAAAAAGCGAAGGTCCTGAAACCCACGAGATAAGCTCAGGGCAAGCAAGTTCAGGACGACCAACTTTGTTGCTCGACGACATTTTTTCCGAATTGGACCATGAACATAGGGATATCGTAATGGAGCTGGCAAAGAATCAACAGACAATTATTACAACTGCGGATAAACACTTTTTGGACAACAACGAAAAATTGGAAAAAATTGAGCTGAAGGGTTAAAATTGACAGATATGGCCGAACTTGAGACACAGCATTTAAAAGCAAACCTTGGTTTGAGGATTAAATCGCAAACCGACAATGTGCAGGAAGTCTATTTTGAACTTTTATCGAGAAAAAGAAGTGAGCTAAAGAAAGAAAAGATAGCAGGGCAATCTGATTTATTAAATGTTCCTTTCGAAGAACGATTTGAAATTTTAGACAAGGCTATCCGGTTGGGAACGATTGAAGAGCTTGAAAGACAAGACGGCCTTGACGCCATGAGAGAAAGAATGCATGAAGCTGCCGAGGTTGCGGAAAAAGCCGGTGTTGGAACTGGCGGCAGGGGATCTCAGAATGACTAAACATCTTCGCCAAAAACATAGGTCACGTATGTAAAATATCTAAATTCGAGATCAAACCCACGTCTCCTTCCTGTATAATACAATCATGGAAAGGGCAATATCATTCAATCCGGCAGAGGTTGGCAAACTGTTTAAACCCGAAGGAGAATCAAAAAATGGACAGATTACAATTATCGGAGGGTCCGAACTTTTTCATGGGGCACCACTTTTGTCGTTAACAGTTGCTTCAAAGATTGTTGATATGGTTTATTTTTCCTCGCCTGATCCTTCAGTTGGAGAGGTGGCAAGTGCCGTTAAGTCAAAACTATTTTCATTTATATGGGTTCCTTGGGAGGATGTTGATAAATATATTGAAAAATCAGATGCTATTTTGATGGGCCCCGGTTTTATGAGGTATAGGCGGGAAGGTCAAAATGTTCAGGATGATGCCTGGCTACATACCAGAAAAATCACCCAAGGTTTTTTGGAAAAATATAAAGATAAAAAATGGGTGATCGATGCAGGGAGTTTGCAGGTGTTGGAAAAAGAGTGGATTCCAGCTGGAGCAATTCTGACTCCTAACAAAAAGGAATATATTGCTCTTTTTGGTGATATGGATCCGATTGAGGCTTCTAAAAAATATAGTTGCACAATAGTTTTAAAAGGAGTTATTGACAAAGTTTGTTCAAACGGGGAATGTATTGAGGTTGCAGGGGGTAACGCAGGAATGGCCAAGGGGGGAACGGGGGATACACTCGCAGGGCTTACTGTTGCCCTGCTTGCAAAAAATGATGCATTACTTGCGGCTTCGTGTGCATCATATATTATCAAGAGAGCTGGGGACGAGTTATATGAGGATGTTAGGACAAATTTTAGTGCCGACGATTTATCTCAAAAAGTACCCCAAGTGTTGGGAAGGTTCCAAAAGCAAAACTGATCTTGTTTTCTCCGCAGAAAATGCGTTAATATGAAATAAGATGTACTCCCCAAAATATCTGATTTCGAATAAAATCCTCAAAAACATTGGTTCAATTGAGGCCAGTAAAGAAGTAATTGAAAATGCCCCGCTCGTGCCTTCATTTGAAAAACAGTTTCAGTCAGATGCAATGATTCGAACGATTCACCATGGCACGCATATTGAAGGGAACGATTTAACTCTCTATCAAACTAAACGAATTCTTGAGGGGGAAGAAGTTTACGCCCGCGCGCGCGACATCCAAGAGGTTGTCAACTATCGCAATGTAACACAACTTCTGGATGAACTGGCGGTTAAAAGGGGCGGGTATGACCCCGATATGCTCAAAGACATTCATAAATCAACTGTCGATAGAATCATTGTGCCGGAAAAAGTTGGGGTTTTTAGGACCACCGAAGTTGTAATTAAAGAGGAGGGAACGGGACGTGTCATTTTTTCTCCCCCTCCGGCTAACGAAGTCCCATATCTTGTTGAAGATTTTTTTGAGTGGTTAAATGATCCCACTAGTCACGACATTCATCCAATTCTCCGTGCCGGTATTGCTCACTACATTCTGGTTGCCATTCATCCGTTCGTAGAGGGCAACGGAAGAACAGTGCGCGCATTTTCTATACTTATGCTTATGAGGGAAAGTTATAATATCAAAAAGTTTTTTTCGTTGGAGGAACATTTTGATCAAGATCCGGCTGCTTATTATGAGGCAATATCTGTGGTTGACAGACAATCTCCAAACCTTGGAAACCGTGATGTTACGCCTTGGCTGGAATATTTTACAGAGGTTGTCGCAGTTGAACTCGCTAAAGTTAAAGATAAAGTAAGGAAACTTTCGGTAGACTCGCGTCTGAAAGTAAAATTCGGTGAACAAATAGCTCTCTCCGAACGTCAAATGAGACTGATTGAGTATGTATCCGATCAGGGTTCAGGAGGGATGGGGGAGCTTAAAAAAGTTTTACCAATGGTTTCGGAGGACACAATTTTAAGAGAACTAAGAGACCTTCTGGAAAAGGGGATCTTAAAGAAAACAGGAAGCACAAAAGCGAGTAAGTATGTGATAGCGAGTAAATAATCTGTAATCGGTTTTCAGATGTCGGTTGTAGGAAAAAGGTTTTCCAGTTGTCTGGTAACCGGTAAACCGAAGACAGAAAAACAAAAATCTGAAAACAGAAGACAGAAAACTGAGAACTGAACAATGAGCACAACTGATCCGCAATTCTTATACATGATTTTGGTCTTGCCAAGTTTATTTGGTTTAACTCTTTTGGGTGAGGGGTTGAATAAGATCGTTCATGAAGAATGGGGAGGTGGAGTTCTTTCAGTAATTTTTGGCCTGATGTTTTTGGGAGCGGTCGTTTTTGCCTATCTTTTCTTCTCAAGTTATTTGATAACACATAAAGTGGGATAAAAAATGTAGCAGGTAGCACGTAGCATGTAGTTTGCAATATAATACGGTTATGCTATTCAGGGACCTGGCTATTTATCTTGAAAAATTGGAAAAGACGCCTTCAAGGCTTGAAATGACCAGAATATTAACCGATCTTTTTAAAAACACTTCTTCAGATGAAATCCAAAAAACTGTATATCTATCACTTGATGTTTTGGCCCCAAATTATGAGGGTGTTTTATTAAACCTAGCTGAGAAAATGGTGGCGAAAGCCATTGCAATCGCGTATAAACAAGATCTTCAGGTAGTTTCAAAGAAGTACAAAGAAAAAGGAGATATGGGGGATGTGGCGTTTGCTCTCGCTCAAAATCAAAAATCAAAAATCAAAAATCAAAACTTATCGGTAGCAGAAGTGCATAAAAAACTTTTAGATATAGCTAAAGATAATGGGGGAGGATCACAGGACAGAAAGATTGAAAAGATGGCCGATCTTCTTGCAAAGGTGGATCCGTTATCCGCGAGATATTTGGTCAGGATCCCGGTCGGAAAACTCAGACTTGGATTTTCTGAAAAAACTGTGATAGTTGCTTTAGCGAAAAGTGACAAGAAACAAGAGGCGGAGATAGAAAAGGCCTACAACATTAGACCGGACATTGGGTATATTGCCCGATTGGTTAAAAGCGATAAGTTAAAAGAAACAAGACCCGAAGTCGGGGTTCCGGTAGTTCCTATGCTTGCACAAAGACTGAACTCAACCAGCGAAATGATAAAAAAGATGGGAGAGGTGTCGGTTGAACCAAAATTCGATGGTCTTAGAATTTTTATTCACTACAAACGTAAAGACAATCTAGTCAAAATATTTACACGCAATATGAACGCGATTGATATAAATACTTTTCCGGAACTCATGGCTATAGGCAGCCATGTAAAAGCTGATGAAGTAATTCTCGATACGGAGGCGATAGGAGTGGATCCCACTTCGCCAAGGCTTCGTGGGACCGAAGCGTTCTTCGGTTTTCAAAAAACTATTCAGAGAAGAAGAAAACACGATATTGCGAAAAACGCTTCAGAAATTCCGCTTCAATTCCAAGTTTTTGACATACTTCTTCTGAATGGAAAAAGTTTTATTGATGCTCCGTATGTAGAGAGAAGAAAAGTCTTGGAAAAAGTTGTGGTTAACGGCGGGCTTCTAAGGGTTGATGAGAACACTATAACGTCCGACCCGGAGGTAATAAAAAAATATCACGAAAAATATTTAAAAATGGGACTTGAAGGTGTTGTGGTTAAAAAGGCTAATGGCAAGTATGTCTCCGGCAGGACGGGATGGAATTGGGTAAAGATGAAAGAAGAGGAGGGGCATAAGGGGAGGCTGTCTGATACCCTGGATTGTATAGTAATGGGCTATTTTGTTGGCAAGGGCAAAAGGGCACGGTTTGGGCTTGGTAAAATTTTAGTGGGAATTAAAGATGGGGACACTATTCGAACTCTAACAAAAGTGGGGACTGGTTTGACCGAGGAGATGCTAGTGGAAATTAGGCAGAGACTTGATAAATTAAAATCGAAAGAGAAACCGAAAGAATACGAGGCTCAGAAAGATTTGATTCCGGATGTTTGGGCAATTCCAAGTTTGGTTGTGGAAGTTTCCGCTGACAGTATTTCAAAAAGTACAAAACATTCTTTGGGGTTATCTCTAAGGTTCCCCAGATTCTTAAAAATTAGGGAAGATAAGGGCGCAAATGAAGCGACTACTTTGGGAGAATTAAAATCAATCGCGAAACTATAAAAATCCACCCTACCTCAATCTTTGTCATAGACAAAAATATATTGGTAGGGTATAGGCTTTAGGCCTTCTTCATGCTTTCGAAATCGAGGCCGGTTCTGTCGCCAACCTTGCACGCCTGTCCATCGGCATGAACCGTGACGATCGTCACCAGAGCAATAATTTGATCTTGAGGCTTTTCATACGTCACGGTGTAGATTTTCTTTCCACCTTGCCACCATGAATACTTCTGACCTGGGATAAAAAGATGTTCCATTTTCGAAACTTCTTCTATCAGTTCCTCGCATCTTATTCTTTTCCCTTCACCAATTTCACTTTCGAACCCTGGTCGGGTAGCCACGACTGTGCAGTGGACGTCGCCACCAGGTGAGTACCAAGAGCCAACGCTGACTATTGTGTCATGATCTATCCACCTGTAATGTCTGCCCGTCCTAACATCTTTAGCATCCATAGAAAATCTCCTTTTGTGCAATTTTGGCGCAAAGCCAATTTAAAAAACCAGATCCATAGTCTACTGCGAGAAAGGATTATAGTCAAGCGTTTTGACACTATGATGCAGAAAGGATAATTTTTTGTTAGCATTGTTAAATGCTTGAGGATCACAAAATCGGAACGATGCCCGATGCTCCAAAATTTAGAAGTCTTCTTGGACCTTCTTTTATTCTTCTGGGGTTGGGGTTGGGGAGCGGGGAAGTAATTCTTTGGCCTTATCTTACTGCAAACTTCGGAATGGGAATAATTTGGGCTGCAATACTTGGGATCACGCTCCAATTTTTTATCAACATGGAAATAGAAAGATATTCTTTAGTTCGCGGAGAAAGTATTTTTGTGGGGTTTGCCAGAAAGTTTAAATTTGCTCCTGTCTGGTTCATTTTTTCTACCCTTGCCGGATTTATTTGGCCCGGAATCGTGGCAGCTTCGGCGAAGCTGATCGGTGCTGTTTTCGGTATAGCCGAAACACATTTTATTGCAATTGGGATGTTGATTTTGATGGGATTGATCCTAACTTTGGGGCCTGTCTTATACAAAACAATGGAAAGATTTTCAACAGTACTTATTGGTCTTGGAGTGCCCGCTATTTTTATTTTGACCGTGTATTTGGCTAATTCGTCAGATTGGACAAGTTTGTTTAAGGGAATAGTGGGAATTGGCGAAGGGTACAATTTTTTGCCGGCGGGCATTCCAATAGCTTCATTTTTAGCCGCATTTGCCTTTTCTGGCGCGGGGGGGAATCTTAATTTGGCCCAATCCTTTTATATTAAGGAAAAAGGGTACGGGATGGGGAAATTCGGCGGACGCATCACAAGTATACTAACAGGAAAAGTTGAGGACATACGTCTTGAGGGGACAAAGTTTGAAATGAGTAAAGATAACTTGAGGAAATTTGAGAGATGGTGGGATCTAATCAATAAAGAACACTTTATGGTATTTTGGGCGACAGGGGCGTTTACGATCTGTTTATTGGCCCTTTTGTCATATTCGACAGTGTTTGGGAACGTTACCCCGGGATCCGGTATAAACTTTGTCATTTTTGAGGCCGCGACAATTGCCAAAGCCTCCGCTCCTTTAGTTGGGACACTGTTTCTGGTAGTTGGGGGGATAATGCTTTTTTCGACCCAGATGACCGTAATGGACGCAACCAGCAGAATTATGTCCGAAAATCTCTTGATTTTGAATAAACACAAGTGGGAGACAAAAAGACTTCCGGCAATTTATTATTCGTTTTTATGGGCGCAGATAGCTTTTGGAATTTTAATTTTCTTAACAAGTTTCAGGGAACCTTTTTTCCTTCTAACTCTTGAAGCCGTAATTAATGCCGGGGCGATGTTTGTTCACATCGGCGCCACACTGTATTTGAACCTGACAAGTCTGGAGAGGGAAGTCCGGACTTCACTGCCCAGAATTTTGGTCATGGTTTTTTCGTTTTTGTTTTTTGGATATTTTACCATTCGAACGATCCTTCAATATATTTGAGAAAACGCAGGTTGCATATTGACCCCATACCAGGTTTTGTGAAAAGATGAAAATACAACGTGTATTACGTTTATGTGTTATTAAGTTTAAAAGATCAGAGGTTTTATACTGGATTTACATCAGATTTGATAAAGAGGGTCAAAAGACACAATTCTGGGTTAGTAAATGCTACTAAAAATCGTCTACCTTTTAGGTTAATATACTACGAGGCTTGTGTTAACAAAACAGACGCCCTTAAAAGAGAAATTTATCTCAAAACCGCTTGGGGTAAAAGGTATTTGAATAATCGAAATATGAAATTTTTGAAAGGAAAGCCACAGTGAGATACTTACAGATCTCACGTGGCCACATGAGATGCACCAAAGGTGCTATCTCTTAGTGGGAGGTGATTATTTATGGCGACTACATCAGGAACAGGACTTAAAAAAGAAACAGCAGCAGCACTTTGCACACTTTTGGGACCCACATTGGTTGTCCCCGTACTTTTCATTCTTTTGGAAAAAGATGAATTTGTTAAGTTTTGGGCATTTCAATCAATAGTGGTTTACTTGGCCCTATTTATACTTAACTGGGTTTTGGTACTTACAATCTTTTTGATATTCCTCACCCCATTGGTTTTTATATTGGGAGTGGTGCTTTGGTTGGTAATGACTTACAAGGCATGGCAAGGCGATAAATGGACAGTTCCATTTATTGGAAAGCTTGCAGGAAATTTAATGAAGAAATCGTGAGTTTAAATTCTGGATCCAGAGTTTAAAAGGAAGTACCCCCGACTAAAACGGGGGTATTTTCGTTTCTATTTCGCCACTTCTTTGCTTGTCCAAAGAAATGGCGTGAAGAAAGGACACCCCGTGAATTTATCAGGTTGATTTTTTTCTCGCTCATAATTTTGTCGCAAACTCCTTCGGGTCAAGCCCTTGTCAAACATCTGCGACTTTTTTATATGTATGAGCTTGCAAAAAATCAAATCTGAAAATTCAATGGGGAGTTGGGGAGCGGAGGCTTCACAAACGCTTGGTTGGGAACAGGGAGCGGGGTGGTGTGGTAGAATCAGATATGAAATTAATAATCGGATTGGGTAATCCGGGAGATGAATACATAAATACCCGTCATAATGCGGGGTTTATGATGATCGATGAACTTCAAAAAGTAGCAGGTAGCAAGAAGCTTGTAGCAAGCGGGAAGCAATTCAAAATAGCCAAGTCAGATAAATTTATGAACGAATCTGGAATCTTTGTAAAGAAGCTATCTTCTAACTACAATCTACCAACTACTGATTTGTATATTGTTCATGACGATCTGGATATCAAACTTGGAGAATATAAAATCCAGCTTGGACACGGGCCCAAAGACCACAATGGTATTAAATCGGTTGACAAGGCCTTGGGAACAGATGAATATTGGCATGTCAAAGTGGGGGTTGATAATAGACCTGAGAGAATGGGATTGCCCACCTCCGCCAAGGCTACGGCGGGTGAAAAATATGTACTTCAGAATTTTACGGATGAAGAAAAGGCAATTTTAGACAACGTAATAAGCTCTGTAATTAAACGGTTAATTAGCGAACCTATCAAATAATCGGCCAAAAAAACCTTTTTCTTTTTTTACTTCCTCGGCGAGCCTGTTAATTGCAGGTATTTGTTCATTAGGAAAAAAGAAACTTCTTGGGCTGCCTGAAGTTATAATTTGATTGATCACTTTTTCATTTAATCTTTTTCCAAAAGCAGTTTTAAAATAATTTTTGAATAACAGATACGAAGCTTTTGACAATAATTTATCGTAATCTACCTCGCCCAGACTAGAGTTTTCCTTTAAACATTGGAACAATTGGCCAATATCATTCGTCGTGTCTATCAAATCAGTCATAAAATCTTTGACTGATGGTAGATTCTTACTACCAGGTCCATCGATTAGGTGTCCGCTAAAGCTATCTAGATCTAATACCGTGGGTACACCTTGCCAGTTGCCGGGATTAAGGAAATTGCTGGCAAAACCATTTGCGCGCATCACGCCTAAATAAGCCCCCGCTTGCGAAGGATAGTACTCACCAAAATATCTGGCAAGATCCTCGGGAGATGTTTTAAATGGTTTCTCAGTTGGAGACCCTGTTATTAAGCCCCTGTTCTTTGTTTTCATTACCGTGTTTAACCATTTAAATATTGGTTCCATGGTGTTGGCTAGGTTGTTCTTTTTGATTTCAGAAAAAATATCTTCTAGCCTGAGGTTGATTTGCACGTCGCGTGTCATAGCTACAAACTTAACGTCTTGGAAATATATTTTTACATTTTCTAAAAATTCCTCCTTTTCCTTACGAACTGGGTTGTTCTCGGACAAATCGGCAATTTCATTTTCGATTCTGGCAATCTCTCTTTTTTTCCATTTATCTATACTTACTTTGGATATAGTCCCATCGGTATTTTTAATCAAGATTTCTCTTAAGACATTAAAGCTTCGTGGCACCTCCGTTGGCAAGCCACATGCTCTCATCATTTCTGAAGCCGTGACGATTCTTCCCGCGAACTTTTGATCCATTAGGCCCAATGTGTGGACTTTATTATACGGGTCTGGTTCAACATGAGGTGGCGGGTTCATAACGGTGCCTTTTATGGTCCTATCTCCAAGAACATCTACATCAAATTTGTCACCCCATAAAGCGTGGCCGCCGTTTGTGTCAACAGTTAGGTCTCGTCCATGGTCCTTTCGATGTATGAGACGATCTTCTGGTACAGGCCTTAAATCGGGTTGACCTTGAGTCTCGCTTGGTGCTGATACTTTGGTCAACTTGTGATCAATATTTTGAAACGGACTACCAATTTCCCAACTTTTTTTTGTTTGTTTGGATTCGTTTGATGCTATTTCGACAGTGCTAATACTACCTTCTGACATATGGATAATGATAACATGTGTAGTTAAATAGTTATGCAAAAAATTGGTGACACTTTGAAGAAATACAAGTTGGATGATAAAAACAAAACAGTCTCTCGGGAATTCCAACTTTATGCCTACGATTTGGCCGTTGAGTTGAATGATCTTGAACACAAATCCTTATATATGAGACTTGCCAAAAACACTCCGAGGGGGCTGATGGAAGCGGCAAGATCTTTTGTTAAAGATGCAGCAAATGCCCGTTCTAAAGGACGCCTATTCATGTGGAAACTTTCTGAGCTCAAGAAAACACAGAAAACTTCGATGATTTAAATCATCGAAGTAAAAATATATGAATAAAATTAATTTTTTTGAACGGGTATATCAAGTTGTAAGAAAAATTCCAGAGGGGAAAGTAATGACATATGGCCAGATTGCCGACGCGCTCGGAACGCGTGACGCAAGAAGGGTGGGACAGGCATTGCACGCTAACAAAAATTCCTCAGATGTTCCCTGTCATCGTGTGGTCAACAAGGATGGCCGATTGGCTCCCGGATACGCTTTTGGTGGACCGAGCGAGCAAAAAAACAGGCTTTTAACTGAAGGAGTTAAATTTGTCGATGGGGATCGTGTAGATCTGGTTCACTCCGTGCTACAATAAATTATTGTCATGAAGCGTGAACTTTTCATTCATTTTTCTTTCTGGTTTTCTTTCTTTATTTTTGCCACCATTGCCAGAAATTATTTTGATATCCTTTACTGGCCGATTTGGCTTGGGGGAGTTGTCGGGATGTTTTTGCCGGACATAGACCACATACTCTATGTTTTACTATTAAGGCCGGAGGAGTTTACTTCCCAACGTTTTGTTTTTTTGTTGGGCAAGAAAGAAACATGGCGGGCAGTTGAAGTCCTTTATGAGTCCAGAAGCGAGAGAAGGGGTCTTATTTTCCACACGGTTCTTTTCCAACTTATATTTCTTGTTCTTACTTTTTGGATGGTAACATCATCAGGCTCCATTTTTGGCAAGGGACTAGCACTTTCTTTTGCGATGCATTTAGTGGTGGACCAGATAGTTGATTTAACCGAAACAGGGAATCTTGATAACTGGCTGAATCTTTCGCCAATCAAGTTGGATCTAACTCAGTCCAAAACCTATTGGGTTATAATGTTGGGGTTGGTTCTACTGATGGGTCTTTTTATCTAGGTTGAAGCACTTTTTTTGACCGCTTCACTCACCGTATCTGCAATTCCAATGTCAAACGGTTCAGGAACAATTTTCTCCGCTGTCGGGCTTTTAACAAGTCCTGCCAATGCTTCGGCCGCCGCGATTTTCATCTCTTTAGTAATTTTTTTTGCGCGGATTTCTAAAGCCCCCTTGAAAATTCCCGGGAATGCCAGAGAATTATTTACTTGATTTGGCATGTCACTTCTGCCGGTCGCGACGATAGCAGCTCCGCCTTTTTTTGCTTCCTCGGGCATTATTTCCGGAATGGGATTTGCCATGGCAAAAACGATTGCACCCTTATTCATTAATTTGATGTCATCACTTGTTAACAATTTTGCTTTTGAAACGCCAATGAAAACATCAGAATTTTTCATCGCGTCTTTTAAACTTCCCGACAAGTTATTATTATTTGTAATCCCCAGCAATAACTTTTTGTAAGGGTCAAGGTCTGTTCTTTCAGTAGAAACTATGCCACGGCTATCTACAACGATCACATTTTTGACTTTTTCTGAGAGTAATTTTGAGATAGCATTTCCGGCAGCGCCCGCACCATTAACTACAACAGTTAAATTTTCCAGTTTTTTTCCAACAACTTTGGCTGCGTTGATAAGCCCCGCTAAAACCACGACCGCTGTTCCGTGTTGATCGTCGTGCATAACAGGAATACCCAAGTCCTGCAAGGCTTCTTCGATTTCAAAACATCGGGGGGCGGCAATATCTTCCAAATTAATACCGCCAAAAACGGGGGATATGTTTTTAACAATATTTATAATTTCTTTTGAGTCTTGGGTATTAAGGCAGATTGGAAATGCGTCAAGTCCGGCGAATGTTTTAAAAAGTGCCGCTTTGCCTTCCATTACCGGAATTGCAGCCTCGGCACCAATGTTTCCCAATCCCAAAACCGCAGACCCGTCGGAAATAATGGCGACAGTGTGAGATTTTATTGTGTAGTCAAAAACCTTCTCGGGGTTTTCAGCGATGGCTCTGCTGATTTCAGCCACGCCCGGAGTATAGGCAAGTGAGAGGTCCTCTTTGTTTTGGATGTTCGAGGAAACCTCAATTTTTATTTTGCCTTTATGTTTGGAGTGGTAATCAAACACTTTGCGGTTGTCCATAAAGTTGATTATACACGGAGTTGGTAAATCCGGACTACTTGTTAAAATTGATTGTTTTTACTTCTCCGCCATTTATGATAATTAAGTTACCGGGGGCGGGAAAATCCCAGAGTTGAAAAAAGTAGAATCTGTTATTAAGGACTAAGTGTTTGATGGCCGCAATTACTCCTCCATGTGTGCAAATTGAGACTGATGAATAATTTTTTTTGTTGACATCATCTAAAAAAGAACGGACTCTATTGCGTAGGGACGGGAATCCTTCACCATTTTTTTCAAATTCCCGCAATCTCTCATCGGTTTTGAACCTTTTTTCTGCAATTTTGCCCACAATCTGCGTTGATTCGCGGCAACGTAAATAGGGAGAAGTGAAGTTGACTTCGGTATCAACATTTTTTAGAAAGGTTCCTATTCTTTCTAAAGCAGGAACTGCCCTAGGCAGAATTGCTAAACCGTGAGAATCGTGCTTGTGTCCAAAAAATTTGGTCAGCAAGCTATCGGAATCGATGGTATTTCCATGACGGAAGATGTAGAAAGTTGTCATTATTCTCTACAACAGTCAATTGCTTTCTGGACGACTGACCCCAATTTTGAAAACACCGACTCTGTTTCTTTTGATTTTCCTTTCTCGTCTAAAAATGAAACCTTCGACAAATTGGACTTATTTGACGGATTTGGTTGATTTGATAGATTGAGACCCCAGAATAGGGAATAGAGTTGATATGATTTCTGGAATAATTTACTTGCTCCTTCGACTCCTTTCAGTCGATCAGGACCTCGCAGAGCCTCGGCCTTCTTTAGCTCCTTTGTTCCCACTTCCATGAGTCTCATTGAAGCTGCCAATAAGTGTTTGCTTATGCACCAAACTTCGCCTTCGTAGTCTTTAATCATTTCACGCATGAGTTCTGTTCTCATCTTGCGGATTTCATTTAGTAACTCCAGGTATTTGGGAGATTTGGTTTTGTTGAAAGTAAAAAACAAATGCTCTTCGATTGAAATCAAATTCATTATTCCAATCGACAAGTCCTCTCCGGAGGATAGATCGATGTTTTGATCAATTTTAAAACTGCTAACTTTATCAACAAGATCTTTGTATGTTTTAATCATTTTTAAATTTGTAGCATGTAGTAAGTAGTTGGTAGCACGGAAAGACCACCTGCCTGCTACGAGCTACTAGCCACCTTTTGTAACGAAATAGAACACTGTTGTTGCTATTATGAGACTTAAAACAGGAAAAACTACTTTTTGAAACGGAAAGAAGATTTTATTATATTTTTTCCTCTGGAATTTATCCGCATATACTCCGATTAAGAAAAACGCTGACCCTATCAATGTACCATAAACGATTTTTGAAAAAGTCGGTGTCTTGTAGAGTGGTGCCAAGGCTAAAATATACATTGAAACAAAGATTGTCCATTGCCACTTTTTGGCATTCCAATTCGGCCATTTTTTAAGGATCCAATTAATTGTTACAAACGAAAATGACAATATAAATCCGCCGATCCAAATTGAAGTTAACAGGTCATCTATCCCAAGAAGTCTTGAGATTCCCAAACCTGCGACGACGGTGACTGTGCATACAGGACACATAATGCAAATAATAAACCAATAAATACCAATAAGCCAATGCCATCAATAATCCAATTAAACGTAAGAACTAGGCGGATGAAATTGAATAGCCGGATTTTTTGACCACTTCAACAACCTTTTTCTTGTCATGTTCGCCCTTCACTTCCAAAATGCCTTTGGCGTAGGAACAGTCGGCTGTTATTCCGGCATCTTCCAAATCCAGTTCTATCATTGATGCACAACTTGCGCAGTGCATACCGTTAATTTTATATATTTTATTAGACATATTAGTCAAATTTGGCAAATTAGATTTATTTGATTACATTAAATGAACCAGAGTACATTCCCATACTGCATGTAAAAATAAGCTGTCCCACCTCCTCAGGAGTAAATTCGATAATTGTCGATCCCGTTGCCGGCAATACCTTGGAAATATTAAGGTCCGGAATAGTAAAAGCCCTAGCACAACTATATACGTTGTTTGTATTAAGGGTCAAAATAACCGGAACACCCACCTTGAGCGTATTGGCGTTGGCTTTGTAGCCACGGCTTAGTACTTCGATGGCCACCCGCTGTTTTCCGTCTTCAATGCTTGCCGAAGACATGTTTTCAACAGTTCCAACCATAACTTTCCAATAATTTTGCAACGTGTGAACACTCCCGCGAAGAGTTTGTCCGCTATTAATAGAAATGATAGCCATTATTGCAACCACTAACGCAGCAAGATATAAAAATGTTTTATGGGTAAAAAGCTCATTCGCGGCGACACCAATTATAAAAAATACAGGGATGGTTCCTAAGATAAATGAGAAAAGAATCAGCGACGAAGTTATTGGATTGCCTGCAGAAATGGCTAAAAGCATCATTCCTTGAGTGATTCCGCAGGGAATTAGAACAGTCAAAGCCCCTAAAAGTGCGGGTGTAAAGAATGATTTCACTTTGGTCTGGTTACGCAACAACCTAAAAACAAATTTAGGGGGGCGTATTATAAAGTGTTTAAAAAACGGATGAAGGTCGATTAAATTTGCAGCCGTGAGCAACATATAGAACCCAATGACAATTTGAAACCAACCTTGAGATTTGGGGGAGATAATTAAACTTGACCCGACAAAACCCAGCAACAACCCAAGTAGGGTGTAAGCAAAAAGTTTAGCAATTAAAAAAACAATCAAACCCCGTACCCTTAGTTTTTTTGCAACGCTTACTTCTTCTTCTGTTGCCAAAGCAGAAGTCAAAAGGCCACCCTGGACTGCAAAACAGGAAATTCCACCGGTAGTTAGTCCTGTAATAAATGCCAACCAAAATTGATTCATGTTGACATAAGGTTAACTTATCTTTATACTATTGTCAATCCCCCCCAGGGGGATGGAGAAATGATCAAATAGTCAAATTCCAAATATACAAATGCCCAATAATACACAAAAACAAAAAATACTACACAGGTTACTTATAGCAAAAGGCCACCTTGAGAAAGTCATCTCGATGGTAGAGAAGGATGATTATTGTATAGACGTCGTTCATCAGTCGATTGCTGTTCAAGCTGCACTAAAGAAAGCAGACGAAGTTGTTTTGGAGAGCCATCTTAATACATGTGTTGCCGCTTCAATTAAAAGCGGAAATAGTAAAGAGGCAATAGAAGAAGTAATGTCTGTTTTACAGAAGAAATGATTGTATGGATAAGATTTTAGTTACAATTGGGGGAGTAGGATTAATAGGGTTTATTTATTGGTTTTTTTTTGGTGTCAAAAAAGAGACAGGGGATAAACATGACCATTAAAAAATCATTTCCAATAGTTGGCATGCATTGCGCGAGTTGCGCAAAGCTTATCGAGCGGAAACTTTGTAAAACTCCAGGGGTTAATTCTGCTATGGTAAATTACGCCAGCGAAATAGCTACTGTTGAAGTTGGAGATGGCGTTCGTGATCAAGATTTGGCTCAGGCGGTTCAAGATGTTGGCTATAAAGCAATTTTTGCAAATAACAAATCACAAACAACAAACAACACCCGTCAAGCGAGTGCAAGCAAATCAGCAGAGGAACAAAAAGAAGAAATAAAAGAAGAAGAAATAAAGAAATTAAAGACAAAGGTCGTAGTGTCCGGTGTTTTGTCTGCTGTTGTTATGATTGGGAGTTTTGTGATGTTTCCTAATTGGCTCCTTTTAGTTTTGTCTGTTCCTGTTCAATTTTGGGCCGGTAAGGAGTTTTATCTTGCAACGTGGTCGGGCTTGAAAAACCGCGCCGCAAGCATGGATACATTAATTGCAATTGGTACAACCGCGGCGTTTGGCTACTCGATATATTCCGTCGTTTTCGGTGGGCCCACCTATTTTGATACCTCAACCGTGATAATAGCACTTATCTTATTGGGTAGGCTTTTGGAAGCAAAAGCCAAGTCGCATACAAGCGATGCTATCAAAAAACTTTTGGGTCTGGCTGCGAAATCTGCTAGGGTCCTTCGGCAGGCTCAGGATAAATCATGGATAGAAATTGATATACCGATAGAAGATGTGATTTTGGGGGACAAAATCAGAGTACGGCCCGGAGAGAAAATTCCTGTCGATGGAGTCATCCTGGAAGGGGAAAGCGCAGTCGACGAGTCGATGGTTACCGGAGAAAGCATTCCTGTGGATAAAACCGTAGGAGCAAATGTTATTGGGGCAACCATAAATAAATCTGGAACATTCATCTTTAAAGCTTCAAAAGTGGGCAAAGATACCATGCTTTCCCAAATAGTAAAAATGGTGGGAGAGGCACAAGGATCAAGGGCTCCAATCCAAAGGCTTGCTGATGCAGTCTCTTCATACTTTGTTCCAATAGTATTAATGCTTGCCGTAGCAACCTTTGTTGTCTGGTACGTCTTGGGATTTCCGGTTAACGCATTTGTCGGAATGGTTACAGTGTTAATCATCGCTTGTCCTTGCGCAATGGGTTTGGCTACCCCTACGGCCATTATGGTGGGTACGGGAAAGGGGGCAAATAAAGGTATTTTAATTAAAGATGCGGGCAGTCTTGAAACACTCAATAACGTTCGCTCGATTGTCTTTGACAAAACAGGGACTCTGACAAAAGGACAGATGTTTCTAAAAGAGTGCAAAGTACAGAGTGCGGAGTACACAGAAAAGGAAGCTCTCGCGATAGCTGCAAGTTTGGAACAAAATTCAGAACACCCGATCGCGAAAGCGATTGTGGGAAAAGCGGCGAGCGAAAAACTAAAATTGAAGGGTGTTGTTCACTTTAGGGCGTTAGAGGGATTGGGAGTGGAGGGGGTAGTTGCTGACAAAAAATACTTTTTGGGGAGATCGAAATCTGGATCGATATCTCTTACGAGCGGAGGAAAAATATTGGCGACCTTTGAAGTCGGCGATGAAATGAAAGATGGGGTTCGCGAAGTGACCGAAGGATTGGAAGATAAGGGAATAAGTGTTTGGATGATTACAGGGGATAAAAAGAGTGTTGCAAAAGATATCGCGGATAAAGCTAACATTAAAAATATAATGAGTGAAGTAATGCCGCACCATAAAGCAGATAAAGTAAAGGATTTGAAAGTGGGAAGTGACGGACGTGCTGTAAACGTCGCTTTCGTTGGAGACGGGGTAAACGATGCGCCGGCATTGGCCGCGGCTGATGTTGGAATTGCAATGGGAACGGGAACAGACGTGGCAATTGAATCTGCCGGAGTAACTTTATTAAATAAAGATATCAGAAGTGTATTAACGGCATTTAATTTAAGTTGTGCGACGTTGGGGGTAATTAAACAGAATCTATTTTGGGCCTTTGGTTATAACGTTATTTTGATTCCCGTTGCCGCAATAGGACTTCTGAACCCAATGATTGCCGCTGGAGCGATGGCGGCTTCTTCAATATCGGTAGTATTAAACTCGTTAAGATTGAATCGAATTAAAATATGATAATTCCTTTTTTCACTACATTGATACATATCAATACAGTGTCGGTTAAATTTCTTTTTTGAGGCGTTGAATATTTCGAGATCTTTTCTGAACTTTATTATAATAGTCACTTATTGGCAGGCCTTTTGTTGGAACATCAAAAACACTCGCGAGTTCTTGTAAAAGTGCTTTATTGTCGTCGGATATCGCAATTTTGTCTGCGATCTTTTTAACAGATCCGTTTCCGTATTTCATTCTTAAACTCATTTTAGATATCGTGACCGGGGTTACTTTTAATATTTGTCGAATTTCTTGATAATCGTTTCCTTTAGAAAGCAAGACCGCGATAGCCAGTCTCTTTGCTATAACAGTCTTTTCAGTAGGGGAGAAAAAATCATCCAAAAAATTATTGACTTCATTTTTATCTTTAATTTTTGCCAACGAGTTACTCAGCAGTTCATATATTCTTTTTTCGATATCAATTCTTAATCTATACTTTGAAACTTGAGTCATAATAAAACTATATTGATACATATCAATATAGTCAAGAGTGGGGAGGGTTGGGTTAAAATTAAAAATTGAATCAGGATCTGCTCAACAATTATTCAATAATTTTCTAAAGGTGTTTGGAGAGAAGCTTCATGTCGTTTCTGGCTTGTGTAACTTTAATTTTTTCATATTTTCCAAACTTGAAACCACCAGCGTAAGCTGGTGGAGGAAGTGACCCC
>CAZBTH010000010.1:0-34946 GCA_964494885.1 uncultured Gammaproteobacteria bacterium | reverse complement strand
GGGAATTCCCCTGATTTTTGAAATTAATGACCAAATTGGTTTTCCTAAATGGGAGATGAAAAACAGGGACAATTTTCTTAAGGCGCTTGTTGCCAATTTCTCCTCTAAAGTGTAGTACAATACCCACTATGGATTTTGATTGCGACATCATTTTATTTACAACGGGGCCAATGGCCTACGCCCCGAAAAGATTAAGTGAAGAAGCCCAAAAACTCAATGTTGATCTCCGGGTGATCCATTACAAGGATATAAATATTACGTATTCAAATAGTGGTATGGAACTTAATTTTAAGGGAGAAAAAATGCCAGTTTCAAAGGGTATCTTTTTGAGAGGGTTGGGGGAAGACAGCATTTACAATCCTCTAAGGACCGCGATTCTTTTATGGTACAAATCCAAAGGGTCAAAAATTCTGAATGAATTGTCATATGACAAATGGCCGTCCCTGGACAAAACAACGCAATATATCAATTTGGCAACAGCTGGGATTCCGGTCGCTGAAAGTTTTAGTTTTGCATCAATTGAAGAACTTGTTAAATGGGGCAAAAGTAATTATCCCTTTATTGCGAAAGACGTAATAGGAAGTTGTGGAACGGGTGTTTTCAAAATTTCGGGTGATAACGAACTTGACGAACTTCTTAAAAAATTTAATTCAAACTTTAAAGTAAAAGCCTTACTTTTTCAAAGGTTTTTGCCGGACGCGGTAGATTTGCGGGTTGTTATGTTGGGAGGCGAGGTTGTTGGCGCTATGAAACGGATTGCCCAATCGGGAAATTTTTTAAGTAATTTTTCTCAGGGCGGACGGGTAGAAGAATATAAAATAGGGGAAGATTCAGAAGCAAGTTCGGTAGCTTTAAATACCGTTAAGCTGTTTAAATTGGATTACTGCGGGGTAGATCTTATGCGAGACACCCAAGGTAAATGGATAGTTTTGGAAGTTAATAGGTCTTGTCAATTTGAGGGATTTGAAAAGGCAACAAAGATAAACATGGCTGAAGAAATCATAAATTATCTCTTGGGATAAAAGCCAAAAATAGGGTATTAAACTTTGTTTTCGAACAAATTCGGTATCCACCATTCCGTGAAAACCTGGCTTCTTTTCACACCCAAACATTTCACGAAGTCTCTCATAGCAAATTTGAATAAATTAATACTTTTCTGTCCACAACTTCTTTCTATTGATATAACGTTATATATAGATATATTATTAATCAAATGGCCAAGAACAAGATGGGAAATGAGATGCGAATTGACCTGGTATATGATTTAATTCATTCTTTTGATCATTTGGACAACTCAACCAAAGTCGCAAACTTTTTGGAAGATTTACTCACCCCAACCGAAATAAGAAACTTGTCGGTTCGATTGCGGATAGCAAAAATGTTATTGAAAGGGGTAAGCCAGCGTGAAATTTGTATAGCATTAAACACGAGTTTAATCACAACGAATAAAGTGAATAACTGGTTAAAAAAGAGTGGACAGGGATTTAAAAATGTTGTATCCGGTTTGCCTATGAAAATTCAAAAAGATAAAGACGTACTACACGGACCAATAGAATATCATCTACCCGAACTGGCAGCTGCTTCCATAAAAGAAATAATAAACACCACTCAGGAAAAATTGCCAAAAAAACTCATGTCTTCTGTTAAAGAAAAATAAATATTCTTTATGGGCTGATACATCGTTATATATAGATATATCATATGGGGCTGGATGCATACAAAGGGATCACAAAAAATCCGTCCTATATGAACAAGGTTCACCTTGTCGGACGGATAATTTGGCGTTAGCTTCCTTGTCATTCCGGACTCGATCCGGAATCTATACCAATTAATTGTCCGTATAGATTCCCGCGTTCGCGAGAATGACAAAAAAGTTACTTGAGTTCAACCGTGGCACCGGCTGCCTTCAGTTTCTCTTCGGCGCTTTTAGCATCTTCTGCCTTTGCATCTTTAAGAATTTCTGCAGGAACCGCTTCTGTCATTCCTTTTGCATCCATCAGGGTCAAGTTCTGGTTAATCTCACGAAGTGCTTTGATTACACCAATCTTGTTTCCTCCTGCGTTTGTCATGACAACTGTTTTAAGACCTCCTTCGTCCTTTGCCTCGCCAGAGCCTTCTTGGGCGGCGGCGGGTGCCGCGGCTGCTGCCATTGGCATGGCACTCACTCCAAGTTTTTCTTGAAGTGCGCTAACTAATTCCGAAAGATCCAAAACACTAAGCTTTGCAATTTCCTCAACTAATTTTTCTACTACTTTGTTTTCTTTTTTTGTTTCTTCTGCCATATATATTCACCACCTTTCAATAGAGTGGAAGAGTGAAAAAGTATAAGAGTATAAGAAGAACTTACACTCTCACACTCTCTTGCTCTCCTGCTCTTTTTAATGTGTATAACAATTGTTGCATTGGGCTGTTAAGTGTTCCCACCAACCCATATACGGGCGAGACTAGACTTCCCAAAAGTTGTCCCAGAAGAACATCTCGTCCGGGAAGCGTGGAAAGTTTTGTCAGAGAGGTGGTATCCTGGAACATTCCGTCAACGATTCCGACTTTAAACTTTGGCACCTCGTTCTCTTTTGCAAACTTCCCCAAAATCTGAATGGGGGCAACCGCATCTCCACTCGAAATTACTAAAGCTGTTTGTCCTTGAAGAATTGCATCTTCCAGCATTCCTTCGTCGATTTTTGCCGCCTTGCCGGCTCTTTTAAGCAGAGTATTTTTGATTACTACCATACGGGCTCCTGCCGCATTTAGCTTGTCTTTTAAGTCTTGTTGGGCTTTAACGTTAAGCCCGGAATAGTTAACAAGGACCAACGATTTTGCATCTTTCAGTTTTCCGGTTAAATCTTCTACGAATGTGACTTTTTGAGCTTTTAACATGTTTATTTGTATTACCCACCTTCGCCAAGGCTTCGGTAGGGTTGCCCTCTAAGGGAAAAAAAATACGCGCCCTAAGCGCGTTTCTAGTAACTAGTAGCTAGAATCTAGTAACTAGTTTTCGCCTCGGTGTGAATTACGGTTTCCCTACACACTTTCTTTGGACTAGGGGAAGTATACTGAATATGCGCCAGACGGTCAAGCACCATCCTTCGTTGGGATTGGAAGATTGGTTACTTGTTCTAATTCGCCAGTGTTTACTTTGCCAATCCCATGTTGAGCAAGTGCAGCTCTTGTTCTTTCATCAACACCAACTTGAGCGGCTTCATTATCTGGTGGAGACGCAGCTGTCTTAGAGGCGTCCCAATTTGTTGAAGTTGCCTGGCCAGTGGCCTGGGCCAAACGTTCTGCTGTTTCCGTTTCAATTCTTGGCTCAGTCATATTCAAAATTTACAACAATTTTGGGGTATAGGCAAGCGGTTAAGGTTTTATTTTCCAACCCTCGATTCTGCCGCATCTGCAGTTGGATCTTTGACAAATCCCTGATGTCCTCCTGTGTTTATTTCGACTACTCCACCAACGCCGAGTGCTCCGTCCCTTAATCTTGTGCCGGCACTTGTTCGGTGTTTGCCACCGAATTGCGCAGTATTCTTTCTTGGCCTCCTGCCAGGTGGAAGAACCTTTATTTTGTCAGGGTCTATATCAGCCATGGTCCACTCTTTCTCGTTACTATTTACTGGTTCGCTCATATCTTTAAAGTGAGTTCAGTCTACTTAAGATGTAGTCCCTGTGTCAAGTTCTCGTTTTTCCCATGAGTGAATACGTGAGTTACGATTAGAGGATTATTTAATTTCAACTCTAACACTTGGGCTCATCGTTGACTTAATAAACGCTCTCACAATTTGTTTATCACCTCCGAAAGCTTTGAAAATCGCCCTAAGATTGTCTGCAATTTCGCTATCTTTCTGGCTATTTTTCCCGACAACTGTGTGAACCAAAGGTGCTTCTTTTTCGGTTTTAAGAGTGACCGTTCCGGGAGAGTTACTATTGGCTTTCTTGGGATCTGTTACAAGTGTTCCGTTTTTGGGGTTTGGCATAAGCCCCCTGGGTCCCAAAAGTCTGGCGAAGGGAACAAGTTTTGGCATCATAACCGGGGTTGCAATCAAAATATCAAAGTCGATTTTTCCGGCCTTTAATTTTTCTATGGTTTCATCCGAAGCAATTTCCACCTTTTTTTCGCGTCCCGCGGCATGGGGGAGGGTTACTTGGGCCGAAATTCCGGCCTTTTTGAGTACAAGATGAGCCTCCATTGTTCCGTCAAATTTGGAGTATGAAGTTTCTTTGACCAATTTAATTGCAGCCTCTATAGCGTAAGTTTTACCCGGCTCTATTTTCTTTTTGGCATCTTTGTATTTTACGGACCTAACCCGTTCGACTCGCTTTGCTCGCTCAGGGCCTTTGGTTTTTTCATCAATTACTAGAGAATTTGCTCCCTCCTCAAAAATAGGAGTTTCCTCGGTTGGAGCTGCGCTAACCACTTTTACTCTTTGACCGCCTTTAAGTCCGGCGACATGAACTTTACCCTCCTCACTTTTGTGAGCAAGGTGACTTTTCTTTTCATTTTTGCCTGACCCGACCTTGGTCGGGGTCTCACTTACAAATGCTGTTTTAGTTTTTCCCATACAAATTAGATACTAGATTCTAGCTACTAGTTACTAGTTTCTGTTTTAACCCCCATACTTCTTGCTGTTCCTTCAACTATCTTCATTGCCGCATCTAGATCTTTGGTGTTAAGGTCTTCTAACTTTTCCTCAGCAATTTTTTTAACCATTTCGCGGGTTAAGGTTCCTGCTGTTTCCCTGGGGGCTTTGCCGGACCCCTTTTCAATACCCAAGGTCTTTTTTATCATATCTGCAACTGGGGCTCTTTTGATTATAAAAGTGAAGCTTCTGTCATCATAAATTGTGATTACTGCTGGGGCAACCTGTCCTTTAAGATCTTTGGTTTTGTCGTTATATTGTTTAACGAACTCCATTATTGCAACGCCGTGCTGTCCCAATGCGGTTCCCACAGGAGGAGCGGGAGTAGCCTCAGCTGCCTTTAAATTGATTTTGACGATAATTTTTACTTTACGTGCCATTTCGATTAGATACTAAGATACTCGATACTAAGATATTAAGAGACGAGCAAGGGGAAACTAAAAGAAGTTTCGACCCTTCGGCTAGCTCAAGGCTATTGCCTGCGTCTTCCTCATCCTGAGCCTTAGCCGAAGGACGAGGTATTAAAATTTTACCTTAAACCTTCTGTATTTGCAAGAAGTCCAGCTCTACCGGGGTTTCTCGTCCGAAAATGCTTACCAAAACTTTAACTTTGCCTTTTTCATCATCCATTTCGTGAATTGTCCCAAGAAAGTCGCTGAAAGGCCCGTCCGTGATTTTGACGGCCTCCCCAACTGTAAACTTGGTTTTAAACCTGGGGGCCGGGGAACTTACGAACTTTTGAATGTTGGCAACCTCTGCTTCTGACAAAGGTGTTGGATTATTACCTGCACCTACAAATCCGGTAATTCCTGCTGTAGTGCGAACTGCTAACCAAGTCGGGTCGTCCAAAATCATTTTAACAAGAAGATATCCGGGGAAAATTTTTTCCTTGATAGTGGCTTTTTTGCCTCCGCGGATAATAACTCTGTCTTGGGTGGGGACAAGCATTTCGAAGATTCGGCCAACAAGATTCATGGTCTCAACCCTTTGTCTTAGAGTTTCCATAACACGTACTTCGTGTCCTGAGGAGGTATGGACTACATACCATTTAGCCTTAGGGTCCTCTGTTTTAGCGATAATCATGTGACCAGGGATTTTCTTTTTTCCGGTTCCACGCTCAGCAATTTGGGTTTCCTCTTGTTTTTGATCGTTCGGCATATATTACTTTGTAACAATTAACGCTAGAAGTTTTGTGAACAAATAGTCTAAACCTCCGACGTAGGCTCCAATTATAGCTGAGACAGCGAATACTATCAAGGTGAGCTTTATAACCTCATCCCTTTTGGGCCAAGTTACCTTGGAAAGCTCGATTTTGACCTCAGAAAAGAAGTTGAAAATTTGTTTCATCGAAGCTAAATTGTAGCAGATTGCGGGTAGTATAATCAAGGCAATGGAAAAACTACAAATGACACTTCCGGATTTTTCTTTCGAAAAAAAGATGTGGAAACAAGATTTTAAGATAGTTGCCGGAGTGGACGAAGTGGGGCGGGGTTGTTTTGCAGGACCAGTGGTCGCTGCCGCTGTCGCTTTCGCTCCAAATCAAAAATTAAAAATTAAAATAGATGATTCGAAAAAATTGACTCCAGAACAAAGAGAAAGAGCGGATAAGTGGGTAAGGGAAAACGCACTCGCGGTTGGAATTGGACAGGCAAGTGTTGCTCAGATAAATAAATTTGGAATCAAAAAGGCGAGTGAAATAGCTTTCAGAAAGGCAATAAAAATGGCAAACCACTGTTTACAGAATGCTGATTACAGTTTACTGAAAAAACAGAAAACAGTTAGCAGTAATCAGTTAACAGTTGATTGTGTGTTAATTGATGCCTTTTATATTTCATATGTAAAAGGTTTAAGACGTAAAAATCAGAGGGCAATAGTCAAAGGCGACACAAAATCAATTTCAATTGCCGCGGCCTCGATTGTCGCTAAAGTCTATCGTGACAAATTGATGACAAAAATCTCTAAAAATCCAAAATTCAGAGTCTACAAGTGGGGTAAAAACAAGGGGTATGGCACAAAAGAACACCAAAACGCCATCAAAAAATATGGAATTACAAGACAACACAGGAAAGATTTCGTTAATTCTTGGCTTGAAAATTCCAAAAAACAAATCACAAATACCAAATAAATGTTTGGAGTTTAAGAATTGAAGCTTGAGATTTAAATTTTGCAATGCAAAATTTAGAAATGGCGTTTCTTTTCCAATTCAATAGAGTGGGCAATTCTGTATTTGGCTTCTTTTCTTTTTTCAGAAGGTTTTTTGTAGTGTTCGCGGTCGCGATATTCTTGCATTACACCTTCTACAATGGTTTTTTTGCGGAAGCGGGCAATTAACTTGTCGTCGCTCTCGCCTTTATTCTTTTTGAGTATGAACATTTTTATAGTCTGATAAAATCACCTATCTTTCTAGGTTACCATTTTAACACAAATATGGGAAATTTAAAAAGCGGCAGGGGGAGGGGGGGGTTCAACCGGAGGTGTGGGTGGTGGAGGAGACATAACAGGAGGTTCAAGTGGGGTATTGAAAGGTGTGGTTGGAGTCGCTTCGATTGTATTCGTCGTCGTTGTCGTTTCGGGAGGGGTAATTTTTGGCGGCTTGTTTCTGCTTTTGATCATTCCGATTATGGCAAACAATATAGCAAGTCCTAAGATTCCCAATCCTGTCCAGAGTGCCACTTTTTGCAGGTTTAATCCCGATCCGCTACTCATAGAAACCGGCGTAGCAGAGGGAGTCGATGAAGGTAGTGGGGTGAATTGGGTCAGAGTCACGACTGTGGGAGTAGCGGAAGGTTTTATTGTGGGAGTAGGAGTTTTGGGCTTTATTGTAGGCGATGGTGTAGGGCTTTTACAACTACAGGTTAGGTCAGTTCGACAATCGGGGTTTCTACAAAAACCTTGGTAGCAAAAAAGTCCCGAGTTGCAATTATAAACGCTACCGCAAGTTCCTCCACATGCGTTTGTGGGTCCGTTTCCAGAATTCCCTGAGTTACTTGAAGAGTAAGTAAGACTTAATTGATTAACAGACCCACAATCCAAAATATTTGTACCCATCGTGTCTAAAATAAAACTGTCATTTCCGTTATCGGAACAGGCAATAATAATTGCACCGGTTCCGGTATCTTTGTTTGAATTTAAAGTTAAAATCGCCAAAGTTCCGCTTCCAGTTTTATTGTCGCCCAATGCCGGTTGGGCATTGATAACAATTCTTCCATCGCTTCGGGAAAATGAAAAATCGCTAAAAAATCCGCCGCTTGCCGGATCCTTAAAGGTTACGACATCAGAAGGAAAGTTTAGAGTGACTTTTGCGCCTGTTGTGGATTTATTCTCGACATCGATTTTAAGATTAATTTGGAAATCTGTGTTTTTGGAAGAGGAGTAAGTGGCAGGTTCAAAATAGATTCTGGGAGCTGCAGACACTTGCTCCATGAACCCACTCGCCACAAAAAAAAGACAGGAGATAAATAAACTTTTAAGAAAAAATTTAGCTTTCATCGTATCTGGTTCCTAAGGTTTTCCTTATTAGGAATGAGTCTCGGATATCGATGAACCCATCATAATTAAGGTCGCCGACAAGTTTGTCTGTGTTTGTTAATTCGGAATCTGGTTTACTAAATAAACTTCTAACTCTGTCATAGTCTACGGAATTAACGACTCCGTCTTGCGGATAAGTGTCTCCGGCAGGAAGAGGAATCCCTGTAAAGTCCAGGGAGACTGTTTGTAACAAGTCGTCGGGAAGCGATATTTTTCCTGTTTCACTTCCCGAACAATGAGTGGTCTGCCCGTTCGGAGCGCAAAACTTAACACTCAGATGTTTTTCCCCCTTAAGAATTAAGGAGTAATTTGTTTTTGAAGGAAGATCTGTCGACCAGACACCGAACGGTAATCTATAGATACCGTTATTCACGTATGTAATAGGGAGGGGTGGCGTTATCAATCCGAGAGCATAGCCATATGCCGAATTTATAAATCTTACAGTCACCTTTGCCAAGTCTGCTGAACCATCGGTGACTCCGTCAAATTTAAGTAGAATTTCAAATGGCCTCACGGTGGGTGGAGGGGTCACTCCAGGTGTTCCTGTGGGTGTAGCCGTTGATGTTGGTGTGGGTGTGGGAGATCCGGTCGGAGACGGAGATGGTGTTGGTGTTGGTGTTGGTGTTGGGGTTGCTGTTCCGCACTGTTGCATGTAGCCCATGTATCCTGTGTTTGACATATCACCGCTTCCGTATAAAACGGGCGAGCCCGCCTTGGGACAATATAAGAAATTGGTAGCATTGAGCAGTGGATCTGCGGAAATATTTCTGTTTATACCAGTTTGATTAGGATAGTTTTGATAATTTGGTGTATTTCCAAAAACATCGTTATAAGTAAATGCGCCAAAAACCAAACCGTCTTTCGATCTGACTCCTGCTCCAGAACTACCGAAAACTATATTATTAGTAAACCTGGTATCTCCGCTCGATGTTCCAAGCAATAAGATTGCAGAGAATCCCGGGCCTCTAGATGCGTTATTCACAAAGGTGTTGTGCAAGACTCTCAGGTTTTGGACCTCGCCGGTAGATGTGTTTACAACTAAACCCGATTCCCTGTTGTTATACACGAGGTTTCCCAAAACTGTCACATTGCTTGACTTGTCAATTGAAATGGCATTAGCAGAATCATGTATTTTATTGTTCGAGACGTTTACATTCGTTGAGTTGCTTATTTCCAATGCTCCTGCTGAACTTTGGATCTCGGTGTTAAAAACGCTAATGGTGTTAGAGCCTTGAATATCCATGGTGTGAGAAGTTTGAGAATTTAGATGTGTATATCCCACGGAGAAATTATTGCTATTTTTGATGCTTAACATTCCGTTTGAGCTTCCACCTTGCATTGTCAGGTATTGTATGGTGCCGGATGAGTTATCTACCAGAAAACCCCACCCTCCGCCGGGGGCTGAGTTTATTACAGTGGAACCTGAACCGGCTTGGGGATTGCCTGTGATGTTTATAGATGTTTTTCCACTAACATTAATGGTGGATGTTATGTTATAAATTCCCGGTTCAATTTGAACGGTGTATCCATCTCCGGTTACAGCATCAACTGCAGTTTGGATGTTGTGGCATGTTCCGTTTGTGTCAGACTCCGGAGTAACAACTATAACTTTATTTTGGGAGACGCATACACCGGGTTCCCCCGACGCAGCTTTTTTTATTATCAAAAACCTTTGGGTAACAATTGCCCAAATAAAAAGCGGAAGGGCTACTGAGAGAGCTAAAACAACACCTATCCCAAGAAGTCGTTTAGTTGATACAGGTAGAGAATTGAATCTAGTTTTTAAATTCATTAATTAATAATAGTTATATAATTAATCGATATCAATAGCCATTTCTAAAAATGTTTTCCAACCTTTTCGTCTACTATCTTGCAGTACTTCCCCTGGTCACCTGGAAGGGTGTATACGAAGGACCAAAAATTTTATACTTATTGATAGGAAGTGTATCATTTATAGTTTTTTGGATACTTCGGGTACTTAAACACAAAAAATATTTTACATTCTCTAAATTTGACTATTTCTTTCTTGCATGGCTTTTGATCCTTTCGGTTTCAAGTCTTGTTGGAATTCATCCATTAAAATCTTTTTTAGGAGGAAGTTATAGACAGGAGGGTGTAATTTTTTTTCTTGCTCTATGGTTAATCGGGAAAACCGTCGGGATACTTGACGAAGGTCGCAGAAAACTTCTAATTAAAAGTGTCGGTATGGTGGTTCTAGTCGAAAGTGTGGTTGTGCTTATTCAGTTTTTTTTGGGAAGATTATATTTTGGTCATCCCCTTGGAACAATCGGCGAGGCGAACGCGGTAGCCGGGTTTTTGGCAATCGGTTCGTATTTTGTTTTTGAATCCTTTCCTAAAATTGTTTTGTTGATCCCCGTTGTTGCGATTATTGTTGCTCAGTCAAGATCGGGAATCCTAGCAATCATTCCGTTTTTAGGGAAGATTAAAAAGTCTTTCCTGGCTATTTTAATTCCGGTTGCAATTTTATCTTTATACATTTTTACAATCGGAAAAGGAATTTCCCCTTTTGAGAACAGACAGATTATTTGGAAATTCGGAATCGGTCAAATATTACAAAGACCGGTTTTTGGTTACGGGGCTGAGAGTGGAGAGATTGTCTATAATAATGCTTTCAATAAAAGCGGTTTCCCTTTATCGGACTTGATTGTCGATCGTGCTCACAATTTGTTCTTGGACGTGGCCATGTGGACGGGGATCGTCGGTCTGATTTTATTTTTAGGGTTTTTGTATCAGTCATTTATCAGGCTTGATAGTAATAAAAAAGTAGCGTTTTTGTCCTTTCTAATCTACTCGATGTTTCAACCTTTAAGTATTGTCCACTGGATTTTACTGATAATTATCAGTAACATATGAGGAATGGCGAAAAAGAAAGCGTTCATAACAGGGATTACCGGACAGGATGGCTCGTACTTGGCGGAATTTCTTCTCAAAAAAGAGTATGAAGTCTCAGGAATTATAAGAAAATCCAGCAATATGGCCTATGACAATATTGGTCATATTCAGGATGAACTACATCTAATTCAGGCGGATTTACTCGATCCTGTTTCACTCCGAGAGGCAATCCAAAAGGTTCAGCCTGACGAAGTCTACAATTTAGCGGCACAAAGCCATCCGGCGGAGAGTTTTAAGCAGCCCATTCATACTGCCGAAATTACGGCAATCGGGGCTCACAGAGTGCTTGACGCTGTCTGGGATGTGGTTCCTAAGGCTAAGTTTTATCAGGCCAGTTCTTCTGAAATGTACGGCTGGGTTAAGGAAATTCCTCAAAGTGAAGAGACTCCATTTCACCCGGCAAATCCGTACGCAGCCACCAAACTATACGCTCATTCCATGGCCAAGATTTATCGAAAAAGCTATAACATGTTTGCAGCCTGCGGAATACTTTTTAATCACGAGTCTCCCAGGCGCCATTTAAATTTTGTGACCCAAAAAGTGACTTATGCAGCAGCCGCGGCGAAACTGGGGATTAAAAACTCAGATCATCTGAACGAAGAGGGGGAGCCGATCGTCAAGGACGGAAAAGTCGCTTTAGGGAACTTGGAAGCAAAACGGGATTGGGGCTTTACTGGTGATTTTGTAGAGGCCATGTGGTTAATTATGCAGCAGTCTAAGCCGGACGATTTTGTAATTGGAACAGGGGAAACCCACACAATTCAGGAGTTGTGTGTTGAGGCTTTTGAATATGTTGGACTCAATTGGAAGGATCACGTTGAAGTTGACAAGAGGTTTGTACGTCCGACCGAGACAGGTCCTTTGGTGGCTGATCCCGCAAAAGCAAAGAAAGTCTTAGGTTGGACACCCACAACGACTTTTAAAGAACTGGTAAGCATGATGGTAGATGCGCATATAGCGAGACTAAAATAGTGAAAAGTGAAAAGTGAAAAGTGAAAAGGAAGAACTTGAGAGAGAAATAATAGAAAAGACGTACCGAAAGGTGGATTAAGAAATTTTTTATTCCACCTTTCGGTATTTTTTGTGTAGCTGTCGTTAAATTACTTTTTTCCGTCGCGGGTAATTTTCCTCGCTCCATGACTTTTAGGTTTCTTGACCGTTTTTACAGGTTTCGACGCGGACCGGTTAGGCCTTTTACCTTGATTTTTCATTGGATCAACCTCTCCAAATCGTCGTAGGGATCGAATTGTTCCATTTCGGTTTCATCCGATGTTTCGGATAACCAGGGAAGCGCACGGACCGGGGGTGCTTTATGCTTTTTTTCCTGAGCCGGAACCGGTTTCTTTTTGGTAGATTTGTATTCTACCTTCTTTTTTGGATGGCACCGCTGACATTTGCGATTCCTCCCCGACAAAGAGGGTTTGCAAATACACTTCTTGGTATCATCGATGGGCATTTTTCTCTCCAGAAAAAAGATTTTTGTTACGTGCCAGATACAGGCCACTATTATATACACAAAGTTTCAATTTTCAAAATCTTGCATAAAATTCCTACGGAATTTAAGATTAACTATGTTTTCTTTATTCTCCAGAAGATATCTTTCATCGGTTGCCAAGAACGAGTTCTGGCCAAAGATCCTGATTTTTTGTTTTATTCTATTTTTGGCGAGAATGGCCGACGGAATTATAAGTTTTTGGGCCCCGGTTCAAATTCAGAGTGTTTTGGGAAGCTCTGTCGTGATGGGGTTAATTATAAGTTTTCAGTCGGTAGTCGGTCTGATTGCGGACTTAGTTTTTTCGAAATTGCTTCGAAATGTTCGCGCCAGAGGGCTTATATTCTGGGGAATAATGATGTCCGGTTTTACTTCGTTTTTTCTTGTAAACACGATATTTTGGCCCTTTGTTTCAATATTTCTTGTCACCATGGCACTTTGGGGGATTTATTATGAACTAATTTCATTTGCCAGTTATCAGTTTATGGAAGGATCTGTGCCTCCACACATGCGCTCGTCGGCTTGGGGAGTAGCCGGAATGTTTTTGAATTTGGCTTATTTTTTAGGACCTCTTCTGGCGTCATACCTAATTTATCGGGGTTATGTTATTACGGAAGTTGCAATTATCTTATTTTTGATTGCCGCATTAGTTCTGCTTCTAATTACGGAAAAAGTTCACGATATTCCGGTAAAAGTTGATTTAGCCGAAGTAAACCTCGGATTGGAAATTAGACATTGGTTAACACTTGGCAGGGTTGTGTGGCCTGCCATTGTTATAAGCTTGCTTCTGGGATTTATAGATTCTACCTTTTGGACGACGGGTGCGGTTTACACCGAAAAACTTGCGGGAGAAAATTTTTGGGGAGGACTATTTTTACCAATTTATCAGCTTCCTGGTATTGTGACAGGTTTAATTATTGCTAAGTGGGGAGTATATAAAGGCAAAAAAATCCTGAGTGAAAAAATGTTGATTTTAGCCGGTTTGTTTTTAATAGCGTTAATGCTGAACGGAACTATTGCCTGGCAACTTTCTATGGTACTCATGTCTTCCATAGCAGTATCAATTAGCTATCCGTTAATAGAGGGTGTTTATTCAGATATTGTAGCCAGAATGGGCAGAGAGAAAAAGGAGATGATAGGTTTAACTAATTCGATGGTAAATATTTCTTATATAATTGCCCCGCCGATCACGGGTCTAATTTCTTCAAAAGTGGGAGAAAGAATGACATTTGGTATTGTGGGGGCAATGGTGGTGGTTGTATCTGTTTTACTTCTTCTTGTAACTCCAAAAAAGCTCCGTTTACCTCAAGTAATAATTAAAAATTGGGATTAAGTTTTCCTTGTGTTACCTAATTGTGTTAAAATCCGCTGTTCCAGATATCATTGACATTTTAACCCAAAACGGAGGTTTAGTTGAAACATCAAACAAATGTCCCTGCACAGGGCAAAGGCCAGAACCGAAAAAGAAATTTGAAGACAAAAGCCGTTTTTTATTTTAGACCGGATCCTAGAAAACCTGGTCGATGGATAGAGGCTGAGGTTGTTGAAGGGAGAATGGTCGATACCGAAGGCAACGTATACCGCCAGAATCCACTTACCCGCCGTTATGAGTGTACTCGTTCTGTACCAGCATCTGTCAAGTCTCAAATCGATCTTGCTGAACTGGGAGTCGAAATGCAACCCGAGATTGGGAGAGATGTTTACTTAAGAAACGGTGATGTTGCACGCTGGCAATATGTAGGTGATGATGACAAGCTAAAATTAGTGGTTGTTCAGAAAGCTAAAACGGTCACTTTATTAAGTCCAAACGATGCCTCTCGACACGGGAAACATCCAAGAAGGTAGTTTAATGCGACCATTTAAATCAGAATAAGTCTTAAGGAGAATTGAGGAACCAAAGTTTACTATAAAATAAACAGTGACTTTGAAGAATCTTTTCTCCTTTTTTTTGGAGAAAAATCTAGGGTAGTGCGGGGAGCAGAGTATGCAATCAAATTTTTGTGATTTGGTTGTTTTCTGCTCCCCGCAAGGTAAAAAAAGTACAGTATTCAATTACAGGTTACGAACTGGCCGCAGGTCGGACACCGATTTTCGTCTTCCATAATTGGTTCATGGCAATTTGGACATGTACTGCCAAGGCGACTGACTGGTCGTGAATAGCACAGTAAGTCGGATTGGTGCGCAAGTCTCAAGGTCGCTCTAAAATCCAGATTCTGAGCATCTTTCACAAGATCTGTTACCCTTGGCTGACCGGTTTTTGACCTACTTCTTCTAGGCTTGACACTTGTTCCAGGCATTGCATTCTCCTTATGTAATACGTGCAAGATTTACACAACTTTGTTGTGCATTGGACCTCATTATAGGTCTATTGCCACATTTGTCAACTTTTCAATTTGTCTCAAGTTCCAAAAGCTTGGCAATTTGTGTCGTTGTGGGTGCATCAATTTTGGAGACCTCGACGATTTTGGCACCCACTTTTGAGGCGTGAGACTTCTTCTTTCCAATCATAGGGTCACCGACCGTGACTGCGATTGTACAGGGTCGGACCCTGTCAACCAGATCAAAATAGTCATGATCATTCATTACGTCTTTTAAAATTATTACTTCATCTACGAAGTTTAAAGATTCAAGAATTTCACGCCTTTTTTCTTGATCGTGAATGGGACGTTCGGAACCTTTTAGTCTTTTAATATTTTTATCCGATTCAAGGGCCACAACGAGGTGGTCTCCTAATGCTCTGGCATGTTTAAGGAAGTGAATATGTCCGTAATGCAGAATGTCGAAACACCCGCCTGCCAAAACTATGCGTTTGGTTTTTTTCTTCATACTAAAATTATACATCTTTACCTTTTACTTTTTACCTTTTACTATATGTATATGCCCACTGCCAAAGTTGAGGAAGAAGTTGAAGTCAAAAAGACACCGTCTAAGGAAAACATCCGTTTATCGGTTGATAAAGAAGCTCTCAAAAAATTCCGGCTGGTTGTTGTTGCATACTCTTCAGTAGAACGGGAAAATTTTGCTACTAAAGATGCATATGAAGCTGAAATCGAAGTGGAGGCGAGGGCAATTGAGGTATCGGAAGAAGTCAGGAAACTCGGTATTCCCACACGTACCCTTCCCGGAGATCAATATTTTTATACGAATTTGTTGGTGGACAGGCCGGACTTGGTAATTAACCTTGTTGATACGTTAAAAGGTCGGGATCAGCTTCAGCCATCGGTTCCCGCGGCTCTTGAGCTTGCCAACATTCCATATACCGGAGCGGGAATGGAGGGACTTATCATTGGCAATAACCGTAATTTAACAAAAAGACTTCTTATGGCCTACGACGTTCCAACTCCTCCGTTTCAGTTTATAAGACGAGCCGGAACAAATATCGATGAAGACTTGGGTCTTCCTTTAATAGTCAAACTGAACGAAGGTGGCGGAAGTGTTGGTATAAATGACACCGCGGTAAAAGAAACCGAACGTGCTGCAAAGCTCAGGGTAAATAGTATGGTTACAACATACAAAGTTCCCGTAATTGTGGAAAAATTCATTGACGGTCCGGAAATTACAGTCGTAGTTTTTGAAGACAATGTTAAGCGTCATGTTTTTATGGCACAGAAAGTGTTTAGAAAAAGGCCAGACGGTAAACATTTTTTTACGAGTTTCGAATCGTATTCAGACGCCAGGGCATACAAATATATTCCGGTGGAAGAAGGTTTGAAGTATGAAATCAAAAAACTTGCAGTAAGGGCGTTCGGGGGGTTGCAACATAAAGATTACGCAAAGTTTGATATTCGGGTCGACGAAAATACTCACATTCCATATTTTACTGACAGTAATCCCAATACTGCTTTCGGTCCGGACATAGGTCTTCCCATGACGGAGGTAATGGCAATGAACGGAGTTGAGTTTTCGGAAACCATGGGCAGTCTTCTTTCCAAATACGCCAGGAATCTCTAGGTGGACAAATTTGATTTTAGGTCGTAGAATAGCCCAATATGTACTTGGAGAAAAATCCCAGAACCAGACCGATTTTGAAAAGACTGCTCCAACTTGAGGATAGGGTAGTTGGCTTCGCTTTTTCCAAGATGAAGAGAGTCAAACAGATTTCAATTTATGCCTGCGGTCCGGCCACAATAGAAATGCTTTTTTCCTTTGTTGGGTTAAGAGTGTCCCAAACTTCGATTATACGATCGATCCGTGCCTGGAATAAAATTAAGCTGTACGGAATTAACGTCAAAGATATGGCTAAAGCGGTCAATATTAAGGCTAGAAAAAAGTATTCTTTTTGGAAAAAGCAGAAAGCAAATATCAGCGACTTAGACCTGGCTGTCAACAGGTACAAATATCCGGTTGGGGTTGAATGGCAGGGGGTTTTCTACGAAAACGAAGATGAAGATTCAGGGCATTATGGAGTGATTACCAAAGTTGATAAGAAGACCGGATATTTGAGAATTGCCGACCCATTTTTCAATGGTTACTTTCATTACAATGGAGTAGACAGAAAATTTAAAATTAGTGAATTTAAGAAAAAGTGGTGGGATTCAAACGAGATCAAAGTCGGGGGGACTTCTAAACCCCGAACCGTGACCGACAAAAGAATGATGTTTGTAATTACTCCGAAGGGCGACTCCTGGCCCAAAAAGTTGGGGATGAAGTTAAGCTAGACGCATACTTCAGGGCAAAACTTCTGGGACTATGTTGGAACTTCTTTAGCACAATTTCAATTAGGATTATTGCTATAATTTCTAGTGAACATGATAAAGATTTTGAATTTGAATTGTTTTGGAAGTCCACTATCTTTTAATCGAAGAATTCGTTTTGTTCAGATTGCTGAGTCAATTTTGGCCTTATCTCCCGATATCGTTTTATTACAGGAAGTAATTTTTTCGTCTGACAGAAAAATCTTAATTGATATTTTGACCCCTGAAGGGTATCATCTTTTTCCTCAAAAAAATATTAATTTTAAGAACGGTGGACTTTTAACTCTAATTAAGAATATAAAAGTTGAAAACTTTGAATTTTACAAGTTTAGGGAACAGGGTCCGATAACATTTCTAGCATTAACCGACAGATTGTTAGGAAAAGGAGCTCAGTTACTCAAAATAAGGGTCGGGAATAAAATCATCGATTTAATAAACACACATCTTTTGTGTAAATATGGAGGTGGTCAAAAGGCTAATGACGCTTTTCTAAGACAACTGGACGAGTTGACAAAATTTGTTAAGAAAAATTGTACTAATCCCTTAATTCTTGGAGGGGACTTAAATGTGAATCCGGATTCTGGCGAAATTAAATTACTTAAAGATCAATTAAATTTAATTGATAGTTTGGCAGATAGTGATTTTACCGTAAACCCAACAAATTCAAACAGAGGACAACTAATGAATAGATTTGGGGATGGCAATCCTTTTAGAACTGATTATATATTGTTGGGGAAGGGGGTAACCACTATAAGGGAAAACGTGGTATTTAATGAGTTAATATCCATGGGAAAGAAACAATTTCACCTCTCAGACCATTTCGGAGTCTTTGTTGAGATAAAATTATAAGAAACTTGCCGAACATTTCGGGTAACATTGGGACTGGGCGCCCAATCAGAGCATAAATTTTTGCCCAGATACCATTCGGTATCTGGCTGCGGTGCTATTTGTAGGCTGGCTAAAGCCAGGTATCGTATGGTACCTGGCAGGGCTGGAGGGAATCGAACCCCCGATAGATGTTTTGGAGACACCTGGTATACCACTTACCTACAGCCCTATAACTTTCACAAATGTATTATAGAGGGAACGAAGCTCAAGGGCAATTTTGAAATCGTAATATCTAATTCTTATTGTCCCCATGTAATCCCTCCTGACCCTTTTCCCAGTGTTTTTTTTGTGGTAACTTTTTGAAAATTGTTCTAACGGGATGTTTGTAATTTTAGACCAATATCTTTTAATTTCTAAGTCATTATGATATTTGTGGATGTGCACCATTGCTCTGAATTTTCTTTCATCCAACTTATATGAATTTCTAAGCAGTTTCACAAAAGTAGCTACCATATGTGGGTCAGAATTTGTAAAGAAAACATAGCTATCTGTTGATTTTCCACCCTCTGTCCAAAACAAAAATGAGCATAAAAGTTTGTAGAGTTCAATGTTTAGCTCCATCTTTTTAATGGAATTGTCTGATATTTTGTTAATTTTGTTTATTAATAAACTCCTCTTAAACTTCGCAGTTTTCATTGCTTTGTATTGTCCGAGAATATGCAATTTTTTTAATCTGTTTCGTGCTTTTTGGTTAAGTTCTATTGTATTTAACCATTCTGAGGCAGTACTTTTAGAAATCCTAAATAACTTAGATATTTCATTCAATGAATAACCCTTCTTACGCAATTTTATGGCCTTTTCTTTAAATTCGATTGTATACGACATAGGTTATGTAACCACATTATGGAGTTCGATATAAATTAAGTCAATATATTTGGAGTCTCCTGGTCTGCCATTAACCTACGGACCTCTATATATCTTTCAAACGATATTATATCATGGGATATGATCGTAAATTGGAATACAGACGAAAAATTATATAAGAAAAATAACCCCAGGGGGTACAAACTTTGGAGAATTAAACAGGCATTAACTTATGGTGGGGAAAGAGTAAAGAAATCGGATATTATTAAAAACTGGGGTGTGATTTCGGAAGACCTGGATATTGACACCAAAAAGGCGATAGAATTCCTGGTATGGGGAAGAAAATGGAAAAAAGAAATTGGTTTACGCCCAGACAGAAAAAATTTTTGGAGCTGGTATTTCAAGAGAAATATATTAGCGATAAATTCTATCTAACTGGTGGTACAGCTCTTTCTGCTTGTTATTACAATCACAGAGAATCTTTGGATTTGGATTTTTTTTCTCCAATTGAGTTTTCGATTCAGGAAATAGGCAAGATTCTTTTACAAACAAGAGGTAAGCTTGGGTGGGTTGGAATAAAACGTGATATTAGCTATCCCGTAAATACGTATATTTTAACTTGGGAGGATGGAGACAAGCTCAAACTCGACTTTAATTACTTTTTGTTTAGACGCTTAAGAAAGGGGACAAAAGTTTTGGGAGTTGATGTAGACAGTCTTGCGGACATCGCGGTGAATAAACTGGACGCAATGGTTTCAAGGCGGGAAATCCGAGACTACATTGATTTGTTCACAATAATGACCCGAGAAAAAATCTCATTTTCCAAATTATTGCAAATGCATAAGAAAAAAACGGAATTCGAGCTAACTCCAATGGCGGCTGTGAAGGTTTTGCTGAAGATTCACGAGGTGGGTAATGAACCAAAAATGAAAATCAAATTTGACAGGCAGGAAATGGTTGAATTTTTTGAAAGCGAGGCCAGGAAATTAGGGAGGAAGATACTACTTTAGTTTAGAAGACTCTTTGTGTAATTGAGACTTCCTGCAAAATTTACAATATTTTTTGATTTGGAGCTTGCCTTTGCCTTTAACATCCATATTAACCTTGTTCCTATCGGTAATGTAATTTTGGTTTTTACATACGGAACAAATCATGCTAACTAATTCTCGCGCGCCCTTTTTTGCCATACATGGGTATTTTATCAGTCATGTTGCCAAACGACAAGGGTGAGTGTATATTGTTGATATATGTCTGAACCAGTCGGTCTATTTGACGATAGAGAGATTAAGATAGGAGATTTAAAAAGTCTGGCAAATGACCAGTTGGAGGGGAGATCTCGCGAAATTGTTCTGGAGAGACTGGACAGTGTAAGAGAGTTGATCGGGCGTAATAATGGAGTTGAATCGGTTCTTCTTTGGACACCGGGGGATCCTGACGATGTTGATGTTTTTATGAAAATGAATTTATCATCCGGTGATGAAAGCGAGCAAATTGGTAAAAATGTACATACGGGATCAATTTTCAAAGGAGTCGATTTGATAGAGTCTCATGACCCGGACGGTAAACCTCAGTTAAACTTGAAACGTTTAATTTAGTTTTCTTCGTTTTTAAACAAATTTTGAGCCTGAGGTGGGGGAATGAGCCTAGGGAGAGAATTGAACTCTCTACCTCTTTCTTACCAAGAAAGCGTTCTGCCGATGAACTACCTAGGCACAGGTGAAATTATACAACACACAGGCCTGATATACTAAGTCAAATGAATCGGTGGCAGGTGGGATTTTTGGTAATCGCGGCTGGTTTTTTGGGAATTTTGCTTTACGCTATCTCTGCAAAACCAGTGTTTGCTCCCGACGCACCCAGATTGACAGGGTCCGACCCTGTCCAAAATGGCATTTCCATTCTTTTAACCGGGGACATCATGCTAGGAAGGAGTGTAATGGGTGTTAGTTTGAAGAAAGGGGATCCCACCTATCCATTTCTAAAAGTCGGCGACACACTTGTCGGCGCGGATCTTGTTTTTGCCAATCTCGAAAATCCGATAATCGAAAAATGCCCGGCATCAGATTCCGGTTTTAAATTTTGCTCGGATCCGAAAATGATTGACGGCCTAACTTTTGCAGGTATCGACGTAGTTAGTATTGCCAATAACCACTCCGGAAATTATGGTAAAGAAGGGGTATCTCAAACTGAGAATTTTCTTCGTAAGGCGGGGATTGATTACACGGGAGACGGAAATTTGGTGGTCAGAGAAGTTGGCGGGACAAAATTCGGTTTTTTGGGGTTTGATTATGTCGGTTTTGTTCCGGATGATGAAGATTTTCAATTAATTTCCGATTCAAAACAAAGGGTGAATGTTTTGATTGTTGCGGTGCACTGGGGATTGGAATACACGGCAGACCCAACGAAAAGCGAAAAGCTAATAGCTAAAAACTTGACTGATGCGGGCGCGGATGTGGTTTATGGAACACATCCGCATTGGGTGCAATCAATTGATCACATCAACGGGAAACCTGTGTATTATTCACTTGGCAATTTTATTTTTGATCAGATGTGGAGTGAGGAAACAAGAAGAGGGCTTGTTATGAAATTGACCTATCGTGACGGGAAATTGGTAGGGGAGGAAAAACTTCCGATTTATATGCAAAACTTCGCCCAACCCGAGTGGGTAAAATAATTTGTGCGAAGAGCCGGGAAAAGGATTTGAACCTTCAACCTTCGCTTTACAAAAGCGTTGCTCCACCGTTGAGCTATCCCGGCATGTAATGTGAATTATATCAAATTTGTATAGTTGACAGTAGGAGCAAGGGGAGAATATCATAGATCTGGTATGCTTGACAAAATTGATGTGTTGAAACTTTACAATAAGTTCGGCTTGAGTGCCAATGAAATTGCCCAGAAATATAATATTTCTGTTTGGAGAGTTATTAGTTTTATGAGGCGAAATAAAATTAAAAGAAGAAAACCGTCAGAAACTATCAAAATTCAATTTGAGAGAAGCCCTCTGTCTTTTAAGAGAATAAATAAGTTAGACATAAACTTACAAAAATTATTTATTAGCGGGCTATCGCTATACTGGGCCGAAGGGTCAAAAGCAAATAAGGCGGCTGTTGATTTTGCCAACTGTAATGAGAAAATGCTCCTGTTATTTATAAAAATGCTTAGAAAAATTTACTCGGTGAATGAAAAAAGGTTGAGAGTTTATATTTACTGTTTTTCCAATCAGGACAGCGGTAAGTTAATTAAATACTGGTCGGAGAAATTGCATATTCCTCAAAAACAATTTTCTAAGCCATATGTGCGTAAAGATTTTAAGATTGAGAAAGTAGGAAAGATGCCATACGGTCTTGTCCATGTAAGATACTACGACACAAGATTGTTAAGGCAAATCCTTGTGGATATTGATATAATTGCTACTGACCTTTTGAACTAGATGCCAAGATGGCGGAGTGGTCAAACGCACTTGACTGTAAATCAGGCGCCCGGAAGGGCTACGTAGGTTCGAATCCTGCTCTTGGCACTGAAAGGGATTTCAAAGCGGTTGGGGTGCGCGAGCGAAAGCGAGCGCATTCTGAAAAGACCGAATCCCAGCCCAAATTGGGTGTGAAGGATATTTGACGGAGTAAATTAAAGAAAACGCAAAAATTTTTTCGTTCTAATTCTAATGTAGTCCGTGAAGTGTTTAATACAATACGGAGTTTTTTTGAAGATTTTTTAATGATTCTTGCATTAATATTTGTATATCATTAGAGATAACATTTAAATTAGCCGAATTAAGATAATTGTTATCCAATGGTTTTAGGATATCCAACTCAAAACCTGATTTAGGATTGAAATATTGGCATACTGGTAAAATTTGTAGGTTTAATTCTCTTGCTAACACAAAGGCGCCCGTGTGAAATTTGTCTAAATCGTAAGCTCCACTTTGATTTAACTTTCCAGATATTCCACCTTCTGGATAGACAATTATTCCAACATTTTTACTTTCATTGATAATCTCTTTCGATTTATCAACCAACAACTGAGATTTATTACCGACATTCATGGGAATTAGGATTAAAGGGGTCGCTCTCTGAATAGTGGCAATTGGTTCTGGAAGCTCTGTTGCAACTTCAAACAGCTTTATTTCTGACACTTTTGATAATACGTTGAGAGAAGCTAATCTAACTGGAAATACTCCAATTTCTTTTAATGGCCATGGAAACCTCTGATCACTATTATCTATCAGGGTTAATGGTACTATTCCGAAATGATTTGAGATAATTACAATTGGTAATTTATCGTTGATACTTTTAAGATTTTCTAAACCTTTAACCACTTTTGAATTCGAAATTTCTGTCAATTTAGAAACAAGATTTGAATATTTTGAAAGTATGACCGACTTATCATTTAGATTCTGTAGCGAGGCAAATAAAAATTTCTCGAGTTCGATTTTCATATCAGAAAACACTTTTGAGGAAAAACTAGAAAGCGTTGAATCTTTTATTTTCTTTCTGATAACCAAATCAATACCTAAATCCTGTTCCTGTCGCAAAAACCAATTTTGTTCAGTTTGCATTTAATTTGCCACGATCAATACACTATTTGCCAAAAATTGATACCCGTTTAAATTGACATATTGTTTAAGTTTTTCTTTAATGTGATCTCCAATGAAATTTATCTTTATGCCCTCAACTAAACTTTTTAATTTGGAATATGACTCGTCTATAACAGAATTACTGCCGAAATTGCTGGAGTATTTTAAAACCTCGTAAATTCCATTTAATAAAGTTTGATCATCGCCTGAAATCAATTTGTCGTAAAAATTTTTAAGATTTTCTTGCTTGCCCAAATTTATATCAATATCGGTGATAACTTCAGCTGGCAAGCCATTAACCACATCTGATATCTCACGATAAATTTTCATTTCTTTTAATTTTGGGTTGAAATAGTTGTCTGGAATAAATTTTTCATTAAACCACAGCATGAATGGTAAAGATAAGGCAAAGCCAATGCCTTTTGTCTCGATAGATTTAAATCCAGACTTACGGAAGAGATGGTCTAAATTTTCTTTATTAAAAAAATTAACATGCCCATTCATGTCTATAAGATTGTCAATATTTTGAAGCGTGACATTTTGTGGCTTCATGGCATCTAACTTATACAGTGCTGGCGAAACAACCATAAGGTGTCCTACATCAGGTTTAAGGACTCTTCTTGCTTCACTTAACGCATTAAGCGGTTGATTAACATGCTCAAGGACATCAGATATTAGAACAATATTCGTTGAACCGCTTTTGATTGGCAAATTTTCTCCATTTCCCACGATTCCGTGTATATCTTCTGTAGGTCTAAACTTTACATTTGGACCATTTTTAAGTCTGTTTGGCAAAAAATAATTTATGTCTAAATCAATCGGATAGTAGACTGAGCCATTTATTCCAGCTTCGATTAAGTCTCCCAAACCTCCACGCACCGTTCCGTTAATATTTCCCCCAATATCACAAAAAGTAAAATAATCTGCTCTCAGCCCAGAATCTAACAATTTAGCCTCCTCAGAGATTTTTAGATTTTTGGCAATTGTATACGACCTCTTGATTGCCCTTTCGGCATAAAGGTTCGCATAGCTATGATCATATTTTGTTAAACCCTGGCTTTCCATAACCTCGTATTATAGGCGAAAATTGGCCAAAAGCAAGCTAGCTGGTATATAATTCATTTATACAAAAACTATGAAGTCATTCTTGTTAAAGACGTTTTTCGAATATACTGCTCTAGGTTTAACAATTGCCTATTCTGTAATTTGGCCGTTGAAAAACGGCATGTCTTTTGCACAGGTGGGTGTGATTCAAGCGGTTTTGTTTATTACAGCTTTATTATTTGAAATTCCAACAGGTTTATATGCAGATAAATTTGGAAGAAAAAATAGTTTGATTATAGGGTTGATATTTAGCTCAGTCGGAATGCTTATAATTTCGACAGGCTATTCATATCCTATTTTTATACTTGGAGCTTTAGTAGTTGGATTATCTAGATCTTTCTCATCAGGTGCGGAGGAATCGTATATCAACGACATGTTTACTGACGATCAGATCAAACTAGACTTCAAGAAAAACTTTTCCAAAGTTAACATCTCCCGAGAATTTGCTTTATTTGTTGGCTCAATACTTAGTTCATTTCTAGCTTACTTGTTTGATATCCAAATCATTTTTCAATTGGCGTTTGTTTTAACGACTTTAAGTCTACTGGTTGTTGTATTCGCACTACCCAAAGATATAAGTGGCAACATTGGCGACAAGCCCATATCACACAAAAACAAAGTCGATCTTTATAAGGCTATTTCTCGGTACAAATCATTCTTGTTAATTTTTGTTACATTAGCACTTCTATTTGAATCCGCAAGAATTATATGGCAACCCCACCTTGTTGATATAGGATGGCCACAAGAGAGTCTTGGGGTAATCTTTGCATTTTTGAGAATATTTTCAATATTGGGAATAATTATCTCTCAAAAAATATTTGCAACTTCATCCAAAATGATTTATTTATCGAGTTTTTTTGGTGGTCTGCTTTTATTAATGTTTGTATTGACAAATAAATATCTTTCTATTTTGTTTCTCGGTGGATATTTATTTTTTGAAAGTTTCACCCGCTTGCACCAATCAAATTTTCTAATTTCCATAGCACCAGATAAACAATTAAAATCAACTTTTCTATCCGCAGCAAATTTTATCAAAAACCTTTCACTGTCAATTAGTGGGCCTATGTTAATTTTTATGACTGCGAGAAACGGTATTTATATTGTTTTCTTTGTTTTGTTTTTGATAAAAATATTCTCTATAGTTATTTTGGATACAAAACTCAAACAAAATGGAAATTAGAACGCTTAGGATACCAGACATTGAGAAAGAGAATGTTGATGAGCTTGTAAATCTGTTGCATCAAGCTGCCCAAGATCTTGACCATAGAATTCAGACAGAAATTGTGGGAGGTGCAACATTTAAACCATGGCCAAGAAAGGACATTGATCTTCTTTGTACAATTCTTGATCTTGGGGGAAAGCTAAGGGGAAATGAATTGGATAAGGCGAACCAAGAATTAGACACACTTTAGAAATAACATCTGAAGCTATTTCCACAAGTAATAATTTTCAGATGGATAAAATAATTAGGCCATATATGGATCACGAATTTGAAAGCCCTGATATTCTTGAATTTAGAGGTGTAATTAGGATTAAATCTCGTCGAGGTGTTCCGATTGAAATAATTGGAGGCCTGGGTTGAAATTGATAATTTTATATTCTTCAGCACTTCGCTCTTGTACTATAGCGAAGTGTTTTGTTTTGAAAAAGATTGACCCACCTGTTTTTGTTCCCAGGCAAAGAAAAATGAATTCTGAATCTGGAATCGGCCAATTTCCACCATTTTGGTCGATTCTGTTTTGTTGTTCCCGTGTTGTTTTGCATTGGCGCTTTCCTGCGAAGCAGGATTTCCGCCGACCACCGCGCGAAAAGGGAAAAAAAGAAAAGCGCAGGAGGAAGAAATAGGGTTATAATTACATGTAAAAGGAATGTATTACGTTTACGTTTTACATAGTGAGAAAGATAAACATCTTTATATAGGTTTTACGCCCGATTTGAAAAAGCGAATTCTCAAACATAAAACAGGAAGAGTTAGATCAACTAAATATAGGCGCCCAATCAATCTTGTTTACTATGAAGCATATATGTTAAAGATGGATGCGATTCGAAGGGAAAAATACCTTAAAAGTGGGGGTGGAAGAAAAGAATTGGCCAAACAACAAGAAAAATATTTTGAGAAAATTGGATACGAATACTCCAAATAGCAAAAAATGACCGCGTACAACGCGGTAGTACGCGCGTTAAACGCGTGACCCCATTATCAAAAGTACGGCGATATTCCTGGAAAAACCAGGTGGGTGAACTGTGCTCCTCCGCATAAAGCTTCGGACCAACTCCGTCCTCCCATTTTAGAATATACTTGATCAGGAAATTCCGACCGTATCCTTCTTTAACAGGGTCAATATAATTGTATCACGCAAGTCAATGTGAAAAATGAAAAAGTTAATACCGTGGGAAACCTGGTATTAGAAGATTTAATATAAAATTGATTATTGGGTACAAAATCGGAGATATAAGGGATACGCCTCCAAAAATCGGAAAAATTAAAAATGCCAAGAGAATCATTCCAAATTTGTCCATAAAATACTCAAATTCCCTAGCTTCTTTATTGGGCAAAAGTCCGACCAGTATTTTTTCTCCATCGAGTGGGGATACCGGGATTAGATTAAAAATAGCCAGGCCTACGTTGAGTCCGACCATGGTCTTGATCAACTCTGCAAAGATTTGTGGCATCGGTATGAGCCAAAAAACAATAGCTAAAATTGTCGCCAAAATTATATTGGACATTGGTCCCGCCAAGGCAATTAGAAGAGTATCCTTTTTTGGGTTTTTGAGGTTGTAAGGTTCAATGGGGACTGGTTTTGCCCACCCAAATACAAAGTGGGCGGGGGAAAAATACATGAGAAGTGGGACAATTATAGTTCCCAATGGGTCAATGTGCGGGATTGGGTTAAGTGTCAACCTGCCCAATAGCCTAGCGGTGGGATCGCCTAAATAGTCGGCCATGAGCCCGTGAGCGATCTCGTGAATGATTATGGTGTAGGCAAGTCCAGCTATTCCTAAAATAATTAATAGTATCTCCATTGAAATTGAATCCTCATTACAGTATAATTCATAGCTAGCTACTAGTCACTAGCTACTAGTTACTAAATTCATGGCTTACATTTGCGACAATTGCGGAAAAGGAACAGTTCACGGCAGAACCAGCACTCATCATAGAGGTGTTGCAGGTAAACGTTGGAAAAAGAGAGCCCCTGTCACACTTCGTACTTTTGCGCCCAATCTCCAAAAAATCGCTGTTATGGTTAATGGCAAAAAAACGCAAATGAAGCTTTGTACCGATTGTATTAGTAAATTTAAAAATGTCGGCAAATTAGCTCCAAAGCGTTCGACTTCTGTTTCTGCAAGTATTTGAAATTCATAATTTGATCTCGGGATATGCCTCTTCAAACTGCTTCCAGCTTACAGGATTTTTGCCCTCCAACTGAACTTCATCAAGAATCAACTTACCATTTTCGAGGTGGCACTTAAGAATTTTGAGGCGCTTTTCGTTAGGCAAATAAGTCCAGATACCGGGCCAGGGATACATTGCCCTGGATAGTCTCTCAATTTTTTCCGGACTGTCTTTTTTGAGATCTATAAATCCATCTTCTCTTTTTACAATTTTGGTATATGTGGCGTCAGTCTCATCCTGAATCTTGGGAGTAATTTTTCCCCTAAGATATGGCTCAATCATTTCGGCCAAAACTTCTGCCGATCTTTCAAAAAGTCGTATGCGTAGAGTTTCGAATGTGTCGTTTGGAAAAATATCTTCTTTAAATTGAGTAATAATCGGGCCGTGATCCACTTTTTCATCCATCTTAAATATCGTGACACCTGTTTGGGTGTCGCCGTTTGCAATTGCTGCCTGGATGGGGGAAGCGCCTCTGTATGCTGGCAAAAGAGACGGATGGATTACAAGTATTCCTTTGGGAAATAAATCTATTACCTCTTTGGAAATAATCTGTCCGTATGAGGCCAGAATTCCGACTTCCATATCAAGATTACCGTCAATTAGTTCTTCGGCCGAATAATGTGTAAAAATTTTACGTTCATGAGCCCATTTGTCCACCGGTGAATATGTTAGATATTGTTTTCTGCCGGTCGGCTTGGGACTTTGGGTAACCACAGCAACAATCGGGGATTTCCCCGGTCCTGACACAAATTTCTTGTGAAGGGTGGTTAGGAGAGGTAGAACGTAATCTGGTGTGCCGAAAAATACTATTTTCATAATGTTATCTTGTCATTCTGGAGTCCCGCAATGCGGGACGATAGAATCTTATTTAATATTGACAGGATCCTTCGGTTGCTACCTCAGGATTTCGCTTGTCTATACAAGCTCAACCTCTTCCCATTCGTCTCCGTCAACTTTATATAAGGGTTTCTTTTCTTCAAAAAGTCTATCGATGAATAAAGTTCCGTTAAGGTGGTCAATTTCATGAAGGATTATTTGAGCATCAAAACCTTCGAAGTCTTCTGTAATCTCTTCTCCTTTTTCGTTCAGATATTTAACTGTAATTTTGTTTGCTCGCTTTAGTGGTCCGTAGTAATAAGGAAGTGACAAGCAGCCTTCGAGTATTTCCTTCTTACTTTTCACTTTTAGCTTTTCACTTTTAGCTCCTGAAATTTTCAAAATTTCAGGGTTTATTACCACCCTCTGAAAATTTTTGTAATTGGCGATAAAAATATTTAAGTTTTTCCCAATTTGAGGTGCCGCAAGGCCTACGCCTTCCGGTTCTTTTTGAGTCTTTAAGGTGTCCTTCAGGTCCCTGATTATCTCTTGAACCTTTTTGTCCACTTTGGCAACATTTTTAGACTTTCTCCTCAAAATCGGGTTCCCTGATTGAATTATTTTTCTGATCATGGCTAATTATACCAGAGAATCGGATAAACCCTGGCAATTTGGGTTACTTGATACTTTCCAAAGCTTGTTTGGTGAGCGAATCGTTCGGATCGATATATTTAAGAATATAAGTAAGCTGATTTTTGGCCTCGGAGTGTTCTTTTTTTTCCATTAAAAGGTACGCATATGCCAGCCTCGCATCCCTGTAATTGGCTTTCAAACGGATTGTATTAATTAAGACCTCCATCGCGCGGTCGGGTTGGTTTGTTCTTGCGTAGGTTAAGGCTAAGTTGTAATAAAGTTTAGCATCGGTTGGGGCAAGTGTTATGGCGTTAATTAATGTTTCTTGGGCGGCACGGAGGTAATCTGGATTTGTTGTCGAAAGCACTACAAAAACGCCAAAACGGGATCTTTTTAAATTCAGAGAGGAAGAAAGGTTGATAGACTTGTCGGATTCGCCAATTGCCAGTTCTGTATACTTCTTTGAATTTTCTGTATCCTTTTGGTTGTATAAGGCTAGCGCGATAGCCGCGTAAGAATTTGCCAACTCGCTGTGATAAAGCGGTTGCCAGGGCTCAATGTTAACTGCTTGGATTAAATAATTCGCGGCAACGTCTTGTCTCTGAATGCCGTTATTTGCCTTGCCTTTTGCGTAGAGAGTGTCGGAATACCAATACTGATAGGTAGTTAGTAGTAGGTAGCAAGTAGCTAGTAAAATGCAAACCACTGAGAATTTTTGGATACCTCCTAATTTATTTTTGTTATTTTCATTTGAGCTAACTACATCCTGCCAGCTACAAGCTACTGCCATTGCCGGAAATAAAAATAATTGAAGTTGAGTTGGAACAACCGAAAAGCCAAAGAAATTGGTGACAAGGAGGCTAGTATAACCTGATAATAATGCAAAATTTAAAATGTAAAAATCAAAATTGCAATTTAAAAATAAAAAGTTTTGGTTATCTGTTTTTGAATTTTCATTTGTATTTTTAATATTTAATTTTTTATTTTTTATATCTAATATTTGGTAAATTGAGAATCCGATCAAAATCAGATAGGTAATCAAACCCACAGCTCCTGAATTTGCTGCCATGTTAAGGTATTCATTGTGCGCTTTGTTATATATAAAATCCCATTCGGAAACTAAGTTGTGTTCAACGGGTCTATATTGATAGTAAGAAAAGGCGAATGTTTCTACCCCTGCCCCAAAAATTGGATAGTGTTTCCAGACCTCGACAGCCCCTGTCCAAACGATTTTACGTATAGTGCCGGATTCAGTTCCTCCGACCTCAAGAGCAGGACCTGCAACAACTGCTGACTGCTGACTGTTTGCTGTTGACTGTTTCTGAAAAAATTGCTTAAGACTTGGGGTGTACTGAGTACCAGAAATCAAGCTGACAACTAATAGCGAAGAACCAATAATGGCAAACGGAGAAATGTATTTCAAAAATTCTTTCCGGTTTAGCCAAAAATATCCGGGCCAAAAAATCAGAAACGCCACCCCAAATCCCAAAAGACCCGATCTTGATTTGGTAAAAATCAATGTCCAGAAAAACAGAATTGACAAAGAAAGGTAAATCCAGAATTTTTTATTTTTACCCTCGGAGAGATGCAGTCTTTGTATATTTAATTTTTGATCTTTAATTTTTGAATTTAGCATTAATGCCCACGTTAGTGGTATTAATGCGGTAAGCCATGCCGCCAGCCAATTTGGCTGTCCAAGAGTGGAAAAGACACGAGACTTAACATCTTGGACCCAGAGAGCTTTATCTATTCCGAAGTGCTCTAAAATGCCATAGATAGAAACAAGAGAGGCGGAGGCGAGTATATGATATATAGTATATAGGGCGTGTTTTCGGTCTAAATTGCTTACATACGCCCAGTAAAGTAGGGAATAGGAAATTGTAGATAACAATCCACCGTTAAATCTTGAGTAGTAGCCAAACCAAGATGTCGACGGGTCTATCGAAAGAAATGTTGAGATTAACTGAGAGGCAAGAAAGACTAAAAGTGGAACATCTAATATTGTGCGACGAAAGATAAATTTTCTTTCAAGAATCATCCGAACTATCCAGGTACCGGTAATTAGAACGGTTAACCCGTATACCAAAACTATTTTGTTGAATTCAAAGACTTCGGATGTATACGGCCATAAAACTAAAGGAACGAAGAAAAAAAGAATTGCAAAAAAGACGAAAATTGTTTTTTGTAATTTAATCATTTATGCATTTTACCATTTATTTGTAATTTGGGATTTGGATATTTGATTATTCTGCGTGACTGGTTATACTGCGTTGCTATGCGAAATTTTGTTAAATTTGTAAACCCCATTGACCGTTTCTTAGGACTTTTCTCTCATGACATTGGTATTGATTTGGGAACTGCCAATACACTGGTTTATGTTCGCGGTAAAGGGATCGTAATACGTGAGCCTTCCGCTGTTGCGCGTCATAAAAAAACAAAGGAAATTTTGGCAATCGGAACAAGCGCCAAGAAGATGTATGGAAGAGCCCCTGCAACAATCGAAACAATAAGGCCTCTCAGGGACGGAGTAATTGCCGACTTCGATGCAACGGCGGCGATGCTTAAGCATTACATTCAGAAAGTTCACGAATCGGGAACCATCATGCCAAAGATTCCGCGACCAAGAGTTATTATCGGAATTCCGTCTGGAGTAACCGATGTGGAAAGACGGGCTGTGGCAGATGCCGCGCTTGATGCCGGCGCTCGGGAAGCTCATTTAATCGAGGAGCCGTTAGCAGCGGCAATCGGGGCGAAATTGCCGATAGAAGGACCTGAGGGAAATTTTATAGTTGATATTGGCGGTGGAACTAGTGAAATTGCGGTAATTTCACTTGGCGGAATAGTTATCGGGAGGAGCGTCCGTGTTGCTGGAGATGAAATGGATGAGGCGATAATAAATTATGTCAGACTTAAATACTCTCTTCTTTTGGGTCAACCAACTGCGGAGGCGGTTAAAATCGGAATTGGGTCTGTCATCCCGGCAAAAGACAAATTTACGGTTGTACGCGGGCGGGACTTGGAAACGGGATTACCCAAATCGGTTAAACTCACGAGTAGCGAAATCCAAGAAGCCCTCTCCACAATTATTCAAGAAATAGTCGCCAATATTGTGGACACCTTGGAAGAAACTCCGCCGGAACTAACCAGCGATATTATGGAAAGAGGAATAACACTTGCAGGCGGAGGGTCTCTAATCGGTGGGATCGATAAAGTAATTTCAGAAGCGACGAAGATGCCTGTTTGGGTAGCTGAAGACCCACTAACTTGTGTAGTCCGCGGGTGCGGTGTGTGCCTTGAAGACAATGGCTTACTTAAGAAGATACGAATAACCAAAGGTCTTTAATAATAAATTGACGTTTTGTACCATTGTTACGTAACAATGGTACAATTCTAAGTCAGATTTGTTGCCAATACTATATTGATACATATCAATATAGTAGGTTAGACATACCTCCTTTTAATGTTAGAATAATTCGATGAATTCTTTCTCTTCAGATAATGCCCAGTCTTGGCTTTCATGGTTCCTTAGGGGTCTCATGATTGTTGTCTTCCTTATCCTTTTTGCAAAACTTATTGAAGTTCAAATCATCAAAGGCGATTATTACCGTAAGTTATCCGAAGAAAATAGAATCCGCCACATTCCGATTCCTGCCCCTCGTGGAAAAATAATCGCCAGGGGAGGAGAAGTTTTAGCTGGAAACTTCGAGACAAAAAAGAGAGTTAAGTTTAACAAAAACGGAGGCTTTGAAATTACGGACGATTTGACAGGAGCATCCCCCGATGAAGTGGTCATCGATTATAAAAGATACTATTCACTTGGTAGTAAAGCAGCCCACGCAATCGGTTATTTGACAAAAGCGGGGGACCTCGAGGTTGGTAAAGTTGACCCTGAATGTCCGGAAAAGGGACCTGTCCCTTCCAGTACATTGGTCGGAAGGACAGGGTTGGAGGAGGAATACCAATGTAGGTTGTTGGGAATACCGGGTGAAGAACTTATAGAGGTCAATACTCAGGGAGTTAAAATTAGATCACTTGGAAAGCGAAATCCAACTCCGGGGCAAAATATAAAAACGACTATTGATTTTGGTTTACAAACCGAGGTGGCAAATGAGATGGGTAATAAAAAGGGCGCTGCTATTGTAACTGATGTCACGGGAGCAGTATTGGCTTTTTATTCCTCACCTTCTTTTGATCCGGACAATATAGTACGGTCACTGACCGATCAGAATTTGCCGCTTTTTAATAGGGTTATAAGCGGGACGTTCCACCCTGGGAGTGTCTTTAAACCTGTCACAGCGATCGCCGCCCTACAGGAAAATGTTATAGATAAAAATTTCACCTACAACGATACTGGGTCAATCACAGTTAATGAATTTACATACAGAAATTGGTATTTTACAGAGTATGGCAGAACCGAAGGGAATGTCGGATTGACAAAAGCTGTAGCCCGTTCAACCGACACCTTTTTTTATAAAATTGGAGAAATGGTGGGCCCGAATATCATTTCAAAATGGGCCAGCACGTTCGGTTTAGATAAGGAAACCGGCATTGATTTACCCGGTGAAACGAAAGGTTTAATTCCTACGACTGACTGGAAAAAAACAACAATAAAAGAACCTTGGTATTTAGGTGATACGTACCATATGAGTATAGGACAGGGATATGTCGCTGTGACACCAATCGAAATTAATGCTTACATAACTGGAATTGCTAACGATGGACTGTCTTGCGTTCCACATCTTATAGCTTCTACACCCGCTAGGTGTAAAAACTACGGGATTAATCAGCCAAATATCGATTTGATTAAAGAAGGTATGAAAGAGGCTTGTAGTGAAGGCGGTACAGCATATACATTTTTTGATTTTCCGGTGAAACATGGTGGACAGACGGTTGCTTGTAAGACTGGAACAGCTGAAGTGTCAGCAGATGGAAATCCACATGCCTGGTTTACGGTTTTTTCACCTATCGACAAACCACAGATAGTCGCAACAATATTATTTGAAAAAGGAGGGCAGGGATCGCAAGTAGCAGGGCCGGTTGCCAGGAAAATTCTTGATTATTATTTTGCCCGAGTTTCCACCACCCAATGACCGAAAAAGAATATTTAACTGCACTAAATACTTTCACTTTGTTTGGGCCTGCAAGGACCAAAATTCTTCTTTCTTACTTCAAGTCAGCCAAAAAGATTTGGAATCTCAAATTGTCTGAGCTTATAGAGGTTGGAATAAAACGAGAAATTGCTGAGAAATTTATCCAGCACAGAGACTCTTTCAATATCGAAAACTACCTTTCAAAACTGGAAAAACTTTCAATTAAAGTTGTAACAATTTTTGATAACGATTATCCTGAAAATCTTAAAGATTTAAGCGACGCTCCGCACGTTCTTTATGTTCGTGGTAATTTCAAAAACACAGATTCTCCTGACTTTCCCTTTTTAGTATGCTAATTATGGATAAAGGTTTTTAAGATCTAG
>CAZBTH010000009.1:0-37712 GCA_964494885.1 uncultured Gammaproteobacteria bacterium | reverse complement strand
ATTGGAGCGCAGACCCCGCACCCAAGCTCTTGCAATGCAAACACGTAGTATTTGAGAGCAAGTAAATGTGGCGGCAGGGTCAAGAGGGAAATACCGACTTATTTTCCTAAATATTTCACTACGTTAGCATTGTGTTCCTGAAGTGTTCTTGCGTAGTGAATTACTCCCTCTGTATCATGTATATAATACCAATATTCGGTTTGGGTGGGATTGAACGCCGCGGTCAATGATGAAAGGCCGGGACTTGCGATCGGGGCTGGTGGAAGTCCTATAAATTTATAGGTATTAAAAGGTAAGTTGATATTAAGATCTTCGCGGGTAAGGATCGGCCACCAGTTTTTGGAAGTTCCAACAGCGTATTGAACTGCTGCGTCTACCTGTAGAGGCATCCCCGCTCTAATTCTATTCATCATTATCCCGGCAACAATTGGCCGCTCTGCACTGGTTTTAGTTTCCCTTTCAAGAATTGAGGCCAAAACAATTCTTTGATTGAATGTTAAGTCCGGTCCCGCAGCAAGACCTGAAGTTTTTGAATCAAAAGTCTTGGTCATTTTGTTCACAATTGAAGAAGCGCTCGCGTCTTTAGGAAAGAGGTATGTATCAGGGAAAAGCTTACCTTCTTTACCTTTCGAGGCCTGCAGAAATTCATTGGTAAACACAGCATCCCGATCAAGTCCTGTTGTAAACCTCATAGCAACCTCCTCTCGTCTAAGCCCCTCAGGAATTGTTACCCAAAGCTCAAGCGGTCCGCGGGTCAGTTGACTGACAATTTGGAACATAGACATGGCGCTGGTTAGTCTATATTCACCGGGAAAAATTTTTCCATCCTGTCCGCTGAACTTTACATAAATTTTAAAGGCCAAGGCATTTTTAATAAAACCCGCCTGTTCTAGGTTGGTTCCAATTTTGGAAGCCGAAGCCCCTTTTTCGATAAGAAAATTTTTGAAGTTTTTATTTGTACCTGCGGGTTGGACATTGATATAAAACCAAACAATAGATGCTGCCGCAACCAAAGTTAGAACTAGAAGCAAAAGAAATAACTTTTTCATGAAAAATTAGTATACCAAATTTTACTTAAACCTCGTTTAGAAGAGCCCTCCTATATTTGTTATCTTTTTTAATGAAGATTCTGCCGCACTTTTTGCATGTAACTTGTTCTCCTACTTTTGTTGCTTTGCTTTTGCCTTCAGAAAGATTTGTTCCACAACCAACACATCTTCCCTGAGAAAGTAGCCAAGCCTGCATTGGTGCTATAACACTTTTGAACATTTTTATTTCTTTAATCTTGGTATCAAAACCATCATCACATAAGCTGTTGCGAACAGCAACAAAACTGAACCTATCAGAAAAAAATTATTTATTGCTGACACTTTTTTTACCTTTCTTTCTTCTAAGAGAATATAGCATAACAGAACCCCACAAGACCGCAAGGCCCGCTATAAATGTATATGCCAAGATGGCAGTTGTTATACCTTCTTTAATATTATCCATTGTTTTTGAGTATTCGTAAGGCGAGATTAACACAAAAATAGGCCAGAATTGCATTAATTATCGATATTGATATTCCAATTTGCAGATTTGAGACAGCAAAAGAACCAACCCCACCCAAAAATAAACCCTTGGCGATATCAAAAAAGAAATTGGACAATCCACTGGCTTGATCTTTATTCAGGTCTACATCCATCGATTCATTTTAACACTTTTAATATTTGCAGGAAAAACAAACCGGGCCCTGAAAAGGTATAGTAAAAAATACCCCCAGGGCCCGAAACTAAATTTCTAAAGAGAGATTACTCCTGAATTGTAAGTCCGCCGGGACTACCGCCGAGGTTTGATTCGTGAGAATCTTTAACCTGGACGCCAGTCCGGCCACCCCCGAGTGGGATTTCGACATAGTCATGTCGGTCTGGATCGTTAAACCAGTCTAATCTTGGATCATATTCGCTGTGTCCACAGCCGCACAACATGCAACCGTAGGATTCATGGTCCTCAGGCATGTGGCCGCATGTGCACAGGGCGCTGTGATTGCAAATACAGTGCTGACAATCATCAAACTCGGTGTGATCTGCGAGCAAATGGCCGCAAGCACAACGATCGTGTTTTTTGACCCAATCGTCACGCAAAACTTTGGCCGCCTGAACCAAGTAGCACCAGTGATCGGCATCAGGACCTTTCCTGCGTTGGCTAACCCAAAATACCACACGGTCACCCTTGCGAGGAAGTACATCAGGAAGTTGGTCATTCAAACCTAAGTGCAATTTTCCACCATCCATTCTGGGTGGGGAAAAGTGAGATATTATGATTCGTACATCGGAGCCTTGGTTGTCGTCTTTAATATATCCAAGCCCTATTCTTCGATCAAACCAAATCACCGTTCCCGTATGAAATTTAAGAAGATCGTCATTTTTATCCATTTTTTCTCCAAGTTGAACTTACAAAATAGATTCCACAACCATGTTTAGGTTGACCGCTTATTGAAAGCAGCATTCTGAGTCGGGTTTATGTCCTACCCAGAGTGCTGCCTTCAAAAAATCTCTCTTTAAGTTAAAGTACCAGTAAAAAAACTAAAAAATAACTACGAGCCCTCGTATTTACAATTTTAGTCTTTTAAAATTACGTGCCCACCCAGAGTTAGTTGAAAGTCAAAAGACTTCAAGAAACTCCGGATGGGCGGATGAAAAATAAAAAGAGAGATAATTGCAAGAAAAATTCTTCTCATAGTTGCCTTGTCGAGCAAGGGCTGTACCGGTTAATTCCGGAGATAGACAATCACTCAGCCGAAGAGTGCTGGAGGGTTTTCACCTCGGATCGTCTAACTGGCTACGTTTTTCGATCGGAAAATTCCGATCCAGGATCTTGTACTCCTGTATTACTACAAATTCTTTTCTCTGGCCTCGAGAAAAAAGTAGGTTACGCCGATTGAATTAATCCAATCGCGTCTTTTATTTCAATGGATTTCCATTGAAGGCTCTGTGCAGCCTCGTTTGTCAGATTTTCAAGCGGTTTTTCAGATTCCGCTACTAACAAACGTCCATGCCGACTTTCAATCGGATAGGTACTACCTCTGGCAATAAAAACCAAACCAGAAACAACACCATGGAAAACTGATGGGGCATCGCCTAAACGTTTTGTTGTGTGAAGGTGTTTCACACTTTTAACGGGTTGATACTCTACAGGGCACCACCAAAATGGTGCTTTTTCCCAGCCGCTTTCAATCTGGTATGCCAATATCTTAGCCATCGAATTACTCCTTTTCTACCGATTGGTAGGCTACTTGAATGAGCAGCATTCCGGGCACGAGTTGTAACAGATGCGCGGAGTGCTGCCTTCAACTAAAAGGAGCTTATTATCTCTCTTTTGTCAAAGTGCACTAGCACTGCAGATCCCGTAAAAATGCCCTTTGCGAGCACAAACGTAGTTCGTGGCGCAAAGTAAATTTCGTACGGGATTAACTGGCTAACTAGTCTTAAATCCCAAGCAAAATATGGAATTCAAGTATCCGATAGTGTAACACCTTTGAGGCCGAAAGTCAAGGGGAGTACCAGTCGGCACTCCCCGCCGACCCCGCGAAGCCTTGATGAAGTGGGGTCAATCCAAATTCCTTTCCCCCAACCTGCCAGAGAGTTAAAAAAAATAGTTACCTATAGCAAATTGAAGTTGTTTCATATAAAGACGTTTAAAATTGTACAAATTGTTAGTTTCATAAAAAACAATCATTGCACTTCTGTATTCGTTTACATTAATATTTCGATAGGATAGCGGAAAATAACCGTAAGCCATTAAAATCGCTGTAGAAAGCATGCGTGAAGTTCTTTTGTTTCCGTCTGCAAACGGCTGAATATAAGCAATCATTATTGCAATTATCAACGCTTTTTCTGGAGGAAACACGGTCTTGTTTACAAGATTCATCAGTTGCTTTAGAACGTCTTCGATTTGATGCTTGTCCGACAATGGCTCATATTTAGTTCCTGTAATCCTAACTTTTTGTGATCTAATCCCCGAGGTCACTAAACCCGCTGTCAATGCCTGATGTAATTGGACAATATCGGCAAAATCTAATCTTTTAAATGAATCTTTGTTCGCTAAAATAATTTCAAATGCTTTCTTGTGATTCAAAATCATTATTGCCTCATCATCAGAGTGACCAACAGCTTTGACATTCTCTTTGATTAGGGTTTCAGTTTCGATCAAGGAATAAGTGTTACCTTCGATTTGTGAAGATTTCCAAGATAATTCGATCACAAACCTCTCAAGTTCTCTCTTATAAATTGATGGGTCAAGTTTGTCCTTTGCTTCCTTAAAAACTTTCTTACTTCTTTCCCATAAAGAAATCTCATCCGGGGTATACAGGTTTTTTAGATGAGCAAAAACATTTTCATTAAAGTCCACACCGACGGAACGGGAGTCTGTATCAATTTTAAAATAATTGTCCAAATCAAGATATGAAAGAAGATTATTGGTTTCAACTAAACTGTAAACTGTATTTTTGCCTTTTCCAGTGATATCCACCAAACCCAGTTCTACGAGATGGTTCAAGTCTCTAATAAAAGTTATTCTTGAAACACTTTCGTCTGGTGAAATCTGATCGGATAACGCGCCACGGGAAAGACTGCCTTCTTCTTTTAAGATTTCGAGAATTTTTTTCTGACGGTCGTTGAGATTCGTATCATTCATACCCCTCAATCGTATCATAAATGATACGAATAATGAATCTGATTTCTTTTCCCTCAGCTGCTAGAGAGTAACGCTTCCTGCCCGAAAGCATTAGTCACTGGCATGTGAGGAAAAATGAATTACCTGTTATAGTCTTTCATCAACGCTTCAAATGTAGCACCTCGACTTTTACTCCTGACACCAGAGAATGGGACTAGCACGTAGGCTTCTGGATACGCATTTATCCACTTATTGTATTTCATGTACATTACCCAGTGGTCCGCTTCACTCTCTGAAGTTGGGTTGCCTTCTTCATCAACCGGCATTCCATAAAGATCATCCCTACCAACGCCTTGCATTTGTCTGGCCATTTTTCTTAAATGGAGATTCTCTTTAACTTCAGTCAAAACCTGTTCTTTTTCTTTTGCTAAAAATTCCGGAGTCAAAATCTTAAACTTCCAGTAATCATGTCCTTTGCTTTTTGCATTAATCATTTCGACGGCATATTCTCCACCAGGTGCCATATCCACACCCTCTGGTATTTCAAGTGGGCTTCTATACCCAGACAACTCGTCTCGTGTGGTTCTTTGTGTGTACGTTTTTCTTTCTTTGCCAAGAAGTTTTTTATGACTGGCAAACTCACCCTGTTTCTTCTCAATTTGGTAGTGATCGACAAGAACACCTTCGATTGACATAACCAACGTTGTCCCATCCATCGAAAAACTCGCAATTTCTCTTTTACCAATCTTAAGTGGGGGGTCGTCAAACTTATGCTCATCGCGGATTTCGCTCTCTTGTAGTACTTTTTGTGCATAATCATAAGTTTTCACTATCGTCTTAACTTCCTTTTCAGTTAATTCCTCGACATCCAAAACCTCTACCCCTTGGATACCAGAAAGTTGTTTTAAGAAAAGACTATTTATGTGATTAAACGAATCACGAAGAAATTCTTGATCTTCGTCTCCATCATAAAAGAGTGGATTTTGATAACTAGAGTAGTCGCTCCCTTTTTTGAGTCGTTGATGCCAACCTCTAAGGGCCTTAATTCTTTCTTTAAAAAAAGATTTTAACTGTTCAGATTCCTGTTTCAAATCAATCTTTTCGGCAATTTCTACAACTTTTGACAAAATATCAAATTGTTTAGTGACTGATTCGGGAACAACATAGCGGTGTTTAAATTGTGTTTCCGGGTCTACCATACCAAGTTGATAGTCAATCAAGATCCTAACCAGTTCAATTCGCTGGTCAAGATTGAATGGTGGTTGTGCCATGTTCGAAGGTTCGTTTTCTTGGCTACTTAAAAACCCGGCATCTTCCATTGCGTTAATTGCACTGCTTGTAAACCAATGTGACTTGAACGTTGGCCTATTGCTTCCCCGCTCACCGTCGATTCTACTGGTGTTGAAAGAATATGTGGTAAATTCACCGGACTCCTCATTTTCAAATTTAAACGGCTCAGCTAATCCAACTTCTACTTTTGTAACACTACCCAGTTCCCAAGTATAATTTGGATCCAAAACATCTGAAATCGCACCCAAAAAGAACGCAGTGGAATCATATGTGCTTTCTAGCCACAATCCCTGAGGATTACCCTCTGCTCTTATTTTCATATACGCATCCACACCGTCTCTAATGGTTTGGATGTCACCTGTCTTTAACTTGTCGGTAGCTATTTCCTTAATCGATTCCATGTCTTTATTCTAACCCTTTCCTTCTGGAAAAGTTCTAACTCTTTGTGGCTTTTCCCAAAAAGACACAGGCATTCCACCCTTTATTTCAGGGCGTTCACCACCATCTGTTATAATATATTTTCCATTTTTTTATTTTGTCGGGAAACTCTTCTGTCTCTCGTTTTCAAAATCTTGAACAATCTTTTCCGAAGCTTCAACGCCCCACTTGAACAACTCCTCAGCATCTGAAATCTCTGGAATTTGTGGAAATTTTTTGCTTAACATAGTAAGACTCTCTACTATTCTACACCCTGTTTCAAAATCCCATCTATTGGCATAAAAATCTGGAACTTTCTTAATAGTAAGCAACCAGTCTGTTCTTTCCAATTTATGAGCGGCATTAGACCATTCCGGGATTTTAATTGGAGGCACACCCTCTGAATCCCTGACTATTCTTCTTTGATCATAGTAACCTGCCGGCAAATATCCGTCATCTGATTCTCGAAAATTGACCTGAACCAACCTTTCGGAATTGTGATAGTAATATGTCCAATCACAATTGTCACAGTCATATTTAACACCCACCCCGGCCATACCGCTATGAACATCTGAACGGCAGTCCGGACACAACTCTTTTGCAACCTGGTATCGAGGTTTCTGCATAGAAAGTATTTTCTCTCTTAATTTGCTTGAAACATTTTGGCCCCAAAGCGCGCAATTTTGTTCATGAGTTTTTTTGAATACTTTTTCCAATAAATCATTCTTTTCTCTTTTTTGATTTTCGTTTTTGTCTTTTTGCCAAGATTCTAATGTGGTTCCACTCCTCAGATTAAGCCCCTTTTCTCCTGGACAATCCAACCAACCACAATACCATCTGGAACTTGCTCACTTGTTAATCCGACAATATTTTTTGCGTGGACAAAAACACGTTTAGCGCCAGGTGTATGTTTTTCAACAACCCGTTCAGTGTCACTCTCGTCTACATAAATAAGACCATAACCCTTTTGTGCATCCCAAAAGTCAGGTCTTGCTACGTTTGGTTTTTCCGCAATCTCAAGTGAAGCAATCCTTTGCAATTCGGTTTCAACCCACGAAAAATCAGCCAAATTTGGTTTGGTTTCAACTGTTGTTTGTGTCAATGTTTCCATAAATTTTATATATCCTTCCCAATCTGCCTGTAAAACTTGATTCACCTGCCCAGCGAATCAAAACCTTACAGACAGGTTGCAAAGGACAAAATATCAACTTTCTAAATTCTTTCTTTGGAGAATCTGGGAGCAAACCAAGTTAATAAAGACAAAAACCTGGGCTCCCAGAAAACTCATTATTTAACCAGAGACATTAAAGTCTCCAATTTTTTCACTCCCCTTAAAAATTTCCACCCGATAGGCCGGGTGATCTTGGGGGAAGGTCACTTTCTCAACTTCTGCCCGGAGGCCATTCACTTGGCCCGGCCAGAGGACCGTTCCACCCTGAATGTCGTTCCCGAGGATATAAATACCCCCGTCTTCAAGAACTACGGCCGTATAGGCCGCACCAGACGCGGAGTCCGATTTGAAGTCGCCGATAGCGACTGACACCAAAATCCGTTTTGCAATCAGGGCTGTCATTTTTTGCTCCTTTTTAATTGAGTCTCGAATTAGACTCTCCAAAAATAGAATTTATTTCTTCCTTCAGAGAAGTCGGCGAAAACAACACTTAAAAAGACAAAGTGTCTTTCGCCGAATTCGACGTACTAAAAAATCCAAAAATTCCCCCTAGAAAAACAAAAACCATAATTGCATGATCAGGCAAACGAACACGCCTGATCAAAAAAAACTAGCCTTGATAGTGCTTTTTGAGCACTTCCAAAACTTTTTGAGGATCCATTTTCGTGCCAGAAGCACGGGGAGATCCTCCGATCGTAGTGCGCCCTCCCCAGCCGGTAGCCGAAGTTAAACCTTCGATCTGGTTCAACTCCGCATATGCGGCGGGGATATCAAACGGAACATACTCGCTTGCGCGAGCAAATGTCCATTTGAAGGATCCGTCAGCATTCGAAGTGAATGCGACGTATCCATCATACCCTTGGTCGTACAAGGTATTTCCAATAAATTCACCGCTTTTGACAATGATGAATTTTTTGTCTGGAGCTTCCCAGATTGCCTCATACTTTGCCTGGTCAAGCGGACGCGTAGCCATACCGCGAATCGATTCAACGGCTTTGATACCCAACTCGGACAATTTCTCATCCGATTCTTCCCATTCCTTGAACGGAATGAGATTTTGGGCAGTTAAGAGCACGGAGTGCTCCAGCTGCGGAATTGACGGAGTCACCATCGGGCCGATACGATCCATTAACTCTGCCACAGCCACAAACTGGCTGGTGACGGAGCTGGTCGCGAGACCACGGAACCACAACAAATACAGTGCCACAAGGTTGTCTAAGTGGCGGATGTGGTTCATCACGATCGTGGTCGGCATGCGGCGCCGTTGCAAAAGCTCCTGCTGGATCATTCCAGCCGAAGTCAGACTCCAGCGCTCTGCCTCAGCCATCGAGTGATGGTCGTAGCAAAAATGCTCGGGGTCATGCAATCCGCATTCGATGAAAACTGCCGACCCAAACAATGGGTGGCTTTTTACTGCATCGGGACCCTTGAGAGCCTTGGAAACGATGAATTCCATGATTTTTTCTCCTTTAGAAAAAAATTGGATTTTTTCGCCTTCAAAGAAGGTTGCTGCTCTCGACTTTTCGAGTGCATATTCCCTTCTCCGAAGGAAGAAATGCCCTTCTCCGCCTACAAAAGGCTACGGAAGGGTTAGTTAAATTTTTAAATGTGCAACATACAATTTATCCTTCCGTAACTTTACGTGAAGAAGGATTCTTTCTTTGGAGAATCTGGGAAGATTCAAAGAGTAAAAGACTTAAACTTTGATTTCCCAGAGTCTGACGTACACTTATTTACTATCCACCCTTGAGGCTGTGACCGTGAGCACAAAGTGCACGGGTTGGGCCCCCAGTTGGATGTGAAGTTCCTGACCTTCCAGCCAACAGCCAGACGGAAAATCGTCCACGGTTGCAGCTTTGAGCCAGGTGGCCAAACTTTCGACCGCTTGCAGATCAGGGGTTGGGACACTCTTGGCCGCGTTGAAAAGCGGGGGAACGGTCACAGTCCCGATGGCAGAGTCATTCAAGGTGATGGCACCCAATTCGAGTGCTTCACCGAGAAATTCGGCCATCAGTCCATTGGCTAGTCCCGGGGGGAACCATTTTCCACCCATTTCTCGAGCTTTTTCTTGCCATGACGCCATCCATTTTTGAAGGATGGTCTGATACTTCCCGTACCAAGCTTTGGTCTTATTCACTTTTATCTCCTTTGTTATTGGTTGAGTCAAACTTTCGACTCTCCAAAAAAAGAATTTGTATTTTTAATGTTCCAACTCTTCAATCTTTAGCAGGAATTAGCCTACAAAGAGCGTTTTGGGCAACTTGTGGGCTAGTTCCTACTTGTTATCGTTGCTTTGGTTTTACCCAAGGGCAGATAGCAAAATAGGATGTCTTTTTTCTCTTGCCTTATTTTTATTCATCACTCCCAAACCTCACGGGTTTTAACCGGTCTTGACGTGGGCGAGTCCTAAACTTAGGCTCGAGCATTTGAAAATGTGCGAAATAGCCTTAAGAAACAAAAAAGGAGCCCTAACAGGCTCCCTTGGACAGATCTCTTAAGGGCAGTTAAGAATTCTAAATTGTTATGTAAATGTAAACTGACTAACCTTTCCTAAGCTAACAACTATACTATAGCATACTTTTTAGTATTTGTCAAGTACTAGTGACAATTTGTCTTTAGACTTGATAATATTAAAATGAGCTTGATTCTCGGCATACTATACCATAGATTATAGGTTTTGTCAAGCATCTATGACAAACTGCTAGATACTATAAACAGTTGCCAGTTGCGCCACACTAAAGTTTGTAATACATTATTGACAGATGGACATTGACGCGCTAATTAACCTAGGACTTTCTGATGAAGAATCACAAATATATTTGTCCCTTCTAACCCGCGGGCCAAGTTCTGCATCGGATCTTGCCAAAAACACAAAAGTAAAAAGAACCTACATATATAGTGTCTCCGCGGCGCTGGTTAAAAAAGGTTTAATTAGCCAAGTTAAAAAAGGTAAAACCACGGTTTTTAATTCACTCTCACCTGACAAACTTTTAACCCTAGCCCAGGAGAAAAAACAAAAAGCCGCCCAAGCCGAACAAACCTTGGAAGCGATCTTGCCCGGTCTTAAAACAAAATTCGAAGTGGTGGATGCCAAACCTGTGGTTACTTATTACGAAGGGGTAGAAGGGGTAAAAAAAGTCTATTTGGACACAATCAAAGAGGGAAAAGAAATATATTCCTTTATGCAAAATGCGGATATTGACCCCAATTTCAGGGAATGGTTAAAAAACGTATACGTTCAAGACCGCGTTAAATTCAATATTCGAGCAAAGGTTATTTTAGCCTCCGGCGATTTTGCTGAAGATTATATTAAAAAAAGTAAAGATTTGTTAAGAGAAGTCAAAATTGTTCCTAACAAAAAATATCCGTTCCAAATTGAAGCAAACATCTACGGTGACAAGGTTGCATTCATGAACTTTAAAAGTAAATCTGACCCTTTGGGGATTATAATAGAAAACAAAGATTTAGCCCAGACACTTTTAACATTTTTTAATCTAACTTGGGACAGTATAAAAAGCTAATATCCAGACACTGCGTAATAACCACTTGTATAAAATTTGTTTGAATTTTTTGCACGATCATCTCTCCTTCTACCGGCATTTCTATGTGCCTCAGATATTAACGTGTCTCTTTCCGGACCATCTTCCATTTGTTGGCAAATAAAAACCAAATTGTCCGTACCTTGCCCGTCATAATTTTCTTCCCGAACGACTTTAACTTTATACCCTCGTTCTTCAAATGCCCATTTCCACCATTCCTCCGGAGGAGCGAATCTATCTCCGAGGTGTTCACCCTTGTCTATCGTGCCCAAAATATTCCATGAATTTTCCTTTAGCCACTCTTTATTAAATCCATATTGTTCAAGCTTTTCCCTGAATTTTTCAATTCGAGTAGCCGCTCCTCCGGTTCTCGGATCTGCTGTATCAAAAATGACGACCGGCGAATCAAACTCCCAAGTATCACTCATCTTTTTTAAATGCATCATCGTTCTTCCGTTTATTATTTCTGCTTTTGGCTTTAGTCTTCTTCTTTGCAACTGCCTTCTCAGTTCAAAAAAATCGCCCTGGATTACCTTGCCATTAGCTCGCTCAAGTGCCTTCTGAAAAAATCTGTCATTTTGCTCTATACCTATGACTTTATAAAGTTGATCGGCGAGTCTCTGAGTTAACCAACCATCGCCGCATGCCACATCCAAAATCAAATCCTTTTGCCCTATTCCCAATTCGGGGAGAATCTGGAGCAACATCGCAACTCTTTTATCGCCTTCCGTTGCCTCTGTCATAGGATGAGTTGCCTCATCAACTTCTTGATAAAAATCGTCCCAATTCTTATTAAGTTTTCCTGCCGCTATTGGTGTAATTCCCTCCCAAAAAGATTGCGCCCACCTTTTTGCTGCATTTCTTTCCGTTTCATTTAAACTGTCATCATTTACAACCTGTCTAATGTTGCTTAATACCAACCCAACACCAAACCTAGCCATCATATAACCTGCCACGTATTTCCCCTTCACCTCATCCTGATATGCGACTATTCCCCTATAAATCAGGTATCGCATGTCTTTGAAACCCATAAGTCTAGGGCCTCCTAAAAGACTTTTTATTGTTTCTTCCTGATCTTTATTTTTTACAATATCTCGCTGTAAAACGGTTAATCGGTAAATTGTATCCACTATTTTTTTTGAAAATTCCACATTTTCTGGAGCCGAGTCCTCTTGATTCAAGCCCAAAGACAATAAACTAAGCATTTCAGTTTTTACATTAAGCTCTTTTCCTTCAACTATGTTTTCATAATTGTCCATTATGCTATCGAAGGATCGCTTGAACTGTCTGGTCCCTCTTGCTATGGTTATAACCGCCGCCGTTTCTTTATAATTTGATTCGGAATGGTCGCGGAGAAAGGACTGGACTGAATCTAAAATTCCATTCTGGTCGTTCTCTGTTCTTTGGATTTCACTTCCAGGAACAGTTGTCGTTTTTCTATGACTGGCCGGTCTCAAGGCATCTCTATGCCAAAGTCCAAACGGACGGACCTCACGGTCTTCTGATACATCTGGTAAACTTTCTGCCATAAGATAATTTTATAACAAATGGAGAACTATTTATTAGAATCCAAATAATTCTGAAGCATGATTGAGGCGGCGAAGGCGTCCTCCATGCCGCGGGCTTTTTTACGGGACATTCCGACTTCCCTGCTCAACTTTTGAGCATCTTGAGAGGAAAGGGTTTCATCGAAGAACTCAAAAGGAAGAGGGGAAAGCGAAGAGTGAAGAGCTTCCGCAAATTTTTTAGTTGCTTCCCCTATTTCGTTTTCCGATAAACCAATGACGATTTTTTCAACCTTTTCCGCTTTAACGATTTCCCCTACTTTTTCAATTAATGTACTCATATCTGTATAGCGGATTACATCATATGGTTCCGCAAAACTTCCCACACCAATTGCCAATCCCACTTTTGCTCTTCCATAATCAATTCCAAGTGTTCTCATTTTTAATGACTAGCTACTAGATACTAGCTTCTAGATTCTAATTTACTGCGGCGGCACCACCCTAGCCCTTACTATCAACCTCCTGGAAAGAGTCGGGTCCCCGGGCGGTACACAAGTTACCAGAGTTAAAAATGAGTCACTCGAGTCCTGATCCAATACCTGAATATCTGTGGGTTTGACCTCAAACATTGACTCAACCCTGTATTTATACGAAACACCGTCGTAGTCAACGTCAATCTCATCCCCGATTTTTAGTGACGGCAGCATCGAGAAAATCGCAAGATAATTTTTTGGATTGTAAAAGATAGGGAGGATTGAATGACCAAAAAGTACGGAGTTGCCTCTTTTACCTGGAAGCGCAGTACCCGGATATTGAATTATATGCTGACTTAAATCCTCCCCTCCTATTGCCACGGTCGCGTCTATGACCTTAATTTTAGGAATAGAAATCGTATAATACTCAACTTTTGAGTTAGCAAAGTCGGATTTTTCAGCGCCTCCCGTAAACCAATTGCTCGCCTGGGTATAATCAACGGGGCCTGAGGTGTTTACCCCTGCAACCACACTTCCGGCGGTATCTGAAACCGGAGAAATTATTTTTTGAAAGTTTTTGGAATACGTGGCGTCATAGGCAACTATCGGGTAAATTACCCCGATAAGAATTACTATTCCTGATATTCCGGAAACAGCTGCCGCAATACGTAATATTGTTTTTTGAGACATGTCTTTAAAAATCAAAACTCAAAAGGCAAAAGTTAAGAAGTCTAAGTCAAAAGTCAAAACTTTTTAATTTTGAGTTGTAATTTTACATTTTAACTTTTAACTTTTGAATTTGCTATCACTTGTCCGCCACAACTTCTATCTTTATATTTTTAAGGACTCTGGGTATTACCCCAAACGGCCCCGGGAAACGGGGATTTAGGGTTATATCCGCCCGCGAAAATCCAGGAATCGATGTTAAATAACTTTTCGAAATTTGCATATTTCTGCCGGATATCTGTTTGGCGATTGCGTCGGTGTTTACTTGCGGCAAGAAATTGGCACTTATAGCCACTTTGTAAATATAATTACTGTCTTTTTGCGAAACAAATGTAAATTTAAAATCTATCTGCGAATCTCTAAGAACAAACCCTGAGGGAACCTTATCCTTCAAACTGTTTCGGGCATATTCCAATAGTTTCTGTTTATCGACCGCGATTGAATTAAGAGTTAGTGAGAGGGACAATTTTAAACTATCAGCCGCATCCCCAACTTTGTGATCAAAACTTTCAGACGTCGTATCAATTCCGGCAAGAGAATCTATTGAAATTTGATCATTCGTCGCTTTGGTGGAAAGCTCAACTTTCCCTTTAGCAGTTAGTTCATCTTTTAGTTGAGTTTCAAGAGCGCTTTGGTCATCTTTGCTTACAGCCGCAATCTGTTGGCTATTCCCTCCGGAAAAGTCTCCGGTAGAAGTACCGGCAACCAGTGATTTTGAAAAATTCCCCACCTTGAACACCTCGCCTTTTGGTAAGTTATATTGAGCTCCAATATCAAAAGCCGTAACATCGGCTGTCACTGTTCCCGGGGAGCCTGGTAAAAGCTGAGCAGAAACAGAAGCTTCGCTATTTGTGACAAACTTAAGCCCTCCGGAAGACAAAAGAATTGTGCCGGCTGCCAAATCGATTGGACTACTGTTGCCATTGGCTATTTGGACAGTCCCCTTTGCTTTGTCTCCAATCAACTTGAAACCGGATGTAGCTTTTGTTTTTTCCCCAGACACTTGAACCGATGTTTTTGTTGCAAGGACACCATTTGCGATCACGTCAATCTGCCCACCGGTGTCAAATGTTATTTCTGACTCTTCCTGAAAAGTCTTTGGTGCGACATAAATTGTCACTTGTGCTTTTGGATAAAACCACCACCCCAGACCTAGAGCTATAAAGAGAACTGCCAGAATTATTCCGAAAACCGTAACAAACTTTCCCGAAAAAAGCCTCGGTTTAACCTCTGGGTTAAATTTCGAAGAAAAGCCATGAAACAGAGTCTTCGTTTTCCTAATATATTCCCCCAAGCTAGGCCTCTGAGTTGTAGGAACTGGAGGGGGGGGAGCAATAACCTGCTGAGTCGGCGAAGGTTGTGGCACAACTTTCGGGGTGGATCCGATGGTAACATCTTGTCCAATCGAAAAACCTAATGCCTCCGGAGTAAGACCTGCTTCGGGAAGGGCAACATTGCTTTCTTCTTTTATTTCCTCGTGCATAGGTGATACTGTCTCAACTTCAGATTTGATTTGTGACACTTGGCCAATTTCACTCGCTCCGGCAAGGCTTGTTGCTAATATCTTTCTGTCCGAAAACACTGTTTCAACTTTCGGCGCGTGTAAAAATTTGATTTTACCTTCATCAATCCAGGAGGCTTGTAAAATTGTTTCTTTTGCCTCTTCAAGCTCCCCACCTTTACCATCAAAAATTATAAACCTGGAAGGGAGAGGTGAGGCCTGATCGAACCTGGAAAGACCTTCTGTTATATCTTCTATTAGAGAAACACTCCTGGCAACCGAAGTAGAACCAACCAGATTTCCAAGTTTAAAAACAGATAGTTCCAGATAACTATTGCCTAGTCCTACGATAATTGCGTTAACTGGAGATCCTTCCTCAGATTTGTAGAAGTGGGCAATTGCTTCATTTACGACAACAAACCCCACTGGATTTAAAGATAAATCTGCGCAGATTTTTTTAATTTTTCCCAAATATTCTTCGGCAATCTCCCCGTTTTTCACCCAAGCTGTAGGTACCCCAAAAACAGTTTTCGTTGGTTCCGGATAATTTTCGGGGAGTTTTTGTACTGTAGAAGATAGAGCCGCGTCAGCCGCCCCAACCAGTTCGTCATCGACCTCCCAGGCGGCACCCGGACCGATGTTAACCATATTGGCACTTTCATCTTCCACGTACCAAATACCCGCCTGCACCCACCCGGGCTCAAGCACCACCGACCAAAAAAGTTCGGGGGGCTTGTCGCGTACGTTCAAAAAATCTTTAAGATTCATATATTATTAAGCACAAAGCACCAAATACGAAATCTCAAACAAACTTTAAATCTTAAAGTTTGAAATTTTAAAACTTTTGGATTTTGAAATTGTTTCGTATTTGAGATTTGGAATTTCGAATTTATTTTAGAGTCGCATAGACTCTAATAATTCCCGCTCCTATTTTCTCTTGCTTAATAATATTAACACCACCAACATCTTTTGTGTGTGTCACATGAGGGCCACCGCATATTTCGCGCGAGAAAGACCCGATCGAATACACTTTTACCTTTTCCCCATATTTCTCTGCAAAAAAGTGAAGAGCTCCACTTTTGATTGCTTCATCTAAACTCATTTCAGAAAAAGTTACGGGCAAATCTTCATTTATTTTTTCGTTGATCAAATTTTCTACTTGATCAAGTTGAACCTGATTCAATTTCTCAGGATAAGAAAAATCGAAACGCAATCTTTCGTTGGTTATATGACTGCCTTTTTGACCAACGTGTTCACCCAAAATCTCGCGTAGGGCAGCGTGAAGCAGATGGGTAGCCGTATGAAGTTTAGTTATTGTTTCGTCTGATTTGTTTTCCAGTCCTCCTTTAAAAATTCCGGCTGACATACTTCTCGAATTTTCTTTGTGCTTTCCAAATTCACTCTCAAATAAATTTTTCTCTTCGGCAGAAAACTTCATACCATTCTGGCTCAAAATTTCCATTGTAAGTTCCAAAGGAAAACCGTCGTTCTGATAAAGATCAAAAGCAACCTTACCGTCAATTTTGATTCCATCAGACACAGCACGGGTTAGTTTAGCCAAACCGCGCTTTAAAGCCTGCTCAAAACGTGTGGCCTCTGCATTTAAATTTTCTTCGACAAAATTCCAATTTTTATCAACGCTTGGATAGTGATTTCTTAAATCTTCGGCAATGTGAGAAACCGACAAACCGGAAATCCCACTTCCCAAAAGATGTATATGAAACATTGCCCGACGGATCAAACGCCTAAGCGCATAACCGTGGAGTTTATTTCCGGGAAGAATTCCTTCTGCGAGTAAGCTGCAGCTTGTTCTAAGGTGGTCCGCAACAATTCTGAAATCGCGGTCTTTTTTAGAATCACTTCCGTAATTTACACCAATTTCAGTCTCAATTTTTTTAATAATCCCAGTAAACATATCAATTTGAAAAACATCGGGATTCCCGTTTAAGGCAGCTGCAATCCGCTCGAGCCCTCCTCCAAAATCTACATTCTTTTGCGGCAAAGGAGAAAGTGATCCATCTTTGTCTTTTTTGTAACACATAAACACCGAGTTGCCGATTTCCAAGAATTTTCCACAATCGCAATTAGGATGACAAAAAGATCCGAATTCCGGATTATGGGGGACTTCTTCAAATTCGTAGAATATCTCTGATGTGATACCACCGATTTCACCTGCCGGCATAGTTGACGGAATCATGCCGTTTCTTGCCCACCAGTTCTTTTTGAGATCGTAATAATGTATGTGTGTATCGGAAACACCAATTTTTTTCCAAATTTCGTAAGATTCGGTATCCTTCGGAACAATATCGTTTCCTTCAAAAACACTTACATACAATTTTTCTTTGTCAAAACCAATTTCTTTCGTTAAAAATTCCCAAATCCAAGCAAGTTGGTCTTCTTTAAAATAATCACCCAAACTCCAATTACCCAACATCTCAAAAGAAGAAAGATGTCGATTGTCTGCAACCTCATCCAAGTCCTGCATACGAACGGAGAGTTGAGAATCCACCAATCGGGTTCCCAGTGGATGTTTTTCACCCTTAAGATATGGGATCATTTGCTGCATTCCACTTGAGGTAAAAAGTGTTGTGGGATCATTTTCCAAAACGAGCGGGCTTGGGGCGATTTCCTTATGATCCTTCTTCTTGAAAAATTCTAAATATTTTTCGCGGATCTCTTTTGTCGTCATGGCTAAAGTATAACCTCAAATTTGACTGTAATCCAGCTCGTGTTATAATCAACCTACGATGCAAGAAAAGATTTTTGGGGAGATTGGAAGAAATGGGAATTTTATTACATCAGTAACCACTGAGGAGTCTGACGCTGCAGACCAAAGGTTGAAACAATTAACTGCCGACTACCTTACAGAAAAAATTGGGCTTGAGGAATACCTGGTCGAAACAGACAAACTTCCAAAACTGGATTTAAGAAAACTTGCTCAAGAACTTAAATGGCATTAACCTCCGTGGGTTTCCAGCTTTTTGTTTTTATGAAACTTCAAAAAAGTTGATTTCGAGAACGGTACTATGATTCGAATCATAGTACTAATTAGGCATAAATTGTCATTGAGGTAAAATTACAAAGTCTAGTTCTTGACAAATAGTACTATTAGTCGTACCATTTAAATATGGCAAATTTAGCGTCCACACTGGCTGCGAACGAGGCTAGAACAAACTTTTATGAACTTCTTGATGAGGTTGGGGACAACTTGCGCAGATTTGTAATTACCCACAGAGGTAAGGCAAGGGCTGTTGTTATGCCAATTGACGAACTTGAAAGCTGGCAGGAAACACTGGAAGTAATTTCTGAAAATCCAAACGTCCTTAAAGATCTTGCAAAATCTAAAAAAGAAATCAAAGAAGGTAAAGTAATTTCTCTTGACGATTTAATCAAAAAGTATGGTCTTTGATATTAGAATGATCAGCGTAACGATTACCACTTCGTTTGAAAAAAAACTTCTAAAAGCTCCTAAAAACATCCAGAAACTGGTAGCAAGACGGCTTCTAACACTTAAAAGTGATCCATATTTTGGAAAACCATTATCAGGCAAGTTAAAGGGTAGTTTTTCTATACGGGTTTGGCCATATAGGATTTTGTATCAATTCAACCAGAAAACGAAGTGTGTCTATGTCTACAAAATTCAACACCGAAAAGATGTATACAAAAATTAACCTCCATGGGTTTCCAGTTTTTTGTTTTTATGCAAAAGTTCCAAAACAGAACTAAGGCGCTCCGGACGTATTAGTCCTCCGCCCAAGATAGCATCTTCCAAAATTGAATTTAAACGTTTGATGGCTCGCCTTAAATCAATAATAATAAGCATTACCTGAACTCCAACAATGACCAATAGTAGGGTCAAGCTGACTACTACAACTATTAACAGTGTTTGAATGTTGTCCATGTATTTAGAAATTAGTATCTAGTTACTAGTAACTAGTATCTTTCGCCTTACTTCATTCATTTTACCAGATCTTGAAATTGCTTGAATTACAATCTCTTTTGTCTCGGGGACAACTGCAATACTTACGGAGAATTTCCCGTCATCGTCAACCAGTACCGGCTGGTTATTAACAGTTATTTTTACATCTACATCCGTATTGCCAAAGACCAGGACACTTCTTCCTGCCACAATTTGATTTTCTACGGGACTGTCTATATTCAAAGCCGGGGGTGAAACAAATCTGGCATATTGAAATGCCAAATATCCGAATATTATTGTAAAGACAACTCCGACACCAATAATAAAAGTCAATTTTGGACTCCAGACAAACTTCCGGGAAACATCCGGTTTAGGGTTAATTCTCAACTTTTTTGGAGGACAATCTCTTTTTAGAGTTGCCACGACGGTTCTTTCATCAAGTTCGAGGGCCCCGGCAAGGCTCTTTACAAATCCCAACACCGTCGGGAATGGTGGAAGTTCTTCCCACCTTTCCTCTTCAATTGAAGAAATGAAGCCCTTTTTGATTTTTGTGATTCCCTCCAGGTGACTCAAAGAAAAATCCTTTCCAATACGGGCTTCTTTTATAATTTTGCCAATCGTATTCATTGACCGCCACCCCCAAACGAGGCAAGAAACTCATCTGCATTTTGGACCAACACCTCTCTGGGTTTACTGCTTCCATCCGTTGTGGAGATAACCCCTGCGGACTCCAGTTGATCGATAATCCTGGCTGCCCTCGCATAACCAATCGACAACCTCCTTTGCAGAAGTGAGGCCGAGGCCCTGTCGTACTGGCAAACGACTTTGACAGCCTCCTTAAATAAATTGTCTATATCTCCCTCAACCCCAGGAACAGAAACCGTCCCAGCCTTACTCATAGTTGTCACCTCATCCGTATATTGGGTCGGAATTCCCTGATTTTTAACAAACGCCACTAACGCTTCTATTTCTTTATCGTTGACAAAAGCGCCTTGAATTCTAAGAGGTTTTGCCTGTTCGGGGGGTAGGTATAACATATCTCCCTTACCTAATAGTTTCTCTGCCCCCTGTGTATCAAGGATAACCCGGGAATCTACCTGAGAGGCAACCGCAAAAGCAATACGGGAAGGAACGTTAGCTTTAATTAAACCTGTAATGACATCCACCGAAGGCCTTTGAGTGGCCAAAACCATATGAATTCCGGTAGCACGCGACATTTGCGCGATCCTGGTAATTGCATCTTCGACCTCAACCGGAGAGAAAAGCATAATATCCGCAAGTTCATCGATAAAGAGAATAATAAATGGCAGAGCCTGGAACCCGCTCATTTCGTTATAGCCATCTATATTCCTGGCCCCCGCTTCCGCAAAAAGTTTGTATCTCCTATCCATTTCTGCCATCACCCATCTGAGGGCTGATATTACCTTTTCCGGTTCTACGATAACAGGAGAAAGTAGATGCGGAATACCGTTATAACCCGTTAGCTCGACTCGCTTGGGATCGACTAAAATCAGTTTTACCTCTGTTGGTGCTGCCCTGAAAAGGATAGAGGCAAGAAAGGCATTAATACAAACAGATTTACCACTACCCGTCTGCCCTGCAATAAGCACGTGTGGCATTCTGGCGATATCTGCAACAACGGGTTTACCGGAAACATCAAACCCCAAGGATACCGCAAGTTTTGAGCGGGCGCTTTGCATTTCGTCCGACTCCATCATTCTCTTTAGAGTTACAAATTCGGCCGCCCTATTTGGCAGTTCGATTCCAACCAAAGATCTCCCGGGTATTGGAGCTTCAATTCTAATTGTGCCGGTTGGGGCCGCCAAAGCCAAAGCCAAATCCCTTTCCAAAGATGTAATCTTGGAGAGTTTTGTACCGAGTGCAACCTCAATTGCATACTGAGTCACCGCCGGACCAAGATTTACCTCGACCACCCTTGCAGTAATACCAAACGATTCAAGTGTTTTTTCAATAATTGCGGCATTTCCTTTTATGTCTCCCCTGTCCGCCTTACCCACCCCGGCATCGCTCAAAAGTTCAAAACTGGGATATTTCCAAATTTTTTCTTCACCTGGAATATTGCTTACAAGTTTTTGTTCCAGTGGCTCTTTGGGTTTATTATCAGCTAACGATATCGATTGTTTTGCTTGATTTATATTTACTTGTTGTTTGAAGTTGCTGCCACCGGAAACCTTCATCGGACCCTTGCTCATCTGAACCCCGCCAATCTTAATGGGCGCAGGGCTTTTGATGAAACCTCCGACCTGTACAAGTAGCCCTGCTATATATTTGAAAACCTGATCGATCGAAGTATTAAAAAGAACAATAAGGCCAATCAAGCTGGTCCCAATTAAAACAATCGCAGCACCTATCCCGGTAATTAGGGCACTTATTCCATCCCATGCAGAATTTCCCAAAATACCGGCCCTGGTCAAAGTCACAATGGAAATATAGAAAAGAATGCCCCCGACTATAACATTGGGTTGAGCCATGGGAAACTTTGCCCTCGACATCAAAAATGCAAAAGCCAAGAAAAGAAACGGTAAAAAGAATGATGACCAGGAAAAATAAGTTACAAGAAGATCGTTAAACTTGAGTAGTATCGCACCCTGTCGGGAAAAAGAAAGTAAGACTAATGCCGCAAGAGCAAAAAAGAAAATTTTAGCAATAGAGAAAGAGGTATCTCTCTTAATTTTTAATTTGAAGCCGCGTTTATCTATTCTCCTTTTGTGTTTTTTTATCATCGCCAATCATTGTATATCGGAGATACCTTAGGTGTCTACAAATAATATCTGAGTAGGTCCATACTTTGTAAAATTTTTTCATTTCACTATCTCCTAGTAGTGTGCCTCGCGTAGCTTCTGATTGGCCGAGTTGACCAAAAAGAAACTCTACCGGTGTCTTTCGCGAGACAAAAGTTGTGTCATAGACCGGATTTGACCAACAAAAGATTGGGGGTCAAACCCCGTCTACGACTGGTTAAAGTGCAAAGGTACATTATAGGCTAAACTTGTTGAAAGTCAATATTTGAGAGCGTAGAATACCAGTCTATGGCAAAAGTAGAAGAGTACCGTGAACAGATGGAGGCAGAACCTGGGTCTAAGCAGATAGTCTTATTTATAGACGATGATTTAGCCAACTTGAAAATTTTAGATAGAATCATACAAAAATTTGATGGTTTAGAGACAAAATACATTCACCCCCAAGCATTACAGACTATACCCAGAAAAGACCTTATAAGAGTTTCTCTAGTAATGGTTGATCAGTTTGTTGAACGGCCGGACCAAATAACTCCTACCAGCAAATTTCTCGAAAGTCTTACCTCGATAAACCCCAAAACTGGAATCGTAGAAATCAGTTATGTTCCACAACCCCTAATCTATAAAAATAGCATCGGCGTATTGGACACTTTTTTGCTCTGCAATAAAATAAAAAATGAAATGCAAGATTGGCCAAAAACCGCTTTGGGATTCATCCAAAAGATAAAATGGCTATCTAACCGCGCTTTTCGAGAAGCTGAAGTCGTCGACCACATGAATGACGATGACAAGGTTTTTTTGGAATCTTATAGGACTCTTCTTGAAAGTTTTGAAAGACTAACCAACGACAATGATTACCCCAAACTACTCACCCTCCTAAATACCACCGCAGGTCAATTTGAAGGTTCGTTTTATTCAGCCAACAAACTCACATTCAGAAAAGTTTTTCTTCATTCGGCCTGGCAAATAATCGGACATATAATTTTTGGTCATGACGAGGATTCCTACTCAATGTCTCTACAAAGATTAAATGAATTAATAACTGATAAAATTAGTCGGTGGAAAAGGGGGTAATAAAAATACGAATTAATCATCTGAAAAGATTTTTGAAGACGTTGATTGTTTTTTTGCCTTTCTGGCAGTGGGCTGGGCTTTATTTTCAATTTATAGAATTGTAACTACGACTGCTCCCGATTTCAGTGTTCTCTGGCTGGTGGCTTCAGATTTTTACAAGACTGCAAATCCTTACTTGAATCCGAATATTTATACTCCAAGCGGCTATCCTCCTTTTTCATACTTTTTTTATATTCCCCTGACTGTCCTTCCGTTTAAAATTGCTCAAACAACTTTTGTTTTGATGTCATTCTTTTCAATTATCGGAAGTGTCGTCTTGTCTCTAAAAATGATTTTTAAAAAAGCCGGTTTGTACGTTTTTCTATTTGTTTTAGCTCTCGCCCTGATTTCTTTTCCAACCAAATTCACACTTGGCATGGGACAGGTCAATGCTATCGTTTTATTTCTTCTGCTTTATTCTCATCTTCATTCAAATGACAAACCTGCCTTTTCCGGCCTTCTTGTAGGTATTGCCATAATGCTTAAACCCATCTTCGGATTTTTCCTTTTTTATTTCTTTTTGAATAAATCATGGAAACTGATTTCTTATTCATTAATTACAGTCTTTGTGGGGTTTTTGGGAAGTATGACTTTTTATGGCCCAGGTTTATGGATTTACTGGATCCACGATATTGTTTTTCCCCTTTTAAATTATGCCGGACGGGAGTCTTACTATAACCAAGGATTCGTGGGATTCATTTCCCGGCTGAGCAGTGATATTTTCCTAAGAAAGGCCGCCGAGTGGGGAATTATTATCATTTCGACAATATTGCTTTATGTAAAAAGAAAAAAGGATACGTTTTTATTATTCTCTCAATTTATTATTTCCCTACTTTTGCTTGATTCTCTTTCTTGGCAACATCATTTTGTCTGGCTAATTTTCCCGTTTGTTTTACTTGCAAAACATGCACTGGGTAACAAAAAAGTTTGGTTTTGGATTTTGCTTTTTTTGAGTTATTTGCTCGTTTCGTGGAATTTATAAAATCCCTCATTGTTTTTCGAATTTCCAAAATCATTGATTCTTTCAAACACCTTTTATGGAGTAGCGATTCTTTATTTTTTGAATTTATACGTTTTAAACCTCAACCACCACCGGAAGTATCATGGGGCGGCGGCCTGTTTTTTGAGCGAAGTATTTTTCCAGAAAATCTATTGCAGTATTTCGGGCCAATGTGGAATTAACCGATTTTTTCTTTTGAAGCTCGCGGGACAGATCGCGTGAGGCCTCGTCCAAAACTCTGCCGTATTTTTGTTCAAATACAAACCCGCGGCTTAATATCTCCGGCGGGGAAAGAAGCCTGCCGCTATTCCTGTCAAAGTGAATAATAGTTATAACAATTCCTTCTTTGGAAAGAATGTGGCGATCTCTTAGGACCGCGTTTCCCACATCCCCAACCCCAAGTCCATCGATTAAAACTTCTTTAACGGGAACCCTGCCGGCAATTCTTGCATTTTGACCGGAATATTCCACAATCTGCCCCGGGGTAAGTTCCAGAACCTCCCTTTCCTTTGCACCCATACTTTGGGCGATCAGACCATACGCTCTCATGTGACGGATGGTTCCACCTATCGGGATAAAATATTTAGGTTTGACAAGGGCAAAAAGCATCTCGATATCTTTGATGCTCCCGTGTCCTGAAACATGCAGGTCCTCCTGCATATCGTAATAGTGAACCTCGATATCGTTCTCGATAAATTTGTCGACCAGAAAATTGATTCCACCCGCGCTTCCGGGAGGTCCGGGGTCTGCCGAAAAAATTACCATGTCACCTTTGTTTATTGTGAGAAAATCATGTTCGCCATTGGCCAAGCGATATAAAGCGCTACCGGGTTGGCCGTAACAGCCGGAAATAATATAGAGAACTTTATTCGGAGGAAGTTTTGCAGCCTGTTTTGAACGGATTACGACATCCTTGGGGTAAAATATATAACCTAATTGTCTTGCAATTTCTGCTTTTCTCTCAATCGACCGGCCAATGAGAACAACTTTTCTTCCAAGCTTTGCCGCGGCATCAATTGTCTGTTGCATTCTGCTAATATTTGACGATATTGTTGTTAAATAAATTTTTCCCGTCGCCTCTCTTCCCGCCGCCTCGATTCTTCCTTCGATCGCCTTTTCGCTTTCGGTGTATCCCGGAGACGTGGCACCAAGCGAGTCCGATGCCAAAGCCAGCGCCCCACCTGAGGCAAGTGTTGCCACTTTGGCTGCATCAAAAGGACGTCCGTCAACGGGAGTCCAATCAAATTTGTAATCGGGAACATGGAAAAGTTTCCCCTCGGGAGAATCGATACAAAAACCAACCCCATCAGGAACAGAATGCGCTACGCGAAAAGGAGTTACTTTAAACACTCCAAGAGTCAAAACATCGTGGTCCGGATCAAAAACCTTGACATTTTTTGTATCCATTCCGGAATCTATCAATTTTTCTTGAATAAAGCCTGCAACCAGTTTGGTCGCATAGACCGGAGTGTCGACTTCTTTAAGCAAAAACGGAATAGCACCTAAATGGTCTTCGTGTCCATGAGAAATCAGAACCCCACGGAGCTTATGTTTATTTTGAATTACGTAGGTGAAGTCAGGAATCACAAGATCCACACCAAACATTTCGCTATCAGGAAACCCGACGCCGCAATCAACGACAACCATGTCGTTTCCATATTCGTAGACGTAAAGATTTTCCGTTACGCCGGTAGTTCCCGAGAGGGCAATGAATTTGAGGGAGTTCATGTGTACGTTTTCATTTTACTCAATATTTCCCCTAATTGCACGAAATCGGCTTTTTCTGCCTCCAATACTTTCCCGCTTCGTAAAGACGCTGCAGGGTGATACATAGGGATGACTGTTAACTGATTACTGTTTACTGTTAAATTAAATACTTTTCCATGAACCCCACTGATGAAAACATCAGGCAAAAACTTGGCCATCGAGTATCTACCCAAGGTGATGATAATTTTCGGATCGATGATCTGTATAATTTTATCCAGATATTTTCCGTACGCTTCAATTTCATCAGGGAGCGGATCGCGATTTTCGGGCGGCCTGTGGTGAACAATATTTGTGATAAAAACCTTTTTCCTTTCGAGACCGGCAAGGAGTAAGAGCTTGTCTAAAAGTTTCCCTGCTTGCCCCACAAATGGCAACCCTTGTTCGTCTTCGTTTCTCCCCGGTCCTTCTCCAATACAAAGAATAGAAGCCTTGGTATTTCCCGATCCAAAAACTAATTTATTCGCACCTTTTTTAAGAGGAAGCGAGTTGTCCATTTCCATCTCGTCTTTCAATTTATGTAATTGAGTATATTTATCCATTTCCCACTTTCAACCACTTAAATACTGTACAGTATTTAAGTGGTAACAATTTTATCTTCTTCAAAAAATTCTACTCTACTATTTATCGTCTCAAAAACCGCAAAATTTATACCGTTGATGAGGGCTCCGGGGCGAATAAATTTGGTCCAATTCACGGTTTTTTCTTCCTTTGAATGGTAATGTCCCGAAAAAACTGTCTTAAATTCATACAACTTTTCGTCTTTCAGGCTGGCTCTGTGAATTATTCCAATTTTTAACCCGTCGACATCCAGTTTAAGAAGGTGTTGGTCAAACTTTTCAGCATTAAACTTTAGATACTCTTCAATTCCTTCTTCTACATCGGCATTCCCAAGTACGGAATAAAGCGGAATCCCAAACGACAGTACAGTCTCTACTGATTTAACTGTATCCCAATCTCCACAGTGGACAACAGCCTCAACCTTGGCCTTCTTGCCAATCTCCATCGCAGCCTTAAGGTTGGCAATGTGGCCGTGGGAATCAGAAATAATGAGTATTCTCATACTCCCATTTTACGCTGATTTGAACAAAAGTTGAATTTTGTCGACCTATAGGGTAATATAACCCAACAGTCAAAAACTCGCATTATTAACATTTGAAAGGAGTTCCAAAATGACAAACTGGCTTAAGACCCTTCTTGTCGTTTACGTAAGCCCCACTGAAGCTAAACTTCTAGCGGAAAGGTTCAGGGAAATTGGCTTGTGGCTGCGTGTTGCAGCCTCCAGCATCCTGGGTCAGGACAAGGACGATGTTATCGTCCTTCTCACACCCTATACCGCAGTCAGTGGAAATGCTCAGACATTGATTCATGTCTTTACTGAACAGTACACTTATCGAACTGGGGCACTGTTGGAAAACGATTTGCCAAAAACATGGGAACAACGTGTAAGGAATTTACCATCAATAAATCCAGATGCCATAGTCATGGTATCCGGACAGCTGTTTAATCCCTTCAAATTGCCCTAAAGGAGGCTGTTATGCCCGACCTGTTTTTGATTGCATCCCCAGAGGACGCAGAAGTTTTGAAAAAGCACATTAAAACCGTCATTGGCCCAGCTCTCCGCCAGGCCACAGCAAACTCTTTCGAGGACCTTAAAAAAGATCCTAAAAAAGTGTCTGTGTACATTCTGACCCATCAAGGTGGAGACAATATACCTCCCCTTCAAATCGTCGGCCTCGCTAGCTGGAACGAGCAAAGAGAAAGAGAGCTTGAAGGTTGGCGAAACAGGCTCGGAAGGGAGTGGGGGCTCATTCTGTCCGATAAAAAAATTGGCAGAGAGTTAACAGACAGATTCTCTTTTGACAAGGTCGAGATCTGGCCGCTCCTGCCGAAAGGTTCATTCGCAACCGCTGCATTTGCCGCAAAGATGTTCTTGGCAGAGCAGGAATGGCGCTAAAAACAAGGAGAAAATATGAACTTTCTAGTTGAACTAATCGTTTCGGAGTATACCGCAAACGCGATTTTTGAGGATTATAGCCTTATAAAGTACAGCTTCCAAAACGAACTGGGTACCGAAAATGTTGAATTGGCTGTCATCGTCGCTGTGGTAAGCACTGCCAATCCGATCATCAAAGTTACCTGCTTCACCACCCGTACCGGCACATACACCGAAGCTGTCAAATCTGCTTGGGAAAAAACGGCTGAAATCCTGCGCAGCAAAGTGAGCGGACTTGTCATGTGGAACAACCCAAGGATTTGGTTTTGCACGGGCTCACCCGTCGCTTAGTGTTCAAACGTCGTCTAAAGGCGCTTTTCTTTTCAAAAAAGACTAGCGCCTTTTCTTTATTGTCATCCTGAACTTGTTTCAGGATCTTCCTTGTTCTGAATTCATTTCAGGATCTCGTCATACAAATCCTCGAACTTCGGATTTTTTGTTTTAATTAAATTAATCTTCCATTCTCTATGCCAATCCTTAAGTTGTTTTTCTCTTTTGATCGCGTCCAACATTTCTTCAAAAACTTCGTAATAAAGAAGTTTACAAGTCTTATATTTAGAGCTAAACATACTACCGAACCCACTTCTATGCCGCGCAATCCTATTAATTAAGTTAGAAGTCACCCCAATATACAAAACCGGTTTTTGATTTCCCAAAATGTAAACGAATCCTTGTTTAGACATAATTACGAAGATACTGAAACAAGTTCAGTATGACACACACAGAAGCTGAAATAAACCTGTCCTGACGACAGGTCAGGATTCAGCTTGACTCGGTGACTCGTCACTGCGGCAGGAAAGTTTTTACGTTTTCGGGGGTTACACGAACTTCTTTGGCCTTGCCTTCTACTATCATTCTTGCCACCTTACGCACTACTCCATCAATATTACGCTCAAGTGTACGAATTCCGGCGTCGTAGCCTAAGGGTCTAACAATATTAGGCCAGACTTCGTCGACAATTACAAGAGAACCCTCAGGTAGCCCCGATGCCTTCATTGCGGCAGGCAAAATATATCTTTGTGCAATAACGGTCTTTTCCTGATCAGAATAACTTGGCATTGAAATCGGCTCTAACCTGTCCATAACGGCTGTAGCAATACTTGTGGTGTTATTGGCTGTAGCAATAAATAGGGTCTCGGAAAGGTCGAAAGGAAAATCAATATAATGGTCCACATAAGCATAATTCTGTTTGGGGTCCAAAAGCTCTACCAGTACTCCCATGATGCTGCTTCTGCCCTGTTCTGTAACCCTGTCAATTTCATCCAAAAGTATAACCGGATTTCTGCACTGCGCGTCGCGCAGAGCTTTTATAACTTTCCCCGGTTCTGCCTCGGGGTGCATTCGTGATTGCCCTCGAAGGTCCAACGGGTCTCCCATTCCTCCAAAAGGAATGCGGGCAATGGGCCTGCCCAAAGCTTCCGCAATCGAGTAAGCAATTGTTGTTTTACCCGTACCCACAAGACCAACGAAACATAAAATCGGGGCCCTATAAATATCTTTGCTTTCCCCTCTTTCCAATTTGAGTTTCATCACGCTCATGTACTCCAAAACGCGGGTTTTAATATCATCAAGGCCATAGTGGTGAGCCTCTAATATTTTTTTTGCATTTTCAAGATCAAGGGTATCTTGAATTCTTTTATTCCACGGGAGTATTGTTATCCAATCGATATATTTTTCCATACTGTCAAACTCGGGTAAAAATGAAGGGGAGTTTGTAAGTTTGGTCAATTGGTTCAATCGGACCAAAACCATCTCGCGTAGTTTATCAGGCAAGTCGGCACTTTTAATTCTCTCTATTAGAACAGTTATTTCCTGGGCAGCAGGTTCCATACGACAATTATTAGTTTAACACCTTTGGCGTCAACTGTTGAAGTCTTTTTCCATCAATGATAGAACATAGAAAAATAACTGGTGGTAAAAGAGTCGAAGTTGGGATTGATAGTTGCTGAATTTGCATGATAAATAATTTCTTGTTTTGTTTTGCCAATCTTTTGCATTGTCATTAAAAGTGTTGCCATCGATCCGGGACTGTCCAGATGATCGCTGTTGAAAGAGAACAGGGCGTTGTAATCAAAACTATTAATTGCTTTTAAAGTTTCCTCATCACGAATATTAGCTTGCCCCGCAGTCAGATAATGAGAAAAATCAGTTGATGCAATGATAACGGCGCCATTTTTTACATAAACAGATAGCGCACCCGAAAGGATTTCCGCCTCATTTAAGGTCAGTTTTTTACTAATCAAAAGTTGAACAATTTTTACAGAAGGCATATAAAACTTTACGAACGGCAATAGACTGGTAGTCGCGTGATCATTTAATATGGCTTCTTCATCTAGCTTTGCCAAATTTTTGGAAAGCAGACCGTTAATTATATTTTCTTCTGGTTCTACAACACCATATTTAGTATTCCATATATATTTGCTTGTTAATACATCAAAATTTCCTTTTTCATAATGGTTGGGTCCCAATATTATTATTGTCTTGGGGTTTTGTGCCGAAATTTTATTAAATACATCAGCAATAATGTAACTGGCAATCAAGTGATGATTTACAACCGCTCCGGAAATATTATAAGAAATTGTTTTATAATTTTTGGACGCGTCGCCAATTCCTTCGATGAAAGACTTTTCGTCATAATGTTTTACTTCGTGAACCGGAAGAGTTGAGTTTGGGAATGGCTCTTTTGCATTTTTACTTATTTTAAAACCAACAAAAATTAATATTAAAAACAACGAAAAAATCAAAGCGTATTTTAGTCTCATTCTGTCGGCACGGATGGTGTGTTTTCGGAGGGTGGATTTCCTTTCTTTCTAAAAAATCCAATACTTTTCAAATGGGCAATTATCCACACCAAACCAACGGTTCCCGCCGCGACTCCGATGATTGAAGGTAAATATTTAAAAATTATTTGCTGTATCAAAACCGAAGGAATAATTGCCGATACTTTGCCTATTGTAATATTTTGAGCATTTGAACGGCCGTATATTTCCGGAGCATACATTAACGATACGGTTGCGGGAGGAACCGAAAAATTGCCGGTGCTTACTACTCTTGCCCTGTAAGTAAAGACGTGCTCACCCGGATCTAGTTTATAAACTGACAATGTGGCCCCGTTTTGAGTTATGTCCATTCCTGTAACATCGGCCGAAGAGAAATAGTTGGATTGATCGGACTGAGAAGATGGGCCATATTGTTCATTATTAAAAGACGGATTAACAGGAACCATTCCTGCCGGAAGCTCATCTGTAATTACAGCATAATTTTCGGTTGCGCCTAAACCGTTTACCGTCAATTTAACTGTAACAGAATCTCCCGGGGCTAACGAGTATTGTTCGCCCTTTTCGTTAATATATTCCCGTTTTATCGAAAGCCCGTTTTCTTTAGACTTCGCATTCTTATCTGTATGAAACTCGTCTGTTAAAATTGTCGAATAGAGTTCCCCCTGACCTTCAATTTCTATTTTGACATCAGAACCTCCGCTTTTAACTTTAGCAACGGGAATATCGATATCTTTTATCGTTTGTCCGGCTTTATCGACCTGTCCGGAAGTCAAAACATTGCCATCCAAACTTACTTTATATGAAAAATCAGGATCAAGGTCTTTTAAACTACCAGAAAGGCCTACGACTGCCCTCACCACTTGTGAAGTTCCGAAAGTATTAGACCAATAGTCATATTGTCTATTCCTAACCAAATATAAAGCACCCTGACGAGCAATATTTGTGTCTCCTTTTGCCAAAACAATCGCCCTTATCGCAAGAGCTGTCGAGGCGTTTTTGGATCCAAAGTTAAATTTTGATCCTTCATTCCAATAAACCAAGTCTCCCTGTTTATTAGCCAGTGAAACAAGCTTACCAAGACCGTTTGTATCTGCGTTCTTGTTCCCGTTCAAATAGTTTGTCATTACATGAATCGAAAGTAAGTCTGGTGAAAGCCCTTCCAGATTGTCAATTTTTTTGGACTTGTTGCTCCCACCTAAAAGCGCTAAACCATAATTTTTGACAACCCATTCTTCTTGCGAATACTCTGCTTGGGCAGCTTTAAGCCTGTTGTAATAATCGGGTCTTTCCAAATAACTTTTGGCTGAATCAAAAACTGCCTGGTTAACTTCATATCCTAGTTGTTTTGCATAAACTAAATTATCCAAAACATATGCTGTAATAAATACATCGTCCTGACCATTAAACCACCATGTCCAACTCCCGTCGTATTGTTGCAAGTTGACCAATCTAGATATGCCCTTTTTGACAATTTCGTCTAAATTTTTATCCTTTATTGCATCCGCAAATATCTCTTGGTTTGATTTTGCGACCAAAGCCGGAACCATACTACTCACCGTCTGTTCTGTGCACCCATAGGGATAACTAATCAAATAACGCATCGCAGACGGAAGGGTACCCAAAAGTGTCGGGGACAAAGAAAGTGTAATATTTGATTTATTCTTGTTAAGATCGGGTGAAAGTTTTATGTCGTAGCTTTTGTTTCCAAACCCTGACTCACCGGTTTTTTCCTCGAATTCGAAAGGTATGATCGGCATTTTTTGAATAATTGTATCTGCAAGAAGTTTATCGCTAGTGGCCGTAGCAGAAAACGTGAGCTTGGCTTCCGCCGTTTCTTTTTCAGGACTTAGCTCCCAGGTGACACGTTCCATTGAATTGAACTTAATCAATAGATTGTTAAAATCTGGAGTAATTATTTTTCCGGAATCAAATGTTAATTTGACATCAAATTTATGGTCTGTGTCGGAAAAATTCTGAGCCAGCGCAGAAACAACAATTCTATCGCCAACACGCATAATGTTAGGGAGAATCGGCCTAACGGTAATGTCTTTACTCACAACAACTTCCGTAGTTGTTTGTCCAACTCTGGTATCGGTCGAGTCAGCAACGGCAGCAATTGTCCATGTAGTTAAATTGTCCGGAAGTTTAAAAGTAATTTTAGCTTTCCCGGATAAGTCGGTGTGAACAGAAGGGTTCCAATAGGCAGTGTCTTTAAAGGTCGAGCGAGCGGCACCGCCTTTTTGATTATGGACCCAAATTCCGTCTGCGAAAAAAGTGTGATATTTCTCGACATCCAGATTGTAAACTTTTGTTTTTGCACTTTGCCACTCAACCGTGTTTACATTTACAGGATTTCCATTTGAATCCAAAAGTGTATCTCCTTTTTGAATATTGTCAGCTGTGGACCAAGAGTTGTTAACCCACAAAACATGGTCAGGGGTGATTTTAAGCTTGTTGTTTATTATTAAATATCCGCTGTCTTCTGCTGTTTGGACACTTGTGACTTTTGCTCTTACAAGTTTTGATGAACGCACGGATTCTTTCGTCAAAATATTATCACCAGACTTAATGTCTTCAATATTTTTAGTAGTACCGTCAGCCATCAGCACTTTTGTTCCCCCAACAAAACAACCCCCACCTTCCGCCGAATAGACGACTATTCCCTCCAAAGAATGAGCCTCTTGGGTGTTATCATATCGCTCGCTCCAGAAAGTATCAAAAATATTTCCAAGAGTAGAGTCCGAAAGTTCAAAGATTGCTTTGTCCACCGCCCAGACTGCAACATCTGCAGAGACAGGATTATGGTTCACATCCGTCGTTTCCACCGACAAGTTGACTGTATCCCCCGGGCCATATTTCTTATTGTTTGGTACTACATTTACCAAAATTCTTTTATCGACAGACGACACTGAAAAATTTTGAACATTTGAATCCAAGTTTCCGTTTGCGAAACTGGATACTTTTGCAAACATGTTTGGCACATCTGAAAAAATAAGTGGAACGTCAATGACCCCATTGTTGCCGGTTAAGTGTACAATCTGAAACCTATCCATTCTTCCTCTCTCGAGAGACAAAAACACATCACGATCTGGTATCGCTGAATAAATAGAAATCTTGGCGGTATCTGTGGGGCCATATTTTTGTTTGTCAAAGGATAATGTTAGTTGGTCTCCTGCTCCGCTGTTGTAAGCAGGTTGACCTTCTGCTGAGACGTATTCGTAAAATTCCTTTGCAATTAAATTATTCCTGGAGTCTCTGCCCTGAACGGTCAATTTATAATATCCAAGTTTTGTTGGCACAAAATTTATAACTGCTTTTCCGTTTGAATCCGTCTTTGCATTAAGATCGGGTAAGTCCTCCTCCTCTTTTTTGTACTGCGGATATTTTTGACTTAGATCGTCATATTTAACCCAATTTTCTCTATGTACCTTTGCGGTAAGATTCACACCGGACAAATTCGAAGGGGAAATATTACTGGAAATGGCCAATGGTAAATTTATCGTGGTGTTAACCTTGCCTCCGTATAAAAAGTCTGTTCTATAGATTCCAAATTGTCCGGCATAAACCAGCACATTTTTCCGGCTAAACGACGGCGTTTGAGAACCATCGTCGATCGTCGCCTCGATGGAAAATACCTGGCTTCTGCCTTGGTTAAAGTCCATTTTTGTATCAAGGTTGATGGTAGCTTCGCCTTCACTACTTAAGGTCGTCGTTCCTTCCGATACAGTATGCGAACCATACCAAAATGAATATTTAAAATCACTGCTTAAATTTTGTGCCAGGCTCTGAGCTTCATTAAAATATTGGTATTCATAAAAATCAGATGAGGTTACTTTGTATTTAATTTTTTGTGAGGCTAAGGGTTGTCCGGAAAAATAATTTCCATTTATTTTGAAAGTTGATTTATCACCGGCAATTAACTCTGTTTTTGGCGTTGTTACATCAATATAAAATTCAGGTTTCTGGTAATATTCAACATCGAAGTAAGTCGTGTTCGGATATCGCCCGGCAACGAGTACTGAAAGTGTATATGAACCAACCTTGGAATTTTCCGGAATTTTAAACTCACCATTTATTGCCCCATCCCGGGAAATCGGAATATTTTTTGTTGATAGCGCGTCTTTGCTATCATATCCGGAATATATTTTTACTTCCGCATTCCCCGAAGGGATCGAATATCTGGCGTCGTCGTCGTCCCTTACAATCGACTTAAAATAAACTGTGTCTCCGGGTTTATAAAGTGGTCTATCTGTAAAAGTAAAATATTTAGTCTGTTTTTGGGGAGGGGCAAAAGGATTCCACGAAGATCCCAGGTTTAGATACTTCAGGTTGAGTGGAACGATTGCAATATCATTGTTGACCGTAGCAAGAGCGATGTCAGCATCCTGACTTAAAGTTGCACTGGCAATTCCGTTTGAATCAAAATTTGTAGTTTGAATTACATTTTGGCCGTCTTTTAAATTATATATTTGGATGGAACCACCACTTATGCTTTTTTTAGTTTTAAAGTCCTGTCCCCAAAGAACAAATTCTCCGTTCCCTTGTTTTACCAAAATTCCTGTATTGGACCTCAAAACAAACGCATCAGCATTTACCGAACCAATTTTGACCTTTAGATACCAAATTCCAATTTCTTCAAATGGCAAATTAATTTTTGAACCTGAATAAGTTGAAGTGTTTATATTGTGTTGCGTGGTTGCAATGAATTGAAAAGAGTTTACGTCGGGAGCAGTCTTGGTTTGTTTGCCGTCTTTGTCGTGTTCTAAATAATTTAGGACCGACAGCAAATCGGCCTTATACATTGATATTTCGGCACTCCCCGCAATATTGTATCCGCCAATTTGTACTGCAGGATCATCCGTTGAAGCAAGGGTAATTAGACCTGCACTACTATAACCACCGTCCCCGCCATTTATATATATTTGGGGTGATTGGTATCCTGCTGTAACATCTTTTGTACCAAAAGTAGACAACTGCTTATCCCGAAAGATTTTAACGGCACAGGATAAAAATAAGGAGAAAAGTAAGACAAAAGCAAATACCTTAATTTTATGATTCTTTAAAAAATGTCCCACCAATTTAGTTTACTCTTTTCACGAAAGTCAAACAATCTTAAAAGATTACTACTTCAAATAATTAGATACGATTTTCTCTTGTTCTGAAACCGTCCCGCATTTAAAAAACTGGAGTATTACATCTCCTCCATTTAACTTATCTTCGTGGATCTTTTCCAAAAAAATCCAGAGAGTATCTATCCATTTAGAAAAATCCTCTGAATGTAGCAGTTTAGAATATCCACCCAGAACATTCTCAGTAAACACGACGTCTTCTCTCCCAAGATTTAATTTTTGTGCGACTAGAACTTTAGCAATTGGCTCAATCAAAATATCTCGCAGATCAATCCCCTTATCAAGTTGCTGTCTTCTTCTAATTAATTCGTAACTTCTTGTTTTAGCCTTCGACAGTTCGGTCTCATAAAGATCCTGATTGATTGGCCCTCTCATATCTATCCCGTCTGCTATAAATTGAGCATCCAATTGCCAATTACCGTACATAGTCACGTAGTCTGCGCTGAGAGCGCGAGATCTTCTATCTTCTGTTTTTCCAACCAGTTTTTGAAAAAAAATTGCCATTTCTGGGTCTGAAAAAGAATGTAACAAAGTTTCCTCCGATACGGAACGTGTTACGTCCGCATTTTTTGAAAAACTCGACACATCAAATCTAATATTGTTTGGTACAAAATCACCAGAACTCAGGGCTGCAACGACTGCTTGAATATAGGCACGCATATACTCAGGGTTGCCCAACATATCTTTCATAACCTTTTCATCAGCGGGGAAATCGTCCATCAGATAGACCAGTTCGGCTTCAATTTCTGCAGCAGTCGTAGCGGTGCTTTTGACTTGTTTTATTATAACTTTCATTGTCTCGCGAAGACTGTTCGAGTCGATTTCTGTTAAGTTCAATCTATCTAATTCGTCTATCAAGTCATGGCGTATATTCTCCGTTGTCACGCGCATTTCATTATTTCCGTTTTTTCTTGAATCCTCGACTTTGGTAACATTCTCTGTCCATTTACCAGGGAACAATTGAGACACGTATAGTAGTTCGTCAACGGAACAGCCACGGTGCAATAAGTCCGAAAGGCGTTGTTTAGCTTCAAGTCCGCTCAGTACATCTATTTGCCGACTTAACTGATTTGACCTAAAAGTAACCCCATCCAAAGAAATAAACGTTTGTTCAAATACTTGAGCCAATACAGAAATATTTTCGGGATCTTTAAGAAGGTTGTGGATTTTTTCAGCCAAACCATTGACAAGCTCGTCTTGAATCTCAAATTTTCGATCTCTTAAATTTGATGTCTCTTCATTCTCTCTGTCACCACTTTGTACAGCTTTGACCAAGGCCTTGCTCATTGAAATATATCTATCACCGGTCCTTTCAAAAAGATCGTCGCCGTCTAACTTACCAAAAACTCTTTCAATGGCGGCTCCAAGCCTTATCGCCTGTCCAGCGGTAAGCAAACCATTCCCAGCATGCCTCCCTTCAACACCCCTTCCTCCCACCATTGTTTTAATCGCAGTTACAATTTCTTCCGAACTTTCAGGTGAAGAAACGGTGTCCAGGCCTAGTCTCAATGCCATCTCGTCCAAATCTTGAAAAGTTATTTCTTTGGCCCTGTCTGCCACAACGAGATCGTCGTCAACTGACAATGTTTTTTCATTTCGGATCCATTCATAATCCCGACTAATCTCCAGAAAAGCGTCTTGTAACTTATTATTTGCTGTCGCATGAACATAATGTGTGGTTTCTTCCAATCTAGATTCATTGTCGTCCTTGCTCTTGATTTTTATTTCGCCTGCCTTTTTATCCCCATCATTTTTAATACTAAAACTCCCCCTATTAAACATTCCTTCAGAGACATTAAACCTAAGCGGCAAGGATGTTTCCGACTTTCTTCTATCTACTTCAGAGATATTCAAATAATCCGTCACTTCTGAAACTAAACCTCCCGCACTTTCGACCTCAATTGGTATCGCAGCTGTTAATGTATACCCAACTAACTCCAGTTTGTAGCTTTTAAGTAGGAAGGAGTTGAAAATTAT
>CAZBTH010000008.1:0-39820 GCA_964494885.1 uncultured Gammaproteobacteria bacterium | reverse complement strand
GAATGCAACAATGCGTTTTATAGCCTGGAGGAAGACAGACTGATTCCCGCCAAGGGCGAGACATACACCGTGGGCATGACGTATTTTGTTGTGGATCCGGCAACGAACTATGTTTTACAGATTGATGAGACTCCCGGTACTTGGGGATACAAGACTGATGGCACTCGCTGGTTTAGCGATCAGAAGGATTATGACTACTCCGCTAATTACTCTCAGGAAGAGGTCGAACAAATCGCCAAGGGCTTTATCGTCAAACATGCTTCTGCTACTGGCAACATTGATCTGGGTAAACTGACACTGGAAACTGGCAGGAAAGACAGCGGCAACGGCAGAGTAAATTATTTCTTCATTTGGAGAGGTGAAGCCCGAACAGTCCAGCATAATCCACCACTTGAAACGTGCAGTGAAGATCTGGATAAGGATGTCGAGGGCTTGTACTACAACGGCAATGATGTTCCTTGTATCAAGGTGTACGAGTCTACAGAAACACCGAGTATCAGCATTGCTTTTACCAGTGGCGGTCAGTTGATCAATTTCTCCAACGAGTTAAATGGACCGGTGAGTAGGGCTACAGTTCAATAAATGCTTCCAAATTCTCCAGATTTTGTCTCCAGGGTACAACTGCCCAACCAGGCAGCAAACGCCTCGTAAACTTGGCCACGCGGGGTCAGGGCTCGTATTTGATGCCTATATAGTTTTCTCTCATAAAAGGGATTGAAAAATTGCTAACTTTTTTGTATGCTAGTGTAATCAATTAGTAGGTAATGTGCTTATGGAAAAACTTTTAAAACTCAAGGAAGCAGCGGAGATATTGAGTGTTCACCCAAACACCCTTCGGCTTTGGGATCGAAAGGGCATTCTGGTAGCGGTACGTATTGGGGAGAAGAAAATCAGACGCTATCGCCTTGAGGACATTAAGAAGTTTATAAAGAAAAAATAGTATGGCAAACGAATTACAAAAACTCAGCAACTTTGTTATTTTCCAAACCGAAGAGGGAAAAGTAAATATTGATGTATTTTTTGCCGATGAAACCTTATGGCTGACTCAAAAAGTAATGGCGGAGCTATTTGATACTACTAAGCAGAATATTAGCTTGCATTTAAAAAACATTTTCAATGAAGGTGAGTTGGAAGAGAATTCAGTTGTCAAGGAATTCTTGACAACTGCCACTGACGGTAAATCATATAAAACCTTATTTTATTCGCTCGACGTAATTATTGCCGTTGGCTACCGCATCAACTCAAGTCGAGCAACCAAATTTAGAATCTGGGCCACTGATGTATTGCACAATTTTATTCTTAAAGGGTTTGTGTTAGATGATGAAAGATTGAAGCAAGTTAGGCATTTTGGCCAGGATTATTTCGATGAGTTATTGGAGAGAATCCGAGAAATTCGTGCCAGTGAACGCAGGTTTTATCAGAAGATCACAGACATTTATGCTTTATCAGCGGATTATGACAAAGACTCCAAAACAACAAAGGAATTTTTTGCTACAGTGCAAAACAAACTCCACTGGGCAATAACCGGTAAAACTGCGGCAGAGATAATCTACACGCAGGCCGATGCCAAGGAAGCCTTTATGGGCCTAAAGACTTGGAAAAACTCTCCCAAAAAGAAAATTTTACAAAGCGACATCGCTATTGCTAAAAACTACCTGAGTGAAAAACATATCGAACAGCTGAGCCGTTTAGTTTCTTCTTACCTCGATCTGGCTGAAGACAGGGCGATACGGGGAATTGTAATGAATATGCAAGACTGGGCAGATTTTCTCAATCGGTTTTTAGAATTGTCAGAATACCCCATCTTAAGCCACAAAGGAACCATCTCCGCGGAGCAAGCTTTATTGAAAGCCAAAGCTGAGTATGAAAAGTTTCGGATAGAGCAGGATGGAAATTATGTGTCTGACTTTGACCAGGTGGTCAAGAGGTTGGTTAAAGGAGAAAGTAAAGCCGGAGGCAAAATAAAGAAGAAGTGAGTATGAAATTAAAAACCAAAACAGAGATTTCTAAATCTCAAATAAATCAAATTTTTCGAGATGATTATCCACTCTTTAAGAAAATTGAGAAGAATGTGTTTTGTGGATATTGTAGTGGCGATCATATCGCCACTATTGTTGATTATCGGGCTTTTATCCTCAATAATTTTGACCTGCTTTTGCAGGGAAAGTGCAAAAAATGTGGTCATGATGTGGGGAGAGTCTTGGAAACGGGAGAGGTGGAAAAGTATAGGGCAGGCATTCAATCAATTCTTTCAGAGTAATGAATATGAAATCAACCTATTTTGAAACCATCAACAACAAACAAGTTTTTTGTATTCTGACTGAATCAGAACCAAGTCAAAAGAAAATCGTCATCATGAGTCATGGTTTTCGTGGCAGTTCTATTGGACCAGCTAGGTCATTTGTCGATTTTGAAAAACTTCTAGTGGAGGAAGGTTTTTCAGTCTTAAGATTTGATCAACCCAATGGTGGCAACTCAGAGGGTGACTACTTGGACTCCTCCTTTAATGAATGGGTGCAAACAACTTCACATTTTGCTCAGAAATATCTTGATCAGGATTATCAGGTGGTATTGTTCGGTCAAAGTATGGGGGCCACGACCACGATGGTAGTTGCTGGACAAGATAAATTTAAGAATAAAATCCCCTGCATTATTCTTTGGGTACCTGACGCCAAAAGTAATACGAGCGTAAACCCCGATCAAATATACGAAGAGGGCGGACAAAAGTATCAGGGCAAATTTTGGACCGAGGCAAGAGATGCTGATTTCTTCAGCGCACTGGATAACTATAACGGCGGTATTCACCTGGTTTATGGAGAACATGATAAATATGTTGCTAAAGAGCTTCGAGAGAAAACAATTGGGAAGGTCAAAGCTAAAGGACAGCAATACATGGTTCTACCAGGTCAAGACCATAGTCCTTGGGATTTTGACATAGCACGGCAAGTGTATAAAGAAGAAATCCAATTTTTGACTCAATACCTAAAGTAGTTCGTATCTGTTGACATCTCCTCCTTCACCGTCCACTCCGGCTACTCCAGCTCCTACTCTTGTGACTAGTGACATAAAACTGATACCATGTATTTATGAAAAATCAGCCACTTCTCTACGGAATTATAGGTTTGCTGATAGGCAGTTTGCTCACGGTACTGTTTGTGACCAATACGGTCAATACGAATAATTACGGCATGATGCAGATGATGGGCATCCGTCAGGGTACCAATGGATCACCCATGGCCAACAATCTTGACCAGCATTTTATTGAACAAATGATTCCTCATCATGAAGGTGCGATTGAGATGGCTAAACTGGCACAAGAACGATCCAAGCGTCCGGAGATTCTGACTTTGGCTAAGGCGATTATTCAAAGCCAATCTCAAGAAATTACCCAGATGCAGACTTGGTACAAAAACTGGTATGGAACAGAAGTACCTGTTAACTCAACTGTTGGGATGGGTATGGGGCGAGGCATGATGCACGGTGGAATGATGGGTGGGCAAACTTCAGATATTGAGTCACTCAAAAATGCTGCCAACTTTGATGAGGCTTTCCTGCAAGAAATGATTCCTCATCATCAGATGGCGGTGATGATGGCGCAAATGCTGCTCTCAGGATCTAATCGTCCGGAAATGAAACAGCTGGGCGAGGATATCATCACAGCTCAGGAATCCGAGATCGAACAAATGCGCTCTTGGCTTGCGGAATGGTCATTATGAAACTCGCTTTAATTCTCTCCAGCAATACTGCTGAAACCAATTGGAATGCCTTGCGTTTGGCTAATCTGGCTCTGAGTAAAGAAGACAGTGTATCGGTGTTCCTGGTTGGTGAAGGGGTGGAGTACTTAGCTCATTCATCTGATCAGTTTGACATTAAGAAACAGTTAGAAAAATATCTTGAGTCTGGTGGAACATTGATTGCTTGTGGTACCTGTCTGGCAATTCGCAAGCAAGAGAGTGGTAAGGAATGTCTTGCTGGTAATATGGAGGACTTTTATCGGATCGTGGCAGAGAATGATAAAGTTTTAACTTTTTAATTGACTATGAAAACTAAACTTAGTTTGATTTTTGGTTTTGCCTTCGGTTTACTGGATGTTCTTCTCATGATTCCTCTGAATATGCCTGATAAAGCCGTGGCAATAGCAGGTGCTTTCTTTAATCGTTTTGCTATTGGTTTTATTATTCCCAATACAAATCTTCCAGTTTCTCCTTGGTTGAAGGGATTATTTATTGGTTTGCTCCTGAGTTTACCCGATGCAATCATTACAAAAGCCTATGCACCAATCTTGGGTGTAGGTATTGTTGGCGGGATTCTAATAGGCGTTATTTCGGACAAGCTGGAGAGGAGATTAAAGATTTAGGAATCGGTTTATTTCCTTTGTTGTAAACTCTGGATACTCAAGCTCGCTGACCCAATCAGTTCGTCCGAATTCATACCATCGTTCGAGCCAGATGGCACTTAATATATCAAGTTTAGCCTCATCTCTTCCCAAAACCAGTCTATTATGGGGAATGTCTATCCCCAAAACTTGACAATTGCGGGGATTGTGATATCATAATTCTATGATTAAAAGAGAGTATGACGACTTGAGTAAATTGTTAAAAAAGGGGAAAGTTGTGGTCATTTATGGCCCACGAAGGGTTGGCAAGACCACACTTATTGCGAATTTTGTCAAAGATACAAAATTAAAATATCGTTTTGATTCCGGAGACAATATTGAAACAAGAAATATTTTTTCATCTCAATCGCCTGAATCGATTCGTGGGTATGTTGAAGGATATGATTTGATTGCTATCGACGAAGCGCAAAGAATTCCAAATGTTGGTTTTGGATTAAAGATATTGGTTGATAATTTCCCAAGTCTATTTGTTGTAATAACCGGTTCGGCCTCTTTAGATTTATCATACAAAATTGGTGAACCTTTGGTGGGAAGAAAATACACCTATCGTCTGTACCCCTTGTGGGTAGGGGAACTTTCAAAAGATAAGACACCATTTGAAATTAACAAGCAAAAGGAAGAAAGAATGATTTTCGGGTCTTATCCTGAAGTCATCAATGCAAATACGGTTGGTGAAAAAATAAAAACCTTAGAAGAAAATGTTTCCTCATACCTATTCAAAGAAATAATTGAAGTTGAACAAATTGGAAACACCAAGTTGCTTTTAGACTTATTAAAACTGATTGCATTTCAGGTTGGAAATGAAGTTTCCTTAACCGAACTTGGTAAATCCTTGGGTATCGACAAAAAGACGGTGCAGAGGTATCTCAATTTATTTGAACAAGCCTTCATTCTTTACAATCTGCGTGGTTTTAGTCGTAATTTGAGAAAAGAAGTCACTAAAAAAAGCAAATATTATTTTTGGGATAATGGTATTAGAAATGCAATTATTAAAAATTTTAATGATTTGGATACGCGGGACGATGTGGGTGCATTATGGGAAAACTATTTAGTATCGGAAAGATTAAAAAAACAGGAATATAAACAAATTTATTCTAGTAATTACTTTTGGAGAACGTGGGAGGGGCAAGAAATTGACTGGGTTGAAGAAAGGGACGGTAAAATCTATGGTATTGAATTTAAGTGGAAAAAATCGAGTTCAAATACACCATCTAAATGGCTAAATACATATTCCAACGCAACTTTCCAAACTGTTAATCAAGAAAACTATCTCGAGTTTATTAAGTAATCAAAAAACATCAGCCAGTTGGCACTTAATATACCAAGTTTAGCTTCATTCAAACTTGGGTGCTGGAGTATTAATCTTCAATAACGACTGCCCTAACAGGCGTGCCTGAAATACCACGAATTTTTAGTGGATACGCCTCAACAATTACATAATGTTTTGAAATAGCTTGTAAATTACAGGCCTGCTTTACCAAAACCACGTCGTGTTTGCAGAAAAGTCTTGTAGTTGGCGCATCGCCACTGTTTTCTAGAGGAGCGTCAAGACAGGTGACATCGGCAACAATCATCTTAACACCTTTATCAATCAAATATTGAGCATCTTCTGGATGCATCAGTTTGTCCTTGACACCTTTACTATCAAGAAGTTGATCCATAATTCCCGTTCTTAAAATAACGGCTTTGTTTTTAAGATTTTCTTTTTCAAGTTGCCTTCGTAACTCGTTGCTGGAGATGAATTTCTCTTGTAAGTTGTATAAATCGACCACAACTGCCTCACGTCGAAAATAATCAATAGGAAACTCGTTGATCTTTTTACCGTCCTTGAGAAAATAGTGGGGCGACTGAATATGGGTACCATCGGCACTGGTGGTAGAAAAGTTGTAACAGAATTCTTTGTCTTTACCAAAAGCACTGTAGGGATCGCCTATCTGAAGCGGTTTATCTCCTGGATAGACCCAATCTCCCATCCACATCGTAATATCGATTACTTTCATATAGCTATGATACCACGAACCAATCAAGCGAAGGCTTCACTTTTTCAATTTCCTCTCTGATTTGAGTCGTTCTTGGGCAGGCTCAGGACCATAGTAAGCCTAAGGTCCTTCGATAAACTCAGTACAAGTGTGTGACAATTGCGTGAATTCCGCCTACAAATTGGCGGTATTAACGCTTTTACCACTTGACAAACCACGACTATCATACTAGAATTCTTTTAATTATGTTAATTCCCAGGTCAATTCTGCCGATAATTATAGATAAGATAAAGTCGTTCAATAAGGGAATTGTTATCTATGGTGCTAGACAGGTTGGAAAAACCACTCTAGTAAACGAAATTGTAAAAAAGTTACGGCTCAAAACACTAGTTATCAATGGTGATCAAACCAATTTTATAGACACACTGTCCAGTAGAGATTTAAATAAAATAAAGTCGTTACTGGAGGGATATGATTTACTTTTTGTTGACGAAGCTCAGCGGATTCCTGAAATTGGAATTGCCTTAAAAATCATAATTGACAACATTCCATCTATTAAAATATTAGTTACTGGATCATCTTCACTTGATCTTGCAAGTAAAATTAGCGAACCATTAACAGGACGTATTTGGACTTATCATTTATATCCAATTTCATTCTTGGAATTGTCAACTAAATACAACAAAACAGAACTCGATTCGTTTTTAGAAGAAAGGTTAATTTACGGGGGATATCCCGAGTTGTTCTCTATTACAGGCGAATTTCAAAAAAAAGAATATCTGCAAATTTTAAGTGACGCTTATTTATATAAAGATTTAATTGAGTTTGGAGATATTAAAAATTCTTCAAAGATTAGAGATCTTTTAAAGCTACTGGCATTTCAAATAGGGTCACAGGTTTCTCTTACTGAACTGGGTAATTCACTTGGTATGAGTAAAGACACAGTGGCCAAATATATTGATTTACTGGAAAAATCAAATATAATTTTTCGTTTAAAAGGTTTGAGCCGCAATCTCCGTAAAGAAGTTGTAAAAATGGATAAAATATACTTTTTTGATTTAGGAATCAGGAATATATTAATTGACAATTTAAAGCAATTGAAGGATAGAAACGACACAGGGCAACTTTGGGAAAATTTTCTGATTATAGAAAGAATGAAAATGCTTGCCTATACACAAAACCAGGCGTCTATTTACTTTTGGAGAACATATACAGGAGCAGAACTAGATTACATTGAAGAAAAGGGTGGTGAATTATTGGGGTTTGAATTTAAATATGGCAAAAAAAATGGCAAGATTCCAAAGAGTTGGTCTGAAAATTACCCCAATTCAAAGTATTCCTGTATTAATAAAGACAACTATTTAGATTTCATATTGGAAAAATAATTCACTTTTTCTACCCCTCCTTAATTTGGACTATCCTTCGGCAAGCTCAGGACAAGTATATGACAATTGTTTGAACTTCGAGTTTTCGAGAAGCAAGATCTCTTATATTGGTGTTGCGATTCTCGAGAACTTTTCTACAAATTTTTTCGGAATTATCCTTTTTTGGTATACTTCAAATATGGGAATTGTCTTCGGTTTGCTTGCAGCATTAGGGCAGGCATTTGGCTATGTAAGTATCAAAAAAAGTTTTAAAGAATTGAATCCGTCTATTGCTTTCTTCTTTGACGCCTGTTTTGGACTGTTGTTGTGGGTTCCATTTGCATTATTCATAGGTATTAACTTTAGTCAGCTTCCAATCGTTGCCGGGTTTGCACTTTTAAGTGCGCTATTGTCAGAAGCGTTTGTTTTCTATGCTTTGTCTAAAGGGCACCTAAGTATTAGTGGGACAATTTTTGCTGCTTACCCGATTTTTACTATCTTCTTTTCCTACGTTCTTAACGGCGAAAGGCTTCTTCCTCTTCACTGGCTATTTGTAGGTTCAACCATTCTTGGGGTGATAACAGCATCTCTGCCAAAGGGGTTTAAAAAAGAAGACCTCAAAGAAAAATTGTATGTTGTATGGCCATTAGCTGCTGCCATAACAGTTGGGTTGTCGGACACGTTATCCAAGGGGATAATTGATAAAACATCGGCTGAAACATTCCTGTTTGCTCTGGCTTTTGTTCAATTGCCGGTTGCCGTTGGCTACTTATTGATTACCAGACAATCTCTAGGACAATTTGGGCTGGCACTGAAAGAATTTTCTAAATACAAGTTTGCTATTTTGGGTTCCTTTTTAAATATTGTGGCTGTATTGTTTTTATGGTTGGCCTTTTCGAGTACGTTTGCCTCAATCGCCTCGCCACTTACAGCTGCTTATCCGGCCTTGTTAGTGATACTCTCAATGATTTTCTTGAAGGAAAAACCGGGCAAAAGAGAATTGACAGGTTTAATAATTGCAATTATTGGTATTGTTGGGATAAGTTTGTACTATTAGAGACATCTTGGAAGGAACTGACGTGATCGAACTCCTGATATAATATTGGTGTGGGAAGAATGAATATCTTGAGCGGTGTGGTCCACAATGTTCCGATTGACTTACGGAATGCTTTGGCCGTCGATCGGAAAGCAGCTGTAATTTGGGACGGATTAACACCCCTTGCCCGTAATGAGTGGATTTGTTGGGTTATCTTTGTTAAGAAGGAAGAGACGAGAAACGAACATGTTAAAAGAACCATCGGTGAACTTAAAGAAGGTAAACGCAGGCCATGTTGTTGGGTGGGTTGCATTCACCGTACAGATAAACCGGTAAGCCCTTCGGTTCGGGGCATACTTAATAAAAGAGTGGTGTAGTATAATTATCATATGTCTAAAAACCCTATCGTTAACGCTTTTGGCGCTTCTATATACATATTTCTTGTTGCGTTTGTTATGAACGCTATTTCTCAAACACTGAGAAATAAACAGGACACCTTCTTTGCTCCAATCGTGGCTTTGTCGATGCTTACCCTCTCGGTTGCGGTCATGGCATACATGTTTTTTTATCAACCCCTTCAGCTTTTTATTGAAGGGAGGAAAAAAGAAGCGGTAAGTCTATTTGCCAGGACTGTGGGTATTTTCGCAGTTATCACGGCTGCTGTTTTGATACTTCTTTTTTTAGGATTGGTTTAGTTTCCACTTACAAATGGGGATTATAGAATATGAGCAAAGCCTGGACCATCCTCTTCGCGAGGCTACAATAGTATTACTTTTGAGGAACGATGAGGTTTTGCTCGCTATGAAAAAGAGAGGGTTCGGTGAGGGTAAATGGAACGGAGTCGGGGGAAAACCAAACGCAGGCGAAAGCATAGAAGAGGTTGCTGTCAGGGAAACCAAAGAAGAAATCGGAGTTATTCCCAAAAACCTCAAAAAGGTTGCGATCATAAGTTTTCATTTTCCTCTGGTTCCGAAGAAAAAAAACTGGGGGCAAAAAGTTTCTGTGTTTACGACTTCCGAATGGGAAGGCGTGCCACAAGAAACAGAAGAAATGAAACCCAAGTGGTTCAATATAAAAGATATACCTTATGACGACATGTGGTGGGACGACAAGATGTGGATGCCTAAAGTTTTTGAGGGCGCGTTGTTAAAAGCCGGATTTATGTTCGGAGAAAATGAAAAAGTAGACGATTTTTATATCCGCGAGGTTCAATCGTTTGAGTAGATGAAGCTAGCTTCCAGACACTCTGGATGGCCTTGGTTTATTCTTGAAATTAGAGTTTCTGTTTGATATATTTTTATTGTGAACAGGCAACAAAGCACAATGACAAAATTATGGCGTATATTCGCATGAAAGAGAGAAGGCTTTTTACATCACCAAAAGATGTGATGGGACCCAAGCGTATTGCAGTAGAAAACCAACGTGGAGATGAGGATTGTGCGGAAAGTGTTGTTTTGGCTTTGTTTTTAACCTTCGGAATCCGTGGAGATTACGATCAGATATACCGCGATTTAGGGACCACAAAGGATGGAACACCTGACACAGACAAAATCATTAAAGTTCTGAGAGGAAAAGGGCTTAGTGTCAGGGAACATCCAAAAGCAGATATTCCGGCTATTAAACGCGTGCTTCAAAGAAAACATTTTTGCCTGGTCGAATATCAGGCGCCCGACACTGATTACCGCCCGGAATTTTTGAGGGAGAAAGAGAGTGAGTGGGGAGCCGGCAAAAGCATAAAGCATGGCCACTATTCAGTAGTCTTTGGATTTGACGACGACGGCGATGGTGAAAAGTTTTTTTTGATGGATCCCTTGATTCAATATCGTGAGACTCGCTACGGCAGAGGAATAAGATCAATTCCTGTGGGGGTGTTTGAAAAAAGATGGACAACGGGTAAACGAAAGAACTTCGGGTGGATGCTGGAAGTTACAAAAAAATGATTTAGCGGATTTACTCGGCACTTGACAGTTGAAAAGGATAGCCGTAGCATCTGAGCCAGATATATGGAAGAAGAGAATAATAAGAAATTCGGCAAGAAGTACCTTTGGTTACTGCTTCTGTTGCTGGCCCTACTTATATTTGGGATATTTTGGTTTGTGAACGGTCAAAGGGGTTCTTCGGGGAATAAATCCAGTGGAGGGACAGTTCCAAAACCAGATGTTTCTAAAAATAATCAATTCGAGGGTCAGGAAACGCGGGAAATTACTCTTAACTTCAGGGATACCTATTTGGTTTTAACAGGGTATCCGTATATCAATAAAGATTATAGACCAAGGCTTTATAACCTGATTTATATAGATACCATATTTGAATCGGATGATATGGTAAATCTTACGGACCCGTCGGGGAAATGGAAGGATGCCTATGAATTTTCTAGAACTGAATCTAAAATCTATATTCCATTAGGGCGCACCCCCGGAAATTCACCGATTTGGCAAACGATGGAAATAATAAGTAAGGAAAAGGCGGTGGCCCAGCTTGGCAGTTGCACGGAAACATCAATTGCTTTGACGGGAGACCTGAAGGCCTTTTCTTATTCTTGCGGAGGAGATGTTTCCTGCTTTGTTCCGGTAAATGAGAACACCGGCGTGTTGTACCGCGAATTTTCCGGAGATAATACGGTTAAAGCCGATACGTGCGAGGTCTTGAAAAATAACTATATATTTTCAATGAAACTTAAGTCTTCTTTGGAGCCTTAACGGCTAATTATTTGCCAATTATAAACTCAGTTCCTGTCACCATACTTCTAAAAAGAAAATCACTCCTGATTGCCGTGAATAGGGTGCTGGGAGTTTCATCAAATTCTAACGTTTTTCGTACCGCAATTTTTTGATGGGTCAATAAATTATCATAAAGTCTTAATTTAGCTCTCCAGTCACCATGCCTAATTGTATATTCGCGTATGGCATTACCCAGATCGATTTTGTCGTCTGGGGTTATAAAATCGTCAAGAAACGCCACCATCAACCCTCTATTTTTATCTGCATGGAAAATTTTTAAACCACTGTGATGGGGGCCAAAATCTTTGGAAGTAGGATATTCTCCAGAGTATAATATTGTTGCCACATTATTTTTTTCTGGCTCTTTTTGCACCACCACCCGCCATCCGCGATTTTTCAAATTGGGACGCGCCATCTTTTTTGCCGTTTCGGCGGGTTCGGTACTAGTTATGATTCTTAAAGTGTTAACGGTTTTATCAACAATTTCTTTTACCCGTGACCGGCCGACACTTTCTTTGGTTATTGACGTTGGTCTTTTAGGAACTTCACGATAAGGTATTTCGTCTGGCTCGGGGTTAAAAGGGTTGTTCCAACCAGGTGCACATTCACTGTAGATCAGTTTGTGTATATTGCTAGCTAGAAGTAAAGATTCCTCCGATGGTTTAATCTCAATTTCGGGATCTCCCATGGATTTTATTTTTTCTCGTTCGGGGCCTCTTTCTTAATTGTTTTCTTAACCCTGACAACCTTTTCTGCCTTGGTTGGTTTTGCTTCCTCTTGAACAACTTCAGTTTTTGTAATTTTAGCTATGGGCAAAACCAGTTCAACTTTTTCTTCCTTTGCCTCGCCGGAGTTTTCAACGGCGGCGGGTTTTACTTCTTCTTTGACCTTGGTCTTGATAACTGGTTCCGAAACAACTTGAGTTGCTGTTTTAGGTTGCAAAAGACTTAAGATTTTGTCCAGTTTGACGTTTATTGCATCAAGAGTAGCCTTGTTCTGGTCAAAAGCGGGAGCGGGGGATTTGAAATCGCTTCTTTCGGGACGCCTGGAATCTCCACCCTGACTTCTGTTGCCAATTTTTTCAAAACAATCACTACAGTACACAGGTTTGCCATTTGTGGGTCTAAATGGAACTTCACATTCTTTACCGCAATTACTGCAAGTAGCTTTAAACATTGGTCTGTCGCCTCGGTCGTTGCCAAAAGAAGATCTTCCACCTTTGTAGCCACCACGATCATTACCCTGTCTAAATCCACCCGTGCCCCTCGAAGCTCCGCGAGGAGCGAAGTGGGGTCTGTCAAAGCTTCCCATAGTTGTATTATACCATACATTAACCTATTCTGTACGACCAAAATATTGTACAGTTAAATAAGAACGTATGAAGATCAAGTTTTTGGGCGCGGCGGGGACAGTCACGGGGTCTTCGTATGTATTAACTTCAGGCTCGGGCCAGTCTATCCTAATTGATTTGGGTATGTTCCAAGGGCCTGAGGCAGAAGATAAGCTGAATTATGAACCGTATGATTACGATCCAAGTAATCTATCAGGTGCAATTCTTACCCATGCCCATTTGGATCATTGTGGCAGGCTGCCGATTCTTACGTCCAAAGGTTATGGCGGGGACATTTGGATGACCGCGCCCACCCGCGATCTAACCGAGATATCACTACTCGACAGCGCTAAAATCGCAAAACAGGACGGCAAGCCGTTTTTGTACAACAAAGAGGGGGCAGAAAAAACAATCGGGCAGTTTAAAACTACAGAATATCGCAAGCCTGTGACAATTGGCGACTTTACAGCGACATTCCGAGATGCGGGACATATATTGGGTTCGGCAAGTGTGGAAATCACAGATAAAAATCCAAATTCCGGAATCAGGAAAATAGTTTTTAGCGGCGACTTGGGTAATACTCCAGAGGATCTTCTAATGGAAACTGAACTAATTAACGAAGCTGACGCTATTGTTATAGAGTCAACTTATGGCGATAAGCTTCATCCAAAAAGCGATCCGGGTTATGACATCAGAAAGGAAATAAACGCAATTGAAATTTCGGGAGGGACACTCTTGATTCCTTCATTTTCTTTAGACAGAACTCAGGAAGTGTTGCATATCATTAAACACCTTAAACAGGACAGGAAAGTTTTAGCAGAGACGCCAGTTTATATGGACGGACCCATGGCCCAAAAGGCAACATTTGTATACAATAATTACACTAGTATCTTTAATTCTCATATTCAGGGAGATTTTAAATCGGGCAATCCGTTTGAATTTCCAGGCCTTACCGTTATTCCCGGATGGGAAGAGAGTCAAGCTTTGCATACTCAAAACGGGCCAAAGGTAATTATTGCCGGTAGCGGAATGATGGTTGGAGGGAGAATCGTGGGACATGCGGCATTTTATTTGCCGATAGCGTCCACCAGATTATTTATTGTCGGGTATCAGGGGGTGGAAACGTTAGGTAGATCGCTCCAGGAAGGGGACAAGCAAGTTGTAATTGGTGGAATTAAAACTACGGTTAACGCCACAGTGGGTAGTACCCGTTCAATGAGCTCGCACGCGGATCAAAAACAACTTATGGATTGGCTTAAACATATTAAAAATGTAAAGAAAGTTTTTATTACTCATGGGGAAGATGTTTCAAGAACCGCGCTTTCTGCCAAAATTTCGGAAGATTTGGGGATAAAAGATATTAGTCTTCCCGTTTTAAATGAAGAAATTGAGTTTTAGAGAGAAAGTAATTTCGGTTCTACCTCTTCCAAAAGCATAATTCCTTGCGACTTAACTTTGTAGTCGTTGGCAAGAAAGGGTTTATAGACTGCCGCGAAAAATATTTTGGTTTCGAATGGGTTTTTCGGTCTTTCCAGGCAATATTTTTGTGTTTTTCTGGCGGAGGCAAGACTTGCGCCGGAAAATATGCCACCCTCGTCCACACCGTCTCTAATTATTTGATCAGTCGGCATAATATTCCATTTACCAATGTTGTAAGTATATATTGTGGGGTTTCTTCTAAGTCCAAGCGACCGATTCTCAAGGGTGACAACTTTATATCCTAACGGAAACCATATTTTTTCTACCTTAACCCATCCGGGTGGGGTATATCTAAAACCATCTATGAAATAATAATAACCATCTTTAGCCGTGGTTTTTATAATTTCGTAATTCGAATCAGGCCTTCGATCAACACGTTCCATACGGGGAATAGTATCAGATTATTTTTTTACGTCAAACCAATTAATTGGAGTTTGTTCGTCGGGTTCGCCGTTATAATTAACAGTTATCTCTTCGTCTTTTTTGATATCTTTTATTGATCTATAAACCATTGATTGGGTTTTGAAGTTTTGCTTCCAGTCTGCGTTTGGGGAATAGGAGTGATTATAAATCGATCCGTAGCCAAAGGCTAAAGCGGCGCTTCGGGTACTGCGCCAAGGGTAAATATAATGACTAAGAGGAGTTTTCTCCAATTTTTTGCGATCTGTTGGAGAAAAAACTAAAACAGGAGCACTTTCTACAATTTCACCTTCTTTGATGTTCCTGGCCGCAAAAACCCCAAGCCCTTTCTTGGTAGTCCTTTTGATGTAGACTGGCTCGCTCATAGGCATAATTATACCAGATTAAAAGTCCGAAATTTGGCAATCGGGATCCGGCCCATAATATTGACTCCCACAAGGGGATTATGGTAGAATCGCTCTTCGTTATCTTGTTCATTAACATCATTCTAGATTAATTTTGAGAGGAGATTGCCTTGAGAATACAGATCCGACCGAGAACGTTTATTGTAAGCGCCCTTAGGGGTAGCGAATCGGTTGGGTTTAGTGTTCATCCGGCCACAAACATACTTGTAGCCAAGACACAAATCTCAATCGATGATATGCGTGGAGTGGTCGCCCTTAGGCCCTATCTTAAGCTGGAAATGACAGGTGGAACAGAAAACGTAATGACAGTAGTCCGCTTCCAATATTGGAAGGATGGCGCTGTTGTTTATCCGACACGTTCCAACCCGCCGCCACCGATAGATAGAAGGTTTTGGGGAGCGACTATTTTTCAGCCTACAGATGTAATTGATCTGAGGCCGTACCAGCGCGGAGACAGGCTTGTGGGAGAGTGGAACGTTACGGCTGATATTGCTTTTTTTGCAAAAAAGACGTATCAGATCATCCTTCCGAAAAGTTTTGATCTCGTGAAGGGTACCTTGCGTTTTCAGCGGTTGGCAGATTTTGTTTTCAGTGTTGTTAGCAGTGTCCCGCAGGTTGACCTTGATGAATTTGGGAGATTTGCGAGAACTGTCCAGGATACTGGAACTACATATTCAATGGACGACATGTAAAGGAGGTCTGTTATGAGAGACTCGTTTTATCTGGACCGTTGGTTCAGTACCTATACCGGTCGTTGGAACCAAAGTGTAGTTGAAAACTCACTAAGTGATCGGTTCAAAGATGAAATTGCGGCGGTCACGCAGAGACTGAGTTTGAAGCCCATTAAAGGACATCCAAAGCGCGGAACTGAAGAGTTGGTATTCAATGACATAAAAGTCAAAGTTCTCAACTTTAGCTTCGACGAATTTCGTGAAGTTGGGGGTGACGACCACAATTACCACACTCCAGTGTTCCGATTCGAGGTCGAGATTCGTGCGAAGCACAAGGGAATTGCCCAGGGAGTTCCCGGTATGGTCCTTGTTTACAAGGGAGAAGTGGAAGTCACTTTTCCCGAAGGATACCCCGGCACTTACCCGATTTTTAGGCTTCCTAAATATTTTTCATTTCGCCCCGCGGCTAGCCATACGGACCATATGTACTATAAAGGCAAAATGTGTCTTTATGGTGATACTGGAAGCGGTGAATCTGATTGGAGCCGGCGTGACAATGTGGGTTCGGCATTTTTTGTGGCCGTGAAATGGATTGCGTGGCACGAACTTTGGAAGAAAGAAGGTGTGGACGCTAATGCCATCAATAGATGACGTCAAACTGTCCGTTACAACAGATGCGCTGAGCCAGTTAGCAGACGAGGCTTTAAAACACCCCGGAGACGAAAATGGCTGTGGGATCATTGGCCTAGTGTTTGCGACTGGCGAGATTGTAGTTACCAGCGTAATTCCGGTTGCAGCGATGGAGATAATCCGTCATGTGGCGTCGTTAAGATTCGGAGGTAACGAACAACGCGCTGCCTTGGAATGGATGGACGCAAACTTCCTCGCTGAAAACCCCGGAATAACTGGTGTAGAAAACGCATATCTGGGAAAGGCTCACAGTCATCACACTCTGGCCTTTTATCGTTTGAGTGGCACAGATGAAGAATCTGCTCTCAATGCGGTTAAAATGGGGATTAAAATAACTGTTTGGCCGCTCTTACTGATCACTCGGGACGTTGAGACAACCAAACCAAACGGGAAGGGTACAATCGGCGTAACCAGAGTAGATTCAGTCAACGTCAAGTTTTACTATCTGGACGAAAAGATGGTGGCTAATGGTGAGACAAAGCCAAAATTGGTAACCCCCAAGGTGATTAAAGCATCTGATTTATCGGTAAAACTCCCCAAGCTTGCTTGGAGATGGGTAAAAGAAGATATTTACAGTCGTCAGCTCCGCCAGCTTAAAGAGCACGAAGCTGAGGTTGCTGTATATCCGAAAAACACAGATGCAGATCCAGAGTTGGAATTGCAATTTGTCATCACCAAGACCGGTTGGAAAGGTTCCGTTTTGATCGCGACAAATTACGATTATCCGGTAACTCCACCGAAAATTTTAGTTGTTTCGGATTTTGACCCAGATAAATCAGGGCTTGAGGTGAGAGAGCTTATCAATGATGTGAAAGGCGAACCTCTTTGGTCTTCGAGGTCTGACTTTATCGACATCATCTTGCAACTGGAGAAAGACGAGGTGCTTTAATGCAACTTTACAGGGCTGATGGATTGTGGGATGCCTCCGTTGGAGGATCCAAAATCCTGCTCGCTCAGGGCATAGGTAGCCTGGGAAGTAGTGTTGTTTCCCAACTTGCTTACCCTTGGAAGAAGATTGTCCTTTTTGATCCGGATGTACTCAAAGAGGCCAACATTGAAAGGCACCATCTGGGTAGATCGTATTTGAGGTGGAACAAAGCCGAGGCCGAGAGGGATTGGCTAATCAAAGAAAAAGGCGTTCCTGCAGACAGGGTTGTCGCATATGCCGGAGACGATAGTCTTGTTTTTGGCAAGTGGACGAACGCAAGCGTTTTAATTTGTTCCGTGGACGACCCGACGGCTCGCAAAAGGGCGAATCAGTGGACCCAGGCAAACCACATTCCGGCTATTTATGGCGGGGTTTTTGCCAAAGGGGCTGGTGGTTTTGTTTTTTCGCTCCCTGATCCTACAGATGTTTGTTATATCTGTGCAGATCACGAAAGAGGAGATAAAAAACCACCAGGTCCGGTTACCCACGACTATGGCGTCGACCCATCGCGCATTAACGTGGTTGACGGCGTACCACAAGCTGTTTCGGCTTTGAGCAAGAACGTAACGGCTATCGGTAACGATATGGCGTTTGCCGTTTGGCAACTGCTTTTTTCAAACGACAACCGCGCCATTTATCGTAAGCGTGGATTGGATGCCTGGGTGCCTGCAACCCTTGTTCATTCAAAGAGCGAAGAGTTCAAATCGTTGGTTCTGGCATTGAAATTAAATGCCGATTTGGGGTTAGAACCGACAGTGAGATTTGGAAAGGCGGATAAAGAGGGGTATTTTCCGGTCGAAATTAGGCAGAACTATTGGCCTAGATATTTAACCCGTTGGGATAGTTGTCCTCACCATGGGCAGCTTCACAAAATTTCAGATATGTAATAGGAGAAAAACCATGTCCGCAAATCTTTTGACCCGTGTTCCCGTGATCTTGACCGTTCCCGGCTTCGAAGTGCAGAAAGCGCTTTGGGAAGATCTGGCGATGAAGGCCGACGATGCCACCTTGACCGTTGTGCTTGATCCCGCCGACAAGGCCGTGAAGACGTTGAGCCAGCTTACCGAAGTTCCAAGTGCCGTGCAGTCGGTCAGCGCTGACGGCCTCACCGTCACTTTGGCTGCCGAAGCCGCTCCTCAGCCTGAGACTCCTGCCAAGGCCGCGACGAAGCGCCTGACTGAACAGGAAACCGACTTCGCTGGTCGAGAACGCCGCGAGTAATTTCGCCGCCACGATCTAGAATGATCCAGTTTAAACTGGAGTGAGTGCATATACTGCAGTTTTCTAATCCCTCCTTGGGAAAAGAGAACTGCAGTATTTTTTTGGCCAAAACACTTGACCCATAGTTGATTTTTCTTCCTTTATCCTATACACTCCAAAGGTTCAAAAAAGTTGTGATTTTCGTCACAATTGCTCTTTGTCAATTCAAACGTTTACCCAAAACCCAAAAGGAGTAAAAGCTATGGCTAAAAGTGATAGTAAACCTGCAAATAAGGGTGTCGTCTTGTCGCCAAGGGATTCAGATCCCGGCCCTGCAACGGAGTCCGTTCCCCAGGTTCCCGCGGTTCCTGCTGTGCCTCCCCCGCCTGAAGTCATGAATGCCGCAGATCTGGTTGAACGCATTCTCGGTGATATGCTGTCCCTGCGACCTGTGAGGCCGCTCTTAAGTCGCGTTGCTGCGCTGCTTTCCTATAAGCAGATGGGTGTACCTGTGGAAGAGGCTATTGCCGAACTGGATTTGGCAAATATCTCGCTGAGGACCATCACTCCTGGGATCGGTGCGATGATCAAGGCCGCCGATGAAGCTGACCTGGCTTTAGTGCGGGAATTCAATGAAAAAGTTGGCGAGGGTCGCTTGGTGAAAGTTGATGATATGAATCCCGGTCCTGCCAAAGAAGCAGAGCTAAAAGAGCATGCTGATAATCGCCAAAAGGCGGCAGCGCTTTTAGGTCGAGCGCAACCTCTTTTGACCGCAATTTTTGCGGTGGAAGATAAAGGTGGGGTAGCTGGCTGGTTCCGTAAGGCTGTGGACAAAGTTGACGAACTCACCTTGGTTAAACCTGAGGAAAGCCCCGCTGAATTTCCCGGGTGGCAGACTGCTCCCAAACTCAATGAGAGCATTCCTGCTGTGAAAGCTCTCCTGGGCGAGCTAAGGTTGATCGAGAGTACCTACGCCCGCGTTCGGGATCCCAAAAAGGCCCTCGCACAACTCGCCAACCTGAACATCAAGTTCACGGCTGAACGGGTTCGTTTCGTTCTCGATTCCTGTGTGGAGTTGGCCAATGCTCAGGTTGCCCAGTCGGCTAAGGCCGAAGGGGTTGCTGAAGCCGATACTGCCGCATTTGTGGCCAAAGCACAAAAGAACGACTCCGTTCGCGAGATCGCCCAGAGCGCCCAGAATTATTTGGATTCTGCCAAGAAGTAGGGGAAAAACGTTTGAAGTAAGAATTGCCGGATGAGGTGTTTTTTAGCCTTGTCCGGCAATATTTTTTTAAAATTATGCAAATAGAACAAGAAAGACATGATTCAGAACAAAAATTAGATTATGTTTTTGGAGTTATCCAAAAACCGGCCAGTCGTGGCAAAAACTTCATTATTGGGTGGGATATTAGCGGAAATCCGGTAGTAAAATTGACCGCCAGGGAAGATGAAGCAATTACCAGGAAGGGTTACGACACTCGAGGCAGAAATGCAGTGCTGGAGTTCCCTTTTAGCAGGGAAATTGCAGAATTTACGCCCAGAGCACTTGAGTTTCTAGAGATGGCGAAACCTACCGACAATAGAGATGTAGGCAATCAATTTACAGAAGACATTGTTAACATTGCCTGTGCCAACGGGACTGGGTCTACAAGCTTCTTACAGGTAAAAGAAAGGGTTTTATTGGGTGCAATAATGGATGCGCAGTTAATATGGGGGATAGCGGGGAGGCCTTCTTATAGTGTGGCTATTCCAGACGAAGAAACGGGAACACTTAACTTTTTGCTTTTTAGCCCAGGAAGCGCCGCTTCTAACGAATTTGCATATAGAAGATTTTTACTTGGGGTGATAAAAACTTTGGCTACAATTGATAGAAATCAAAACCCTCCGGACCAAAAAGGATATGTGTATGTTGTAGAACAGGTAGTCCAAAAACTTGAAGCTTTGGCTGAGGCTGAAAGATCACAGGCTGGGGTTTTAGAAAAAATACAAATGGATATGGGTGTTTTGGATGAAATTCGGGGTGTTGGGCTTGTTAACACTCTTCCAGTAGATGGTTTACGAGTGGTTTTGAGGAACTTCAGAGGTGTTGTGGATCAGCGTTTTGCTGCTGGAAGATAAAAAAATTGCCGGTACGGTTGTTGCTGACTGTGTGTCAACGTTAACCGTACCGGCATTTACTTACTTCAAACCTATCTATTCGAACTTATTGTAGACCTCCGCCAATCTTGACCTGAATGGTCACAAACCGGCTTTCCTGCAGGTTGCCTTGACCAATACCAGTCTTTGGTCCGAGCTGATAGTCAATGGCGATGCGCTGTGGTGGAATCTGTAGTCTATCGACAAAGACGCTAAAGACGAACGAACCTCGATCGAGTGCAACCTTCCAACAGTAGTCGTCCTCGTCTTTTTCGCCACAGTGTGCATATAATTGCCCGTAGTCAACCGGATCGGGCCAGGCGGCACTGCTGATAAAGAGGATCTGCACGTTTGATTGGTTCAAAAGAGTCTTGATTTGCTCACCGCACGTGAGAAGTGCCGCAAATTCCGGCGTGTTCTCAGGAATTGTTGATTTGCCTGGTGCAAACGACACGTTGGGGCAGACGATTTCAACAAGGGTGGGGAGTTTAATCAACTCTTCCGTGGTCGCAGGTTGTAACTGTTCGGGGAACGGACTAAAACTGTTATTCACAAAAGCGTTCTGTGAATTAAGATCAGTCCGATTCGAAAGTGCCTGGAAATACGAAAAATCGACCATGTTGGCAGGATCAAATCCACCGTCCAAGGGCAGACCACTGTACTCCCAAACATCGCGGCCGGTTTTATAGATGTCGTAGATTAAGTTTCGGTTGGCCACGAATGTGAATTGGCTACTGAACCCGGCCTGTGCGTAGGGTTCGAACCAATAGGTCAGATCATCTACTTCACTACCTTGCCAAACGAAGGTGTATTCGTTGGTGGGCATTCCCTGGTAGGTCCAGGTGGCGATCTTGGCGGCCGCTTCTGGTAGGTTGTCTCGGGTCATATTGACCGCTCGGAACCAATCTTCGTAGAAAGCCAGGACAGCGGGAGCCTTGTTGGCGTCTGCGTTCGGAGAAACGAAGAGGCCGTCGTAGATTGTTTTCAAGTGTTCACTGCTCAGACTTGTAGTCTGGCCTTCAATTACCATGCTGTCAATCGCAGGCACCCAGCCACTACAAACGTCTGCCTCGCTATTCAAACATGCGGCGACCGCCAGCTCGGGATAGGGATAAGTATTTATCGTGACTTGGTTTACACCGATGTTAGCAAGTTTGAGGAATGACAACGCTTGGAAATATCCAACACTGTCATCCGCAACTGCGAATACACATCCCTGCGTGTCATTGAATTTACCGATTGGCTTGCCAAGGCATTGAGGTGATACTCCGTAATTCCACCATGCAGTTTTATCTGCTCCATCGGACTGGCCGACGATGCCAATAAGTTGACCCATAAGCGGGTGCTTGGATTGAACGTCAATCGTGGTAAGGAGGATGTCACAGCGCCCGTCCGTGAGCATTTGATTCTGTTCAGCCTCGCCTGCGGGATTTATGAACGGATAATTCGGGTTTTTGAGAACAACGTCCTCAAAAGGATCTGTGTAGAAGTTCAAAGGAACAATATTCAGTTCATACACAGGGTTGTCGTTCGGAATCAAAATTACAGGAAAATACGGCCCAAAGTTGACGATACAAACGTTCAACTTTTCCCTTGGCGCGCCCGGAACAGCAGTATTGACTGGCTGTTGCCCAGGCTGGGTAGGCTGTTCAAATCCACCTGACTGCTGTGTCGGGGTCGCCTTGGCAGGAAGATTTCCTCCAAAGAGGTAGTACCCGCCGGCACCCATAATCAGACAGATGATGATAAGGACACTCAAACCTGCCCAGAACAGCCCGTTGCGTTGGCGAGGGGGTTGGGGAGTGCCGATATCATCAACATTTACAGAGAACCCAATCATTCCCGGGAACTCACGATTTGCCTCGTCATCCCTTGGTAATACTCTTTGATTCATGTTCTTTCTCCTTTTTGAGTGAAAATAAACCTGGTTTTTTGGACATTCTAAATAGATAGTTTGTTAAAGAACGAAAAGTCCAAACAACCAGGGAGGGTTGATTTGCCGGGAGATTTTATATCAAGAAGGGGTATCTGTCAAGCCTATAATGATAACTTGTTGGGACGTTTATTTAAGGAGAAAAGACATGCTGTCTGTAAGGCCGATAATCCCTCTTTGTTCACGAATTGAAGCCCTGCTTCCTGCCCAAATACGTGTTTGACCCCTTTCCTTCCAGGTATAAACCTGTACAGGTTCTGGTAAACCACAATGATTAACCATTTGTTGCTCTCTGGAACTACCAACACCACCGAGATTGTCTTGGTAAGCACCCGAACAGGGTGCTACCACGACGAGTTTGTCAAAATTACTTGCCATTGTGACATAAGCATTTGGGTTTGCTGTGAGTTGTTCCTTGGTTGGTTGAGTACTGTTCGAATCACAACTCAAGTCATGAAAACGTACTCGAGCAAGTGCCGAATTTGCATTGTTTGCAGCCACAAAGTTAAATGTGTCCTCCTGTATCCATAGGTCGGGTAGGCTTAATAAATTGCCACCTAGCTCAAGCCAAGGAATACCATCAGAGCTATTTGTGTATGCATTAGTTACAGGGTAAACAAGATGTTCGCAATCAGTTGCGACAAAACTGCCACTTTCGATAACTATAGTGGGCAATTCGACCTTGTAACGTTGGCAAATTTGTTTAACACCTTCCAAAAACGGTACTAAAAATGCCTGGTGGTTATAACCGCTGTCCATAGATGGAAAACCTCCTCCTAAGTTGAGATGGGTAAGGTGTGGGTGAGTGAGTTTCAGAATAGCGTATTGTTCGGCTGCGATAAGGGCGCTTTTGGCAAAAGCTTCCGGGTTTACTGCGCTTGCGGCGCTACTCATGGCGTGAAGCATGGTTAATTTTAGGTTTGAAGAAGCATCAATTTTATTTGCTTCGGTCTGTAATTCTTCCCAGTTGAAACCAAAAGGGGAGACAACACTTGCTAATTGGTTTTTGCTTCCTACGACAGCAAATTTAGATCTAATACCCAAGCTCATTCTTCCTTTTCTGACGTTTTTATGGAAAAACTCACGCTCTCCCTGAACGACCACAGGTATAATGTCGACACCTTTTTCATAAGCCTCAACTATAGTTTCTGCGTAACCTTTGTCAAAACGGTGAACTCTAACCTTGGGTCCGTTACATATTACTTTTCTGTCTTTTGGAACGAATCCCTTTTCCCTTAGCCACATAAAGTCGGAAAGACCAAGCTCGCCACTGGTTTCCATATGCAGACTTTTCAATGCAGCAGAAAGAACAGGGCCTTTGAAGTTGGCTTTTTCGGCATAGTGGAGCTGAAATTTTTCTTTGGGGTAATGCGCTGTCTGAGCAGCTGTTTCAACAATCTTTTTTAGGTCATATCCTCTCTGTTCAACTTTAGAAAGATCGGTAATTTGGATTGGGGCGTCGAATTTTTGGCCGTAATCACGAAGCAAGTCAACAGGTTTTAGGCCACTCTCTCTGAAAAATAGTTCCCCGTTTTTGTTGTAGTTAAATATCTCCCAAAAAGCTGGGTTTCTGAGCTCATTTCTTAATACTTGTTCGTATGATTTTTGTCCTGTAAATCTTTCCATGTTTATTTTTCTTTTTGGTGATTAACTATTTCTTTGGCGCCGATGACCAACGGGTTATCTGGTCCAAATCCTGCAGATTCAGCATCTTTTAACCACTCTGGCAGGTGTCTTTCTATAACTTTTTCTTGCATAACCTGGAGGACACCCCTGACCTCATCTACGAGTGTTCGCTGGTTGCCAAAACCAATCGAATCTAGCTTAATAAATGTATTGGCCATCGCGTCTTTGTCGAGTGTTCCAAAAAATACTCCCAGCGCTTTTATACGGAATATGAGTCTTTGTTCGGCCGGAAGCGAGTCCCAACCAGGGATAGATTCTTCGTTCAACTGGCTTATAGATCCTGATTCGGCAAAGGCTTGGGCGGAATCAATTGTGTCCGAGGTGACTGGAAATGGGTCTGCTTCAACTGGTTTTACATTTGGATATAACACTTTCACTGTTTCGGCGATACCTGCCTGTAACTCTTTGACAACTCCTCTTAGCCTGGCTAAGGTATCTGCATCATCTGGATTTAGTGCTGGAGCTGTTTCCGTCACAATTTTGAGCTCCTGATTTATAAGGTTGAGCCTGGATAGCCAAAACGGTTTGCCCATTGCGGCAACGGTAAGCGGAAATTTTTCGGTCGTCATTTCTTGCCAACGGCCTTGAGCCATTACATCTTTTAAAGATGTTTGCTCGGCGGTCAATTCGGCTTCTGACACAATGATTCGTTGTTGATTCTCCACGATGGCCTGTAGTATATAGATCACCTCCAGCAATGTCAAGATTGCTACCCCCTGCGAATTAGAGAAAGTTTTTGAGGCGGGAGATTTGCCCAATTAGAGGGGTGTTAAGAGCCAAAATAAATAAAAAAATGAGGATTAGGGCGTTACCTCCTAGGAAAATTCCTCCCATAATTGCCACAATGGAGGCCCCTATGGTAGTAACAATATTGTCCATTCCAACTCCGACTATTGCGTCCGCAATTCTACCCTTGGGACTTATTGAATAATTGTGAACAACCAGCATTTCCCCCAAGCAGCCAATAAGCCCTGCGGCCACGCCGGCAACGACAGTTGGCAAGTTGGTAATCTCGCAAAATACCTGGACGGCGTGAACCATACTTTCTGCCGCCAAAAGGATAGAAACTCCGGAAAGAATCAGGTGGGAAGATATAAGCAAATTTGATTTGCCGGAGTAATACATTTTTTCGTGAACCCTCTCTTCGTCACTGGTTATTGCTCTTTGGGTTTTTCTAAAATAAAACACAACTAGAGCAGACAAAAAGAATACAACAAAACCCACAGGGCGAATGAGCTGGTAAAGGTCACCCGCCATTCCCTCCGGGGGAGATGTGACTTTTCCAAAAAGAACCATGGAAATTGCAACTATCGCAGTAATTACCGTCAGGGCATTCAAAATATCGATTGAAGTATCGATTTCTTTAGACGTCGGTTTAGTTATATGTTTTTTGAGCGGTCTAACTGTCCCTCCTTTTACAAAATGAGGAAACATCAGTACATCCCGGTTTAGGTTGTTTGCCAGATTTTGACGGAAAATGCACCATGCGGCATGGGCAATATTATAAATATTAGAGCCGAAGGTGGTAGCGGCGGCAATAATGGCAAACGATACGGCTAAGGCATAATCAGTATGGCGTAATTGCAAACTTACCAAGGCGGCCACGATTCCGATTGCCATGTCCGGGAAAGCGGTGCCAATAGACTGCAAAAAGCCTCCGGCAAGTTTGGTTCTGCGGGATAAAATATCCGTTGTCTCTTCTATTACCTCGGCGCAACCCTTTAAAACTAAGGCTCCAACAACTAAGATTGAGACGGTTCCAAAAAGTCTGGTAAATGTGTTTATTTCCTCCCCCAGCAATTTAAAAAGCCCAAATCTTACCAAGGCTGCGACGAGTACTAATAAAATAATGTCTATGGTTCTTGACCTTTTCATTTTTGTCTAGTGAATATTAACATTTTTTTGAAAAGGTGGGTGATTCATGTGTTAAAATCACAAAGAATATGGCAAAAACCTGGCAGAAAATTAAAAAAAATCCTGATTTATTAAAAAACTATTTTATTCGAGAAAAAGTAATACAAACCATACGTGACTTTTTCAAAAAGGAAGGGTTTCATGAAGTTTTTACGCCGATCATGGTTCCGGTCCCTTCAATCGAACCAAATTTGGAGGTGTTTCAGACTGAGTTGCGTACAGCCAAAGGCATAAAGCGTAAAGCATATTTGATTTCCAGTCCGGAATATGCGCATAAAAGAATGCTTGCTGCCGGGGTGGGGAGTTTGTTCGAGATAACACACTCCTTTCGTAATGAAGAAGAAGTGAGTCGCCTTCATTCTCCCGAATTTACTATACTTGAGTGGTATAGAATTAACGCCGATTATAAGGACACAATGTGTGATTTTGAACACTTATTTTTGGAGATAATCGGCAAAGATAGAATGTTGTATCAGGGGGAGGAATATGATTTGTCTCTTCCTTGGCCGAGAATAACAGTGGCGGAAGCGTTTGAAAAATTTGCAGGAATTGACATTGAAACACTTCTTTCCGAAGAAAAATTACTGAATGCTGGGCGAGCCAAGGGATATGTTGTTGAACCCGCCGACGCCAAGGCTTTGGCGGGCAAGGAAAATACAACTTGGGAACAGATGTTTTATCAGATATTTTTGAATGAGATTGAAACTAAAATAAGAGATTCTCATAAGCCTACGTTTATTTATGATTATCCACTGGCCCAGGCCTCCTTAAGCCGACCAAAGAAAGAGGATCCAAGGTTTGCGGAACGATTTGAAGTTTTTTTGGCCGGAGTCGAACTTGGAAATTGTTTTAGCGAATTAACTGACGCTGAGGCGCAACACAAGAGATTTGAAGAAGACAAGACCCTGAGACAGGCTCAGGGCAAGACTGATTTTCCGATCGATGAAGATTTTGTCGAGGCTCTCAAATCCGGAATGCCCGTTTCATCCGGTATCGCCGTCGGCGTGGATCGTCTCGTAATGCTGGCCGCAGATGTGCCCAATGTCTCTGATACAATTTTCTTTCCAGATAATGAACTCTTTGACCTCTGAAAATGTTATGACATCCTCCTCTCATTTAAATGCGAGGTTTCCCTTAAGGGAGGATGACATACCGGTGTTCAATCCATCCTCGCAGCGAGTTGCGAGGTTTTCTTGAATGCTGTTATAATTGCTCTGTGGAAAAACCACCAAAACTGGACGAAGAAATTGAACCTTCAGTAGAAATTTACATTGATCTAAAAAAAGTCACAAAAGGTGTCGATATTATTCCCGATGCCTTAAAAAATTTACCTCAGGAACCGGAACGGTTGGACATAAAACCCGGCATATGCCTTGTGGTTGGCTATAATGGTTCAGGTAAAACCACATTTCTTACAGGGCTCCATTATTCGGTGACTGGTCGCATTCCACACGGAGACCAGGCGGTTATGGAACATCTTCCTGCCCTTTATTTTAGTCGCGGAGTAGAATTGGGCGGAAACTTTGAACATGTGGTGAAGTTTGATGCTTCGATAAACAAAAAGGGCAGTGGACATATGGGGCGTCAAGAAAGTCTTTCAAACAGACAGGCAAAAGATTACGAATTAGACAAAGTGTTTCAGGAACTCAGGTGTTTAAATGATGGCAAATCTGCGTTGATATTGATAGACGAACCTGAGGCAGGGATGGACCCTTGGAGACACCAAAAGTTGGCAGAAGAGTTGGAACAAATTCTGAAACTTGCCCCAAAAGGTTCTACGTTAATTATCGCGACAAACTCACCGGTGCTAGCATCTGAATCAAAATACCCCCGTATCGACCTAAGAAATCCTCAAGCCGGAGTGCAGGCGACTGTATAGACAATTCTATGGAGATTTCATCTTCCAAATCACCAGAATTCTATAGGAATTTGCACAGTAAGAATCTGGAAAAAGCATATAAATGGCTGAGAGGGGAAGATATCAGCATTGTTAGAATTCCCGAATCCAGCCTGGAAGAACACTTCAAGACCAAGTGGAATGGCGATGATCAAGCATATACCGGAACTATTTGGGCGTGGAGAGGGTTTGGGGAATTAAAAAATTTAACAAGAATAGATATGGGCAATCACTCCGGTTACGTTGTTGACACTTCAGATTTGATAATTGGGAAAACAGACGATGAGTTCATGTTTCATATGATTAATACATGTTGGGGGGTAGTTGTGGATTTTGAAGACAAAAACGGTGAAAACTTAAGGCTTGCTTACCACATGACTGGATCGACGCAAACCAAAGATGTTAGTTTGATAGAGCTAACGAAAGAAATTTCGCGAGAGGCTAATCCAAGAAGAATTTTTATATTTTACAAGTCATCTGAATATAGTGGACAAAAAGAGGATGTTATTTCAAAGTTTAAGACAATTTTTCCTCAGGGAATAGATTTAACCTTTCATGATATTGATGAGAATGGCGAATTGGGTGGTTTGGATGTAGCAGTGAGAGGTGGAATGGCAGAAGGTTACTTGAATTGTGGGTATTGGGACGACGAGACCGGCGATGCCTTGGTAAAAAGAGAAAACTCCGGGAGCTGGCGCCTTAACCTTTAAAGGGTAACCCCTGCAAGGCGTAAAAAGAAGTCGGTGAATTTTTCCTCGTGATCCAAACATTTACAAATCTATAACGATCGTGTATAAAATGTTAAGGCCATGGCGAAACTTTTAAGGGTGCGGGATTATATTCTTATTGCCTCTGCCGTCATTGGGGAGTTTGCTGACGACTTACGTTTGGTGGGCGATATCGTACCGAAAGCCAGGGAGTTGAGATATGGTTTTGTTCCGCCCAATTATAAAAGAGCGAGTTATTTATCGACTGTATCCAAGTTGCTTTCCACTGGGGAAATCGAACGCAAAATTGATGAAAACGGAGAACCGTGTTTTGAAATTACGCCCAAAGGCAAGGAAAAATTCAAAAGAAAGTTTCCAATTCTTTCGATGCAAAAGAAAAAGTGGAACAAAGAATTTATGGTAGTAATCTTTGACATTGAAGAGAAAAAACGAAGAGAAAGAGATGCTTTAAGAATAAAATTGCGTGAATTGGGATTTGGAATGCTTCAGGAGTCTGTTTGGGTATCTCCGTATCACTTTGAAGACGACTTCAGAGAATTTTTAGTGGCATACAATTTACAGGAATTTGTTTTTGTTCTGGCGGCAAAAACTTTGGGAGTGGGGAATTATCAGAATTTAGTCGAAAAAATATGGAAATTAGAAGATATTAATAAGAAGTATGCAGAAATTTTGGAGAAGCTCGAAAGCAAAAAGGCAGACTTGAAAAGCCTTTGGGATGAATATTTTGCGGTGGCCATGAGGGATCCCATGCTACCTACAGAACTCTTGCCCAAAGATTGGTGCCAAGGAGAGGTTTTGGAAAGATTAAAAAATATATCCAAAGGATTGGGGAAAGGTTTGGCCTTAACAAAATCATAACGATCGTGGATAAAATGTTAAGGCTGCTGATTCAACGATAAATAATTTTCCTTTCGGCGAAGCGGGTCAGGTCGGGGGTGACGCTGAAAACATCAGTTGGGAATGACAGGAGGTTGGTGTGGTGGGGAAGGATTTTAAATTTAAGTTTGAGTAGTTAGATCAAGTCTTGTCTGTCAATTTTTTCCAAAAAGTACTTGCGGAAAGTGTCTTCATCCAAGGGAATCTTAATAGGTTTTTGTACACCCCTAGAGGCTGCCAAATTGAGAATTAATTTGGAATCTCTCCTAGTATCGGCAGTTCCACTATTAATAAGTATCTTGTCAAATTTGATCCAATCAACTTCTTCTGGAGGTTCAAAACCCGGCTTAACCAGATTTGAAACTAACACATCCTTGGCCTCGTCGGCACTTAAGACTAAGTCGCAATCGACACTGTTTATTAATCGAGAAAATATGGTTTGGATATTTGGTGTCTCGTTTGAGATTTCAACGATGGCGGGTCTGGGCTCAGTCTCTCCTCCTTGTGAACGGTAGTCAACAAATTGCATACAACTCGTATTTTCCTTCTTCTTCTTCTTCTTGTCAAGGTTACAGAATTTTCTTGGAAATTATGCCAAAGAAATCGAGTATCGATTTTTTATGGGTCTTGGGTTACAATGTCGAGGCTAAGTTATTAATTCTTAATTCTAAATTTTTAATTACGATATGATCACAGTAAACGCCGGTAACATCACTAAAGGAATGTACCTTATTTTTAAGGACAAACCGCATTTGGTCACAAAAACAGAGTTCATGTCACCCGGAAAGGGGAGCGCTGTAATGCGGGTTAAGTATAGGAGCATAGAAAACGGCGCGGCACTTGAGTTTACTTACAAAACCAGCGAACAAGTGGAAGTTGCGGATGTAGAAAAACGCGAAATGGAATTTTTGTATCGTTCGGGCGACGACCTATTCTTTATGAATCCTAAAACTTTTGACCAGGCCGAAGTCCCCATGAGTTTGATCGAGGATCAGGTGGGTTACCTTATCCCAAACCTAAAGTGTTGGGTCCTTTGGTATAAAGACAAGGCAATTGGTGTAGGTTTGCCTCCAAATGTTACTTTGACAGTGATTGAGGCTCACGACGAGGTCGCCGGTAACAGAATTAATGCTCCCAAAAAAACTGTAAAACTGGAAACTGGGGTAGAGGCGATGGTCCCCATATTCATCAAAACCGGAGAGAAAGTTTTAATAGATACTACCTCAGGGGAGTATCTAGGAAGAGTTAAATAATTTGTTTCAACTCCGGTATTGGTAGATATAGCTTTGCCATTTCAACATCTGGCATTTTACTAACTGTTTGCCTTTTTTTGTTGATGTAATCAGCTGTTACTTCTTCCAATATCTGTGGTGGAGTGGCATTTCCAGGAAAATTTCCCCTTGATTTCGCCTCAATCAAGGCCAGTCTATGAACCTCCGTGTGGCAATTCTTACAAAGACAAACTGAGTCATTGTCTCCATCTTCGTGGCTGATGAACGAAGATCTGCTTATCGTCTTTCCTTTCAGAATTGAATGTCCTTCAGGGGTTGAGGTGACTTTGTATCTGGATTTTTTTGCACCCCTTTCTTTAACCAGGTGAAGACCGGTTTTTGAGTGGAGTTCACCTTCATCGGGGGACTTGAATCTTTTGTCGCACGCCGCACACGTAAAGGCTGCAAGTTTTTCTTCACGGCGGATTCGTTCCGGAAATGGCATAACCGTGGATTATACCACGGGAAGTGTTTACCCTCTACTCATCCTTAGTGCATTAAATATTGGGATAAAATCGGTCAAAAAGTTGTAAGTGGCGGCTCCTGTGGGGTCAAAAACCCCGACAGCCACCAAACCCAGTCCGATTACATTTGTAATTCCCCAAATAGCAAAATTTTGGTACACAATTTTTCTGGTTTTTTGTCCCAAAACCATCGCTTCAGGAATTCTCTCTAAGTTGTCGGTCATGAGGGCTACGTCAGCGGCATTAATTGCAACATCAGACCCAACCGCTCCCATCGCAAAACTAACGTCAGCAATTGCAAGGGCTGCCGCGTCGTTTACACCGTCTCCGATCATGGCCACTACCTTGTTTTTATTTTTTTCTTTATATTTTTCAACGAAGCGGACTTTTTCTTCGGGCTTCAGATTTGCCTCGAAAATATCGATTCCGCAGAAATCGGCGATTTTTTGCGCAACTGAAGCGTTATCTCCGGTGAGCATTATCCAGAGATCGGCCCCCAACTCTTTGGTTCGTCTTATAACATCTTTTATGTACGATTTTGGTTCATCTTCAAATATGGCGAACCCAACCAGTTTTCCGTCCACTCCAAGTGTAACCAGGGAGTAACCGGACTCACTCAAATTATCTGCTTTTTTCTGTTCGTCTCTTGTTATTTTTATTCCTTTCCTTTCGATAAAGTCCAGTTTTCCCGAAATTATTTTTTCGTTATTAAATGTAATTTCCATACCCTCTCCTGCGGTTTCCCTGAACTCGCTTACAGGAGGAGTAGTTATTCCTTCTTTTCGGGTAAACTCGAGAATTGGACGGGATAGAGGGTGTGTTGAGCTTGATTCTGCAGCTGATAATAGTTTAAGAAATTTTTGTCGTTTAAAGTTCCCAAATGTTATGATTTGGGTGATTTTGGGTTTTGCAAATGTAAGGGTTCCGGTTTTGTCGGTAATAAAAACGTTAATTTTGCTTATGCGTTCAAGGACATCGGAACTCTTGATTAAGATCCCACTTTGTGCCCCTCGCGAAACAGCGACGGTGAATGCCAGCGGAACAGAAACGGCAATATCGTCGGCACAAACAACAAGAAGGATTGCCAAGACAAAGTTTACGTCTTTGGAAATAAAATAGAGGACTATTGATCCAATTAAAGTTGCGATAATATACCATTGAGAAAATTTATCGACCGTTCTCACGGTTTTGGATTTTTTTAAAGACGACTTTTCAACTAGCGAAATAATTTTTGCCAAAGTACTTTCCTCGGCAACCTTTTCGGTTTTTGCCAGAATTGAACCTGACATATTTAGAGTAGAGGAGAAAACGTGGTCGCCTGTTTTCTTGACAACGGGTTCACTCTCTCCGGTTAAAGTGGATTCATCGACACTGGCTTGTCCTGAGATTACAATTGCATCAACCGCAATTCTTTCTCCGGCGGCGATTATCATGATGTCGTTAACCTTAACATCTTTTATGTCCTTTATTTCTATTCGGTTCCCGTTTTTAATTTTGACTTTTTCGGGGCGATACTTAAGAAGGCTTTTGACTAAGTTTTCCGATCTTCGTTCTGTCCAGATTTCAAATATTCTTGCACTGGCCAACATTAGATTAATAAATGCTGCCGAATACCACTCACCTGCAATATACGCAAAAGTTAGAGCTACAACTGCTAAAAAATCTACAGAAATCTCCTTTTCTTTAAGTGCTTTATATGCGGCATCAAAAACAGGGATAAGGGCGACTATCGAAACAATTTTAAAAACCAGAACGGGAATACTTAAATGACCAAATTTAGTTAGTAGAAGAGCGGAAAGTGTAACGACGAGAGAGATATCAAACGCAAGTCTAAAATGGAAGTAATCGAACTTTGAAAGACGGGTAAGCATTCTTACCAATACTACTACTTTTGAATGTAAAAAATACAGTCGGGAAAACTTTTTGTGTAACTTTAAACAAAGTTTTCCCGACTCCGGATTTACCAAATCAAGCCAATATATTCTGGTGGAAGTTGTCCTTGGAGTAAAACCCCCAAAATTGCTCCTATGACAAATCCTATACCAAAACCCCAAAACATGGCTGGAATGCTATTGGACATGAGCCCCAAGCACGCTCCAAACACACCAATTCCAATTGCGAAAACCAACCACAAGTAGCTCGCGTCTATTGAAAGTGCGCAAAGACTGCCTCCAGCGATAACGATCAGAACAAAAATAAGAATAATGGGAAATGTCGAACAGCCATGTCCACTAGTAGAACCGATGAGTGGCCCACCGGGTAGTCCGCCCCCAAACATGAAATCAAGGTCACTAAAAAAACTATTAGGCATTTTAACCTTGCGGTGTATCGGTAACGTAGCATTCATCTTTCCTCCGTTCCTGTTCTTGTTTAGATTACAAGTGAGAGAGGGCCCACAACATGTTCAACAAAAGATTAATAAAATATGACAAAATTGGCGCCGAATCCACAAACCAATGCAATGGCCACCAACAATAACCCGATAAGTAAAAACTTCGCCATTGTAGCGTAGTCCGGACCTTTGAATGGGTGCTCCGTATGTATGGGGTGATCGTGCTCGTATTTTTCGCGAGCATATTTATGTTCATCCATGATACTTCTCCTCTTGAATTTTTGATGTGCGAAGGCAGAGTATAGCACTGTTTGACGTTTTTGTCAACCTATAGTGGTCTTCTCTCGCAATAATCTCAATTATCTACTAAAATTGGAGTATGACAATGCAAAATTCGGACTTAGACTTTTTTGGTCGGCAGGAAGATGAAAAGATTCTTTATGTTGTCCGCCCGCACCCCCTTGCAACCACAGTTGCCCTTATCAGGATTTATTTGATCTCACTTGCTATTCTTTTTGTTTTAGTGGTTCTTGGGAGCCAGATTCGCGTCATGTCTTCTCTCTTCTATGTTGGGGGAATGATTGTAGCCCTTTTAATAATAACCGTTGGTACAAAGATCATGACGGATTACCAAAAACGGGATATCGCATATATTACCGATCGCAGACTTGTTCGTTTTGAACCCACGACTCTTTTTGCTACAAATTCCAGAACCCTTACCTGGGACGAGGTGGTTAAAGTCAAAACTTACCCTCCAAACATGATTTGGAAACAACTGGCAATTGGGAACGTGGTTGTTCACGCAAGGACGCCTGCGCGCCCGGATGACTTTGGACACGGAGAAGTCACTGCTGACGATATTTTGTTAAACGATGTTTATTATTATCGTGATTTGGGTAACTATATCGACAAAATTCTCTTTACATACAAACAAAAACCTAAAGAGATGGACGGGATTAGACCGTTTATACCAAAACCAAGAGGGGAGCGGTACTAAGATAATTTAAAATTAAAAATTAAAAATTAAAAATTTTGGAACGGGAATCACGCCTTAACAAACTTTGAACGAATTCGTATCCTCCAAAAAACACTCCTGAGTAAAACAGATCTCCAAGCAGGGTATTTCGGAAAAAGGGAATAGCAAAGAAATAACTCTCCCCCAAACCGCCGATGTTGTGCGGGTACATCGAACCAAAAATCCAAACAGAAAAATTTGTTGTTACAAAAAACAAAACTGATGCTGATAAGCTGGAAATAATCACAGTGGTTAAATTTAAATGTTTCTTAAGCCAAATTCCAATTACAACCATTACTAAAAAGGTTCCATAAACCGTTAAACGCATGGGGAGACTATCAAACCCAATGACAAAATCTGATAGAATCATGGCGAAGATTGGCAAGAAAAAGGCTTGCTTTTTATTTAGGTAGGATCCTCCAAAAAGCGCCATGGCTCCGATTGGGGCAAAGTTTGGAACGTGAGGGATTATTCGGGCGATTGCCCCGATTAAAATGAAAGTTATTGGGGTGACCAATCTTTTTAATATGTTGTGATTTTCCATAATATTGAATCTCCTTTTTGAACAATATAGCTTCCGGCCCCGACTTGAGCCGACTGCCCGTTAATCACCAGTTCCCAGAATTCACGCTTTTTTGAATCGGCTGCTCTTCCGTTGATTTCCGTTACGAAGGCATTTTCACCGGCGCCGCTTTCTACGACTTTTGCAAAACTATTTGTAGCTTCTAGGGCTGATTTGCCAACAAAAGAGGAGATATCAAAAGATTCTGTTTTTCCGTCGATATTCAGGGTAAGGGTGGCTGTTTGTTCTTGTCTAACAACAGATGATGGACGCTGGTTATTGCTGTTTTTTCTATTAAGGAAAATAAAAAAGGACGAAATTCCGATGAGTATTAAAAGAAGTATTAGTATTTTTTTAAGATTTTTCATTTTCTGTGGCTCGCAGTTCTATTTGATCGGGCCCCGGGTATAGACGGTAGCGGCACTCCCACGGATGTTCGCCCAGAGTACAATACTGCACTCTGCCGGGTATTGAATGGTACCCGGGTGATTCACCAACTTGCCTAAATCTACTATATAATCATTTTGTGGTCAACCCTTTAATTATAATTTTTGTTTTTTGCCTCGTTATTATTCCGATCTATTTTAAAACAACCAAATTTAATGGTTTTTGGGGAATATTGATGTTTATTTTGGGGTTTACGGCTTTGTTTCTAAGGTTGTCGATTTTAAAAGATTATCCATTTTTGGGTGGGTATAATAAGGAGACAATTCTTCCTTCGTTCCTATTGATTGGTGGACCGGCAATCGTTTTTATGTTTTTTGGAATCTTTGCAAAGAATTTCAGGAAAAGAATCCGCAGGTTGAGGAGACTTATCTTGCCTTACGTTTTATTTGGGGGATTACAGCAAATATTTTTCCTTTGGGTTTTTACCGATACTTTTTATTACTTGTTCCAAAACATTAATTTTGTATTTTTAACCTCATTTTTATTCTTTATGATTTTTCACTTGACCGGATGGTCGTCAATTAAAAGATTTTGGATTCTACTGGCTGTTTTTGGAGTAATAAACAACTGGGTTTATTTAATTTGGGGAAATATTTTTCCACAAATTCTTATTCACGGACTTGTGGGATCGGTGCTTTTTACCGAGTTTACAAACCACGACGAAATTAAGGATAGGTTGGGTTGAGGCTTGCGGAATTTATGCGGTAAATATGCGGGAATAGGGGAAAGATACTAGTGATTAGATATTAGATACTAGGGGGCCTTGACAAACCTGTAGTAGGGTGCTATTTTTAGCCACCAATGAAAACAAGAGATGTGGTAGTTGGTTTTTTAGTTTTAGTAGTACTAATAGCCGGTATTCTTCTTGCCAAAAATTCTAAAAAGAATAATGTTTTAAATCTTCCGTCTCCAACTCCGTCAATTTCCCAAAGAATTACTGAAAAATTTGGTGGCATAACCGTTCCATCCAATGCGGACAAGGCCGATCTTGTGACTGTTGCTGGAGGCAGTGGGATTGGAGAAGCAATACGGGTGTTTGAAAACGGTAAATTTGAACTCACGGTTCTTACGGATCTACCTCAACCTTCTAACGGTTATTTTTATCAGGCTTGGATGGGTAATGGCACAATATTTATTTCTTTGGGCAAACTTAATTTGGCCAAAGGTGGGTATTTTATCGATTTTACTTCTACCAAAAACTACTCGGATTATAAAAAGATTGTGGTAACAGTCGAAAAAGTGTTTGATCAAAAGGCCGAGGAGAAGGTGCTTGAAGGGTCCTTCAATTAAACTGCCGGAGTAGCAAGAATTGAGTCCAGCCTTCCTTTATCAAAACCCAAGATAGTCTCTTTACTTCCATCGTCTTTGGCAACAACGCTAAAAGGGACACCCAGAAAACCACCAGAAGAGGCCATCATTTCGTCCCTAGCGGCATCATCGATATCGACAAATTTTTCGGTGAAAGGTTGATTCTTTTGTCCCAGGTAGTCCTTAAGCATCTTGCAATAAGGACATGTTGTTGTAGAAAAAATTGTAATTGTCATTTGGATATCCGGCAAATCATATAGTATTATGTAATTGTTATCAAAGCAACAATGATATTTGTTAATTACAAAACCTACGAACAGGGAAGTGGAGTGAATGCTGTTAATTTGACTAAAATTTTGGAAGAGGTGGCGAGGCAGTCGCAGATTAAAATTATTCCTGTCGTTCAGGTGATTGATGCCGAGACGGTTATCGCTTCCACTACTTTAGAGGTTTGGGTTCAGCATGTTGATCCTGTTAGTTACGGAGCCAACACTGGTTGGACCCTGCCCGAGGAAGTTTCAAGAATCGGAGTTTCCGGGGTTTTTCTGAACCACTCTGAACATAAATTTGATAGTCTTGATAATTTGTACAGTGCTAACGAAAAAGCGATGTCTGCAAACCTCAAAACTTTGATTTTTGCGACAGATGTCCAGGAACTTAAAAAAATTCGCGATCTTGCCCCAACTTATGTTGCGTATGAGCCGGCTGAGCTTGTCGGTTCAACCACGACGTCAGTAGCACAGGTCAAATCGGAGATAATTTCGCAGGCGGTGGAAATTGCGAATGGGTATGATATTCCCCTTATTGTGGGAGCCGGAATTCACTCGTCGGAAGATATAAGAAAAAGTTTAAGCCTAGGGGCAACAGGTTTTGCAGTGGCGACAGATATTGTTAAAGCGGGAGATCCAAGAAAAGAGTTGACAGAGCTCACGGAAGGGTTTAAGTGATAAGTAACTAGTTACTAGAAGTTAGATACTAGGATGACTAAAACATACAAGGAATTAATAGTTTGGCAAAAATCCTACAAACTCTCGCTTCTAATTTACAAGCTTACGGGGCGTTTTCCGAGGGAAGAGTTGTATGGTCTTACCTCTCAAATTAGGAGAGCTGTTATTTCAATTCCTTCAAATATTGCAGAGGGATATTGTAGACAAAGAAAATTGGAGTACATTCAATTCTTGCAAATATCTTTCGCCTCCGGAGCCGAGCTTGAGACACAACTATTAATTGCGAGAGATTTGGGGTATATTTCTAGTAGAGACTTTGAAGAGGCGAATTTGTTACTGGAAGAGGTAATGAAAATGTTAAACTCTTTAATTTCTAAAATAAAAACTAGTATCTAGCTACTAGCGACTAGTTTCTCTAATGATGAAAGATGTAATCTATCTGGGAGCAGACCACAGAGGGTTCGAACTTAAAGAAAAAGTCGCAATGTGGCTTTTTCAGATGGGATATGAATTCGAGGATGTGGGTGTTGACAAACTTGACCCCGAAGATGATTATACGAAGTATGCAGAAAAAGTTGGTTCTATTGTCGGATCTTATTATTTAGGAGCGGCATATGATCGTAAAGACAAGGTCCGCGGTGTTTTGATTTGCGGCAGCGGAGTGGGGATCGAGGTGGTAGCCAATAAATTTGACGGGGTTCGGGCGGCAATTGGAAAATCTGTTGGCCAAATTAAGGCAGGTAGAAACGATGATGATATGAACGTTTTAGTCCTTGCGGCCGACTACACTACTGAAAAAGAGGCAAAAGCGATGCTCATTGCATTTCTCGAAACAAAGTTCTCCGGAAAAGAACGGTACGAGGAACGACTTGAAGAGATAACGAGACTGGAGGAAAACAACTAAACTTCGAACATGGACTTGCCCAAACTTACAGATTTAGACGTAACAGGAAAAAAGGTTTTGCTTCGGTTGGATTTGGATTGCGACCCCAACCCCGACGATTTAAGAATCAAAGCTTCGGAGGAAACTCTAGACTATTTAAAAAACAAGAATTCAGAGATAATAATTCTTGCTCACAAGGGTCGTCCTCAACAGGACGGAGTAAGTGTAAGAGTAAGAGAAGAACTGAGCCTCAAACCTTTTCAACCAATTTTTGACAAGTGGGGTGCAAAGGTCGAGGAGAACTTGAGATTTGACGTAGGAGAAGAATCAAATGACCCCGAATTTACAAAAAAACTTGCATCACTAGGGGACTGTTATATAAATGACGCTTTTGCTTCATCTCATCGTGAACATGCTTCAATTGTCGGTCTACCAAAACTTCTTCCCCATGCCGCAGGGATCCATTTTATGCGTGAGGTGGAAAACCTGAGCAAGGTATTTGAAAATCCTGAGCATCCCGTTATCATTCTTATCAGCGGTATTAAAAAAGATAAATTAGAAATGATTAAACCCCTCGAGGAAATTGCGGACAAGGTCTTGGTTGGAGGAAGGCTTCCGGAGTTTTTAGGGGATGCTGCTCTGGAAAGTGTCAGGTCTCAAAGTGGGAAAGTTATCATTGGAAATTTGGTAATGGACAAGGAAGATATTACCTTAAATACGATTGATAGGTTTACTAAAGAAATAAAGCTGGCAAAGACGATAGTTTTGGCCGGAGTGCTTGGAAAATTTGAAGACGAAGGCCAC
>CAZBTH010000007.1:0-51768 GCA_964494885.1 uncultured Gammaproteobacteria bacterium | reverse complement strand
AAAAACAAAACTCCCCTGTGAGCTAAGGAAATTTCTCCCGGCATCGGATTTGTTCCGCCACCAATTAAACCGATTCGACTGGTTGTGTGGTGCGGGCTTCTGAAAGGGCGTTTTGTAATTATTGATTCACCTTCGGGAAGGTTTCCTGTTATGGAATAAATTTTGGTTACTTCCAAGGCCTCATCTTCCGTTAAGGTTGGTAAAATTCCGGGTAAGGCGCGGGCCAGCATTGTTTTACCGCTCCCCGGAGTGCCCTTCATAAAAATGTTATGATTTCCCGCGGCTGCAATTTCCATTGCGCGCTTTGCCTGTTCCTGTCCTACTACTTCGGAAAAATCAAATTCGGCTTCTCTTACCACCAGAAGTTTTTTAAGACTTATTTTTGGAGCAGGCTCAATTTCAACGGTCTTATGAAAATAACGCACCAATGTCAAAAGTGAGTCAATTGCATATACTTCAACCCCCGGCACTACCGCCGCTTCTATCTCGTTAATTTTTGGAATAAAAACCCGTTTTAATCCTTTTTGTTTTGCCAAATACACCATTGGTAAAATTCCATTTGTATGCCTTAAGTTTCCATCAAGGGAAAGTTCACCAAAAAACATTGCATCTTTAATATCGGGTGCAATTTGGCCATCAGCAACCATTAGTCCCAAGGCAATCGGTAAATCATATGCCGGACCAGCCTTTGGAATATCGGCCGGAGCCAAATTGACCGTGATTCTTCCTTTAGGAAATTCTGCTCCGGAATTTTTAACAGCGCTCCTCACCCTTTCTTTTGATTCCTCTACCGCCTTATCCGGCAGTCCAACTATAGTAAAGGAGGGCAAACTGCTCCCCGGAACATCCACCTCCACGTCAATTAAAGTGGCATTAAGCCCAGCCGTAGCACCGGAAGTAACTTTGGCAAGCATATACTTACAATATCACATAGTTTCTCGGTACTAAATATCGGAATTGAATTATCATGCATTAATGTATGATAATAGATATATGACACAGGTTTCGAAAAGAAAATTAGATTCCAAAATAGAAAAAGAATTACTCGATTCGCTTTCCTACATAATCAAAGAGTTGAAAACAAAAGATGAAGTCGATAAATTTCTTTCTTCATCTCTGACAAAAACAGAAAGACTCATGATTGCAAAAAGAGTTCTAACTGCCTTTTTGCTGGAAAATAACATTGAAGACAAAAGAATCAGCACAACTTTAAAACTTACCCCAGCAACAATCACCAGATTAAAAATGTGGATTAATTTAAATAAAGACGGCTTTAATTTAGTATTTAAAAAACTCGACAAAAAAGACAAAGAAGACATGGTAAAACAGATTCTATATAGATTTCTCAACTATGCAATAAAGGCTGCGTTTGGAAGAATCCCAAAACCTTTCTAACTCACCCCGCCATCTCTTACGATGCATTAATGCATGATAAAAGAAACGGCTTAAGGTCCACAAATTCTCCAACATTTTACTGGATCTGTTACAATACCACTAGCCCGTGAACAAAAAACTCAAATACAAAAGAGTGCTTCTAAAACTTTCCGGAGAGCTATTTGGCGAAAAAGACGGAAAGGGAATCGGTTTTGAAAACTTCGAAAGGATAGCTTTACAAATATATGATATTTGGAAAAAGACCGGCGTTGAACTGACTATAGTTGTAGGTGGCGGAAATATTTTTAGGGGCAGAGAAAGATCGACAGATGTGGACGAAGCTTCTGCAGATTACATAGGAATGTTGGGGACTATAATAAACGGCATCGCCCTCCAGGATGCGCTGGAGAGGACCGGCGCTCCAACGAGAATGATGACAGCTTTTGAAATTAAGTCAGTAGCTGAACCATATATAAGGAGGCGTGCCATAAGACACATCGATAAAGGGAGAATTGCAATATTCACGGCCGGAACAGGAAATCCGTTCTTCACAACAGACAGCGGGGCCGCGCTACGCGCGATAGAAATGCACTGCGATGTAATTTTAAAGGCCACAAACGTTGACGGGGTGTACTCGGAAGATCCAAAAGTTAACTTAAATGCAATTTTTTACAATAAGTTAACTTACCAAGAGGCAATAGAGAAAAATCTAAAAGTGATGGACGCAACAGCCTTTGCGCTTTGCCAAAAACACAGCATGCCAATAATAGTCTTTAATATTAAAGAATTGAAAAATCTGGACAAAATTCTCCAGGGAGAAAAAACAGGAACATTGGTTTCCTAGGCTACAAAATAACCTTTGACTCACAAGTACCACACCTTGTCATTCCGTACTTGATACGGAATCTATATAGATTCCCGCTTTCCCACTTCGTCCTTCGGACTTCGCGGGACAAGTCGCGGGAATGACACAGCAACACGTTGCAAAGCTATGTAGTAGTTACGGAAATGACCTATAATACTATTGACTCTTTGGGATTATTCTGCTATACTTATCCCACTCTAGAGAAAGGATGATCGCCCCACTTCGCATAAAGCTATGTGGGGAGGAAAGTCCAGGCAGCAGAAAAGCAGGGTGTCCAGCGCAAGCTGGAGAGGTCATGAGATGTCCGCGAGGCTATCTCATGGCCGCCAGTTAGAGCCACAGAGACTATGTCGATTTTCTTACCCTAAAGGTAGGGAAAAACGAGTGAAAAGAGGCAATCCTCCCCGCTGCAACCTCCGAAAGGCCCGCCCCTTACCGGGCGAAACCGCTTTCAAAAAATCTTAAGAGAAATCTTAAGAGGCGGGCCGAAGTTCGAGGGCGTTAGATGGATGATCGTCAACCCCACTCCGCGTAAAGCTACGAGGGGCGGGAGAAACAGAACCTGGCTTACTCTTCTCTAGAGTACAAAAATCCCGCACATGCGGGATTTTTTGTGGATATCTAATCTTTCACAAGATATTCTTGTGCCAAAACCTGAAGCGTGATTACAAAAGGTACGGAGATTATCATTCCCACCACGCCTGCCAGTCTTTCTCCTATCGCAAACGCCAAAAGAATAATAACCGGAGAAACCCCAACTGATTTCCCCATTATTTTCGGAACAAATACATAATTTTCAAGTTGTTGAACCAAGACCGCCATAATTACAACACCAAAACCGGTAACAGGGGAAATCCCAAAACCGATTAAAACTCCGGGGATTGCCGCAACAAGCGGCCCCAAATAAGGGATAACTTCGAATAAACCTGCAAGAATTGCCAACGGAAGTGCAAAAGGCATTCCTAAAATTGTTAACCCAATATAATTAAGCAAACCAACGAGGAACATTAAGCTGAGCTCACCTCTGGCCCAGCCTCCCAATTTTCCTTCAAGCCTAGCTAAAAGACTAACCAGTTTTCCCGCCTTTTCCGAACCAAAGAAAAGTCCGAGTTGCTGATCTAACTTGTTTCTGGAAAGAAGTAAATAAAAAGTAAAAACTAAGACTGCCAAAACCGATACTACATTAGCTATAAGACTTGCCCCAAATACAATAAGCTGTCCCGGAATACTGCCCAACCTTGTAAAAAACTCACGATTTACTTCTGAACTAACCACGGGCGGTACACCCAATTGGGTAATATACCCAGGAAGCGAATTTGCAAAATTTGTTGTCTGTTCTACAAGTGGCGGGGCCAGAAGCGCGACAACTCCACCCAAAAGGCCCAGGATCAAGACGTAAGATGAAAGGATGGCGATACCTCTGGGAATCTTAAAAGATGCCAGTTTTATAACAAAGGGATCAAGAATTGTGGTAAAAAGGAGGGCGATAAAGAGCTGTAAAAGCAGGTCTTTTATATAAAAAAGGAACCACAAAAATATTAAAAAGAAAACCGAAAAAATTATTGTTTTATGAGAAATTTCGACTTTATGCGGCATAAATTAGAGTATAAGAGCGGGAGAGCTTGAGAGCATAAGCAGGGTTTACAACTAGGGCTATGAGTTTCCAATCCAGCACTTATACTCTTTCACTCTTCTACTCTGAAATATCGTACCATTTTTTGATCAAACTTTCCACATTATCTGGATATTCGGGACCTGTTATATCGAACCATTTTATTCTATCGTCTTTTTTGAACCAAACCATTTGCCTCTTGGCGTATTGAACTTCATCTCTTGCCCACTCAGTGAGTATTTGGTCCTCGGAAACATCTCCTTCAAAATAGTCCCGCCACAGCCCGTATCCCATGGCCATCATGGCCTGATTATCCCAACTGACGCCGTTCTTTAACAAATTTTCAATTTCCGTTTTTATTCCATTATCCAATCTTTCTATAACCCGTTTTACTATCTTTCTGTCGATAAATTCCTTGGGAGCAGTCAGACCAATATACATAACATCGAAACTGTCTCCGATTGTGTGATGGGCGGAAGGCATAGTTTTTTTTGTCAACTGGTATTGCGCGACTTCAATTGCCCGGATCAGGCGCCTTGGATTTTTCTTGTCAGACGAATTTAACGATCCGGCCTTGAGGGAATCCAGCTGAGAAAGATTTTCATAAAGTTCATCTACAGATTTTCCTTCCAAGTTTTTTCGAAGTTTATTATTCTTTGGAACAGACGCCGTACCAATTCCGTCAATTACCCCCTTTATATAAAGACCAGTTCCACCGACCAATATGGGAAGGGTTCCCCGTTTTGATATATCGTCAATAATACGATGGGCGATTTTAAGATATTGAGCGACGCTGAATTCACCCTTTGGGTCTGCAAGATCGTATCCCCAAACCCTGACACCTTCTATTTCGTAATACCCTCCGAGTCTAGAATCTGGAATCATGAATCTGGAATCACGAGGAAGATCTTTGCCAGTTCCGATGGACATCATCTTGTAAACCTGGCGTGAATCAGCGGAGACAATTTCCCCATTTAGTTGTTTAGCAACTTCGATGGCCAGTGAAGTTTTGCCGGTTGATGTTGGTCCACAAATTACAAGCAATTTTTTCATAAGCATATTATAATCGAATTGGTGAAAATCATTTATACGAAACATTCCTTGAACAAGTTTCTACTCTTCAAAAGTAGGGGTTTTGCGATTTCCAAAACATTCGTGGATAGAACGGTAAGACAGCCGGAAAATATCGACATTGAAACAGATAAGCCAAAGTTTATTGTTTCAGGAAAATTAGACCGGAAACACGTTCTTAGGGTAGTTTACGTGAGAGAAGATGATATAATCAGGATTATAACTTTCTACCCAGCCGAGAAAGGCAGATATTATTAAAATGAAATTCAAATACGAAAAAGAAGAAGACGTAATGATGGTTGAGTTGTCAAATGACAAAATAGACTATGCTGAACAATCCGGGGACCTGATTGTGCATTTTTCCCCTAAAAGGAAAGCCGTACTCCTTGAGATTCTGGATGCCTCAAAATTTCTTGAAAAAGCAGCTAGATCAATCCCAGAAAAATTAAAACGCCAAATACTTTCGCCGATCTTATCGTCTGATTAATGCTTCTACGTGGGTCCGCAAATTACCAGAAGTTTCTTCATGTTTGTTAGCTGCTTGCGCTTGCGTACTTTTTTAACGCAAAATTCCAAAATCTAAATGAGAGAAAAAGGGCCAAGACTCCTATAAACGTCGATGTTAAAACTCCGCCCCCGCTAATAAGCCCCATCAATGCTTTCGCCGGAAAGGTTATCATAATTCCAACTGGAATTAAATATGTTAAGAGACCCTGAATCGGCTGTTTATAAATATCTACCGGAAATCTTCCGAAAGATGTCAAGTCCCGGTAAATCATTATTGTATGATCAATTTCAAGAGTAATTATCCCCATAGCAAGAACCGCAATGTGGAAAGCTGCGGCGATCAGAAAGCCATTCACAATAAGCAGTACAAAGTACAAAGTACTTAGTATGGAGGGGTGAAACTGGGAACCGGCATACAAGAGCGCTATTATTAGCGGGGGGGTTGTAAAAAAATCTATAGCGTCTGCCCCGCCCAATAGCGAAACAAATAAAGTGTTTGCGGGTTTGACTAAGGTTAAATCAAAGTCCCCCGAAATTATTTTTGGTCTAAAACGGTAAACCTCCCTAAAGAAAAATTGGGACAATACATCCACCAAATTGAAAACAAGGAAGAAAAAAACTGCCTGATTACCTGAATACCCGGCAAGTCCATTTGTTCCTTGAATCAGGAAATACAGAAAACCAATAAACAAAGAAAATCTAAGTACTTTGCCGGTCAAAAAAAACAATAATGCAACTCTTTGTCCAAGTACTATAGAAAACGAATTTCTGGTTAGTAACCACCAAATTTTAAAATAATATTTGAGTTTTTTCATAGAGTCATCCTGAATTCATTTCAGGATCTAACGCCCAAATGCCTGATATTCTTTTAGACCTTTACCCCATATATATCTCATTGCCAAATATAGAGCTATCGCCCAAGCTATTGCTATTACAAAACCTTGTATCAATGCAATTCCCGTTATTTTACCCAGGTAAACTTGAACCGGAAAAAATATCATATAAGGAAACGGTAAGGACATTATAATTTTTTGATAAATACCGGGCAAAATATCAATGGGGAATACCGCTCCCGACAAAAATTCCAACATTACGATAATTACCAAAAATTGAGACCCCCACCCAAGCTCAGGTGCCCAAAAAGGGACAGCTGAAATTATAAAAAGGAGTGAAAAGTAAATCAGTATTGCTAGAACTATCGCAATTAGAAATGATAGAAAAACATAAATGTTGGTTTGAAAAAAGAACGGAGGTCTTAAAATTATAAAAAGAAGTGTAAATTCCCCTGCGGCAAAAAATAAGTTTAAAGCCTTGCTGGCAATGTCCCGGGTAAACCAATATTTAAAATAACTCATTGGGCGGATAAGATAATTGGAAAGATTTCCTTCGGCAACGTCACTTGAAACGTCCACCGCCCGCGCCGAAAGAACTATTGAACGAACTATCATCAGAGCAAAAATATATGTCATAATTTTTGCTCTGTCGTAACCAAAAACTTGTCTCCCCGGAGAGGAAAAAATAGTGTCCCAAAGATAATACGTGACAATTATCTGAAAAACATTTCTCACCCTCCACATTATGAAGTTAATTTTGTAAGCAAATTCTTCCTGAAAAGAAATTTTGAAGATCTGAAAGTATTTATTCATTTTCCAGCAACACCACCTTTAAAAACTTTGCGAATCACATCTTCTATCGGGATCTCTTCTATTGTTAAATCGTCAACCGCAAAATTTTGTAAAAGCTCGGCAGCGGCAACGGCAATGGCATTTCTGGGAACCTCGATCACCACTTCTGGGAAAGCTAATTTTTTAACTTTTCCGATTTTTTCGAGGTCGACTATTCCATCATCTTTTGCAAGTGTCGCTTTGATAATTTTTCCTTTGGCAAATTTTTCCACCAATTCTTCAAGCGCTCCGTCAAACAAAACTTTTCCTTCATCAACAACAATTACACGCCTTGCTAGATCAACCAGATCGTCCATATTGTGTGAAGTCAGGATTATTGTGGCCTGATATTTCCTATTGTATTCATATATAAAGTCACGCATTTTTTGCTGAGCAACCAAGTCCAAACCGATTGTCGGTTCGTCCAAAAACAAAACTTTTGGTTTGTGGAGAAGAGCTGCGGTAAGCTCCATCCGCATACGCTGTCCCAGCGAAAGTTTTCTGACAGGAGTATTTATAAGTTTACCTATTTCCAAAAGTTCAACAAGCTCTTTGAGGTTCTCTTCATATTCTCTGGTAGTAAGTTCATAAATCGCACGATTTAATTCAAAAGTCTCAATAGCCGGAAGGTCCCACCAAAGTTGATTTTTTTGACCCATGACCAGAGCGATCTGTTTTAAAAATTCCGGTTTCCTTTCCCATGGGTCATGTTCCAACACTTCTACAAAACCACTGGTCGGATAAAGAAGGCCGGATAAAGTTTTCAGAGTTGTGGTTTTTCCGGCCCCGTTTGGCCCAATAAACCCGACAAGCTCCCCTGTTTGAATAGAAAACGAAAGTCCCCGCAGTGCGTGCACCTGCTTTTTCTTTGGAGAAAAAAGAGATTTAACAGCTCCCGTCAAACCCGGTTCCTTTTGAACAACTTCAAAATTTTTAACGAGGTGATCTACAATGATGGCACGATCCATAGCCCTAGTATACAGCAAATCTCAAGTACCAAAAATAAATCTCAAACAAACTCTAAAGTTCTAAAATTTCAAATTTGAGATTTAGGAATTGTTTATTATTTGTTATTTGTAATTTGGAATTTATCTGGCTACTTGTCTCTTGAGTTTTTTGCCTGGGGTAAAACGGGGGGATCTGTGAGATTTAATTGTAACCAACTTTTCCGTTCTTGGAATCTTAACTGTCTTGCCTTTCATGGAAATTACTCTAAACGTTCCAAATCCCGAAAGAACAACCTTCTCACCTTTAGATAAAATACGTCCGATTTCATTAAGAAAAACTTCAATGGCTTCTTCAGCGGCTTTCTTTGTAAGATGCGCTTTTCTTGCCACTTGATCAATCAGGTCACCTTTTGTCATATTCGTGTCAAGAATACGGCAAATATCATTATTTGTCAAGCAAAATGCCTGCCCCGCTCAATTTTATTTCGAGCCATATTCGAATAGAATTAAAGGCGAGAACTAATAATTGTGTGGGGTCAAGAAAAAATTCTATTTTGCTGGAAATGACTATTTGGCGCTAGTTGTTTCGGTCGCGCGGACTTCGCGAATAACGGAAACTTTAATTTGTCCTGCATATTCTGCTTCTTTTTCTAACTTTCTTGCAATATCATGAGCCAAAACTGTAAGTTTATCGTCATCAACTTCGTCCGGATTGACTATTACACGAACATCGCGGCCGGCTTGGAAAGCAAATACTTGATCGACCCCGGGGAAACCTTTTGAAACTTCTTCAATTTTGGTCATTCTTTTAACATACCCTTCGTGTGGTTCGTATCTGGCACCTGGTCTTGAGCCACTAATTGCATCGGCCATCCAAACAATTACGGATTCGTTGGACGAAAAAGGCCTGTCTTCATGATGTTCAGCTACACAAGCAACAACTTCTTTGGGTAGTCCATATTTTTTAAGAAGATTCACACCGAGTTCTATATGATTTCCCTCTTCGTCAGTAATAATTTTACCGACGTCGTGGAGTAAACACCCGAGTCGTACCACATCTGCATTGGCACCAACTTCCTGGGCAATGGCAATTCCCATTTTTGTTTCTTCTATTGTATGAATTCCCAAGTTTTGGCCATATGAAGTCCTGAATCTGAAACGGCCAATAAGTCTCATCAGTTCTACCGGCAAGTTGTAAACTCCGCACTCGTGGGTAATTTTCTTTCCTTCCTCCAAAAGAACTTCTTCCATGCTGGCTTTTACCTGACGGATAACTTCTTCAATTCTACTTGGTTGGATTCTGGCGTCTTTGATGAGGATTTCAAGCGCCCGTTTGGCAATTTCGCGTCTTACGGCGTCAAAAGAAGAGAGACGAATATCGTTTGTTTCGTCGATTTCAATTTCGACCCCGGCTTCTTTTTCAAAAGTTCGGATGTTTCTGCCCCCTGCGCCGATAATTCTGCCTTTAGCGTCTTCATTGGGAACTGTAACTGAGGAGACTGTGTATTCGGCAACGTAACCGGTAGCACCCTGCTTCATAGCATCGAGAAGAATATCAAGGGATTTTTCATGGGCTTCCTCTTTAATTTTTTCTTCGGCGGCTCTGATTTTTTTGGCAATTTCACCAGTTAGCTCCTTTTGGACCTCGTCTAAAAGAGCCTTTTTGGCCTCATCCACGGTCATTTTTGCAACTTTGGCTAATTTATCTTTATAGTCGTCTTGTACGGTCATAAAATTAGTAATTAGTAATTAGTTATTAGTAACTAGAAATTAGATACTAGAAGAGCCAGAAAAACGCGCTTTAGGAAAGCGAGTTGGCGAAAGAAGCTATTTGTGAGGCTCTTTGTACCATTTTCTTTGACTCTAGGGAGTATTTTAGCAGATTAATAACAAGTGCACAACTTCAACTCTAAGCCAGAATAGACATTAACTGAGCGCCGGAAATAGAAGCCTCCAAATTCTCCTTTTAAGTTAAAATATCGGCAGCAACAAAATCTCCCGTACGTAAACATGTTCTCATAAACGATTTCAGCGTTGGATCGGCGGCATCTAAAACTTTTTTGAAATCAAGATACTTAGACAATGTATCCATTGTATCTACCTGATTCATTTTCTGACTTAATGTCTCTGAAACTTGAACTGCAATTTCTTGACGCTTGTCCGGTGTTGTATTGTCGCTTCTAAATTCGTCCATATTCTGCCTGGCAAAATCAATATAGTCAAAATCTGGATCTTGAATTCGGTCGTGAGCCTGTTCAACGATTGAATAATACCACCCAGAATCGTTCCTTTGTTCCATAACGCCAATATAACATATCTAAAACATGATTTCAATCGTACCCCATAATTATTGACTTTTGAGACTAGCTATGGTATAATGCCTAAGTTTGGCTGAAATTGACGCCACTCGCACACCTAGTCCGTGATGGACTTATTTCCCGAGATGGGAAAAGGAGAAGTAAAATGTCCAAGAAAGATGAAACAACGGAAGGCAAGCAATTTGCCGAGTTTTTGGCTGTAAAAGTTGTCGGCCAAAGGAACAAGACTGACGATCCGTCAGAACCTATTCTGTGGATCCGAGAGAGAAAACAACTGAAAAAGGGTTCATCAACGGGGACCGAAAAGGAACTGATTATGTGGTTCCTGTTTTGGATTGAAAACAGTCCGCGTCTGATGACAAATGTGGAAGTGAGGATGGTTTTCGAAAACGGCAATTGGCACCTAGTGTCCGTGAAGCTCCAAAGCGAGTACCAACCTGGCCTAGCATCAACTGAAAAATGGGTTGGCGGAACCAACAACTCACTGATTGCAGTTGGTCCGTAGGTAGTGTCAAGTGGGTGGCAGACGTCACAAAAGATGTTTGTCACCCACTGCAATTTCTTTCAAAAAGAAGTACTTAAATACTGTACAGTATTTAAGTGGACAGATTTAATCTTCGTAAATTTGTCCTCCAACTACATTCTTAATAATTTCCCAATTGAACCCCTTCCCAGCCAGATATTGGGACATTTTTTGTTTCGCGATTCTGGGCTCTAAATTCTTCCATTTATATGATTTTCGCTCGATTAGTTCTTTTGCCATTTTTTCTTCATCAACTTTTGTTTCCCCCAGTACATTTTCTATAATTTCTTTGACTATTCCTTTTTGAGTAAGTTCAATTTTTAAAATTCTTGTTGGCTTGGGTTTAAAGTTTTGACGCTGATCAACCCACCACTTTGCAAATTTAAAATCGTCCAGGAGTTCAAAGTGTTTCAGCTTCTCTAGCAGACTATCATATATCGATATATGATACTTTTTACGTTTAAAGTAATCTCGGATCTCTTTTTCACTTCGGGGACGAAGAGTTGCAAAGCGTAGGACCTTATCGAGGTTTTTTTGAAACTCGGCCTTTTTGACAATCTCGGCAACCTCGGCGTCTGTTAATTCCTGACCAACTCGTAACCCAAGTTTTACAAAATTATCTAAATCAATTCCAAAACCAAAATGGCCGTCCAGATAAACATTTACTCTATTTTTGGCTTTTTGTTGTTTGATAGAAGTAATGATGGGCATTTAACTTCTTTTTACATTAAATCCTTTCTTTTCGTATAACACAACGCCATCTCTCGGGGTTGGACCTGCTCCACTCACGTTTCCCATATCAAGACTTGATACTTCAATCACTCTTAAATGTATTCCCCCGTGATCGTCTACAGAATCCATATTGTCGTGTGCTGTAACGCCAAGGTTTTTATTATTCAATCGCATACAAATAGATTTCTCTACTTCATTTGCTTTTTCCCAAAATCGATAATCTTTGTCTCTTCCGAATTTTTTACCAAAACCATCTTTCACAACCACGGCAATATCAATATCCGAATCTTCCACGGCCCCATCTTGCGAAACTGTCCCATCTAAAATAACTGCCAACACGTCTTTTCCTATAGGCATATTTTCGACAATTTCTGTTGAGGCTACCATTGCTATCTGTTTTTTCCGTGAGCTTATTTCTTTTAGTTTCTCTAAAGGTGTTACCAAAGCTTCAAGATGTCTTAAACTTTTCCGCAAATGTTCGGACTGAAAATCAGATATTCCATATTTACCCAAATTTCTACGCAAAGTTTGTATTCTATTTGCAAAAGCGGTATCGATTTCTAAATCATTTTTCAAATTTTTAATATCGTCTTGCAAACTTTGTGTTTTGGTGAAAAATTCTGCCTGTATTACAACCCGTTCTAAAAATTCTATCGCATTTTCTTTGGGGTTTAATGTTTTTCTTGATCTTTCATCCTTGGGTTCCTCCATATTCATATATTGTTGTCTAAAGTACGACAGCTTATAAATGAGTCTATAGGAATTTAAGAGAATTTAAAAACTACTCTTCTTTCTCTTCTTCACCAATTTCTTTTGGTAGGGGTTTGCCGGAAGCAACCATGTCGCGGATCTTTTTGTCAATTTCGTCGGCTACTTTGGGATTATCTTTTAGATAAAGTTTCGCTGCCTCTTTGCCTTGAGCGATGGGCCTACTATCGTAATTAAAGAAAGAGCCGTTTTTGCCTATCAAACCAAGTTCTAGACCCACATCCAAAATCCCCCCAAACCTACTTATTCCCTCTGTTTCCATGATGTCAAACTCAGCAACCCTAAGTGGGGGTGCGCATTTGTTTTTGACTATTCTTGCCCTGTGGCGTGAGCCGATTACTTTTTCGCCATCTTTGAGGACTTCGATTCTTCTTAAGTCGATGCGCACTGATGAATAGAATTTGAGGGCCAAACCTCCCGGGGTTGTCTCGGGATTACCAAACATGACTCCGATTTTTTGACGAAGTTGATTGGTAAATATAAGAACCGTTTTTGATTTTGAAATTGCGCCGGTCAACTTACGAAGTGCCTGACTCATAAGACGTGCTTGCATTCCCATTACAGCGTCCCCCATTTCTCCTTCAAGCTCCGCGCGTGGCACAAGAGCCGCAACGGAATCGACTACAACCACGTCGATTGCGCCCGAACGAATTAAGGTTTCAGTTATCTCCAAGGCTTGTTCGCCTGTGTCCGGCTGGGACATAAGAAGATTATCGAGGTCCACCCCAAGAGTTTCAGCACGAACAGGGTCGAGTGCGTGTTCTGCGTCTACAAAAGCGCATTGTCCGCCAAGTTTTTGGGCTTGAGCAATAACAGAAAGCGCAAGCGTAGTTTTTCCCGAGGCCTCAGGGCCGTAAACTTCTATAATACGCCCCCTTGGAAAACCTCCAACACCAAGTGCTAAATCAACCGCGATGGAGCCTGTGGAAATTACATCGAATTTAAATTTTTCGCCGCTATCTCCGCCAAGACGCATTATGCTTCCCTTACCGTATTGTTTTTCGATTTGATCCATTGCGAGGCGTATCGCAACTAATTTTTGTGCGCCACCCTCTTGTTTAGTTGGAGCCTCCGTTTCGGGTTTTTTACTTTTTGCCATATAAGTATCTTATATTATGCCGCAGGGTAAATTGCAAGTGGATATTTTAATTTTCAATTTGAAATTTTCAGTTTTCATTGAATTTATAATTAATAAATTTTTATTTGGTATTTACCGCAACTTTAGAAAAAATCATTGTAAATTCTTGCGCTTCTTGCCAAAGGTTTCGACACTCGTCTTTAACACTATCCTCAGATTTGGCCAATAATCTTAACCAATATTTTGTTTCTTTAGATTCCTTTTTACAAATAAATATCTTGCTTTTAAAGTCTTTCTTACTTGAAGCTCCATTGGCCTCGCAATAATTAGCACCAATACTAGTCCCGCTTCGAATAAGTTGGTTGATAATTGGGATGGTGATTATATTTTTGGGACACTTTTTACAAAGAATAATAATACTTTCAGAAAAAATTGCCGTTCTTTCTTCTAAATTGTATTTACCTGAAAATTGCGTCATTGATAATTTATTGAAAATTGAGAAATGAAAAATGAAAACTTACTGTAAAAAAGTCTTCATATTAACTATGAAGCGAAGAAAACACGAAGTCAATCCTGTATTTATATAATCCTACAGTCGGGGATGAGTGAGTCGCACACTCGCCGCATGACCCCCAGCCACGCATTCTACTGTTAAACTAATCCCCGTCTGCGTATTTTACCACGAGGCGCCTTAAATGCCGAGTGGCAAGCTTTGCTTACATTGAGTCATCGAAATGCAGGCTTTGCTTATCAGAAAAGAAAGTTATTCCCAACCGAATTCAACGAAGGAGATTTTGTCTTTGTAATTTTCGATCACATATCGAACATAAGGCAGGATATTTTTGGGCAGATTGTTGACTGAAAACCAACCCATATCATCACACTTATTTAACTCTTTGATGGTTGGCTCTCCTTCCCATTTTTCGGCAATAAAAAGAAGTCCATATATTCCATACCATCGTCGGACATTCTATGAAGCACCTTTAACGGTTTCATGTCACTTTTCAAAATTTTTACCCCGGCTTCCTCGAATGCCTCACGGATCATTGCATCGAAAACCGATTCTTTTCCATCGATATGGCCTGCTACTAAGCTGTATTTTCCGTCCATCCAACCCGTATTAAATCTTCTGGCAAGTAAAGTTTTTCCGTCTTTGATCAAAACAAGATAAACAGCGGCTCTTAGTGAAAATCTTTCATTTGACATAACCGAAGTATATCAAAACTATACGAAGTTAGGAGGGATTGATCTCCTTATTTTTCTTCAATAAGTTTTTGAAGTTTATTCTTTATTTTCAGTTTGTCCCCCTCCGCCTTTTCCAGTCCAAACATTTTTTCTATCCATTCTTGCCATTTCTGGTTGCTGAGTGTTGTCTCGGTTTCGGGAAGATAAAAATAATACTCGCTTAAAACTTGATCAACGTGTTTAATCCCGAACGGATGTTTGACTGCAATTTGCGCAAATAAATCCCAATCCTCGAGGACTTTTAATGTTTCATCAAAGTATCCAACTTCATCAAGTAAACTTTTTTTGTGAACCATGCAATTTACATCTATATAGTTTCCAGTTATTAATTTTGAGGGGTTATAAATTTCATTGCGAGTTTTGCGACCCAAGACTTTTGGATCTGTTTTTGTTCCACCAACTAAAAGTAAATTCTGCCCACTATATGCCATAACTATATTTTTATTGAATACTTCCGACATTACTTCTAGAAAGTTTGGATACCATAAATTATCTGAATCCAAATATGCAATCAATTCTCCTTGGGATTTTTTAAGCCCTAAATTTCTTGCATGGGAAAGTCCGCCATTTATCTCTGAATTGACTACAATTATCCTATCATCTATAAATTGTTTTAAAACTACGCTTGTATCATCGGAAGATCCGTCATTCACAATAATTAATTCAAAGTCCTTGAAGTTTTGTTCCAACACGCTTCTTATTGCACGCCCGACAATCCAACCGCGATTAAATGTGGGGATAATGACACTTACTTTTGGCATATGAGCAAATTATATCAAAAATAATTAATCGATATTTTGCAATCAATTAAAAATCCAATTCTTTTCTTAGAACTTCCAAAATAACAGAGGCGTCTTTCGGGTTGTTAAGGTGGCTCCGATCTGTATATGTAATTAATTCTGCGCCTAATTGATTTGATATTTCCATCGCTTGTTCGTAATCCAGTTCATCATCTTTTGAATGCATGACTATAAACTTTCCAACCAAAAAGACGATGAAAAAGGCGTCAATTTTTTTACAGAAACTTTTTTGTCGCCTTTATGTGTGTGATAAACATTTCAACTGATATAAGATTCTCTGATTTTATTTTTTTAAAATCTCTATTCATTACTTTATACATACCATCCGGTTTGACCAATAAATCGAAACCGTGATCTATAAAAATGCCAATTTGGTTCTTTGCCGCTAGTTCAGCAACTTCTTTGCTTGTTTTTTCAATTTCGTCAATATTGACATCAGCGAATATTTTATCTATAGGAGAAGAAACATTCTTTTCTGGAGTATTTGTGTCTTTTCCATAAAGCTTAGAGCCATCAGCGGTAAGGTCTGTTTCTAGAATCCCAGTCTTTGAAATCGCTGCAACGGTTGGCAACACCGGTAATCCAGCTTCCTTCATTTTTGTCCAAATAGAAACATACCTAGCGGACGGGTCGTCTGTTCTGCGATCATATACTTCACGCTTTACTAGAAAAACAGGCCTTTTCAATTCTTCACCTTTTTCGTTAATCACTATAAGGTTCGCTTTCCAAAATTCCTTATCGGGATTTGAACCCCGTTTTATTTTGGTTTTTTCAAGAAGCTCAATTTTGTGGTTTCGACTTCCTCCCATAACTTGAAACGTTTGAAATTCACCAATTTCCATATCTGAATTATATCAATAACGTCGAACCGCAACAATCTTACCTGTGGAAAAATCGCTTTTCATAAACAATTTTAGAATTATCATGCATCAATGCATCGTAATAGTTTAAAAAGCTTTATGAGCGCGGCCAAATGCGGCTTTTATGGAGTAATTAAGAATTTTAAGGAGAATCTGTTTTGCTAAATTTTGCATGGACCTTTTCTCTAATTTATTAAACATTAAATCAAAACCTTCTTTCCTTAAGTTAATCCACATCTTTAATCTCGTAATTGTCGAGGGGGTTAATTTTAAAATGTCCCCAATTTTCTTTTCCTCAACTTTATTTTTTAATAAATACGCAGTTACCACTCTTTTTGCGACCATCAAACGTTCGGTGTCGGTGAGCGCAGAGGACAAAAACTTATCAACCTCGTTTTTGGTTTCAAGTTCTTTAATTACATAAGAAAATGAGTCAAACAAATCTTTCTCGATTTCAGGCTTTAGTTTTCTTTTAGAAACTTGCGACATACTTAATTATGATACATCAATGCATCGTAATTATGTGGGTATATTTTATGAGATAAAGAGCTCGATGGACGGATAGAAAAACTAAAACAGGACGAGTGAGGTCGGTAATGAAGAGATGTCACTCCAGAAGTTTTTCCTTAAAAATCTTAAGTATCCCATTGTCTTTCATTCTCAAAATATCTATCACAAGTTCATTTCCCCAAAAATTATCCCTTTAAATACTCTTTTTGCCTGGGGGGTTTTTCATAATAGAAGTATATCAAAAACATAAGAATTGGGGTGTTTGGGGAGATTGGGGAGATAAAGGAAATCCAAAAAAACATTACAATTTTATTTTGGACAGTTGGGTTCTTTTTTAATAAAACCCGCGGATTTCGCTTCGCCTACCGTGCAGAACCAATCTTCTCCACGAAATCTTTCAACCAGCGCCTGACCATAATTTGCGCACCCAGGGACAGTATAAGTATTACCATCTCCATGGTATGAAACTTGACCCTTTATGACACATCCCTTTTTATCTGATTTAGTTGGAGAGCATTTTTCTGAATATATTCCGATTTTATTATCCCGAGCATAATTATTTGCATCGTTAATTATTTCCGATTCCTCATTACCAAAACCATGATCGGAGACTAAACCGTTTTTGGCCATGTATTCGTTTATAAATTCGCCATCCAAATAAACATATGCTTGAACTCGTTTGTAATAATCTGTCCTTGGGGATTTTAAAATAACTTTTTTACCTAAAATCTTTTTTTCCAAAGCCTCTTTTGCTTCTTGCCCAAAACAATATTCCAAAGCAGGGGCATCAATACCAAAGAAGCGTATACTTTGGCGATTTGCAATCGTAAAAGTGTCGCCGTCAATAATACTGGTGACAATTTCTCCCGGGTTAATAACTCGCTTGGCAACCCCAACACTGCCTGCAATAATGGCAACAGCGCCTGCGGCAACTGCAACTTTTTTCAAAGTGTTGTTGGGGTGTTTAGGGGATTTAGTCCTTCGACTTCGCTCAGGATCCTTGGAGGGTTTTGGCATTAATTAATGGTATCACTTTCCCTAAACCAACAAAAACCAATATTTGTGTTTTGCTACAGTGATACATAGCACTGTAGCAAAAAATGAAACAGGGAAAATGGGGTTTCAGAAGTTGGCAGATTATTTAGGGTGATTAAGGAGATTGAGAGAATTTAGGGGATTTTAAAGGAGATTAAAAGAATATAAAAAAATTAACGTTTTGGAGACTGTACATTCAACTGCGCTCAGTACTTCAGCCCAAGCTTAACGCTTTGGACTTTGTCTCTTTCTGCGGCTCTTTCCACCCATCCCAACCATGCTAAACAAATAGTCTCACAAACCCTTTTGAATATTCATCCACATAAAACTCTTCGCTTTCCTGAACTTTTATAAACTCTTCCTTTGCCTTTTCTGGATTTTTAAAATACTTATCCAATTCCTCATTTATCTTTGCAAGGGTCGACTCCGTAAGGCTGATCGGTAATTTACGACCGTCATATTTTCGTATTTGTGCAAGTCCAAGTATATTTGCATCAACTAAGTTTCTAGATATTGCCCAAGCAATATATCTTTGCCCCCCGTCTGTGTTTTGGATTTGTTTCCAACCCTCTAAGTTGGCATATGCTTCATTTAAATCTATTTCTTTTTCTTTGGAATAGACATGTGCCAGCTCTTCTGTAAGGATATATTTCAACAATATTTCACTGGGAATTTCAATTTCTTCCCCGGAAGGCAAAGTCGCAATCTTGGATTTGCCGACATTTGCATCTTCAACTAATTTAGTTGGTAAAATAATGTGGCTATATGTAATTTTTTTACCATCTTCATCAAGTACGACCGAAGACTGTCGATAAGCCCTGTCGCCAGACTGATCACTAACAATGAGTTTATTTTTTTTATCTGTAGTTTCCTCACCATGAATAAAGCTCGAATCAATCTCTCGCATCATTGGTTCTACCCACTTCTGAAGTTCAATTTCCCTTTCGCTTGGCGTAAACGGTTTTGCCTCTACTACATGTAATTTATCCATGTGGATTTAACGTTTTGGACTTTGTCTCTTTCTGCGGATCCCACATGTTCTCGCCTTTCGGCTTTTCAATTCTATTCGAATACGCCTCAAGGAGCGAACAGGAGGGACTTCGTCGGAAAAGACTTACCTCTTGGGGGACTGTCTTTTCCTCCTGCTTTTTCCACCCATCCCAACCATTCTTCGTTGGCGGACACGGGAGTCGCGGGTCAACAATTTGAGTTTTCTAAGAACTACTCTATTCTTTTCGGGAGCAATTTTAAGTAAAGCGCGGGAGAGGGCAAGTACAAGAGCTGAAAGCTGACCTTCTTTACCACCGCCCGTAACACGTCCGGAATAATAATATTTATCGGAAGTTTCTGTTGCTCCAAACGGTTTGGCTAAAGCCTTGGCATTAACATCGCCCTCAAAGTATTTGTTCCAAGGCATACCGTTAACTGTGTTTTCTCCTTTTCCACGATAAACCCTGACTCTCGCCTGAGAAGTCTTTCTTCTTCCCACTCCGTACAAATAATCAATTTTCTTTGTTTTCATAATATTATTTCGCGTCACCAACAATTACTGTCAATCTTTTCATTCTTTCTGCTTTTAATTTATTATCGGGAAGCATCCCACTGACTGCGTGCTCCAAAACGCGCTCAGGGTGAACTTCCATCATTCTTGCATATTTTACCTCTTTAAAACCACCAGGATAACCTGAATGGCTTTGGTAAACCTTTTGCTGGGCTTTTCTGCCTGTTATAACCACTTTGTCCGCATTTGTTACAATCACCCTGTCTCCTGAGTCCATGTGACGGCTATAGGTAACTTTGTCTTTACCCATAAGTCCTGTAGCAATTTCGGTTGCTACTCTACCCAAAACGCGACCACCAGCATCAATCGTGCGTGTATCTCTTTTTACTTCTTTCTTTGTAGGTTGAAATGTTTTCATAAATTTAGTAATTAGTAATTAGTTATTAGCCATTAGTCTTTGATTTAGACTTTTTGGCTATTTTTTTTACGTCGACTTTCTTTTCTTTGCTTTCTTTTTTACTAACTACTAATGGCTTATTACTATCTACTACTTTCTCCGTCCATTCCATCCTAACCACTTGCGCGTTATCTCCTTTGCGTCTTGGAAGAGAAATTATTCTGGTAAATCCGGATGTTCTTACCGAAAAAACCGGTACTACTCTTTTATATAATGCTTCGAGAGCGTCTTTGGAATTGTCTAAACTAGACAAAATCCTACGCCTGCCGGACAAGTCTCCCTTTTTTGCAAGTGTAACAAATTTTTCCAAATCAGGTTGAACCGCCTTTGCTTTTGCTCGAGTAGTCACAATTTTTCCACTTAACATCATAGCCCGCGCAAGAGAAGCAAACAATGCTTCACGAGCTGGCCTACTTCGGGAAAGCTTTCTTCCGAACACCTTTTTGTTCATATTGTGTTACTTTATTGCGAGAAACTCGACTCCCTTGGTTCCGAGTGCGGCTGCAATTATTTTGAGGGACTTTTCACCCAAGTTCCTGACATTTACAAGATCTTCTTTCTTAGCATAGGCAAGTTCTTCAACTGTTTCAAATCCTGCTTTTATAAGTGCATTTGCCACTCTTGTCGGGAGACCGATCTCTTCTACGGAGAGTTTGCCGACTAACCCCAAGTCATCTTTCTTTTCGATTTCTGCCTTTTCAACTTTCTTGGGATTCAAGATTTGGCCAAAATATGAAAGCAGAATCTTCGCAGATTCGGTCAAAGCGGCTTCAGGATCCATTGTTCCGTCTGTCCAGATTTCCAAAATAAGTTTGTCATAATTTGTAAGACGTCCGACACGAGTCTCTTCGATTTTGTAACTGACACGCTTAACAGGAGAGAAGGAAGCATCCATAGGAATCATACCGATTGTCTCTGACGGACGCTCATCTGCAAGCGAGTATCCTACCCCTTTTTCGATCGTTATATCAGCCTGAATTTTGGATCCTTTGTTAAGAGTTCCCAATATCTGATCCGGATTTGCTATGGTTATACCTGACCCAACTTTGATTTCCTTGGCTGTAAATTCTCCACTTTTGGAAACTTCCAAGGTGGCTTTAACGGGTTTGTCCAAGTCTCCAGAAAATCTGACTTTTTTGAGGTTAAGTACAAATTCTACAATATCTTCTTTCATTCCTTGAAGCGTAGAAAATTGGTGTTTAACACCGGCGATTTTAACTGAGGTTGCGGCAATTCCGGAAAGAGAGGTCAAAAGAACACGGCGGAGAGAGTTCCCAATGGTCAAACCATATCCCCTCTCCAAAGGAGTAATTACGAATTTTCCGTAACCGGCGCTCTTTTCTTCTTCTTTGATTTCAAACATTGGTTCGTTCATTTTTCTTTCAAAATACAGTCCCCAATCAGAGACTAGGGAGTATTATAACCTAGGATCAAACGGGAATCAAGGGTGGATTGAATCTACCTCGAAGAGCGCTCGCTACGCTCGCTTCAGCCGTCTAACGGCTATAGAATTCAACTATATCCTGTTCGCTAATAGCCTCCACGATATCTGCCCTGACAGGGGTTTTGACCATCTTGCCGATAGCCGCTTTTCTTTCTAGCCACGCCGGTGGTGTAAAATCTTCCTTCTCCAGGCTTCGTTTGACTTCAGGAATAGCTATCGCCTTGGCATCGATTCCAACAGTTTCCCCGACTCTAACTTTGTAGGAAGGAATGTTTAGTTTTTTACCATTAACCAAAACATGTCTGTGAGAAACAAGCTGTCTGGCTGCAGGGCGGCTGGGAGCAAATCCAAGCCTAAATACCACATTATCCAACCTCTCTTCAAGGCTTATTAACAAAGCCTCACCTGTGTTTCCTCTGGTTTTGGCTGCCTCGTCGACATATCTCCTAAATTGGGCCTCCATCAAGCCATAAATCCTTTTGACTTTTTGTTTTTCCCTAAGCTGTCTGCCAAATTGAGAAGATCCTCGTGTTCCTTTAGCCCCATGAACACCCGGAACCACGTTAAGTCTGGTAAGTTTTGTACCGGCACTGAAAATATCGAAATTTTCGCGTCTTGATAATCTGTCTTTTGGTCCTGTATATCTTGCCATAAATTCTAGCTATTAGATGCTAGAAGCTAGAAGCTAGTTTTTAACTAGTGTCTAGTTTCTAATTTCTAGTTACTGTTTTATACCCTTCTTTTCTTCTTTGGTCTTGGTCCGTTGTGTGGAACCGGTGTAACGTCAGCTATTAAGGCTATTTTAACTCCCGTAGCCCGAATTGCGCGAAGAGCGGCATCGCGTCCCGGCCCTGGGCCTTTAACATAAACCTCAACCTCATCAACTCCGTGTTCGTTTTTGGCTTTGCCGAGCACTTTTTCGACTGCAGTAGTTGCGGCGTAAGGTGTCGATTTTCTGGTTCCTTTAAAACCGGAGGCTCCCGATGAACCCCAAGCTAAAGTTTCTCCCCGAGCATTAGTCACAGTCACCAAAGTGTTATTAAAAGAGGCAGATATAAATATCTTACCGAGTTGGGCCTCACTCGAGACCGCATTTTTTCCCTTTGCTTTTGTTTTAGCTTTTATTTTAGTTGCCATATTATTATCCTGAATTCATTTCAGGATCTAACTATTTCTTCTTTGCCTCTTCGGTCTTACCGGCTGTCATCTTGCTTAACATTTCTTTTTTGAAAGCACCGACCGTCTTTCTCTTACCACGCTTTGTACGGGCATTTGTCTTGGTCCTTTGTCCCCTTGCTGGAAGATTCTTTGTGTGCCGCATGCCGCGATATGAACCAATAACCTGCAGCCTTTGAATATTCCCCCTAACAGCCCTAAAGAGGTCTCCCTCTATGGAATATTTTTCAAGTTCGGTAGATATCTTGGTAACCTCATCGGCAGAAAGCTCGGAGATTCTCTTTTTAGAATCAATCCCCGCAGTCTCCATTATTTTCTTTGACAATGACCACCCCAACCCCTTGATCTTAGTCAGAGCGTAATCAACTTTCCAATTATCTTGTAATTCAATTCCTGCAATTCTGGCCATAAATTCTAGCTATTAGATGCTAGAAGCTAGAAGCTAGTTTTCTAACTAGTGTCTAGTTTCTAATTTCTAGTTTCTATCCCTGCCTTTGTTTGTGCCTCGGGTTTTTGCAAACAATATAAAGCACCCCTCGGCGCTTAACAATCTTACAATCTTTACATCGTGCTTTAATCGAACTAATTACTTTCATCGTAATATTAAAAATTAAATATCAAATATCAAAAATATTTTTACTTTTTTATTTTTGATTTTTAATATTTGTATATTATCCTTCCTCTGTTCTCATCGTACGGCGTCATTTCCACCTTCACTCTATCGCCGGGGAATATTCTAACATATGCTCTCCTCATTTTCCCCTTCAAAGTAACCAGGATCAATCTGCCGTCTGTCAGCTGTACCCGAAACATTGTATTGGGTAATGCTTGCAAAACGGCCCCATCAACCTCAACTGTACTTTGGTTTTTCATCGAGTGAGAACTAATGCTCCTTTCCCGGTCACCGCAACGGTCTCTTCAAAAAGTCCTGCTATTTTACCATCCGTCATGGCTATTGTCCACCCGTCTTCTAAGACCTCCACTTTGTCCTTCCCTTGGGCATACATCACCTCGACAGCCAAAACCATTCCCTCCGTAATTTGTGGACTATCAGACACCGATCCGGGTTTACCCCGAGCGGAAGCGAGGGGCACAAAACAGGGAATCTGAGGATCCTCATGAAGCTCGCGACCAACTCCGTGACCCACCAATGCCTTTATTGTGGTGTACCCTGCGCCTTCTGTGGTCGATTCTATGGCCTGGCTGATATTGTAGATATAGTTACCGGCCTTGACCTCTGAAATCGCCTTTTCTAGGGCGTTTTGACCAATATTGAGAAATTTCTTGTTTTCCGGGCTCAAGTTAATTCCAACCGAAGTGGAAGTGTCCGTATGGAAGCCTTTAAAATAGACTCCAACATCTATGCTAACCAAGTCTCCGTCCTTAAAAATCATGTCCCGGCTTGGGATTCCGTGGACCAAGCCTTCGTTAACATTTATACATGTTGCCCAGGAATAACCGGGCACCTTGGCAAAAGAGGCTTCGGCCCCTTCGGCATGGATCAGATCCATCGCAAGCTTTTCGATATCTGCCGCGGTTACACCAGCCTTGACAGCCTCTTTGAGGGCATTCTTTACTCGAGCAAGTTTTTTACCCCCTTCAGCCATAATTTGGATTTCTTCCGGAGTTTTAATTCTTATGGCCATAGGATTTGATTATTTTGATAAGATCCTGAGAAATTGATTCGATGGACCGTTCGCCATCTATTACTTTTACCTCTGAATCTTTCCTCAATTCGTTAATTAATAACCCTGTTTGGGTACGATACAAAAGTAGCCTTTTTCGAATTGCATCGGGAACATCATCATTCCTCTGCACCAACCGAGCAATATCAATATCTTTGGGGGGTGGATCTGTAACTAAATTATAAGTTTTCCCAGTAACGGGATCTGATCTCCTGGCCTCTAAACGCTTGATTGCTTCTTTGTCAGAAATATTTATTACAAGAACAAGGTCCAATCTAACATTTTTTTTACTTAACCAGTTCTTCAAAAATAAGTACTGATCAACTGTACGCGGAAAGCCGTCGAACAATATATCATCATACAGATTCTGCTCATCGAGATAGGCAGTGAGATAAGATGTAAACTCCTTATCTGGAACTAATTTTCCTTGTGCTTGTGCTTCCGCAATTAAGGGAAACTTCTCAGCCATCCTTCTTAAATACGCTCCTGATTCAAAATAAAAAAAGCCGAATTCTTCACAAATTTTTGCAGCCTGTGTACCTTTGCCTGATCCCTGAGGGCCCATTAGTAAAATGTTCATCGTATTAGCCCTTCGTATTTGCCCATTACCATCTCGCCTTCTATCTCACGGATTACTTCCAAGGCAACAGAGACCACGATCAGAATACTTGTTCCTCCAATAGCAAGACTCTGGACGCCCACGAACTGCTGGAAAAATGAAGGTAAAATTGCCACCATCCCCAAAAACGCACCCCCTACTACCGTTAACCGGGACAGAACAAAAGAGAGATACTTCGCGGTTTCCTTACCTGGCCGAATTCCCGGAATGAATCCGCCACCTTTTTGTAGATTTTCGGAAATTTTTTCAGGGTTAAACACAACTGCTGTATAAAAATAAGTAAACCCAAATACCAGAAGAAAATAAATCAAATTATAGGTAAGAGATTGCGGATTAAAAGTCGTGCTTATAGTGCGAGCAATGTTGGCAACTGCAGCATTTGGAACATTCGCCAAAAACTGACCCAGAAGGGACGGCAAAAGGACCAAAGAAACGGCAAAAATTATAGGGATTACTCCGGCCTGGTTTAGGCGAAGCGGAAGATAAGAAGTTGAGGCAAGCCCGCTTTCGGTTCTACGTTTGGCGTAATGAATCGGAATTTGACGCGCCGCCTCGCTAATGAAAATGACAAGACCAACTATGACGATTGAAACAACCAGGAAAATAATTACCTTAAGTAAATCCTGCGATTGAACGATGCTTGCAGACTGACCCAAGGTAATAGGCAAACGCGCAACGATTCCGGTAAAAATCAGAATGGAAACTCCGTTTTTAAAACCATATTCACTAATTAGCTCTCCCAGCCAAACAGCAAAAACGGTACCTGCGGTCATAGTTATTACTAAAGACAAAAGAGCTACAGGTTCCAAGTTTGGGATAACCTGCTGACCCTTCAAAAGGGCATACATTCCAAAAGCCTGAAGGGCAGCCAATGGAACTGTTAAAAGTCGTGTGTATTGATTGATTTTTTCTTGACCAAATTCCCCTTCTTTTTGAAGCGCTTCCAGACTCGGAATTACATAGCCCAACATCTGAAAAATAATCGAGGCATTAATGTAAGGGTTTAAGCCCAGTGCAAGAATGGAAAAGTTAGCCAAAGTTCCGCCTGAAAATACATCTAAAAGCGAAAGAAGCGGACTCCCGTTAAAAAGAGCAGTCAAAGTTTCCCTGTTTATACCAGCTGCCGGAATATGCCCTGCAAGCCTAAAGATAATCAAAACCCCGGCTGTGACTAGTAATTTTCTCCTGATTGAAGAAGTTTTAACTGCTTTGTCAAAAAAATGAATGATTGAATTAAACATAACAGGGTAAATTATACCGCAAACCTGATTCTGAAGCCACCCGCGAAATCTCCAACCGAGTCATGAAAGGGTGGCTGCTTTGGCGTATTCGCCCCAACAATCTGTTTGCTACGGTGCTACATATCACTGTAGCAAAACAAGATTGAAAATTTTTTTTGTTAAATTATTTGGAGTGGCCGGATTGATAGTGAAGGTCAATTTCTTCCCCAAAAACTTTATCAGAATTTTCTTTTACGGAAACCCCTTTGGCAAAATTTTCCAATAAGTTTTTTTGTTTGTTGGCTATTCCGGCAACCACCAGCGTAGAAATCAGTTTTGGTAGTTGGAATTCAAGTGGAATTTTGGGTAGATTCGCAGGAATAGCATATTTAACCGGAAGCTTAGAAATAACACTTCTTAAACCTTCCCCTCCTTCATTTAGCCAAGTATTTACCTTGGAAATTGTGGCAAAACTACAATGAAGCTCTTCGGCGATTGCTCTCTCAGTTTTTTCTTGTAAGAGCAATTTGGCGATTCTTAGCCTTTTTGCCAAATTTTTAATCTCCTTGGCGGTAAGCAAATCTTTGAGGAATAGGGCAGTCTCGGTGGGAGTTTTGACGATACTTACGGCGTTTATCAAATCAAACATCAATGCCAGCTGTTCGTCTCTTCCGAGTCTTTCAGTTCTCTTTGACCTTTCGTAATATGTAGTCTTCCCCATAATGATACAGTGCTATGTATCATTGTAGCATGTTAAATATCTAATGTTTTGATGTAAAATATAAACATGAGAAACAGGATTAAATATTCACAAAATTTTTTAATAAGTAGTCAACTGGTTTGTGATCTGTTGGAAAAGTCAGATATAAATTCTTCCGATACTGTTTTAGAAATCGGAGCAGGAGATGGAGTTATTACAAGTGAACTTGTGAAAAAATCGGCAAAAGTAATTTCATACGAAGTTGATAATAACTTATATGAAAAACTGGTATCAAAATTGTCGAATATTAAGAGTCTGGACCTTCACAACAATGATTTTATGAAATCAAAATTGCCGAACTTTCGATATAAAGTCTTTTCAAACATTCCATTCAACATCACCGGTGGAGTAATTAAAAAATTACTTCTGGATATTAATCCACCAAAAACCACATATTTAATATTACAAAAAGAATCTGTTATGAAGTTTGCAGGAAAACCATATGCGAAAAATAATTCTCAATTGTCAGTAATTTTGTTCCCTTATTTTGAATTTAAAATTATTTATAAATTTAACAGAGTTGATTTTTTTCCAAAACCAAACGTAGATATAGTTTTAGTGGAGATCAAAAAAAGACTGAAACCGTTAGCAGACAATAAAATTTTATATCAGGATTTTGTAACTTATGCTTTTAATCAACCAAAACCAAATATCAAAGAAGGTTTATCTAAAATAATGAATATTGAACCGACCAAGTTAAAACCCAGCAATTTAGAGTTTGACGTCTGGCTGAATTTATACAAATTATTTTTAATCCAAACAAAACAGAAACAAGATATTGTAATTGGTAGTTTTTCGAAACAGTTAAGGGACCAGGAAAACCTTAAAAAAGTACACCGAACTAGAGTTGATAAAAATTGGAGAAGATATTAAATAAACTCAACTATTGCATTGATACAGTGCTATGTATCAGTGTATCATGAATGAGATCAAAGAAGACTTTTTATACTACCTGGTATTTAGGAATGTGATTCGGGCTTTACTGTAAAAAAGATAATCAAATGCGAGAAGGGCCTCTAAAGTTATTTAACAATCGATTTTGAAGTTGGTACAAGGAACGTGAATTTTTTGGTTGTTTTGCCTCCGCCTAATATTTTTACTCCAAATTTTTTGGCCAATTTTGCATCAACTAATTTTTCTTTAACCAAAAGTTCAACTGTAATCTTTGATCCGGTCGGGAGAACTTCCAAGTCTCTCAGATTGAGAGTCACTGGTTTTCCACCGGCCTTAAACTTTCCCTTCCCTCTTTGAAGCGGAAGCCTTTTGAGAAAGGACTTCTTCATCTTAAGTCCTTCAAAAAGAATTCCTTTGGAAGTTCTGGATTTTTGCCCCTTTTGACCACGCCCTGAAGTATGGCTACCTTTACCCGAACCAACACCACGCCCTACCCGTTTTTTTGGTCTTTGAACTATTTTTGGTAATTTATTCTTTTCCATATATATCATCTTGAATTCATTTGTCATCCTGAACTTGTTTCAGGATCTCTTCTCCTTTTGCCGGCTTTTTCTTCATTTCTACAATACCGGTAATTTGTTCCAAGGCTTTAAGGGTGGCATAAACGTTTGAGATTTTATTTTTAGTTCCCAAAATCTTTCCTACTGCATCTCTTATTCCGGCTGCCTCAAGAACCACCCTCATCGGGCCTCCGGCAATAATTCCGCTTCCGGGAGGAGCAGGTTTAAGAAGAATCTTGGCTGCAGAAAACTTTTCATTAACGGAATAGGGAATTGTGGTGCCGGAAAGAGGAACTACGATTAGTTTTCTTTTGGCCGCTTCAATCGATTTTCTGATTGCATTTCTCACGTCATGAGCCTTGGCAAGCCCTACTCCAACTTTTCCTTTTTTGTCTCCCACAACAACAAGCGCGGAAAACCTTGCCTGGTTTCCACCTTTGGTTTTCTTGGAAACCCTATTTATTTGAACCACGGTCTCCTCAAATTCTTTTGGTCCCGTATCGTATTGCTGTCTTCTATTAAAATTTGCCATTTTATTCTGAACTAGTTTCAGAAACTAGAACTCCAAGCCCCCCTTTCTTGCTCCGTCTGCCAATGCTTTAACTTTACCGTGATAAATAAATCCGTTCCTATCAAAAGTGACCTTCTTGATTTTCTTACCCAACGCCTTCTTTGCCAACTCTTCTCCTACTTTTCCACCTGCGTTTTTAGGCCCCTTGGCGGCAGCTAAAGTCATTTGGGCCTCGTCATCAATCACCTGAGAATACAAATATTTGTTGGAACGAAAGACGCTAAGCCTTGGGCGCGCTTTAGTACCAAAAATCTTTGCTTTAACCCTTCTTTTTCTTTGTTGATATCTTTTTTGTTTGATTTCCATATAATTTTTATAAAATTTATGACAGAATTAAAAATTCTGACATGTCGTTTCTGTAAGAAACGCCATAACGATTATAACGTTTATGCGGCGGCGGTCTTAGCCGCAGCCTTTCCTGGCTTTCTGCGAATAACTTCATCTACATATTTAATTCCCTTACCCTTATATGGTTCGGGGGGTCTAACTCCGCGGATATCTGCCGCAACCTGTCCGACTACTTCTTTATCAAAACCATCGACTGTAACTATCATCTTTTCAACTTTAAAAGTAATCCCATCCGGCGCCTCAATTTTTACAGGGTGTGAATAACCGACTGTCAAAGATAATGTTTTTCCGGATAGTTCGGCTCTGAAACCGGTCCCAACCAACTCAAGTTTCTTGCTCCAACCAGTGGAAACCCCAAAAACATCGTTGTTGATTATGGACCTGAATGTTCCGTGCAAACTACTGGCCAATTTGCTTGACCCTTTAACAGTTATTAGAACTTCCCCGTCTTTAACTTCCGCTTTTACGCCATAAGGCAGGTGTCTGGTAAGCACACCTTTAGGACCGGTCGTTTTGACGGTCTGGCCCGTAACCTCAACTGTTACTCCTTGAACTATTTTGATTGGCTGTCTTCCGATTTTTGACATTTTTATAATCCTGAATTCATTTCAGGAACTCTCCCTACCAAATTTCTGCAATTACCTCCCCGCCCGTTCTGGTCTTTATCGATTCGCGTGACGAAAGAATTCCTTTTGGTGTTGAAATGATGAAGGTTGACGGACCTTTCTTGGAAGTAATTTCATCAACACCTAAATAGATTCTAAGTCCCGGTCTGCTTACCAACCTCAAGTTCATTAAAACAGGTTTCTTGTTTCTGAATGCCAGAGAAATATTTAGAATCTCTTTTTCCTTCTTAATTTCATCCAGATAACCCAACTTTTTGAGAGCTTCGGCCACAGCCACAATTTTATTATTGCCGTGTACTTCAAGTTTTTTATTTTTGGCCATAGCGGCATTTTTAACTTTGATCAAAAAGTCTCCTACCGAATAATTTGTAACTCTATTTTTTGTTTTTTTCATAATTACCAGCTCGCCTTTCTAACACCGGGGATCTCACCTTTCAAGGCATGCTCCCTAAAACAAAGTCTGCAAATTCCGAACTTACGTATATAGCCACGTGACCTCCCGCAGATTTTACATCTGTTTCGGTACCTGACTTTAAACTTCAATTTTTTTGTTTCTCTTACTTCTTTTGCAGTTGTGCTCATATTAGTTATTTTACTTATACTCTCCAGCTCTTTTACTCTTCTACTCTTTTGTGAACGGCATCCCTAGCAGTTCCAAAAGTCTTTTGGATTGTACCACGTTGCTACCTGATATCACGACTGTCACTTCAAGCCCGTGAGGGGCGGCGCTTTTTGCCGGATCGATCTCGGGAAAAACCGTGTGCTCAGTAAATCCCAGAGTGTAATTGCCGGACCTATCAAACGATTTGAGAGATGTGCCCCTAAAATCTCTGAGACGCGGAAGAACAATTGACGTAAGTCTATCTAAAAATGAATACATTCTGTTTCACCTCAAAGTTACGGATAAACCAACCGGCATCCCTGCGCGAAGCGAAAAGCTCGCAATAGAGACCTTTGCATTCCTCACCGAAGGAAATTGGCCGGAAATGGCGGCAATATCCCGCCTTAGCCCGTCCATTAAAGCTTGGTTTTTGGCAGCTTCCCCCACTCCCATATTGATAACAATCTTCTTAATTGTGGGGACTGCCATGGAATTATTTATGCCAAATTCTTTAGCCAATACAGGCTTTACCTCTTTTTCAAATTTTTCCTGTAATCTTTGTTTATTCATATGTGTCATCCTGAATTTATTTCAGGATCTCATTCCTTACTTATTGTCAGTCTCTTTTCCGCACTTCCTGCAAATCCTGTTTTTTTCGTCTCCCGCAAACTTGAACCCAACTCGTGTTACTTTTTTACATTTCGGACAAATTAAGGCAAACTTTGCAAAACTCATGGGGCGTGGAAGTGGGTAAACCCCTCCCTTTACGTCTCCAAATCCTTTTACATGTTTTTTGTAAAGGTTAATCTCGGGAATTAAAGCTTTAGATTCGGAGGGAATAATTTTCTCAATTTTCCCCTCTCTTCCTTTATCTTTACCCGCTGTTATTTTGACTGTATCTCCTTTTTTAAATTTCAACATATTTAAATGACCTCCCTGGCCAAAGACGCAATCTTATTGTATCCGGCATCTTTTATTTCTCTAGCAACCGGACCTAAAATTCTTGTTCCTCTGGGAAGACCCTGCTTATCAATTACAACCCCCGCATTATCGTCAAAGCGGATGTATGTTCCGTCACTTCTACCAACTTCTTTTCGTGTACGCACTACCAAAACTCTTACCTTTTCATGGTCGGTGACAACCCCTGCCGCCTCCGCCCCCTTGACTACGCAAAGGACAACATCTCCAAGAGTCGCAAATATGCCGACTCTACCTGGAACTCCAATAATCATAAGTCTTTTGGCCCCGCTATTATCTGCCGAAACTAACATTGTACGTAATTGAACCATACTTTAGTCACTAGTTACTAGAATCTAGCTACTAGCTTCTCCTTTCCGATTAACCACTTCCAAAACTTTCCATTTCTTCGACTTTGAATATGGTTTACTTGCCGCAAATTTAACAATGTCTCCGATTTTTGCCCCGCTCTCGTCATGAACTTGATATTTTGTATCTCTCATTAGTCTTTTCTTGTACAACGGATGGATAACGACACGCTCCACGGCGACCGTTGCGGTTTTGGCCATCTTTGTCGCAATTACTTTACCTGTAAATATCTTCATGGTTTATTTAGTTTTTACTTCTTCACTTTTACTTTTTAGTTCTTCGATTATCTGTTTCTCTTTAATTAAAGTTAGGGCCTGGGCAATTTCGCGTCTAAGGTTTCTGTAACCCTTTAGATTTTTGTCTTTACCCGAAACTCCCTCCATTTTTTTCTTGAGAGATTCTTCTTTTTTCTCTCTGACAAGCTTCTCCAAATCTTTGATTGTCTTATTTCTTAAACCTGTAAATTCTTTTCTTTTCATATTTTATTGTCCTGAACTTGCTTCAGGATCTCACTCCGTTCGACTCATAATCTTCACATCAATTGGTAATTTTGCCGATGCTCTTCTCATGGCTTCGCGGACGATAAGCTCGGCAGCCCCTGCCACTTCAAAAAGAATCATTCCCGGTTTGACTACCGCTACATAAGTTGAAATGTCTCCTTTTCCTCCTCCCATTCTTTTTCCGGCCGGCCTACTTGTAATGGGCTTATCCGGAAAGACCCTGACCCAAACTCTTCCGCCTTTTTTAAGATTGTGTGTTATTGTACGCCTTGCTGCTTCGATTTGCGCGCTGGTCACCCAAGCCACTTCCTGAGCTTTCATGGCAAAATCCCCAAATGAAATTTCACTACCACGAGTTGCCAGTCCGCGTCTTCGGCCTCTAAAATCTTTTATAAATTTTCTTCTTTTTGGTTGTAACATTTTATTAGTTTAATACTTCTACTCTCCAGCTCTTCTACCCTTCTACTCTTGCTTTTTGTGTATCCACACTTTTACCCCTACGTAACCTCTCTTCAAAAGAGCCGGGACTTGAGAATAATCAATACTTTCTCTTAGAGTTTGGGCCGGGACACTCCCCATATGAAACTTTTCTACCCTAGAAATCTCAATTCCGTTGATACGCCCGGCTAAAACCACCTTTGCCCCAAGAGCCCCCGATGCCATGACTCTCTCCAGTGCCTTTTGGACAACCCTCCTATGGGGAATCCTGCGCTCCAGCTCTCCGGCAATTCTTCCTGCAACCAAATGTGCCGAAAGTTCGGGATTTTTTACCTCGTTAATTCTGATGTCAATTTTTAAATCTTTTACTTTTTTGCTACGCACTTCGTTTACTGCCCCTAAAATATATTTTTTGACATCTTCAATGCCGGTCCCCCCGCGGCCTATCACTACCCCCGGCCTACTTACTGTAATTGTAACCGCCATACTTTTTGGAAGTCTTTCTATCTCAACTTCTGTAATTCCTGCAAGTTTGAGTTTTCCCATAAGGCCCTTACGGATCTTTATGTCTTCCAACAGGAAATCTTTAAATAAACCGTCGTCGGCAAACCACCTTGATTTCCAAGGTAGAAACGTACCGATCCTGATACCGATTGGGTTAACTTTTTGTCCCACTTTGTCTCGCCGTAGCTTTCAGCGTAGGCGGATTCCTCCTTTCTTTTGTTTCTTCACTTTTCACTTTTCCTTCTTCGCTCTGTTTAACTTTTTCATTTTTTATTTTTAATTTTTTATTTGGAAGAGTCGTAAGTACGACTCTGATGTGGCTCATTCTCTTTTTAACTGGGTGCCACCTTCCACGGCTTGCTGCGCGCCCTCTTTTAAGTCTTGGCCCCTCTCCGACTTGGATCTCTTTAAAAATCAAGTCGAGGTCACTGGCTCCTTGGTTTTTAGCATCAGCTATTGCGCTTTTAATTACTTTTGCAACCACTTCTCCAGCTCTCTTTTGTACAAATGGAAGGCGGGCCACGGCATCAACCGGCTTAAGTTTTTTGATCAGGTCGGTCACAAGTCTTATTTTCCTCGGACTCATAATCAAATATTTTTGTGTTGATGTATATGTTTTTTCCATTTTTTTATCCTGAATTCATTTCAGAATCTGCCTTATGTCTTCTCCAGTGTTCTCTTTACAATCTCCCCGTGTCCCCTGAATGTTCTTGTGGGCGCAAATTCACCCAGTGCGTGCCCAACCATATCTTCCGTTACAAAAACATCGATAAACACATGTCCGTTGTGAACTTGGAAATACTTGCCAATAAATGTCGGGGCAATCCGACACTTCCTTGACCACGTTTTTATCGGGGTCTCCTTTGCCCCTTTTCCGCTCTCCACTTTTTTGACTAGTATCGGGTCGATAAACGGCCCCTTTTTAGAACTTCTTGACATATCAGCCTAAGAGCGACTTGCCTCCTTTTCTTTGAACTATCATATGATTAGAATACTTTTTCTTGTTGCGGGTCTTGCCCACCGCGCTTCTACCGTAAACAGTCTTTGGATGTTTCATACCAATTCCACTCCTTCCCTCTCCACCTCCATGGGGATGAGAATCGGGATTCATTGCAACTCCTCGGACGCTTGGTCTAATTCCCATATGGCGCACCCTCCCGGCTTTGTGCAAAATCTCGTTTTTGGCATCCTCATTACCTATTTGCCCTATACTCGCAAAGCACTCGGGACCAAACCTCCTAATCTCCCCTGAGGGAAGCTTAACTAAAACCCAAGCCTCCTCTTTTCCGAAAATCGTAGCGGCATTTCCGGCGCTTTTGACAATTTGCCCACCTTTGCCTCTGGTAATTTCAATATTGTGCACCAATGCTCCGACCGGAATATTCTTCAAGGGAAGAGCGTTTCCTGGCGTAACGGGAGCCGCTTCCGAAGCGATTATTTTATCACCAATTTTAAGTCCAACGGGGGCCAAAATATAATTCCTAACTCCGTCTGTATACAAAATTACTGCGAGAAATGCGTTTCTATTCGGATCGTATTCGATTCCCTCCACTTTTCCCCAAACATCCAATTTTGATCTTTTAAAATCCACTTCACGCATAAAACGCTTTTCGCCTCCACCCTGGTGCCTGACCACGACTTTACCGTGAGCCCGTCCCGATCTTTTTTGTAATATTGATTTTAGTCTTTTCATTTCTTATTTCCCCAGTTAGATAGCTTCAAAAGCATCTAACGGGGTCCCGTGAGATGCCAAGGGCTATCTCACCGGGACTTACTCTCTTCAAATAAATCTATTTTTTCACCTTCTTTTAGGGTAACTATTGCCTTTTTACCTCTCAAGGTTGTAACTTTCACTCCCCGATTATTCTTTTTGGTTTCCCCCGAGGTCGTGACCGTCTTGATATCAATTACGTGTACTCCAAAAAGTTTGGCAATCAAAGCCTTAAGAGACATTTTATCTTGTTTAACATTAACCCAAAAAGTATATTTACCTTCTTTTGCTAATTTTAAACTTTTTTCTGTAAAAACAGGTGTTATCATATTAATTAGTCGCTAGAAACTAGGCATTAGGCACTAGTTTTTTTGGCTCCTTTCTCTGTTATTTTTGATATTTTTTTTATTTTTGACTTGCATTTTTGATTTTTGATCTTTAATTTTTGAATTTTCACCCCCGAATATCCCTTCGTCCATAATTATTGTCCCACCGTAATAGATGTCTAGAGCGTTGATATCTTTATAAGAAACAAAGTTTGCATCCTTCAAGTTCCGTACAAATTTGTTTGCCGAGGCTGCTCCTTCTGAAAGAACAAAAGTAAATCTCTTTGCCGCGAGTTCTGTTCCCAACTTGGTTAAAAATCCTGCCGGTTCTTTTGTTTTTGTAACTTTGGAAAGGCCGGTTACTGCAACTATTTCTTTTTTGTCCAATTTATATGCAAAGGCCATTAATTTTGCCTTAATTTTGAGCTTGTCAGAAATATTTAACATGCGGCGCTCAGGACGTGGCCCGAAGACAACTCCACCTCCGACAAATAAGTTGGCGCGCCTCGAACCGTGCCTAGCTCCACCTGTTCCTTTTTGTTTATAAACTTTTTTGGTTGTCCTGTTTACCTCGGATCTTGTTTTAGTATTTCTTAGTCCCGGATGGGCCCGCTCTTCATAAATCCTAAGGGCCTGGGCGAGTGTATTCATATTTATTTCCTCATCAAAAGATTTGGGAAGGGTTAGATCCCCGCTTTTAACTCCTTTAATTGTGTATAAATCTATTTTTGCCATATGTGTCATCCTGAATTCATTTCAGGATCTTCTTTCTTACTTAGCCCCTCCTTGATCAACTGGTGCTTCTGTTGGCTTCCCTTGGTCCGCCGGCTTGCCTTCCGTAGCCTCCTCGGCAGAGGCTGGAGCCTCTCCTTCGCCCTCGACCATCTGCGCCACTACTTCATGTTCAAGTTCTTTAAGACTTCCTGACTTGATCTTATTTATGGTTATGAGAGTTCCAATCGTTCCGGGGATTTGACCTGAGATTTCCAACTCATTTGTATCGGCATTAATGGCGATTATATGAAGATTTTCTACCGTCACTTGCTCGCCCCCCATTCTTCCTGCCATTCTTTTGCCTCTGTAAACCCGTCCCGGGGTTGTGGTTTGACCAATTGACCCGGGGGCGCGTTCGCGGTCAGATTGTCCGTGTGTTCTTGGGCCTCCGTGAAATCCATGCCTCTTAACCACCCCAGCAAAACCTTTACCTTTACTTACACCCATAACAGAAACTATGTCCCCGGGATGAAAAATGTCGGAGGCGTTTACCGTGTCCCCGACTTTATATTCCGGCTCTTTATCTGTCCTAACCTCTCTTAGGTACCTAGGATAATTTTGATTTTTGATATTTGATTTTTGATTTTTATTGAGGTGTCCTTGAAGTGGTTTTGAAGTATTTTTTGATCTTTTTGTAGCGAATCCGAGCTGAACTGCCCAATAGCCGTCGCGATCTTTGTGCTTAATTTGAGTCACGACACAAGGACCCGCAATTACCTTTGTAACGGGAATCCTAAACCCTCCTACAAAGGTTTGAGAATTTACTCCTTTTGAACCTAGTATTGTATTAATCATTTCGCTGTTGTGAATCCCATTCGACTCCGATCAGTCGTTTAAGGGCCATTAAACAATTCGAATGCCCCAAGAGGGGCTAATAAAGCATCCTCTGAAGACTATCGATCGTGGTTGACTGTTAGTATAACCACTTCCATGTTATGAGGGGAATTATATATCATCCTGAGAGGATCGTCAACCAGGCTCAGCGTCTCAAAGATCCTGAGCGAAGTCGAAGGACAAAAAAATAGCCCTGAACGTATTACTTGTTGTTCAGGGCTACAGCCTTGTGTTTCTATCGGGTCAGTTATTAGCTCTTCAGCTCGACCTTTTGACCGGATTTTCCCAGCTGAAAATTAAAGATTCATTACGAATCTACCCCATCGGAAACCTTGTTAACAATCTCAGGACGAACCCCTGTGACACCTTCGACCATCCTGAAAATGTCATTCAAGATCCCATCCTCGATCCAAAAGGCAGCTGCGAGTTTGTAAGCTGTCAGTCTATTTTTGGCGACAGTTGAGGGATACTCGGAGTCGATTCCCTCGATCTTGCCTATCTTTTCCAACAATTTCTCTTCAAATCCAAGAAGAGAGAAAGTTGTATCTAAATAGACAACATCTCCACTTCCGGTTGCTATAATCCTTGGGGTTAGAGCCATATCTATCTCCTATTCTGATATGAAAATGTGCTTGTGAAATTGAAATTACTCAAACTGCTTTTCTAGCATGGGGAGAATATCACAATTAGAGAAAATAATCCACTATAGGTTTGGGGTAAGTAAAGTTTTACCAAAAAAATAGCCCTGAACGTGTTTCTTGTTGTTCAGGGCTAAACCTGCTAATTTCAGTTACTCGAGTGGGTTGTCTGTTGGAAAACCAACCACAATGGGAGATTTCCCCAAGACAAGAACCACATCATTAACTAAATAGTAATCACCATCGTGCTCAATTATGAATCCCGGCTGAGGAAGTAGCGGAAACTCCTTTTCGACATCTACTTTCCTCGGTGATCCGGAAATCGAACTTTCAAAAAGAACAAGTCTAAGTACCATCTTTACTCCTTGCATCAATCTGAACTTCAATTTGGATTCAACGAGGCGGAAAGATCGGCAATCTTCACAACCACGAGGTCACAATGGTCATTGGGAACAAAGAAAAGCCGCATTTCGGTTCTGTTCAACCTGTGTGCTCGTTGTAAACCACCTTCGAAATCCTTGAAATCACCAGAGTGCAACAGCAAACAAGTTTGCAAATCCTTTAAAGGAATGCGCACCTTTGTCTCGAGGCCGTTGCCAAAAATGGCTTTCAGTTCAATAATACGACCCCACTCGAATTTGCGAACCTCTAATGCCCTGGCGTTATTGGTAGGAACAAGAGAAATCATTTATGCCTCCAAAGTGCAAGATACTTACAGAATGTAAGTTGGGGAATGATAACACAAATGAGGCCAGAAGTCAAGACTATGGGGCCTACATTTTGATTTCGATTGAAACACCGGCCGGCAAATCTAAGTTACCAAGAGAATCAACTGTACGCGGGGATGGGTCAATTATATCGATTAGGCGTTTGTGGGTTAAAACTTCGTAGTGCTCTTGAGCATCTTTATCCGTAAAAGGAGACTCTTTAATGGCCATCATGGACCTATCTGTGGGGAGAGGAATGGGACCTACAATTTTGGCACCAGTAGCAAGAGCGGTATCAATAATTTTTGAAGCCGCCTCATCTAAGACCCTGTGGTCATAACTTTTGAGTTTTACCCTTAGTCTTCCTGTTGCCATACGAATGTGCTAATTACTTATATTTACGCTTATGCTGTAACTTTTGTAACAACTCCGGCACCAACTGTGTGGCCACCTTCACGAATTGCAAATCTAAGACCATCTTCGACAGCTACGGGTTGGATAAGCTTGACGTGCATTTTGGCGTTGTCACCAGGCATAACCATTTCGATTCCTTCGGGAAGAGTGGCCTCACCTGTAACGTCTGCTGTACGGATGTAGAACTGAGGCTTGTAGCCTGTAAAGAAAGGAGTGTGGCGTCCGCCCTCTTCTTTGGAAAGAATGTAAACTTCTGCATCAAACTCGGTGTGGGGTGTAACACTACCCGATTTGGCAAGAACCTGACCGCGCTCAACTTGATCTTTTTCAACTCCGCGAAGGAGTATCCCTACATTGTCCCCTGCCTGGGCATCGTCAAGAGTCTTTCTAAACATCTCAAGACCTGTTACAACTGACTTTTGGGTATCTTTAAGTCCGATTATTTCGATTTCTTCGTTAACTTTGATAATTCCGCGCTCAACACGTCCCGTAACAACTGTTCCACGACCTGAAATTGTAAATACATCCTCGACAGGCATAAGGAACGGCCTGTCTGTTTGTCTCACTGGGTCGGGGATGTAGTTATCGACCGCATCCATTAATTCCTGAATTTTCTTTTCTGCTTCAGCATCACCCTCAACTGCCTTAAGAGCGCTTCCGCGGATTACAGGAACTTCATCTCCGGGGTATTCGTATTTTTTAAGAAGCTCGCGGACATCTGCCTCGACCAAATCGATAATTTCAGGGTCATCCACCGTGTCGCACTTGTTAAGAAAAACCACCAAGGCCGGAACATTGACCTGTCTGGCTAAAATAACATGCTCACGAGTTTGAGGCATGGGACCATCGGCTGCCGAAACAACCAAAATAGCGCCGTCCATTTGAGCCGCACCGGTAATCATGTTCTTGATGTAGTCAGCATGGCCCGGAGCATCGATGTGAGCATAATGTCTTTTCTTTGTTTCGTATTCTTGGTGAGAAAGATTGATAGTAACTCCTCTTTCTTTTTCTTCCGGAGCCGAATCGATATCTTCATATTTCTTAGCCTTGGCTAAACCTTGCTTGGCAAGAACCATAGTGATGGCTGAAGTAAGTGTAGTTTTACCGTGATCAACGTGACCAATAGTACCGATGTTTACATGTGGTTTTGTTCTATCGTAATGTTGTTTTGCGTCTGCCATGACTTTAGTGATTAGAAATTAGCAACTAGCAGTTAGTTTAACACTCTGCGCTCAAAGAGACAAGGGCAATTTGCCCTCTAACAAGTTGTAATTATATCCGAGGCTAAATGGGGGTGTCAACACCCAAATACACCTTTACCCTCTTGCCATTACCACTTTGCCTGCTTTAGCTACAATCTGGGCTGTGATATGACTCGGAACTTCATCGTAGTGGGAAGGCTCAACATAAGCCCTGGCGCGGCCTTGAGTTAAGGACCTTAGTTTTGTGGCATAACCCGAAAGTTCTGAAAGAGGAACCATGCCATAAATCACGGTTTCTCCGGCTTTTTCTTCACTTCCTGAAATTTGAGCACGTTTACTGGAAAGATCTCCGATAACGTCTCCCATATATTCACCCGGTGTAAAGACCTCAATCTTCATGATGGGCTCAAGAAGTGCCGGATCGGAATGCTTAAAAGCGTCTTCCAAAGCCATTGAGCCTGCGATCTTAAATGACATTTCTGAGGAGTCAACATCGTGGAAACTTCCGTCAAATACCACTACCCTCATGTCCACCATAGGGAAGCCAGCCATAACGCCATTTTCCATCTTTTCTTTAACACCTTTTTCAATCGGGCCAATATATTCCAGAGGAATTGCGCCTCCCTTGATTTCACTCTTAAATTCAAACCCTTCCCCGCGACCAAGAGGCTCAAGTCTAAGCAAACAGTGTCCGTATTGCCCACGGCCTCCGGTTTGTCTGATGTACTTGCCTTCACCCTCGCCTATTTTCTTAATGGTTTCTTTGTAGGCCACCTGAGGTGCCCCCGTGGTCGCTTCGACGTTAAATTCGCGCTTCATGCGGTCTACGAGCACTTCAAGTTGTAGTTCTCCCATTCCCGAAATAATGGTTTGTCCGGTTTCGGGATTTGATTTAATTCTAAAGGTTGGGTCTTCGTCCGAAAGCTTGCTTAGGGCATTACCCATCTTTTCCTGGTCACTTTTGGTCGCAGGCTCAATGGCTAATGAAATAACAGGCTCGGGGAAGCTGATTGACTCCAGCACTATTGGATGAGCTGAATCACAAACGGTGTCCCCTGTGGAGGTTTCCTTCACTCCTACAACAGCCACAATTTCTCCCGCAAAAGCCTCTTCGATAAGCTCACGCTGATCTGCGTGAAGCAAAACCAACTTGCCGATTCTTTCATACTTCTGTTTGGTTGAGTTGTAAACTTCCTGTCCCGACTTAATTGAGCCTGAATAGACCCTCATGTAGACAAGGCGGCCTACGTGCGGGTCGGTCATAACCTTGAAAGCCAAAGCGCTCATCGGAGCTTCGTTTCTTCTTTCTCTCTTTTCCTCTTCACCCGTTTTAGGGTTATTTCCGGCGACGGGCGGAAGGTCGATTGGGGAAGGCAGGTATTCAACTACACCATTGAGAAGAAGTTGGCTCTCGGCGGTTCTATTGTCCCCCCCAAAAACCGGGAAGAATTTACCGGAAATTACACCTTTTCTGATAGCTCTTTTGAGAATGTTTTCATCCGGCTCTTTGCCCTCCAAAAACAGATTCAGAGCCTCGTCGTCGAATTCGGAAACTTTTTCTATAAGTTCAGCTCTATATTTTTTGGCCATATCAAGAAGTTCCGCCGGAATTTCTTCCTCGGTCAACACGTGATCCTCAATGGCTTTAAAAGTTAAGGCTTTCATTGAAATAAGACTAACAACTCCTCTATGTTCGTGTTCCTGCCCGATAGGAATGGTTACAGGTGAAGCGTTAGCCTTTAGTCTTTCCCTGATAGATTTTATAGATGCTTCAAAATCAGCCCCGATCAAATTCAGTTTATTTAAGACACAAATTCTAGGTACATTGTACTTATCAGCTTGTCTCCAAACTGTTTCGGATTGGGATTCTACCCCGGTCCTACCATCAAAAACCATTAAAGCGCCGTCCAAAACACGGAGAGAACGTTCGACCTCGGCTGTAAAATCAATGTGACCAGGTGTATCGATTAAATTTATACGGTAATGCCCAGCTTCGACTGAAGAGGTGGTTTTGAGATCCCAAAAGGCGGTAATTGCTGCAGAAACGATTGTGATTCCGCGTTCGCGTTCCTGAGCCATCCAGTCCGTTACTGTTGTTCCATCATCAACTGAGCCTTGTTTGTAAGTCCTGCCTGTTTCGAAAAGAAGTCTTTCTGTGGTTGTAGTTTTGCCGGCATCGATGTGGGCAATAATGCCGATATTCCTGATTTTTTCATAGGAAACATTGCGATCTTTTGTCGCAGTTGTTACTATCGCCGCTTTTTTCTTCGCAACCTCAGCCATTTTGAATAGTTAGATAGAGTTTAAGAGCGGGAGAGTAGAAGAAACTTAAACTCTTATACTCTTTCACTCTATGAGACTGTCTTTAACAAGTGTGATTTTAACAGGAGAGAAGAATTAATTCAATCTGAGATTTTACGCAGTCCTACCGGCAATTTCTTTTACTCCGACTTCTACCGACTCATTCAACATCTCGGCAGTCAAATCTTTGTACTTATTAGATCCCAGATCCTGCCGAAGCTCGTCACCCTCTTTGATAAATAAATCTCCAGAGTATATACAACGAACAGAACCATCTTTTATTTCGTATTTAACACTAATCAGATTATTCGGCCTTCTGTCTCGAACATTTAATTCTCCACTACCATTAATTGTAATATCTACCTGATCTTTATCGGATAGGGCTAATTCTTCACCTCGGGCATGAAGAAAATCAATCAAATCCTTATTTGATAAAAGCTCTGCTACTTTTTGGTCCAAGGCGTCCTGACGATCGTTTTCTGATTTTTCTTCGGCTGATTTTTCTTCTAACAATCTCCTGGTTGTGTCTTGGTTTTGTGCCAAAATATCTCCCAACCTCGTTCTTGTCCCACTTAACACCTCATGTTGTTCCATACTCACTATATTACTCTCTCTCTGCAAAAATCAATGGCTTGAAAAATGGGGCGCGTTTACAATTTTAGTTAAAAGTTTTTTCACGGAAAGACTGTCAATTTCTTGGCCGGAAACCCTAATAACTTTATATCCTAAACTATTAAGAAGTTTGTCTTTTCTTTTGTCTCTTTCTTGAATTTTAGGCATCAAATGCCAATATTCACCGTCACACTCAATTACAGTTTTCAAATCACTTAAAAGAAAATCGACGTGGAATCTTTTGAATTTAATTTCTCGCTCGTATTTAATATTTGCTAAATTTAAGGCTTTTTCCATTTTCTCTTCCAAGATTGATGGGCCGCGGTAAGTCAAATAACATCTATATGTACAAAAATTACCTCTGCCCCTTTCCAAATCCCCTTTGGGTAATTCAAATGATTTACTGCATTTTTTACATACACTAGTAACATAATCACGCATTGAATCGTTTTGACATTTTTTACTACAAAAGTTTCTCGTTAATGACCATGAAGGCGGAACAAAATAGACTTTATTACATTTTGGACAAACTTTTCTTATTTGTTTAGGATAAGTTGAATGCTGACATTCTCGACTGCAATAAATTCCATAACCTCCCCTTATTTGACTCCCAGTCGCAGAAAATTCCTTACCACAAATATTGCATAATCTTAATTCTTTTTTTCTTGTTATATCACGGTAACATTTTAATGAACAAAAATTTGCCGGCCTTTTAAGATATGGTTTTATTTGAAAATTTATACCACACCCCAAACAAGACAGGGTAATTCTCTTGATTTGACTTAGAGATTTGCATTCTCTCGAGCAAAACATTCGTTTAACTGAAGTTGTTTTTCCACACTGACAACAAGAGTTTATATTGTTCAAAACTGTGGACATTAATTAAATTTATACCGAAGAAAATACGAAGTCAATAACAAGAATATAAACACTATAGGGCTACCATCTGAAGTGCGCGAATGCTTTATTACTTTCCGCCACTTTTTCTACATCGGTTCTCTTTTTGACAGAAACTCCCTCACCTTTAGCGGCATCTATGATTTCTGATGCCAACTTTTCCGCATAGGTGTGAAATTCTGTATTTGACTTGGAATTTGCGGCGGCTACAAGCCACCTAATTCCTAATGATTCTCGTCTTGGACCGCGGACTTGCTGGGGTACTTGGTAGGCTGCACCTCCGACACGACGTGGACGAACTTCCATTGTCGGTTTGATATTTTCCATTGCCCTGTCAAAAATCATGACGGGGTCTTCACCAGATTTTTCTTTAATAAGCTCCAATGCCTCGTAAACTTCTCTACGGGAAACGGATTTTTTACCATCCTTCATACTCCTGTTTATTAATTTTGTCACGAGCCTACTCCCGTAAATCGGGTCAACGTCTGCTACTTTAATTTTGATTTGTCCTTTTCTTGCCATACGTTATTAATTAAGCTGCCGGTGCCGGTTTTGCTCCTATTTTAACCTGTCCGCTTTTCTTGGCGCCATATTTACTTCTGCCTGTAAGGCGTCCCGATACTCCGGTTGTATCAAACTTGCCGCGAACAATGTGATATTTTACTCCTCCTAAATCTTTTACACGACCGCCGCGGACCAAAACAATTGAGTGCTCCGCAAGCTCATGTCCTTCTCCAGGAATGTAGGCCGTGATTTCTTGTTTGTTGGAAAGACGGACCCTAGCCACCTTGCGAAGAGCCGAGTTAGGTTTCCTGGGAGTCATTGTGCGGACTGCCAAAACAACCCCTCTTTTAAAAGATGACGGAGTTTCTTTGAAAGTTCTGTCTTTTGCGTTAAACCATCTCTTAAGAGAAGTCGTCTTAACTTTCTTGATGTTCCTTTTCCTTCCCTTCCTTGTCAATTGATTAATCGTCGGCATATTAATTATTTTGTGACATCATTGCCCGTTCTACACTTACCGGAATCAATCTCCCGATTATAACATTCTCTTTAAGCCCTACTAGTTTGTCTTCGCGTCCCAAAAGTGAGGCCTCGGTCAAAACATCTGTGGTCTGCTCGAAAGATGCCGCTGACAACCAGCTTTCGGTATAAAGAGCGCGGCGGGTTATTCCCAAGACTACTTGCTGAGCGCTTGAAGGTTCCCCTCCGGCAGCTAAAACTTTCTCATTTTCTTCTTCAAATGAGGCCCTACTTGTTAGTTCTCCCGGAAGGAACGGAGTGTTGCCGGTTGTTACAATCCTAACCTCGTCACTCATTTTTCTGACAATCACTTCAAAATGCTTGTCGTTTATAGGAATCCCCTGAGATTCATAAACTTTCTGAATTTCGTGAACCAAATATTCCTGAGCTGCCCTAAGCCCCCTGATAGAAAGAATGTCTTTAATATCCAAAGGTCCCTTGGCAAGAGCAGCACCTGCTTCAATCAGTTGACCGTCTTCAACTGCAAGTTGCAAGGTCTTGGGGATAATATATTCCTTTTCTTCTTTAGGTGTGCCTTTTGAGGTAATTGTAACTTTCCAACCCTCTTCGCTTTCTCCGACACGAACTTTTCCGTTGATTTCGGATAGGGCAGAAACAACTTTAGGAATACGGGATTCAACCAATTCTTCTACCCTTGGAAGTCCTTGGGTGACGTCGACTCCCACAACTCCGGCTGCGTGTTTAGTACGAAGTGTAAGTTGGGTTCCTGGCTCTCCGATAGATTGAGCCGCAATCACTCCAACCGGCATACCGATATCGACGATCTTTTTGGTGCTAAGATCCCAACCATAACATTTCTGACAAATTCCATATCTGGCCTTGCAAGTAAGCGCCGACCTGACTTCGACCATGGAAACTCCATCTTCATCAATTTTTTTGGCTTGTACCTCGTCGATTAAGTCACCAGCCGCTACCAATACAGTTTTACCGTTTTTACCTAAAATATCTTTAGCCGCAATTCTTCCCAAAATTCTGGCGTAAAAAGCCTGTGTACGCACATCCTTCATTATCGTATAGCCGTCTTTAGCTCCACAGTCCTCAAGTCTAACCAAAACGTCGTGAGCAACATCAACCAGACGTCTTGTTAAGTACCCTGCATCGGCCGTTTTAATAGCTGTGTCTGTTAACCCCTTTCTGGATCCACGGGATGATGTAACGTATTCGAAAATAGAAAGCCCTTCTCTAAAGTTAGATTTAATCGGAAGATCAACAATTTTCCCAAGCGGGTCAACAACCAAACCTCTGATAGCTGCAAGCTGCTTAACCTGATCACGGGAGGCGCGTCCGACTTTGGCATCAATTACAACACGTATTGGGTTTGTTGGTTCCAAAAGTGCCCATGTTTTATCAGCCAAGTCCTCCGAGGTTTCTATCCAAACCTCCTGTGTCAAACGCCTCTTTTCCTCTGCTGTAATAAGACCTCCGGCAAAGTTGTCTTCAATCTCGGAAACTCGTGCATCGGCTGCCTCTAATACCTTTGCTTTGCCTGGATAAACTTTGGCATCAAATATACCGAATGAAATTCCGGAAATTGTTCCTCCAAAAAATCCTAAGTCTTTAATATCGTCAACCATTTGTACCACGCGTTCTTTGGAAACTATTGCATAAGCTTTCACAAAAAGACTTTTGATCGCAGATGAAGTTGCGGCCTCGTTAAAGAACTCGAAATTCTCAGGGAGAACTTCGTTAAAAAGAAGTCTTCCCGGAGTGGTGTCAATCATTTTATCGCCAATTCTGACTGTAATCTTTTGCCTTACTTCTACGACTCCAGCCTGATAAGCATAAATTGCTTCGTCTTTGTCGGCAAAAATCGTATTAAGTGCAGGAATCCTATCATCCAAACTTGTCAGATAGTAAGCACCTAAAGCAATTTCCTTGCTTGAAGGAGTTGCTACAGGAGAGCCATCTGAGGGGCGCAAAAGATTATTGGATGGAAGCATAAGAGTCCTGGCCTCTTCGATTGCTTTTTCGCTCAAAGGAACGTGAACAGCCATTTGGTCTCCGTCAAAGTCAGCATTAAATCCTGCGCAGACTGCGGGGTGAAGTCTTATAGCACTTCCCTCAATAAGAACCGGATAAAAGGCCTGGATAGAAAGTTTGTGCAACGTGGGAGCACGATTTAGAAGAACCGGGTGATTCTTGGTGATCTCTTCCAAAATATCAAAAACCTCGGGAGGACGCCTATCAAGCATATTCTTAGCACTTTTAACGTTGGGGGCAATTCCCCTTGCGATCATCTCGCGCAAAACGAAAGGTTTGAACATCTCAAGAGCCATATCTTTGGGAAGTCCACACTGGGTAAGTTTAAGTTCTGGGCCTACAATAACAACACTTCGGCCTGAATAATCAACACGCTTACCCAAAAGATTTTGTCTGAATCTTCCTTGTTTTCCACGAAGCATGTCGCTCAAACTCCTCAAGGGTTGTCTGCCACGGGATTTCCTGGTAGCTTTCCTCTGAGAAGCATCAATCAACGAATCGACCGCTTCCTGAAGCATTCTTTTTTCATTTCTTAAAATAATTTCCGGAGCTCCAAGTCCAATTAAATGCTTAAGTCTGTTGTTCCTGTTAATCACCCTTCTGTAAAGATCATTCAAATCGCTTGTCGCAAAGCGCCCACCGGAAAGCTGAACCATAGGACGAAGGTCGGGAGGAAGAACCGGTAAAACTTTAAGAACCATCCATGACGGATTAACTTTAGCTCGTCTTAGTCCTTCAACAAGTTTGAGCCTCTTAACTAATTTTACATATTTTGAACTGCCGCTTTTGATTAGATTTATTTCTTCACGAAGCGTTTTCGTTATTTCTTCCAAATTGATTTTTTCAATTGCGGAAAGAACTGCGTCCGCTCCCATCTTGGCGGTGAAAAATTCGGAAGCGTCGTGGGCATAAAGCTCGTCATATTCTTCTTCGCTCAAAATACTCAAGGTCTTCAGCCCTTTTATAACAGATGAGAGATCGTTAAAGAGCTGTTCTGTTTTTGTTACAGTTCCTCTTTCCTCTTCGCTGATTGCAGCCTCTTTTTTGCGAAGATTAAGTTCGACTTCAGAGATAGCTAAGGATGCCTGTTCTTTATCTTTAATTTTGTTTGCAATCTTTTCTTTAGCCTCTTTTTCTTCAATTTTTAAAGCGTCGTGTCTTGATTTAAAATCTTCAACAATTTCGCTTAGTCTTGCATCCTTCGCCTTTTCAATATTGGCAATTGCGTCTTTTCGTTTTGCCTCATCTACTTCGGTAACTAAATATCTGGCAAAGTAGACTACTTGTTCAACACCGCGTGGCGCCACTCCCAAAAGAAGTGAGATTTTGCTTGGTGCTCCTTTGAAAAACCAGACATGAGCAACAGGAGAAGCCAGTGTGATATGGCCCATTCTTTCACGCCTGACTCTTGATTGAGTGACTTCGACCCCACATTTATCGCAGATGACTCCCTTATATCTGATTCTCTTGTACTTTCCGCAGTAACATTCCCAGTCTTTTGTTGGACCAAAAATTCTTTCATCAAAAAGTCCATCTTTTTCTGGTTTTAGGGTTCTATAGTTAATAGTCTCAGGTTTGGTAATTTCTCCACGAGACCAAGCCCTGATTTCGTCAGGCGACGCAAATCTTATTAATAAACTTTTGAAATCTGCTAAATTTTTAAGATCGGCTAATTGTTCCATAAGTGTTTGATTTTAAACTACAACCTCCTCAACTTCCATTGGTCCTTTGTCTGCGGTCAGTTCTTCTGTTACTACCAGCTCAGCCCCAGACGCCTTTGCAAGCTCCAAACCTTCCTCATCCGAGCTCTCTGCGACTGCGACAAGGCTCACACCCTTGGGGTCTATTGCAAGACTCAGAGAATTTAGTTCACGAACAAGAACTTTGAAAGACTCAGGAATGGTCGATTCCGGAATTTCTACCCCCTTAACTATTGCTTCAAAAGCTTTTGCTCTCCCAAGCACATCGTCAGATTTGATCGTAAGCATTTCCTGTAATGTGTGGCTTGCACGATGCGCTTCAAGTGCCCAGACCTCCATCTCTCCGAGTCTTTGGCCTCCCATTTGAGCTTTTCCTCCAAGAGGCTGTTGTGTGACAAGCGAGTATGGACCGGTTGAACGGGCATGAGTTTTGTCCTCCACCATGTGGATAAGCTTCATTATGTAACCGATTCCAACTACGGTATCTTCCTTGAAAGCTTCTCCCGTCCTACCATCATAAAGACGTGATTTACCGTTTACTGCAAGACCTGCACTTTCCAACTCCTTAGCAATTATATCTCCACCAATTTTGTCAAAAACTGGAAGAGCTGCCTTTTCACCTTTTTTGTACAATGCCCAACCAAGGTGTGTTTCCATCAGCTGCCCAAGATTCATACGCGAAATAACGGAGAGAGGAGAAATAACTACATCAACTGGAGTTCCGTCCTCAAGATGCGGCATGTCTGCAACAGGCATCATTTTGGCAACAACTCCTTTGTTACCATGGCGTCCGGCGACCTTATCTCCAACCGTAATCTTTCGGATTTGAGCAACTCTAACTATCACTTTTTGTATTACCCCCGGTCCAAGTTCGTCCCCTTTATCGCGATCGAGAGTTTGAACGTCGACAACTATTCCTTTTTCTCCGTGTGGAACCCGAAGGGAAGTGTCCCGAACTTCACGGGCCTTTTCTCCGAAGATCGCCCTAAGAAGCCTCTCTTCAGAAGTTAGTTCAGTTTCACCTTTGGGGGCGATTTTCCCGACCAAAATATCGTTTGGCCCCACTTGTGCCCCAATCATTACTATTCCATCTCCGGCGAGATTGGCCAGTTCAGATTCGGAAACATTAGGGATGTCGTTTGTGATCTCTTCGGGGCCAAGTTTTGTATCAACAACTTCCGCCTCATACTCCTCAATATGGATTGATGTTAAAAGATCATCTTTAACAAGTCTTTCTGAAATTAAAATGGCATCCTCGAAACCATATCCACCGAAGTTGGCATAAGCAACAATAAGGTTGCGCCCCAACCCCAACTCACCACCCTGGCTTGCAGGGCCATCAACCAACAAATCTCCAACCTCAACTCTTTGATCGGGAACGGCTCGGGCAATTTGATTGTAAGCAGTAGAGTGAGCAGTGCGTTTGAATTTGGTTAAATGGTAAACCTCTTTCTTTCCTCCATCAATAATTTCCGTGTCTTCAATATCGACCGTTGTGTCTGTTTCGGCCTTTTTGTCTAGTTTGACAACTACCTTTTCACCGTCAATATATTCAACAACACCGGCGTGTTTGGCCCTGATGACTCTTTGCATACCTTCAGAAATCGTTCTTTCCATCCCTGTTCCTACTATTGGAGATTCGGGATTAACCAAAGGGACACTCTGGCATTGCATGTTACTTCCCATAAGAGCCCTGTTACCCTCGTCGTTTGCCAAGAATGGAATTAGCGAGGCTGAGGCCCCGACAACTTCTCTTGGGGTGACGTCAACATACTCGACCAACTCGGCCGCACCTTCTATAAACTTGCCCATATACCTTAACGGAACCCTGCTATCTGTAATAAACCCATCTTTATCAACATTGACACCTGAATGAGTTATATATTTGTCTTCTTCGTCGTCCGCAGTAAGATACACAACTTCATCTGTCACTCTTACTTTTTTACCAACCTTCTCTACTTTTCTATAAGGGGCCTGAATAAAGCCAAATTCATCTACCTTCGCATAAAGCGCAAGGTAAGTGACAAGTCCAATGTTTGGTCCTTCGGGGGATCTTACGGGATCGATTCTGCCGTATTGTGAGGCGTTGACGTCACGAATAGAGAAGCTGGCGCGCTCACGATTAATTCCTCCAGTTCCAAGAACGGAGACACGCCTAAGATTATCCACTTCGCTCAGGGGATTTGTGTCATCTAAAATTGTTGAAAGTTGATTGCTTCTGAAGAATTCATTGAGTGATGCGATTAACGGTCTGGCGTTGATAAGATTCGCAGGAAGCGGTTTGTCGTCGGGAGAAATCAAAGACATTTTTTCTTTGACGCTTCTTTCAAGTCTCAAAAGACCCACACGGAAAGCGTTCACTGCAACAAGTTCCCCGACACGCCTAAGTCTTCGGTTACTCAGATGGTCAATATCGTCAAGTTTCCCTACTCCGTTTTGAAGTCCGATAAGATAATTTATAGCCGCCACCACGTCTTGTTTGGTAAGAACCCAAGTAGACTTGTCATTTGGAAGATTGACTCCCAGTCGTTTATTTATTTTAAATCGTCCGACCTTTCCAAGATCATACCTTCTTCCATCGGTAAACAATGTCTGAAAAAGAGTTTCGGCATTTTCCAGAACCGTTGGTTCTCCCGGTCTCATTTTTCTATAAACTTCGATCAAGGCCTCTTCTCTGGTTTTTGTTGAGTCTTTAGCTAACGTCGCCGCAATGTATCTATGATCGGCGTTTTTATCCATCGCTTCAAATGCATTGGTAATATCCTGGTCAGATTCAACACCTATTGCCCTCAAAAAGACCGTAGCTAAAACTTTTCTTCTACGGTCGATTCTTGCGTAAATCAAGTCCCCTCTGGTAACTTCAAACTCAAGCCAGCTACCATGAAGTGGCCTAATCTCCGCCTTATAAAGTACCCTACCGCTTGAAGGATCGAGTTCTCCCGAAAAATAGGCTCCTGAGGATCTTACAATTTGGTTAATAACCGCGCGTTCTATTCCGTTAACAATAAATGTACCACGAGTCGTCATTTGGGGAATGTCGCCCAAAAACACATCCTGAGTTACTTCTTTACCCGTCCTTTTATTTACAAGGGTAGCACGAATCTTTAAAGGACATGCATAAGTAATTCCTTTTTTCTGAGCAGTCATGGGAGAAACTGTGGGAGCGCCCAAGGAGTGGTCGCCGAGAGAGAGTTGCCAATTTTTACCTGTAAAGTCGTCAATTGGGGAAACTTGAATTAGTTCTTCTTTGATACCTTCACCCAAAAATAATTGCCAGCTTTCTGTTTGTACTTCAGATAGATTAATTTCAGGCAGGTTTTTTTCTTCCTTGCCGAAATTGCGGCGAATATTTTTTGACGTCATTTTTGTGGGTAATTAATACTTCGGAAACACCAAAGACCCGCTAGATAGAAGCGGGGCGAGCGTACCCATTCATGTACGCCTAGGGAGGATTATAGCCGTATTTAGCCTCATGTCAAGCCCCAATTAAAG